>DATEMS010000028.1:0-111912 GCA_035275465.1 Rhizomicrobium sp. | reverse complement strand
TTCACGCTGTCGGTAAGGTCCTTCCACGTGCCGGCCACGCCTTTCACATCGGCCTGTCCGCCCAGCTTGCCTTCGGTGCCCACTTCGCGCGCCACGCGCGTCACTTCCGAGGCGAAGGCGTTGAGCTGGTCCACCGTGGTGTTGATGGTTTCCTTGAGTTTGAGAATTTCGCCCTTCACGTCCACCGTGATCTTCTTGGACAAGTCGCCATTGGCGATGGCGGTGGAGACTTCGGCGATGTTGCGTACTTGCGCCGTCAGGTTGGACGCCATGGAGTTCACGGAATCGGTCAAGTCTTTCCAGGTGCCCGCGACGCCCAGCACATTGGCCTGCCCGCCCAGACGTCCCTCGGTGCCCACCTCGCGCGCCACGCGCGTCACTTCCGAGGCGAAAGCGTTGAGCTGGTCCACCATGGTGTTGATGGTTTCCTTCAACTGAAGGATTTCGCCCGACACGTTCACGGTGATTTTCTTGGACAGGTCGCCGCCGGCGATGGCCGTGGCGACTTCGGCGATGTTCCTGACCTGCGCGGTCAGGTTGTTCGCCATCGAGTTGACCGAGTCGGTGAGGTCTTTCCACGTCCCGGCGACGCCGAGCACGTTGGCCTGGCCGCCGAGCCGGCCCTCGGTGCCGACTTCGCGCGCAACGCGCGTCACTTCGCCGGCAAAGGCGTTGAGCTGGTCGACCATGGTGTTGAGCGTTTCCTTGAGTTGAAGGATTTCGCCCGACACGTTCACGGTGATTTTCTTGGACAGGTCGCCGCCGGCGATGGCGGTCGCCACTTCGGCGATATTGCGCACCTGTCCGGTCAGGTTGGACGCCATGAAGTTGACATTGTCGGTCAAATCTTTCCAGGTGCCCGCCACGCCTGGCACTTGCGCCTGGCCGCCCAGCTTGCCTTCGGTGCCGACCTCGCGCGCCACACGTGTCACTTCCGAGGCGAAGGCGTTGAGCTGATCCACCATGGTGTTTATGGTGTCTTTCAATTCCAGAATTTCGCCGCGCACATCCACGGTGATCTTGCGCGACAGGTCGCCGCGCGCCACGGCGGTGGTCACTTGCGCGATGTTGCGCACCTGGTCGGTAAGATTACCGCACATGGCATTGACCGAGTCGGTCAAGTCTTTCCAGGTCCCCGCCACGCCGGGCACCAGCGCCTGGCCGCCCAGTTTGCCTTCGGTGCCCACTTCGCGCGCCACGCGCGTCACTTCCGACGCGAAAGAGCGCAGCTGGTCCACCATGGTGTTGATGGCCTCCTTGAGCTGAAGGATTTCTCCGCGCACGTCCACGGTGATTTTCTTGGACAAGTCGCCATTGGCCACCGCGATGGTCACTTCGGCGATGCTTCGCACCTGGCCGGTCAGGTTGGAGGCCATGGAGTTGACGCTTTCGGTCAAATCCTTCCACACGCCGGTCACTTCGCTCACCTGGGCCTGTCCGCCCAACTTGCCTTCGGTGCCCACTTCGCGCGCCACGCGCGTCACTTCGGAGGTGAACACGCTGAGCTGCTTGATCATGGTGTTGACAATATTGGCGGCGCGCAGGAATTCGCCCTTCAGGGGGCGGCCCTCCACGTCCAAATTCACCGTCTGCAGCAAATCGCCTTTGGCCACCGCCGAGATGGCGCGGGTCACCTCCACGGTGGGCCATAGCAGATCGTCCACCAGTGTATTGACCGAGGCTTCCATCTCGCCCCAGGAGCCTTTTGTCAGGCCCAATTTCACCCGGTGGCGGGTCTTGCCTTGTTTGCCGACCAGCTCGCCAACCTGATCCAGCTGCTGGGCCATCTTCTGGTTGGTGGAGACGATCTCGTTAAAGGTGTCGGCGATCTTACCGATGATTCCGGTGCGGCTGCCCGATAGGCGAACGGTGAAGTCACCGCTCTGCATGGACTGCAAGGCTATCAACAGCGCTTCAAGGTCCGCAGCCGAAGCGCCCTGATCCGAGCGTGTCCCGATATCCAGGGGGACCGGCGCGTGATTGCCGTTTTTCTTGACGGTGGGAGAATGAGCCTCGCTCATGACATCGCTCCTGACCAAGCGAGTTCGCGCGCGCGTCGCGAGGTTCCGGGCAAGAGTATATCTGACAACGCAGCCCCCTTCACTCGTTCCCCCCCCTACATCTTGGACAAACGAGCAGGTTCCACGAAAGTTCCAAAAATAGGGTAGGTTTATCGTCCTAACGCGTGAACCGATCAGGTAAGGAGAAAACAGAATCCGCCAATAAAGACTGCCAAGGCAAAGGACGGCAGGATGAACCACCCCGGCATAAAGCGCGGATCGCGAAAATCCTCGCTGAAATCGCGCTCAGGACCCGGTCGGCGTCGTTGCGGCACAGCGCGGCGGCCATGGCCCGTACGCGGCGCATTAAACACCCTGTCATAATAGGCCCAGGCCATAGGGCTCTCATCAATAGTCAGTTCTCTAACGCTCAACCGGCTTGGCGGTTCAAGCACCCGCGCCGCCAGCGCATCGTAACCGTTCCGTATCGTACAATACGGTGGCCCAGCCTCTGCATGGTCCATCCGATACCGATCCATTTTTGGGCACAGACATGGCAACCATCGTCAGCATCGCCAAAAGCAAAATCGATAAAGCGAAGTTGGAACGCATTTGCGCGCTTTATCTGCGCCAATTGCCGCGAACCAGTAAAGTCGAACGGGTCACGGTGGCCCGCCGGGCCAACCCGGCGCGCAACTGGTTCGTTTCGGAAATCGAACCGGCGCTTCCGCTGGTCAACGATCTCGCTGCCCGCACGGCCTTGAGCGAGCTGCAAAACCAATTCCGTTTGGACGAATAGGCGTTAGGCGCTGGCGTCTGGCAGGTTGTTCTTGGCGCGGCGGCGCAGGACCACCGAACCGAACAAACCAACGGCAAAGAGCGACACGGTCAGCGGCTCGGGAACCTGGGTGGTTTTTACGATAGAGGGCGACGGGCTTTCCGGCAGCGGATTCTCACCGGGTGGATTGCCGTCAGGAGGGGAACCGCGCGGGCTTTCGTCGCCAGGAGGGGGCGGCGGATTCTTGGGATCGTCGTTAAGCGGAATCTTCCCGGAGTCAGGATCGGTGCCGCCCTGGTCCGTACCGGGATCGGGGATTTCGTTCGTCTTCTCGGACTCGTTGGGAGAATTCTCGTCCCCAGGCACGTTGGAGTCAGACACGTTGGAGTCAGGCGCGTTGGAGAAAGACGGACCATTGTCGCCGCCGCCAGGACCGCCCGCGACGAACGCCGGGGGAAAACCGGAAGGCGGATTGCCGCCTTGGTTTTGCTCATTTTCGCCTTGCTGATCCTCGCCCGCGCTATGGGAGGAGCTGCCGGATGAGGTGCCATCGCCAAAAGTCTCGGTATCCCAAGAATCCGCCGGATCGGTGCAGGAGAGAAACCCGCCCGCACAGGCATCGGCGTTGGCGGCCAATTGTTCGTCCGCATCGGTCCCCTTGTCGGACCCTTCGCCGCTGGCATGTTCGGAGTAATTGGACCCGAAGCTGTTGCCGGATCCCGATTGGGCGCCATAGTTGTTGGAGGCGTCGGAATTTTTCTCAGCCGACGCCATGGTGGGCGCCAGCAACAGCCCAATCAGCGCCAAAAAGAGGGCAAACAAAATGCCCAGCGCGGCAAGGCCCAGTTTGACACGTTTCTTTGTCATCAAGAAACGATGAAGCAAACTTGATGCCGCGCCCATGAAAGCAGGCTCTAAAGGTTAACCTGCAAGTTTAAGGCGGGAACTTTGGCTCTTTCGCCAGGCGCCGGGAATTACCCCGAGACCGGTGGCAGCCCATATTTGGCGCAGCTATTGTTTCACTCTGTGGCAAGACATCGCCGCCGCACAGAGGTTAACTTTGATTCCGGAATTTTAGGGTTTGGAAAAACCCGGCTCTAATTCCTACGCGGCATACTGTTTTCCGTCATAGTGGAGCAGTTTTCATGGCTGACGCAGCAGCCCCCCGAACCGGCGCCGACAACCGCAAATATGAGCGGGTCCAGCTCTTCCTGCCCGGTCAGCTGTTCAATCCCAAGAACGAACAGTCGACGGAGTGCAAGGTGCTGAACTTGTCCGCTGGCGGCGCGGCCCTGCAATGCGACACGCAATTCCCCGCCGATCTTGCGCTGGTTCTTTATATTGAAAATTTCGGACGCTTCGAGGGTAAGACCGTCGTTCATACCAACGGCCAGTTGGCGCTGGAATTTTCCATCGGCGAAACCAAGCGCGGACGCCTGAAGGAAATGATCAAGTCCTTTGCCGCCGAAGGCGTGGCCGGCGTCACCGAAATGCGAAAGCATGTCCGCATCCCGTCCCTGGTCAGCGGCAGCATCACGCGCCAGAACGGCGAAAACATTTTGTGCGATGTGCTGGACATCTCCCTGGACGGGGTCTCGGTCCGGACCAAAATACGCTTGCCGGTCGGCGAAATCGTGAATCTGGGGCGCACGCGCGGACGCGTGGTGCGCCACCATGAGGATGGCTTTGCCATCCAGTATGTCCGCGAAATCGGCAACGCGGCCTAAACCCCGCTATTAGGCGACCCTGCGCAGCTCCTCAATCGCGGGCGCGTACATTAGCTCGCCATTGTTGGTCACCACCGCCCAGGATTCCGGCTTGGTCAACGCCAAATTCCGCAACATCAGCGGCACATGGCAATAGCTGGGCTGCCGCAAGCCGTGGTAGGACACCACCGGGCCGATTGGCTGAAACCGGATGCCCATACTCACCAGCATCCGCATCAGGTGCGGTTCCATGACCGCGCTCCAATAGTCGATGCCCAACTCGATGCTCTGGCGCAGCAAAATCTGAAACAGACCCAGACAAGGCAAATTGCTGCGCAACTCGCGCTTGGACGCGATAGTCTGCGAGCGATCCGATGCCGGCGTGCGGCGGCGAAATGAGTCGGAAATCGCGAAGCGGGAAATTTCCGCCACGCTATCATTGGGAAAAAAATCTGCCGGGGCGATGCCCTGCTTTTGCAGCAGTTGTTGTATGGGAAGACTGTTGCGGCGCGCAGCCTGCGGCAAGATCAGCCGGGCTGTGCCAATGGCCTCGCCTTGAGGCCGATGGAAAATCAGGCTGTGCACGGCATGCCGGTCGAATCCGTCACGTTCCAGGCCTTCGTACTGTTGCGTGGGATCCTCGAACCGGCGCTCCAAACAATAAACCTGGTAGCGCAGGGCAAAAGCCGTTTCCAAAAGTTCCCGCGTGTTGGCCGATACCAGATGAAAATAGGTATCAAATCGCGTCACAGGGCACTGATCGTTTCCGGATGGCGACGACGCTTCTCTCAGGGACCTATCCAATGACAGATCCCTCCCCAATATTTTCAAATGACACGCAAAGCTCCTCTCTCTTGGGCCGATACGCCCCACCCTTACCGCTGTTCTTATCGTTTTTTGTTGGCGGTTTTTCTTATCCGAAATCGAAAAGGATCAGGAAACCGTTGCAATCGTACCTGTTCATGATGACGGATCAATAGACAAGCAAAGCTTAATGCATGCCAAGTGATTCGCGCAGGATGCAAACTCAAAAAGTTCCTTGGAACCCCATAACCGCTACGCCGTTGATATGTGGCATTGGCGCAAGAGATCTGTGGGGAATTTACCGCACTCTTTATCTGGAAGATCACGAACATGGCGCCCGCACTTCGCATGGGGAACTTACCGAATGACGGTGCTTAAATCAGGAACCCGACACACTGCGCGCTATGATTGCGGCAATAATGTGATTCTGTTTCCTGTGCCGCACGGCGCGGAAACACCGCCCGCAATCGATTTGGGCGCTGTTTTGATTGAATTGGTGGAGCGATGCGGACATAAAGTCGCCCCCGGCATCACCATCGGCCTCAGCGCCAAATTGGGCGCCAAATTGGGTGAAGGCGTCGCCATCACCGCGCGTGAGTCCGACACCTTGAATTTCGTGGTGAGCGAGATCGTCACCAATGCCTATCGTTACTCCCATCCGGCCGGAACGTCGGTCGAGATCACCATGGAATGCGTGGTGAATCGCAATGGCGAGATCGTAATCGATATCGGCGATGACGGTGTCGGTCTGCCGTCCGATTTCGCCGAATGGCGTGATGCGGGAAACGGCATGGCGTCGGTCCGTGGGCGTTTGCAAAAAATCGGCGCCGGCCTGAACGTGACGTCCGACGATCTGGGATTGCGGTTTCAGATTATTCTGCATCCGCGCCATCGGCGGGTAACGCCCGCGCGGGGGAATTTCGTCTGGCTTTAGGCTTTTGAGCGCTGCGTCAGCGGCTCGTGACCAGTTTAGCGGGGCACCGCCAGGCGACCTGTTCCAAGGCGAAACACCGGGATGAGGGCTCGGGGCTGTTGTCATGGCGGCGTCAAAGGCGTGCCGCGGGCCCGCTTGCCCGGATTTTGCAAATGCCCTGCCGGGCCGGCGTTTGTTGGCCCGATTTGAAACGATGCGGGGAAACATGCGGGAGTATCTGGTTCTTCTTTTCGCCCTGCCCGCAGGCCTGACCCTTTCAGGCCTGACCGCCAATACCTATCGCCTTTTTGCGATAGCGCCCCAGACCAAACTGGGTCATGCCTTGCACTATGCCGTCATGGCCTTTGCCGGGCCCGTTGTGCTAGCGGGCAACAGCACCAAATCCTTCCGGGAAAACCGGTGCTCAAAAGCCGCCTACGCCTTTGCGCTGGTGCTGAGCGCCTATTGGTCCTTTGCGATGGGGCTGTCCATTCTGGGTATCGTGGCCGTGTTTCACTATGGCTAGACTTGCTACTCTGCTGCTTGCATGAGCGCGCCGGCATAGGCCTGCAGATCATCGGGGTCGAAAGCCGGACCGAATTTCAGACCGATGGGATCGTGCGACTCCGGCAGCGCATTGTTGCCCGTGGCCGCGTCAAATATATCCGGACGGAACACCGTAGCGGCTTCTTGAGCCTGCGCTTCGTCCAGGGGTTTATGAAGACCGGTCATGATCTCGGCGTAAAGCCAGCGCGCCTTGCGGGGATCGGGCCGGTTGATATCGTCACCTTCGAAAACCAAAAAATCCTGCATGGAACGCGCTTCGGTGCGATTGACCGCCAGCGTGCCGGAAAGCGCGTTCAATACCGTCTTGGGCGCCACGCCGAGATACTGGGGCTGCGACAGCATGTGGGCTAGATTGCCTTGGTTCTCGCGATCCTGGCACCAGTGCGCCGCCGCCTTATAGGCACGCAGCAGGCGATAGATGGTTTCCGGCTCCTGCGCGGCCATGGTGTCGCGCAGCGCCAGAACCTTGTCCGGCGCACAGCGCGAAATATCCGCGCCAAAGGCGACGATGCTTCCCACTCCGCTTTCCACCGCGCGGCTGTTCCAGGGCTCGCCCACGCAGCAGCCGTCAATGACCCCTTCGGAAAGATTTGCGACCATGAAAGGCGGCGGCACCACCTGAAACAGGACATCGTTATGGGGGTCTATCCCGCCCAGCCTGAGCCAATGGCGCATAATGATGGCATGCACCGAGAAGGGAAACACCACGGCAAAGTTGATCAAGGGCGCGCCGGATAGTTTGCGCTTGTCGATCACGCGCTTGAGCGCCTGAGCGGATTGGCGGGCATCCATAGGGGCATGACCCAGGATCTCTTCCACGGCCCGATAGAGCCGCGCCGATAAGGTAATGCAGTTGCCGTTTGCGTTCAGGCCGAAGGGCACCGCCAGCGGCACCTTGGCATTGCCGATCCCCAGACTGGTGCTGACCGCCAGCGGCGCCAGCATGTGGGAGGCATCGAACAAATCGTGGATCAGCTTGTCGCGGATATTGGCCCAGGAGGTTTCCCGCACCAGCGCGATCTCCAGGCCTTCGCGCTCGGCAAAGCCGCATTCCACCGCCGCGATGGGAATGGCGGCATCGATCAAGGGCATAAATCCAACCCTGATGGTTTTCATGACCGCCTCATTTGAGCACTTCCCCCGCCATCACGATGGCGCGTGCGATCTCTATCAGTCGCCGTTTCTGGTCCATGGCCGTCTTGCGCATCAGGGCATAGGCATCCTGCTCGCTCAAAGCCTTCGCCGTCATCAGAATGCCCTTGGCGCGTTCGATCACTTTGCGGTCGGCCAAAGCGGTCTTGGCTTCGTGGAGCTCTTCCTCCAGCCGGGAAAAAACATCGAAGCGTTGAATGCACATATCCAATATGTGCTTGACCCTCTCCTTTCTCAGCCCATCCACGACATAGGCGGAAACCCCGGCCAGCATGGCGTCGCGGATCGAGGCGCTGTCGCTTTGATCCACGAACATGGCGATGGGCCGCTTGACCAGACGGCTGACCTGAAACATCTGCTCCAGGACGTCGCGGTTGGGACTTTCCAAGTCGATGATGATGACATCCGGATCGATGTCGGCAATGCGCTGGAGGAGATTGCTGGTTTCATTCAGCCACCGGACATTGGCGTGACCGGCTTCGCGCAGTCCGTCCTGAATGATCGTGGCGCGCACATGGTTCTCATCGATGATCAGTATGCTCGCCTGATCCATCATGAAAATCTGCTTCGCCCTCCCCGCGGACCAACTCTAGCAAAATCTGTGGGTGCCACAATCGAGACATGATCACGCAGCCTTTATGCAGCCTTGTCGCCGGATTGGGCATGCCGCTCATAGAGAAATTGCAGGACTTGCTTGCGGCAACGGGCATATTCGACCGTGTCGGCCACTTCCAGCCGGCGCCGGGGACGGTCCAGGCGGACCTCGCAGATCTCCCCAATCGTGGCCGACGGCCCGTTGGTCATCATCACGATGCGGTCGGACAAAAGCACTGCTTCGTCCACGTCATGGGTGATCATGATGGCGGTGCTTTTGGTGTCGCGGTGAATTTCCATTACCGTGTCTTGAAGATGCGCGCGGGTCAGCGCGTCCAGGGCGCCAAAAGGTTCATCCAGCAGCAGTATCTTGGGCTGCATGGCAAGCGCCCGGGCAATGCCCACCCTTTGGCGCATGCCGCCGGACAATTCCCCGGGTTTTTTGTCCAAAGCATGTTCCATATGAACCAGCGAGAGATTGTGCTTGGTCCATTCGTCGCGCTCGGCGGAAGACTTGGTTTTGCCGAACACCTTGTCCACCGCCAGGCGCACATTGGCGTAAGCGGTGAGCCAGGGCAGCAGACTGTGGTTCTGGAACACCACGGCGCGGTCCGGTCCCGGCTCGTCTACCACGGCGCCGTCCAGCAGCACCGCGCCGGTGGTCGGTCCAGACAGCCCCGCCACGATATTGAGCAAGGTGGATTTGCCGCAACCGGAGTGGCCGATGATGGAGACGAATTCGCCCTTCTCGATCGCCAGCGTCACATCGGTGAGGGCAGTAAAGCGTCCGCTGCCTGTGTCGAAGGTTTTGCCCACCTGCTCGACCGTCAGATAGCCTTTCATGACTCCGCCTCCTTTCAGATCGGGCGGCCGGCGATCAGCCGTCCGATAAAGCCGATCACGCGATCCAGCAAAAATCCGATGATGCCGACATAGATCAGCGCCAAAATGATTTCGCTGATCAGCGAGCTGTTCCAGCCGTCCCAGATGAAAAAGCCGATGCCCACCCCGCCCACCAGCATTTCGGCGGCGACAATAGCCAGCCAGGACAGGCCAACCCCAATGCGCAGACCGGTGAACATATAGGGCACCGTCGCTGGCAGCATGATCTTGAAGAAATACTCAAAGCCATTGAGCCGCAGCACCCGCGAAATATTGCGATAGTCTTCCGGAATCTGGCGTATGCCGACAGCGGTGTTCAAAATGACCGGCCAGATCGCGGTGATGAAGATCACAAAGATCGCCGAGGGATTGGCGTCCTTGAAGGCGGCCAAGGAAATCGGCAGCCAGGCCAAGGGCGGCACGGTGCGCAAGACCTGAAAGATCGGGTCCAGCCCGCGATAGGCGAAGGTGCTCTGCCCCACCAACACGCCCAACGCGATACCGCAAAAGGCCGCCAAGCTGAATCCGACGGCGACACGCTTCAGGCTGGCGAGAATTTGCCAGAACAGCCCCACATCGGTGCCGCCATTGTCGAAGAAGGGATCGACGATCAGCTCCCACGTGTCTTTCAGCACCTTGCTGGGGGGCGGCAGCGAGGCACCATCCTGGCTGCACAGCACCTCCCACAACAGCAACAGCAAGCCGATGGCGATCAGCGGCGGCAACAGCTGTGCCGCCACATCGCGCACCATTTCCATCGGACGCAACCGCGCCAGCCACGGCTTGAGCCGCGAAGCCTTCTCAGCTTCGCCGAGCGTTCCAATCATCGTCACGCTATCCTCCACACTCAGATACGCTTGATCTTCAAGCTCGCCAGATAGGCCTTGGGATTGGCCGGGTCGAAGGTCTTGCCATCGAAGAACCGCTCCACGCCGCGCGAGGTGGATTTGGGTATCTCCGCATCCCGCACGCCCAAGGTCTTGGCGGCATCGCGCCAGATATCCTCGCGGTTGACCGCCTTGACCATGGCGTTGACGTCGGTGTCCGGCGGCAGAAAGCCCCAGCGCATATCCTCGGTGAGAAACCAGGCTTCGTGGCTCTGGAAGGGATAAGACGCGAAATTGTTCCAGAACTTCATCAGCAGAGGGAAGTTCTCGACCTTCTTGCCGGTGCCGTAATCGATCGTTCCTGAGGTGCGGCCGATAATGTCCTCCACCGGTACCTTGAAATATTCCCGGCGCGCGACGATTTCGCACAATTCCTTGCGGTTTGCGGGATTGTCGCTCCAGCGCTGCGCCTCGATCACCGCCATGGTGAGCGCCTTGGCCGCCTTGGGATTCTTCTCCACCCAGTCGGCGCGCATCGCGAAAGTCTTTTCCGGATGGTCGGCCCACAGCTCGCCCGTGGTCAAAGCGGTGAAGCCGATGCCTTGGTTGACCAGTTGGGCGTTCCACGGCTCGCCGACGCAGAAGGCCTCCATGGTCTTGACCTTCATATTGGCCACCATCTGTGGCGGCGGCACCACGATGGTGGACACATCCTTGTCCGGGTCTATGCCGCCGGCGGCCAGCCAATAGCGCATCCACAGATCGTGGGTGCCGCCCGGGAAGGTCACCGCTACTTTGGGATCGACGCCGTTCTGACGTTGTTTCACAAAGGCGGCCTTCATCTTGGAACAATCCAGACCCACGCCTATGCTTTGATAATATTTGGAGACCGAGATCGCCTGGCCGTTGGTATTGAGACGCGCCAGGATACTCATCGGCAGCTTGCCGCCCTTGGTGATCTTACCGGCCGCCATCAGGTAAGGCATCGGCGTCAAAATATGCGCGCCATCGATGCCGCCGCGTCCGCCGCCCAATTCGAGATTGTCGCGGGTGGTGCCCCAGGAGGCTTGCTTGGCCAGCTTGACGTCGGGCATGCCGTGCTTGGCGAAAAATCCTTTTTCCTTGGCGATGATCAAGGGGGAAGAATCCGTCAGAGCGATAAAACCCAAGGTCGCCGTGGCGGTTTCCGGACTCCCGGCGGTTTGCGCCCAGGCGCCGCCTGGAACCACCGCCCTGGCGGCGGTGAGGAGAGCCGCGGTGCCCGCGCCTTTCAGGATGGTGCGCCGCGTGCCGCCTTTGATGATGTTTGTCATGATATGTCTCCGTTTTCGGATGTTTCAGTATCTGTAGCCAAGCTGCAGCCAGAAGATGGACTTGTCGGGGAAGCCGCCGAACGCCACGCCAGCGCCGCTATAGCCGGCATACTTCAGCAACACCGAGGCATTGGCATCGACCGCAAGCTCGGTGCTGAAATTCCATTCGCTGCCGATGCCTTGCGAGAGATTGTCGGTGGTGTAATCGTGATAGGTCACCATGGTGGTCAGGGTGCGCATTTCCAGAAAATCGGCCGGCAACACATAGCTGGCGCGGAAATACAGGTCCTTCAGGCCATTGACCGGGGTGGTGAGGAACATGTCGGCCCAGCCGTTAAAGATATGCAGCGTGGCCAGCGGCGTGGCGAACCCGATGGTGCCGCTGCCCTCCAGCACTTCGTAACCGATCAAGCCGGTCAGGCCCGCATAGCTGACACTGCCCTCGGCCAGGAAATAATTCAGATCGATCGACAACGGGTTGTTGCCATATTCGGTCTGATGGGCGAATTCGCCGGTCAGCTTGGCATTGACTCCTTCCGCCAGCGCAAAGCTGTAATCGGCGCGGCCGCCATAGGTGGCCGTGGAAAGCCGGGATGTCGCCAGCAACTGTGCCGGCGCCGTGGCAAAACCCGGCGCGGCAAAATCGAGCAGGAAGGCATAGGCTTCCAGCCTGAGATTATCGACACCGATGTAAACGGCATCCATCACATGGCTGTCGCTCTTGAAATAATTGGCCTGGCCTGTCGCGGCTGCGGCCGTGGTGGACGGCACCGGGATGGTCGGGCCGCCGATACGGTTGACGCGATAGAGATAGGCATAGGTGAAGGTCAGATCCTCGATCGAGGTGTTGACCAGCGACAGGGAGTCATAGGTCTGCTCATGCTGGCGCCAGCCGACATTGCCGACAAAGCGCTGATTGCCGATCAAAATGCGCTGGCGGCCTATGGCGAACTTGGTGTCGAAGTCCGAGGCATAGGACAGCACCAGCCGGTTCAGCGCCGTCATGGATGGGTCCACAATATTGGGATAGATGGTCTTGCCGTTGCGGGTGCTGTTGTAGGTCGCGCCGCCCACGGTCCAGATCTGGTCGAAATCGAACCCCAACTGGAAATTGTTCCAATAGCCGGTTTCGTAACCAAGCCGCGCGCGGATGGTGTTGGCGTTGGCATCCCGCGACTTGCTGTTGTCCGTCACGGTTTCATAACGCGCGCGCAGATCGATCACCGCCCGCCCCTGGGCGATGATTCCCACCAGCGGCAGCTCCGCATGCGCACCGCTCGTACATAGAAAACCCAACGCGCCGACAGCCAGTCCCGCGCCCTGCTTCGAAATAAAACCCATTACCGTCCCCCTTCTTTCAGCCGATGGCTGAGGTCAAAAATGAAAAAGCGCCTGGCCGGCGATGCCTCGCCGATCAGACGCCCTTGTCCGCGTGAAGCCGTCAGGCTCCGGTTCGTGAATTTACGTGGGTCTTCCTTGACCCGGTTGGAATCGCTTCCAACGCCCAATCCTTGCCGCAGCACTTGTTGCGTTGCAATAGGTCATTGATAAACAAGTGCTATTTTGTGTTGCGATGCACATTCTCTATGCAACAAGATTATGAAAGCGGCAGGCTTTGCACAGAAGTTGATCGCAGCATGGTCTCTTAACCAAACAACAGCGCGCGCTCCGTTAGGAGCGCGCGCCGTTGCGATTCCAAAACAGGATCAGGTCAAAGCGGCCGTCTGGCTGGAAATGCGCTGCGCGCGTTCCGCCGCGAAGCGCGAAATTCCCTTGAAGATGGATTCCGGATCCAGATGGGCTTCCGCGATGACTTCCGCTTCCAGCCCGCCCGTCAGCCACTGATTGTCCCAATCGGAGGTGAGCGAATAGGAATCGGTCAAGGGCCCCAGATTCTTCACCGGCATCACGCGGCGCGTACCGGTCGAGACCACCATGGCGTCGAACATCGCTTCCGGAGGCAAGACGGACTTGCGATAGGCCTCCGGCTGACGGTCGAACAACTCTTCGCTGACGGCGGAGACGATCTTGACGTTGATGCCCGCTTCTTCCAGGCGCGGCAGGATCTTCACCAGATTGACGGTGGAGCTGGCGCCCTGGGCGATCACATAACCCTGCTTAGGCTTGCCCGGCGCGAAATCGCGGATCACATAGAAACCCTTGGCGGCCGCCTTGGGATCGGTGTCGGCGAATTTGCTGCGGTCGGCGACCGGATTGTCGGGGCGGGCCACTTCGATCACGATGATGCCCACCTTGGGGTCGCGCGCCGCGATTTCGGCCGCCGCGAAATAGCCCGCAGCGACATCGTTATAGTCCCAGAAGTTCAGGTGAATAACCTGACCGCGCGGGAGCAGCCGCCAGACTTGGGTGGCGAAAATGCCAAAGTGGGTGCGCCCGTCCGCGGCGGTTTCCGGACCCGAATGGCCCGCCAGAATGTGCAGCACGCCCACGCGGAAACGGCTGTCCTGGTTTTGCTGACTCCAGACGCGCGCCGGCGTGTACATCAAGGGCGTGAAGGCGCCATAGGTGCCGCTCAACGCCCACACGCCGGAGAATTTGTCCGGATCGACACTGGCGCTCTGACTGACCAAGCCGATGGCGGTCGCCACATTGCCGGCTTCCTGGATCGCCGCCTTGACGCGGGTACCGAGCGGATTGGTCTGCGGATCGTAATGACCCCACAGGCTGCCATGTTCGACATTGATGGATTCCGACAAGTCGGCCGCCAAGGTGACGAAGCGATTGTCCGTCACATAGTTCATCCATTTCACCACTTCCGAAATGGCGCGGCGCGCGCCGGCGGGCTCACCCGCCTTGCGGAACAGAGCGACCGAAACCTCCTTGGTGGCGCCGGAAAGGCGGTTGGCGGCGGTGACTTTCACCGGCTCCATCGGCAGATTGGCGACGCGCAGGCGATCGTCCTGGAAGGGATCGCCCTTTTTGGCGAAATAGACATCGCGGTCGTCCTTGATCTCATCGCCCAGGCTGACCAGCCGGTCGGCCAGCCAATCGCCCAATCCTTTGCGCTCGAACACCGACATCACCTTGTCGATATTGGTCTTGAACTGGATCAGGCGCTCGCGCTCGTTGGAAACCGCGCCCTTGCGAATGCCTTCAAATTCGATGCCGTAACGCGCCTCGAAACTGCTCGCCAGAGCGACAAAATATTCCGAGTTCATCTTCTGGCCATAGGGATGGCTCTGATAGCTGACAATCTGTTTGACATTGTCGGTCAGATGGCCGTCCGCCGCCGCAGGCCAATAGCCCTTGATGGTCTTGGCGATGGCGATAAGCGGGCGCTTGTCCGCCGGATCAACCTTTTCCATCGCTTCGAGCATGCCCACGACCTGGTCGTAGTCGCCGCCATTCTCCACGGTCAGGACATTCCAGCCATAGGATGTCCATTGGTCCACCAGATTGTAGCCGGTGAATTTCTTGGGGATCACCCCGCCCAGAAGAATGTCATCGATGCCGGCATTGTTGTCGGACAGGATGACGCGCAAACGCTTGCCAACTTGCAGCGCCAAGGCCTGGGTCTTCAGTTCTTGCGCATGACCTTCGGTCATGGCGAATTCGCCTTCCAGCGCGATGATCTTGGGCGTGTCCGCCGCGCCCGCCATGTCCCAGAACGCGGCCTTGCCGGCGGCGGTGGCGACGCCAACGCCGGACGGACCGCCATTGACGTCATTGGTGCTGTCGATGCTTTCGGCGTGGCCTGACAGGGCCTTGATACCGCGCGCCTTGGCTTGCGCGAACAAGGGATCGTCGGCCAGGCCGTTTTTTGCCAGAAGATCTTTCAACGCACCGGCGCCGCGGCGAAAACCCAGCGCGTCGATCGGCAACAGCGCGACTTCCGGATCGGCGTAATAGCGCTTGTCGCCGGTCAGCTTGTATTTGCGTTCCAGCGCCTGACCCAAAACCATGTACAGCGCATAGCAGGTGGGCACGCTGTGGCCGGCGGCCATCATGAACTTGTCGCCAAAGGGGTGCTTGGGACGGCGATAGTCGTAGCGCAGCCCACCCCGCTCCGGTCCCACCAGATGGGCGGCGACATTGAAGGGCGTATAGGCCAACGGTCCGCCGAAATGGCCTGTCTGCGCATAATTGCCCAGCAGCACCAGGGTCATGCAGGTCATGAACCCGACATCTTCCAGCCGCTCGCGCTCTTCCCGATCCAAACCGCTCAACGCAACCCCCTGAGTTTTTTGTGTTCCATGCATGATGTCACCCACCAAGTCTTGAGCCATAAAAGCCGCCCCAATCCACATGGGTGAGGCAGCGCCGCCGGGATACGCAAAAACCAGCCGGATTCCCAGCCAAGATTTTGTTTTCTTGCCGTTTTGTGGCCTGTTTGGCGCTCCCGGAACCGCGTTTTACGCGGTTTTGTTGTTAATTAATAACACAAATCCCAAGACGTGCGGGGAATTGTTCGCGCGCGGCCAGCCATCAGAACGCATGCGCCTTCACCAGGGCCCAGGCTTTCCGCCCCTGGGCCAGCGCCAATTCGTCCACCGCCTCCGCCGTGACCCGCGATAAAATCCTTCCCGCTTTTGTTTGCAGTGCAACCATACGGCCGCCATCGGCCTCCTGCCGGATGGAGAGGATTTCACCCTCCAGAATATTGCGGGTGGAGATCGCCTTGGGGCGTTCCGCCGCCAGCACCACCTGATCGGCGCGCAGCCAAAGATAGCGCTGCGCCTTGTCATGAACGGTATGTAACAAAAGGCTGGAGACCGCGGCGCCACTATCGCGCGCATCCAGCAAAGCCGCGAAGGCCGGATCGGCGGTCGCGGCATCGAAAGGACCGCTGGACACGACCTCTCCTTCTTTCAGCGCCACCAGATGCGATGCAAGAGACGCCGCATCGTCGATGCTGTGCGTGACCACCAGCATGGGCAGATGGAAACTGCGATGCATCTCCAGCAGCACCTTGATGAAGGCACGGCGGCGTTGCCCGTCCAGGGCGGCGAAAGGTTCGTCCAGCAAAAGAAAGTCGGGGGCCGCGGCGAGCGCACGCGCCAGCGCCACCCGGCTTTTTTCCCCTCCGGAAAGATTTCCCACCGGACGGTCCAGCAAAGCCGTGATGTCAAAAAAGCGCGCAACCTCTTCGAGCCGGGGCCGCTTATCCGCCGGCGCGCGCGTCCAGGCATAGGCGATATTGCGCCGCGCCGTCAGATGCGGAAACAGGCGCACATCCTGGAACACCATGCCGATGCCGCGTTTGTGCGGCGGCAGATGCGTGCCCTCTGCGCTCAGCGTCCGGTCGCCCAGGCGGATATCGCCTTGGGACGGCGCCAAACCGGCGATCGCCGCCAGCAGGCTGGACTTGCCGCCGCCGGAGGGTCCGAACAGAGCCGTGATGCCATCACCGGGCGCGATGAATTTGGCGGCCAGACGAAAGGCGCCCCGTGTCAGACGAACATGCACATCCAGCGTCTTCATCCTTGAAGCCGCCTTCGCATCCAGCGCTGGAGCAGTTCCGCGCCGATCAGGCCGCTTAGCGCCAGAGCGAAAGACATCGCCGCGAGGCGCAGCGCCTGCGCCTCCCCGCCCGGCTGCTGCAGAACGGCATAGATCGCCAAAGGCAGGGTCTGGGTTTCACCCGGAATATTGGCGGCGAAGGTGATCACCGCGCCGAACTCGCCCATGCCTGCCGCAAAAGCGGTGACCGCACCCGCCAGAATGCCGGGAGCCGCCAGCGGCAGCGCGAGGGTGAAGAAGCGGTCCCAAGGTCCGGCGCGCAACACCGAGGCGGCTTGGAACAAGCGCGCATCCATGGCTTCGAAGGCGATGCGGATGGCGCGCACCAAAATCGGAAAAATCATCACCGCGGTGGCCAAGGCCGCGCCTTCCTGGGTGAAGACCAGGCGAATGCCCGCCACATCTTCCAGCCACGCACCGACAGGTCCGCGCCGCCCCAACAGCAGCAACAACAGAAAGCCGGTCAAAACGGGCGGCAGGATAATCGGCAAATGCACCAAGCCATCCAGGGTGAATTTTCCGGGAAAACGGCGCGACAACAAAAAGGCGCAGGCAATCGCCAGCGGCAAGGACCAGACAAGCGCCAGCAGCGCCACGCGGAAACTGGTCGCCAGAATTTCCCATTCCGCCGCCAACAGCATCAAAAACCTTCCAGCGGCAAGACGTCCACGATTGTGCCCGCCGTTGCCGCGGGCGCGCCGGCCGGCAAACGGATCAGCGCATTGGCGGCAGAAAAGACTGAGATCAAAGACGAGTCTTGATCCTCAAATGCGCGCGCCGTCAACCGGCCCTGGCCGTCGCTGTCCAGGCGCGCGCGCAAGTAATGCTCGCGCGGGCCGTTGGCGGGCAGTGCCTGCAACAGATGCGCGCGGCGCATCGCGACACAGGATTGCGGATCTCGCCCCAGCATGGCCTCGATCAAGGGACGCAGAAAAAGCGCGGCGCAGACCAAGGCGGAGGCGGGATTGCCCGGCAGGCCCAACACCTTGCCCTGCGGCGTGGTGCCGAACCAGGTCGGCTTGCCCGGCCGCACCGCGATCTTTTCCACGGCCAGCTCCAGTCCCAATTTTTTCAATGCGGGCCGCGCGTGATCGTGATCGCCCACCGAGGCGCCGCCGATCACCACCAACAGATCGCTGTCCTTCAGCCCCTGTTCGGCGGCACGCGCAATGGCCTGGGCATCGTCCTTTTCCACCGCCAAGCGAAGCGGATGGCCGCCCCAGCTTTGCACCAAGGCAGCAATGCCAAAGGTCGCGGAGTCGAAAATCTGGAATTTCCCCGGCGCGGTGCCGGGCACGGCGAGCTCATCGCCGCTGCTCAGAATGGCGATGCGCGGCGCGCGCGCGGCTTGGAAGGCCGCCGCACCCGTTGCCGCAATCAAAGAGAGCGTCACGCCATCCAGCCGCCGTCCCGCCGGCAACAGCAAGGCGCCGGTTTTAAAGTCGCCACCGCGCGGACGGATATTTTTTCCCGCCGCAACCGCGGGAACGACGACGCCATCCCCACTGCGCTGAACATCTTCCTGAATAACGACCGTATCGGCGCCATCCGGCATCGCTGCGCCGGTGGAAATGCGAATGGCCTGCCCCCTTTCGACACGGCCTTCAAAACCCCGGCCGGCGGCGGATTCACCCGCCACCGACAATATTCCCGGCGCATCGGCGCTGCTCAGCGCATAGCCGTCCATGGCGGATACCGCGAAAGGCGGCTGATCGCGGGTGGCGACAATATTTTCCGCCAGCACCCGACCCAGCCCCTGCGCCAACGAAACAGGTTCCGCCCCAAGCGCGCGCGCATGCGCCAACATCATGGCGCGCGCCGCAGCGACCGAGGGAAGGCTGGCTTTCCCCGTGGCTGTCTTGGCAGGATGGCTACTCTGTGACACGTTATTCCCGATTGTATAGAACGCTGCACGCAAACGCTAAGCCGCGAGAAACGCCTTGTCCATCAACCGCCGCGCCGCCTTGCTGGCCGCCTTGCTGGCATTGCCGTTTGCGCCGGCCCAGGCCCAAGCCACTGTTACCGTTTTCGCCGCCGCCTCCCTTACCGATAGCCTGAAATCGGTGGCCGATGCCTATAAGGCCCGGACCGGGATCAGCGTGGTTCTGTCTTTCGGCGCCTCCTCCACCCTGGCGCGGCAGATCGAGCAAGGCGCCAAAGCCGATCTGTTTTTCTCGGCCGATACCGATTGGATGGATTATCTCCAACAGAAAGGCTTGATCGCCGCCGGCACGCGCAAGGATCTGTTGGGCAACCGGCTGGTGCTGGTCGCCGCATCCGATGCGGGGCCCGTGCCCAGGATCGCGCCGGGTTTTGATCTGGCGGCCGCGTTGGGCGATGGCCGCCTGGCCCTGGCCGATCCGGACTCGGTACCGGCAGGGAAATATGCCAAGGCGGCACTGACCGCGCTGGGCGTGTGGGATAGCATCGCATCCAAAGTGGCCAGGGCCGAGAATGTGCGGGTGGCGCTCGAATATGTCGCGCGCGGCGAAGCGCCTTACGGCATTGTCTATGCCACGGACGCCAAAGTGTCGCCTCAACTGCGGGTGGCGGGCATCTTTCCCCAAAACAGCCACACGCCCATCATCTATCCCGCCGCCTTGACCAAAACCGCCGCGCCTGGCGCCAGGGCCTTTCTGGAATTTTTGGGCAGCGCCGAAGCGCGCACGATCTTCGCAAAGGCGGGCTTTATTCCACGTTAGAGTCGGTTGTGGTCAAATTTACCCGAACTTGTCATCCCGGAAGCCGCGTAGCGGCTATCCGGGATCCATCGTGCCGCCTGCAAGATGGATCCCGGCTCGCGCGATGCGTCGATACGCGTCTTTCGCTGCCGCTCAAGACCTATCGACCATCGCTTGGCCGGGATGACAAACTGGGTTTGATTCAATCCGAAACACTTCACTCTAGGGAGCACGGCGATAGTCGCCCGAAGCGCCGCCGCTTTTTTCCAACAGCGTGATACCTTCAATCACCATGGCACGGTCGGAGGCCTTGAGCATGTCATAGATGGTGAGACAGGCCACCGACACCGCCGTCAGCGCTTCCATCTCCACCCCCGTCTGGCCGCAAGTCTTGGCCCGCGCCGTCACCACCAAGGCATTGGCCGATACATCGGCGGCGATGTCTACTTGGATACTGCTGAGCGCGATCTGATGACAAAGCGGGATCAGTTCGCAGGTCCGCTTGGCCGCCATGATCCCGGCCAATTCCGCCGCCGCCCGCACACTGCCCTTTTTGGAGTCGCCGTCCAGCGCCTTGCGCAAACTTTCCGCCGCCATGCGCACCCGGCCCTCAGCCACCGCCTCGCGCGCCGTCACCGGCTTGGCGCCGACATCCACCATGCGCGCCTGACCGTTCTGATCCAGATGGGTGAGATCGTCCGACACTTATTTCTCCGTGAAGCGGACAATCAGTTCCGCCAAGTTACAAGGCCGGTGACGGCTATCGAGCTGCCAGCGGATCAGCCTGTCCCAGCCATCCTTGCAGGCGCCGTTCGATCCCGGCAGGGCGAAAATCAGCGTACTCTTGGCCAGACCGGCACAGGCACGGCTTTGCATAGTGGAAAGCCCCACCGTTTGAAAACTGGTCATATGCCAGACTGTCTCGAATCCTTCGATGGCTTTGTCGAAAAGCGGTTGAATGGCTTCCGGTGTGACGTCGCGGCCCGTAAGACCGGTGCCGCCGGTGGAAATCACCACATCCACTTGGGGATTCTCGATCCAGCTTTTGACCTGGTTGCGGATTTCCGTGACATCGTCCTTGACCATGCTGCGCGCCGCCAGCACATGGCCGTCGCGCATCACCCGGTCCGCCAGCAATTTGCCCGAGGTATCGCTTTCCTCATCCCGTGTGTCGGAAATGGTCAGCACCGCCACCCGCAGCGGACGAAACGCAATATCGCCGTCCAGGCGTCCGCCGCCCGGCGGCTGAGGAACTTCGCTCATACCCATCCCTTTTCTGCCGCAATGCGCCGCGCCTGGTCCTCGTCCCTTGGCTCGATCCAACGCGCGCCGTCCGGCCCGCTTTCCTTTTTCCACAAAGGCGCATCGGTTTTCAAATAATCCATCAGCAGCTTGACCGCCTCGAAGGCCTTGGCGCGATGGACGCTCAACGCCGCCACCAGCACAATGGCTTCGCCGGGACGGATCCTTCCCACCCGGTGCACCACCAACAGATCAGGACAATCCAAGCGGCGGCTGATTTCCTGTGCCAGGCGCGTGATCTCTTTTTCCGTAAAGCCGGGATAATGGTCGATACGCAGTTCCTCGACCGCGCCGCCATCCGTCGCCGCGCGGCAGGTGCCAACAAAACTGACCAGGGCCCCGGCATCGTCGCGCCCGGCGGTGAAGGCTTCTGTCTCGGCTTGCGGATCGAAGACTTGATCTGTGAGGCGGACCTGCATCTCAGCCCCCGCTCATCGGCGGCAAGAACGCGATCTCATCGCCGTCCGCAACCGGATAGGACAGATCGTGCGCCACGCATTGATTGACGATCAGTCTGGTTCGGGTCGCGGCCATCGCCTGGCCCAGCAAAGGCTGCTGACGCGCCAGCCAGCTTTGCAGATCGCCCAAGGTCCGCACTGCGCCGGGCAAGGAAATTTCCGTGAGCCCCGCCGGCGCCACCTCGCCGAACTTGCCCAGAAACACCAGGCGGATCACTTAACCACCCGTCATGGACATATGCCGGGCCAGCGCGGGCGCAGCGCCCCGGACCGGAAGCAGGAAATCATGCGACTTGGGCTTGGCCGCCATCGCGCGATCCATCGCGGCATGGAGCAGCCGGTCATCGGCGCTCGCGCGCAGCGGCTCGCGCAGGTCCACCGAGCCTTCCTGACCCAGACACATATATAAGGTGCCGGTGCAGGTAACGCGCACCCGGCGGCAGCTTTCGCAGAAATTATCGGTCAAAGGCGTGATAAAGCCCAGCTTGCCGCGCGTCTGCGCCACATGGACATAGCGCGCGGGCCCGCCGCTGCGCTCGGGAAGTTCGGTCAAGGTCCAATAGGATTGCAGCTCGCGGCGCACCTTAGCCAAGGACAGGAATTGATCGGTGCGGTCTTCATCCACCGCGCCCAAGGGCATGGTTTCGATCAAGGTGATATCCATGGCGCCGTCATGCGCCCACTGAATCAGACGGGGCAATTCCTTGGCATTGTCGCAGGCAAGCGCCACGGTGTTGATCTTGACCCTGAGGCCCGCATCCTGCGCGGCAGCGATGCCGTCCAGCACTTGATACAGATTGTCGCCGCGCGCGATGCGGGCAAAGGTGGCGCGGTCCAGACTGTCCAGGGAGACGTTGATCCGCTTGATGCCCGCCGCCGCCAGACCCTTGGCGAAGGCGCGCAATCGCACACCGTTGGTGGTCAGCGTCAGTTCGTCCAGCGCGCCGCTTTTGAGATGACGCGAAAGACCCTCCACCAATCCCAGAATTCCCCGCCGCATCAAAGGCTCGCCCCCGGTCAGGCGCAAATGCCGCACGCCCCGCTGCACAAAGACTGTGCAGAGCCGGTCGATCTCCTCCAGGGTCAACAGATCGGCCTTGGGCAGAAATTCCATATGCTCGGACATGCAATAAGTGCAGCGCAGATTGCAGCGGTCGGTGACCGACATCCGCACATAATCCACCGTCCTTCCGAACGGATCGATCAGGCGCTTATTGTCTGTATCCAGGGACATGCCTAACCATAGGCCAACGCGCCTGGCGAAAAAAGCACGGAAAACCGCTATACTGACGCAATGCCGCTAACCATTCTTTTGATCGACACCGACGAGAACCGGGCCCACGCCTTGGAGGACAAGCTCTCCGAATCCGGCTTTGCGCGGATTGTACGGGCCCAAGGCCCCGATCTGGCCACAGAGGTGGAACGGACCAAACCCGATCTGGTCATCATCGACATGGCCCTGCCGGACCGCGACGCGTTGGAGGATATCCGCACGGTGTCCGCCGAAAGTCCGGTGGTGATGTTCGCGGGAACCGACGATCCGGCCTTCGCCCAGGAAGCCATCGCGGCCGGCGTGTGTTCCTACAATCTGTCCGGCGTGGCATTGCAGGATGTGCGCCCGATCATGGCCTCGGCCATTGCGCTGTTTCAGCGCTATCGGCATGTCGAAACGGAACTGGCCCAGGCCAAGGCCTTGCTTAATGAACGCCGCCTGATCGAGCGCGCCAAGGCAATTCTGATGAAAAACCGCCAGATGACGGAGCCTGAGGCTTATCGCTGGCTGCAAAAGAAAGCCATGAACGAAAGTCGCAAGCTGGCGCAGGTGGTGGCGGATTTCGTGGCCGAAGACGAGCAGGCGGGGCGGGGAAGCAAGCCATGAGCCAAGTTGTCTCCCTGAAGAACCCGCGCGCCGGCACCAAGCTGCGGATCGGCTTTTTACGCTTAACCGATTCCGCGCCGGTAATCGTGGCGCAGGAATTCGGCTATTTCGCCGAGGAAGGCGTGGATGCCGAGCTTTTGGAAGAGCCGTCCTGGGCCAATATCGCGGACAAGCTGGCCTATGGTTTTCTGGATGCCGCGGTGATCGTCCCGCCGCTGGCCTTTGCCATCGCGCTGGGCCTGCGCGGCATCAGCCAGAAATTGATCATTCCCTGCAATCTCAGCTTGGGCGGCAACACCATCACCCTGGCGCGCGATCTGGCGTTGCGTGTGCGGGCCATCGCGGACCAGCACAGGCTTTCGCTTCCCAAGGCGTTGGCGCAATGCCTGGCAGGCAGCGGCCAACCCTTGCCGCTGGGCATTGTGCATGCCCATTCCACCCACAATCTGTTGCTGCGCTATTGGCTGGCGACCGGCGGGCTGCAAGCCGGACGCGATGTGCGCTTGAGTGTGGTGCCGCCGGCGCGCGCGGTCGAGGCGCTGCAATCGGGACAGATCGCGGGATTCTGCGCCGGCGCGCCCTGGGGCGAAATCGCGGCTCGGGCCGGCGCGGGCCTCAATGTGGCCTCGTCCGACGATATCTGGCGCGCGGCCCCCGAAAAGGCCTTTGCCGTTCGCGGCCATTGGGCCGAGGAACACCCGGAAAGCCTGAAAGGCGCGGTGCGCGCCTTGGTGCGCGCGGCGCAGTTTTGCGATGCACCGGAAAATGCCTCCTATACCGGCGCATTGTTGTCACGGCAAAAATATCTGGGCGTGGACAGCCACGCGATTTTGTCTTCTCTGCCGGGCGGCGCCATATCGCCCGGCAATGTCTCGCGCTTCTGGCGCGGCGCCGCCACATTTCCCTGGCGCAGCCACGCTTTGTGGTTCCTGAATCAGATGGCGCGCTGGGACCTGATCGGAGCCGTGGACGGCCCCGCCTTGGCGGCGCAGATCTATCGCCCGGATATCTACCGCGCGGCGGTCGCGCCCTTGGGCATCAGCGTTCCTTTGGCGGATAGCAAAAGCGAAGGTGCCCATGCCGCGCCCTGGCAACTTCAAGCCAGTCCCAGCCCTATCACCATGGGGCCGGACAGATTCTGCGATGGCGCGGTTTTCGAAGCTTCCCCGGCCCCGGCCTAATCTTTAGGCAGGAAGAGTGCGCTGCACAATTTTTGACCCATCGGCCCTCTGTTTGGGCATAGACCTCAAGTGATTCGTTTGAAATTCCTTGGTTTTCCGCCATTTTGCGACCGCAAATAACTGGCCCAACTCTTGCGAAAGGATGAACGCCGGACAGGGGTCCGGTCTGGTTGCGTTCAATGGCGGATGCTGCCCGGGAGCTAGATTGATCACTCGCGGGCCAATGGCGGTTCGCATGCGGCGCCCGGGCGCCACAGCGAGCCATTGATGAAAAGCGCGTTTCTGAAAGCCGGTCACCTTCCTACGCTGATCGCCTGTTTCCTCTACTTCGACCTCAGCTTCATGGTCTGGGTGCTCTTGGGCCCCATGGCGGTCTTGATCGCCCAAGACCTTAATCTCAATGCCGGGCAAAAAGGCCTGATGGTCGCCGTGCCCGTGCTCGCGGGCGCGCTGCTGCGTATCGTCAATGGCGTCCTGGTCGGTCAGCTTCATCCACGCCTGACCGGCCTGATCATGCAGTTGATCGTGATGGCCGGCCTGGTCGGCGCCTGGCTGATCGGCGTTCATAGCTTCGAGCAGGTTTTGATCCTGGGACTGATCCTGGGCGTGGCGGGCGCGTCCTTCGCCATCGCGCTGCCCATGGTGTCCTACTGGTATCCGCCCGAGCATCAGGGCATGGCGCTGGGCCTGGCAGGCGCGGGCAATTCCGGCACCGTGTTGGCCTCGCTGTTCGTACCGACCCTGGCCGTGGCATTCGGCTGGCAGAATGTGCTGGGTCTTGCAGCGATACCGCTGATGCTGGTGTTCGTGTTTTTCTTCTTCGCCGCCAAGAACAGTCCCCAATGCCCCCCGCCCAAAAGCCTTGGCGATTATGCCCGCATCTTGAAGGCCAAAGATGCCTGGCTTCTGATGTTCTTCTATAGCGTCAGCTTCGGCGGTTTCGTCGGCCTGTCCTCCTTCCTGCCGATCTATTTCCACGATCAGTTCGGCCTGCCCGCCATCAAGGCCGGTTACTTCACCGCCGCCTGTGTTTTCGCGGGCTCCTTCGCCCGGCCCTTTGGCGGCGCACTGGCCGACAGGATCGGCGGCACCCGCTCGCTGGCCTTTGTCTATCTGTTGGTGGCGGCCATCCTGTTCACGGTGGCGCGCGGCACCTTGTCGGTCACCGAGACGCTGGTGATTTTCATCATCGGCATGTCGGTTCTGGGCATGGGCAATGGCGCGGTGTTCCAACTGGTGCCGCAGCGCTTCAGCCGCGATGTCGGCCTGATGACCGGCCTGGTGGGCATGACCGGGGGCGTCGGCGGTTTCTATCTCGCCGCCAGCCTGGGTTACGCCCAGCAATATACCAACAGCTACGCCTTCGGCTTCTCGATCTTCGCCGGCATGGCGCTGGTGGCGTTCGTCGGGATCATGTCGGTCAGGCCGCGCTGGCGGCGTGAAAGCGCCGAACTGGCAACGGCGCGCATTTAAAGGGGATTTTGCATGAACATGATGTCGGATCCGCGTGAGCATCTGGTGGTGATCGGCAACGGCATGGCCGGCATGCGCACGGTTGAGGAAATGCTGAAGCTATCGAATGCAAAGCATTACCGCATCACGGTTTTCGGCGCCGAACCGCACGTCAATTACAACCGCATCATGCTTTCCAGCGTGCTGGCGGGCGACAAAAGCGTGGACGAGATCGTCATCAACGGCCGCGAGTGGTACGATGAGAACGATATCACCCTGATCACCGGTGACGCGGTCAAGAAAATCGACCGCGAGGCCCGCACCGTGACCTCGGCGGCCGGGGTGACGGTGCATTACGATAAAATCCTGATCGCCACCGGGTCGCGCCCGCTGGCACCGCCCATTCCCGGGCTGGGTCTTCCGGGCACTTGCGCCTTCCGCGATATCGCCGATGTCGACAAGATGCTGGCGGCCGCCAAGATCCATAAGCGCGCCGTGGTGATCGGCGGCGGATTGCTGGGCCTGGAAGCCGCCTGGGGTTTGAAGCAGCGCGGCATGTCCGTCGCGCTGGTTCACTTGATGCCGACGCTGATGGAGCGCCAACTGGACGCCGCGGCGGGCCAGCTCCTGCAACGGGACCTGGACCGCCGCGGCATCGCCTTTTTCACCGACGGCCAGACCGAAGAAATCGTGGGCACCGATCATGCCGAAGGCGTGCAACTGGCCGACGGCCGCTTTATTCCGGCCGATCTGGTGGTGCTCGCCATCGGCATCCGCCCCAACATCGACCTGGCCAAGGCCGCCGATCTGGAAGTCAATCGCGGCATCGTGGTCAGCGACGACATGCGCACAAGCGATCCCGACATTTTCGCGGTGGGCGAATGCGTCGAACATCGCGGCGCGGTATTCGGTTTGGTGGCGCCGATCTGGGATCAGGCCAAGGTCTGCGCCTCGCGACTGGCTGGCGAAGACCATGCGCTGTTCACCAGCAAGGCGCTGGCGACCAGCCTCAAGATCACCGGCGTGGATGTGTTCTCGGCCGGCGCCTTGATGGCCGAGGGCGACAGTGACGACGAGATCACCCTGCGCGACGACAATCGCGGCCTCTACAAAAAGATCGTGGTGCGCGACGGCAAGCTGGTGGGCGCGGTGCTCTATGGCGATGTCGCGGACGGCCAATGGTATCTGAGCCTGATGCGCGAAAAGACCGATATTTCGGAGATGCGCGACCGGCTGGTGTTCGGCCGCGCCTTTGCGGAAAATCTGCCCGCCGGAAAAACCGGCATTGATGTCGCCGCCATGGCGGACGATCTGCAGATTTGCGGCTGCAATGGCGTTTCCAAAGGCGCGATCGTCTGCGCCATCAAGGACAAGGGCCTAGCCTCGCTTTCGCAAGTGCGCGCCCATACCAAAGCGTCGGCCTCTTGCGGCCAATGCACCGGGCTGGTCGAAGCCATTCTGGCGGACACGCTGGGCGGCGCGGTGGAAAAGAAAGCGCCGTCGATCTGCGATTGCACCGATGCCGGCCATGACGAAGTGCGCCAGGCGATCCTGACGCAAAGCCTTAAAACCGTGGGCGCGGTGCGCGCCGCCTTCCACTGGAAAAAACCGGACGGCTGCCACAAATGCCGCCCGGCGCTGAACTATTATCTGCTCTGCGCCTGGCCGGGCGAATATGTGGACGATTCCCGCTCACGCTTTGTCAATGAGCGGGTGCACGCCAATATCCAGAAGGACGGCACCTACAGCGTGGTGCCGCGCATGTGGGGCGGCGTCACCACACCGACGGAATTGCGGGCCATCGCGGAAGTCGCCGAAAAATTCAACATTCCCTCCGTCAAGGTCACTGGCGGTCAACGCATCGATCTGTTGGGCGTCAAAAAGGAAGACCTGCCCGCCGTGTGGGGCGATCTCAACAAAGCGGGGTTGGTATCCGGCCACGCCTATGCCAAGGGCCTGCGCACGGTGAAGACCTGCGTGGGCAGCGAATGGTGCCGCTTCGGCACCCAGGACTCCACCGGCTTAGGGATCAAGCTGGAAAAGATGATGTGGGGCTCCTGGACGCCGCACAAAGTCAAACTGGCGGTGTCGGGCTGCCCGCGCAATTGCGCCGAGGCCACCATCAAGGACATTGGCGTGGTCTGCGTCGAGGCCGGTTATGACATTGTGGTCGGCGGCAATGGCGGCGTGGATGTGCGGGTCACCGATTCCCTGGTGCGGGTTCCCACCGAAGAGGATGTGCTGGAATATTCCGGCGCCTTCATGCAGGTCTATCGCGAGGAAGCCCATTATCTGGAACGCACCGCGCCCTGGGTCGCCCGTGTCGGCATCGACTATGTGAAAAAGCGGGTTGTGGAGGACCATGAGGGCCGGCGCGCGCTGTATGCCCGCTTCCTCTATTCCCAGAAATTCGCGCAGGACGATCCTTGGGCGGAACGCGCCGCCGGATTGGACCGCCACGAATTCACCAAGCTGCCGGAGCTGGCGGATGCTTGACGCCTTGGTTTGGAAAAAAATCGGACCGGCCTCCAATATTCCGGTGCGCGGTTCCCGGCGGCTTTGCTTTGGCGCGGGCGGCAAGCCCATCGCCGTTTTCCGCACCGGCGAGGATAAGTTTTTCGCCCTGGTGGATGAATGTCCGCACAAAAAAGGCCCCCTTTCGGAAGGCATCGTCTCCGGCAACAGCGTCACCTGCCCCTTGCACAATTGGGTGATCGGCCTGGATACCGGCCTTGCGGCGGAGCCTGACGAAGGGCGCACCCAGACCATTCCAGTCAAACTGGTGGACGGCGAAATCTATGTCGGTCTTCAGCTTGAGCGGGCCTAGCGTCGTGGCTTCGATTCCAAAATTCGCCTGGGATCGATACAGGGATAATGCGAATTTTGGAATCGGGACACTAGCGTGACACGCACCACTTGTCCTTATTGCGGGGTCGGCTGCGGGGTCGCTGTCATCGACGGCGTTCCCAAGGGTGATCCCGCGCATCCCGCCAATTTCGGGCGGCTTTGCTCCAAGGGCGCGGCGCTGAAAGACACGCTCGCCCTCCCCGAGCGGTTGAGCGTCCCTATGATTCATGGCCGGGAGGTTTCCTGGGATGATGCGCTGGGCACCATCGCGGCGGAATTTTCCCGCATTCGCGCCCAGCATGGGCCCGACGCTATCGCCTTCTATGTTTCGGGTCAGTTCCTCACCGAAGACTATTATGTCGCCAACAAGCTGATGAAGGGCTTCATCGGCTCCGGCAATATCGACACCAATTCCCGTCTGTGCATGTCCTCGTCCGTGGCCGGACATGTGCGCGCCTTTGGCGAGGATGTGGTGCCGGGCTGCTATGACGATCTGGAGGAAGCCGATCTAGTCATCCAGGTGGGCAGCAACATGGCCTGGTGCCATCCGGTGTTGTACCAGCGCCTGATGGACGCCCGCGAAAAACGCGGCACAAAAATTATCTGCATCGATCCGCGGCGTACCGCGACCGCGGAAACCGCCGACCTGCATCTGGCCTTGGCGCCCGGCGCCGACGTGATGCTGTGGAGCGGTCTTCTGGTCTATCTCGCCAATCACGGCGTGCTGGATCGCGACTGGATCGATCAGCATGTGTCCGGCTTTGACGAAAGTCTGGAAGCGGCGCGCGCCATGGCGCCCTCGATCGCCTTCACCGCCGCCGCCGCCGGCCTAAGGGCGGAAGACCTCCGCGCCTTCTATGAGATGTTCACGGCCACCGAGCGCGTGGTTACGCTCTATTCCCAGGGCGTCAACCAATCTTCCAGCGGCACCGATAAGGTCAACGCCATTCTCAATTGCCATCTGGCCACGGCGCGGATCGGCCGTCCGGGCATGGGCCCCTTCTCGCTCACCGGTCAACCCAACGCCATGGGCGGGCGCGAGGTCGGCGGACTGGCCAATCAATTGGCCGCTCATATGGCCTTTGCGCCCGCGGATGTGGATCGGGTAGGCCGCTTCTGGCAATCGCCCAAGATGGCATCCGCTCCGGGCTTGAAAGCCGTCGATCTGTTCGAAGCGGTGGGCGATGGACGCGTCAAGGCGGTGTGGATCGCCGCCACCAATCCGGCGGATTCCATGCCGCGGGCGGGCGCGGTGCGCGAAGCCTTGAAAAAATGCCCGCTGGTGATCGTGGCCGATGCCTGGCCCACCGACACCACGGCGCTGGCCCATATCGTTCTGCCCGCCGCCAGCTGGGCCGAAAAAGACGGCACCGTCACCAATTCGGAACGCTGCATCTCCCGTCAGCGCGCTTTTCGCGCCGCCCCAGGACAGGCGCGGCCCGATTGGTGGATGTTCGCCGAAGTGGGCCGGCGCATGGGATGGGACAAGGAATTTTCCTGGCAAGGACCGGCAGAAGTGTTCCGCGAACATGCCGCGCTTTCCGCCTTCGAGAATAACGGCGCGCGCGCCTTCAATCTGGGCGGCATCGCCGAGATCAGCGATGCCGCCTATGACGCGCTGCCGCCCATGCAATGGCCCCTGCCCCGGCCCGGCAATGGCGTCACCGGCCCGCGTCTGTTCGCGCGTGGCGGCTTTTCTACACCCGATCGCAAAGCCCGCATGGTGCCGCTCAAACTACGCCCCCAAGAAGAAGCGGCCGGGGATTTTCTCACCCTCAATACCGGCCGCGTGCGCGACCAATGGCACACCATGACCCGCACCGGACGGGTGGCGCATCTGATGACGCATGCCTCCGCGCCCAGCCTGTCGCTGCATCCGCGCGACGCCGCGATACGCGGCATCGCCGACCGCGGCCTGGCGCGCATCCAGAATGAGCATGGATCCATCGTGATGCGGGTCTCGCTGGATGAAGGCGTGCGCATGGGCGATGTCTTCGGCGCCATGCATTGGACCGATCAGTTCACGTCATCGGGGCCCATCGACCGGCTGGTGCATGCCGTCACCGATCCGGTCTCGGGCCAGCCCGACCTCAAGGGCACCAAGGTTGCCGTCAGCGCCGTGGAAGAATCCTGGCGCGGGCATCTGTTTCGCAGAACCGGGGGCGAGCCCGAACTCAGCGAAGCCTTGTGGTGGTCGAAGGCGCAAATCGCCAATGGTTTTTCCTTTGAGCTGGCCGGCTGGAACCCCTTGCGGCACGAAGTTCATTCCGAAGGCGTGCTGCGACGGCTGCTAATGATTCCCGCCGATGCCGAATTGGTCTCCTATTCCGATCCCCGCAAGGCCATGTTCCGCTATGCCGGGATTTTGCAAGGGCAGCTCGCCGCCTGTATCTTCTTCGGGCCGCCCGGCGCGGATTTCGCCGGCGTGGACCAGGCCAAGGCGCTTTTGGGCAAGGACATATCGCCGATGGAGCGTATCGCGCTGCTGGCGGGCATTGCGGGAAACGGCGCCAAAACGGCCGCCAAGACCATTTGTTCCTGCTTCTCCATCAGCGAGGAAAGCATTCTGGCCGCCATCCAATCCGAAGGCCTGACCACCCCGGCGCAGATCGGCGCACGGCTGAAGGCAGGCACCAATTGCGGTTCCTGCATTCCAGAGCTTAAAAAGCTGCTCCGGGCCATCCCGGCCTTGAATGCGGCGGAATAGATCATGGGCGCGCTGAACGGGCTCACCATTTTGGTGCCGGAAAGCCGGGAGCTGGATCTGTTCGCGGGCATGCTGGAGGCGCAAGGCGCCAAGGCTCTGCGCTGCCCCTTGGTGCAGATCGCCGACCTGGACGATGACGGCGCGGCGCAAAGCTGGTTGTCGCAAATGATCGCCGAGCCCTTTGCCGATACCGTGCTGTTGACCGGCGAGGGCTTGCGTAAACTCCTTACCCTCAGCGGTGTGCGCCGCGACGCTTTCATCGCGGCGCTGCGCCAGAGCCGCACCGTCACGCGCGGGCCCAAGCCGGCGCGGGCCTTGCGCGAGATCGGCCTCAATCCCGGCCTGGCGGCTTTGGTTCCCACCTCCCAGGGCGTTCTGGAGGCCCTGGAAAAGGAAGACGTGAAGGGCCGCCGTATCGGGGTGCAACTCTATCCCGGCGATGGCACCCTGCCCCTGGTGGATACGCTGAAGGCCCGCGGCGCGCAGGTGTTTGCCGTCACGCCCTACCGCTACATAACCCAGACCGAGTCCGAAAAAGTCGCCGCCGCCATCAAGGATCTGGCGGCGGGACGCATTAACATGATCGCTTTCACCTCTTCGCCCCAGATCGAACGATTGTTTGCCGTGGCGCGGGAATTCGGCTTGGTGCTGGAGCTGACGCAAGGCCTGGCCCGCACCCAGATTGCCGCCATTGGCCCGGTGATGGAAAGCGCGCTGGCCGCGCACGGCCTCTCCAGCGCCATCCGGCCCAGCGCCAGCTTTCACCTCAAGCCGATGGTCAACGCCATTTGCGAATCCTGGAAGGTGCGCGCATGAGACCTCCGGCGGTGGTCCTGGCGGGCGGACGCTCCTCACGCATGGGCGGCGGCGACAAGTGCCTGTTGCCGGTGAACGGCAAAAGCTTGATCGCGCATATTCTGGCGGCGGTAACGCCCCAGACCAGCGATGTGCTGATCAACACCAACAGCGATCCCGCGCCGTTCCTGAAATTCGGCCTGCCGGTTTTGCCCGATGCCATTGCCGGTTTTCAAGGACCGCTGGCGGGACTTTTGACCGGCATGCTGTGGTCGCGGCGGCGTCATCCGCGCCAAGTCCATCTGCTCAGCGTGGCCAGCGACGTGCCGTTCCTGCCGCGCGATCTGGTGACGCGGCTGTCGCAAAGCCTGGTGGACCAGCATGCGGACCTCGCCATCGCGCGCTGTTCCGAAACGACCCATCCCATTATCGGGCTATGGCCGGTGGATCTGGCGGAACGGCTGGAACATGACTTAATGGAGACCCCTATCCGTTCGGTGCATGAATGGATCGGCGGGTTCCGCATTGCCTATGCGGATTTTCCCAGCGAAACCCTCGCCAATATCAACACGCCGGCTGAATTGCAGGCCTGCCGGATATCGCCCCGTCTGAATATTTCGCTTCCCGCCAGACGCGCTATTTGATCTTGCCGCCCAGCTAGACGGTCTTGATGCCAAGTTTGGTGAGCGCGGCATTCAGATGCGCCATCGCCTCTTGCGTGGGGCCGGGATAATCGCCGGTGACAGGCGCGTTGCCCATATAGCCGATATCCTTCATGCCTTCCGGCAGGGAATAGAAGCCGCCCATCAACAGTGTGCGCAGCCGCGCGAAAAAGAAGGCTGGGCGCTCATAGCCGGGCTGCACCTTGGCCTTGAAAGCGATGCTGTCGAAGATCGCGCACCGCTGCGTGTCGCTGGCCTGGGCGAAATTTTTTCCGAAGCGCGCGGTGCTTTCCGCATCCAGCCACGCCAGCCCGGACAGGATGACGACCCGGTCGCGTTGCTGCTGCGGATAAGGCGCGCTCACCCATTCGTCGACAAAGGCATCCAGATGCAAGCTGGCGCCCGATGGCGAATGGGCGTCGGCGGGCAGGATCAGGCCGGCGGCGATGCGCAATACCGCGCGCTGGTCCGGCGTCAGGGTCAGCGGCCAAGGCACCGACGGCTTCAGCAGATTGGGATCCGAGCCATAGCCGGGTCCGGTGACGGGCGTGACGGCGACGTCCCTCCACAAGCTTGCAGCGGTCTGTGCCTGCGCCGGTTCGCTCTGCGCCACGGCCCAAGGGCTGGCGGAGACAGCCGCAACCCAGGCCAGAGTCACGCGGCGGGAGACTTCAGTGCTCATGCCTTCATACCTCTCCCTTCCGCATCCGGTCCGCCAACTTGTCCATGTTGCGCCAGGCCAGCGCCATGATGGTGAGGGTGGGATTCTTGTGCGCGTTGGAGGTAAAGATGCCGCCATCCACCACCACCAGATTGTCCACCTCCCAAGTCTTGCCGAAGCCGTCGGTGACCGAATCCGAAGCGCTGCTTCCCATGCGGGTGGTGCCGACCTCGTGAATGATCCAGCCCCCGACATCGATGGCCTGCTCCGGCGGCCGCATCGGCGTCGTCACCTTGCCGCCCAGCCTTTCGATAATCTCCTTGGCGGTCTGCATGCCGTGAGCGATCTGGCGGGTTTCGTAGTTCGACCATTTCCAGTGGAACCGCAACACCGCAAGCCCGAACTTGTCCTTCACGCTCGGATCCAACTCGCAATAGGAATCGGAATTGGGGATCATTTCGCCGCGCACCGTGAAGGAAATCTGCGCACCGTAATAGCGCCGGGCATCCTCCTTGAGCGACACGCCATAGCCGTCCTCCATACCGCGGGTGGGCGCTCCGGCGCCGGGTGCGCTAAAGCGTCCACCGATCTCAAAATGATAGCCGCGCGGGAAATCGAGCTTGCCTGCCGCCTGCTCCTTATAAAGCCACCAAGGAATATACAGATGGCCCACTTCCGCCCCGTCCTCGTTATAACGGGGACGATTTTCCAGCGCCGGAACATGTCCGCTGACATTGGTGCCGGTGGTGTCCATCAGATTGCGGCCCACCTGCCCGCTGGCATTGGCGAGCCCCCCGTCCTTGGAGTTGAGCAACAGCCGCGCGGTCTCACAGGCGCTGGCAGCCAGCACCACGGCGCGCGCCTTGACGAAATGGCTGACGCCTTTCTTGTCGAAATATTCCACGCCCGCGGCCTTGCCGTTCGCACCCGTCATAACGCGCGACACCATGGCATTGGTGATGATCCATGCCTTGCCGGTGGCCATCGCCATGGGCAAAAGCGAGGTGGTGGACTGAAAGGCCGCACCGATGGAACAGCCCCGGACGCAGGGCGTGGCATAGAAACAGGCCTGACGTGGCGCATGCGGATGATCGATCGGCTTGGTCAAGATCGCTTGACGCGCCGGCACGCAGGGAATGCCCAGCGCGTTGGCCCCCGCCTTGATCATCAGCTCGTTGATGCGCGGCTTGGGAGGCGGATGCAGCACCCCCGGCGAAGAATCGGGATGGTTCTCAAGGCCGGCATTGGCGCCAAAAACCCCGATCAGCTTTTCGGTACGGTCGTAATAAGGCGCGACGTCTTCATAAGAGATCGGCCAGTCCATGCCCAACCCGTCGCGGCTTTTGGGCTTGAAATCGTAGGGCCCGAAACGCGGCACATGCCGGGCCCAATGATTGGTGCGCCCGCCCAACATGCGCGAGCGCCACCAGCGGAAGGTGGAGCCCGGCGCATTGGTATAGGGCTCGCCCGGCACCTCCCAGCCGCCATTGGCGGTGGCGTCGTAGAAGCCGAAATGCTTGTCGGTGGTGGATGAGGCGCGCAGCGGCGCTTCATGGTTCCACTTGAACATCGCCGTTTCCGCGACCGGATCGTAATCGCGCCCCGCTTCCAGGACCAAAACCTTGACCCCGGCGCGGGTCAAGGCATAGGCGGCCATGCCGCCGCCCGCGCCCGATCCCACAACCACCACATCCGGTTCGAAGGACACGGACTTTTGTGACGCGGTACTTTCCTGAAGCATAAGACCCTAAGGCACTTATTCCATAAGCGGCGCGAATGCTATGGCATCGCCCCCATTCGATCCAGCACGCCGCCGCGGCGGGCTAGGGATACCACCAATTTAGTGCGGCGGGCACCCACTGCCATATTCATTGAAGGCGATAATGGCCATTTTGGTCCGGTCATCGACCCTCTTCTGGTTCTTTTCGCTGGCGGCGACCCGGTAATTTTCGAGAAGGACAAAGGACGGGCTGATGGGCTTTGCGTCCTTGGCGGACTGCGCTTTCCGGGCGGCGACGACATCCAGAATGCATCTTTGAAAGGCGTCCGATGCGGCGGCATAGTTTTTTGCTGCCGCCATTCCCGCCACCACCTGCTCGCGGCTGGCGGTGTAGCCATCGATCGGCGCGGGCATCTTGGGCGCCACGCAATTGTCGCCCGCGAAGCTCGCGCCCATCCAGGCCGGATCGGGACGCGCCTCCGCTATCGGCACTGTCTTGCAGATCCGGCCAAAGGGCGTTCCTTCGTCCAGCAAGACCGGGGCCGTCGCCGCACCCGGCTTGGGTGCGGCCTGCGCGACAAGCAACGCTCCGGCCCCGGCGGCCGCCGCAAGAAAAACCGCTCCGATCCCGATCTTCTTCAGCATGTCCGCCCGGGGCTTTGCGTTTGTCGTGTCTTAGGGATTGATGCGGCTGCCGCCAACCACGCCCTTCTTGATCAGCTCGCTGAGCTTGATCATCCCCTTATAGGTGAACTTCTGCACCCGCTGACCGCGATAGGTCTCGGTGGTGAAGATGTCGCCCTTGGAGTTGGTCGCGATGCTATGCACCGCATAGAACTGCCCCGGTTGACGGCCGCCGCCGCCGAACCAGTAGAGCTCCTTCATGCTTGCGCGGTCATAGACATGGACGTTCATATTGGCGCCGTCCGCGATGTACAGGAACTTCTGCTGCGGATCGCGGGACAACGCGATCTCCCACACCGAGCCGTCGCCCCTGGTGTCGGGCTTGACGACGTGCTGGCGCAGATAGGTGCCATCGGTCTTGAACACTTGGATGCGGTTGTTGGTGCGGTCGCAAGTATAGATCAGCCCATCATTCGACGGCTGGGCGCAATGCATCGGATTGCCGAACTGCGGCGAGTTCACGTCATAATGCGGAATAGGCGTGTCATCGGGTTTATTGCCATAGGCGCCCCACATGCGCTTGAACTTCAAGGTGGTGGCGTCCCACACCGAAACGCGCTTGTTGCCATAGCCGTCCGCCAGCACCATTTCGTTGGCCTGGGGAATGAAACGGATCTGGGCGACGCCGCGCACATTCTCCGTGTCCAAACTCCCCTTGCTGGCATTGGCCTTGCCGATCTGGCCCAGATACTTGCCGTCCGGCGTGAATTTCACGATGAAGCTGTCGTGATACTGCGCGACAGGCCCGGCATAGGCCGAGATTCCGCGCGCCACCAATGACGCGGATTCCGCGAACTGTTCCTTGGTGCCCGGCGGCGGCAGGGGCTGATAGGCGCCATTGCCGCCCAGCCAGATATTGCCGTCCGGCCCGACGGCGAGGCCGTGGTTGGAACTGGGCCAATCATGGCCATTGCCCTTGACCTGGTCGCGGCCCCAATACTTGATCAGATTGCCGGCGGGATCGAACGCCAGAACATCGGGCGCCGCCGTGCAGCAATCCGATTCGTTGCGGGTGGCATAGACTTCCTTCATCTCCAGAGTCTGGGGACGGTGGAAGATCCAAACATTGTCTTTCTTGTCCACGTCCAACCCGATGGTCGCGGCCTGGATCCAGTGATTGGGCAAAGGTTTGGGCCAATAGGGATCCACCTCGAACCAGGGCACCATGACATCGCCCGCCGGCGGCTGCGCCTGGGCTGCGCCGCCGTGCTCCAGCAAGGACGGCGTAACAGCCAATCCGACGAGAACCGCGGCAAAGGTCGATCCCATCAGAATATTTCGAGTACGGACAAGATGCTTCATGACTGTGACTTCCCCTGCATGGGAGGGCATGTGTGGCGGCCCTCCTCATTTCCGCGCGGGAGGCTACACAGGTTTTCCCGGCGCGCCAATATCCGGGCTCAGCGAAATCCGCGTTTGGAAGGATTTTTAGCGTCTGGGATCAGCCTATCCTTACGCTTGTGCAGCATGACGGCCAAAGAACGCGGCAAGGCGCTAATGATTGAGGCTGGCGGCGACACCTTTGTCCTTGAGCAGCTGGACATAGAAGATACGGATGTCCTGCTGCCCGCCCCGGTTGATGAAGTCAGCCGGCGTATCGCCCTTCTCATTCACCACGTCCAGCTTGGCGCCCTTGTCCGCGAGATACTGCAGCACCGGAATGGCCAGGTCGGGATTCTTGTTGGCGATGGCATAATGCATGATGCTGCGATGGCCCGGACCGATGGCCGTCAGATCGGGATCGAGCTGCAGCGCATATTTCATCGCATCCAAATTCCCGCTGCCGGCCGCGGCCAACGCCACGGTGGTGCCGTCCTGCGCCTTGACGCCGATCTTCGCGCCGGCGTCCACCAGTACCTTCATGGCGGGGGCGGAACCGGCTTCCGCCGCAAATATCAGCGGCGACTTGGAAACCGGGGGCGGCGGCGGCTTTGTGCCGCCGGCCACTGGCTGCACCGGCGGCGGCTCGCTCATGGCATTGGCATCAACGCCCTTGGACAATACCAGCTTGACCAGGTCGGCCTGGCCGCTGGCCGCCGCAACATGCAGCAACTGGCGGCCCCGCGAGTCCCGTTGCGTCAAATCGGTTCCGCGCGACACCACGGTCATGGCGAAAGGCAGATTGTCATTGGCCAATGCGGCCGCGACCACCGAGGTGCCATCCGGCAGCACGCTATTGATGTTGGCACCCGCATCCAGCAAGGCCAACGGCGCCGACGGCTGCTTGCTGCGCAGCGCGAAGAATAGCGGCGTAAATCCGCCCCGCGATACCGCATTCACATTGGCGCCATGCGCCAAGAGGAACGCAATGTTTTCGGTCCGGCCCCTGGCCGCCGCCCACATCAGGGCCGTCTGGCCTTGCGGATTGACCGCCTCAACCTTGGCACCTTTGGCGATCAGCGCCTCCAGCGCCTGCGGCGTGGAATTTCCGGCGCACAGCGCCAGCGCCGCGATCCCGTCATGGCGCGCCGCATTGGGATCGGCACCCGCGCGCAGCAGGCTGGTGACGATCTCGGCATTGCCCAGCTCGCAGGCCAATGTCAGGGGCGAAGCGCCTTCAAAGTCGGTGACGTTAGGCTTGGCGCCCGCCGCCAGCAGCATATGGACGGATTCCACATTCTGGCGGTCCACCGCCCAGGCCAGCACCGTGGAGGTGTCAGCCAGCGGCGCATTCACATCGGCATGCGCCGCCAGCAGGCGCTCGATGGCGGCGTGATCATTGCCGCGCACCGCCTGCGCCAGCCGGTTGTCCCCACCGCCGGCGGATGCCGGCAGCACGCCCAGCAGGCAAAATCCCAATCCCAGCAGTTTTCTCATCGTCCCGCCAATTAAGCGGCGAAGCCGGACAGGCGACCGGTGCTGTCACCGATACTGTCCTCATGCACGCCCAGCCTATCCATTAGGGACAGCATCAGGTTGGCCATGGGCGTGTCCTTGTCCGCGATGACATGGCGATTGCCCTTGATCAGGCCGCCGGCCACGATGGTCGGCAGACCGCGATGATCGTGATCGTTGGGATCCGACAGGCTGGCGCCGGCCAGGACCAGCGTATGGTCGAGCAAACTGGCTTCGCCTTCCTTGGTCTCGCTCATGCGCTTCAAATAATAGGCGACCTGTTCCATATGCAGCACATTGATCTTGGTCAGCTTGGCGATCTTTTCGGGATCGCGGCCGTGATGGCTGAGCGGATGGTGCGCATCAGGCACGCCGATTTCCGGATAGGAACGGCCCGAGACTTCGCGGCCGATCATGAAACTGGAAACCCGGGTGATGTCCGCCTGCATGGCCAGGACCTGCAGATCGATCATCATGTGCGAATGATCCTCGAAACTATCCGGAATGCCGGACGGGCGGGCATAGGCCGGAAGCGCCACGGCGCTCGTGCCGCCCTGCTCCACCTTCTGGATGCGCTTTTCGATATCGCGCACCGATTGCAGATATTCGTCGAGCTTGTGCTTGTCGCTGGCGCCGATGTTGCGCGACAGGCGCTTGGCGTCCTGGGCCACGAAATCCAGGATGGAGGCCTGGCGGCGCAATTGCGCCAGCCGGCTCTTGGCGTCCAGGCTGTCGCCGTCGCCGAACAGCCGTTCGAACACTTCGCGCGGATTGATGGTGACAGGCAGCGGGGTGGTGGCGGTGCTCCAGGACAGGGTGTTGGTATAGGCGCAGCTGTAACCGCTGTCGCAGCTTCCCACCAGGCTGGGAGGCTCCAGCCCCACCTCCAGGGACGGGATCTGCGTCAGCTCGCCGAACCTCTTGGCCACCATCTGGTCCATCGAAACGCCGGCGGTGATATCGGCGCCTTCGGTTTTCTTGACATGGGTGGCGGTCAGATAGCCGCCGCAGCAGCGGCCATGATCGCCCGCGCCGTCGCCCAGCGCCTCGGACTGGATATGCGACAGGCCCGAAAAGACCGCGAATTTCTCGCGATAGGGCTCCAGCGGCTTGAGGGTCGGCGACAAGGCATAGCCTTCGCCCGCCGTGGCAGGCGTCCAGTTCTCCATCATCATGCCGTTGGGAACGTAGATGACCTGCAGGCGCTTGCGCGCCGCGGCCGCCTCTTCCGCCGCCTTGGCGCCGGGGATCATGGCCTCCAGCAGGGGCAGCGCCATTGCGGTGCCCATGCCGCGCAACAGGGTGCGGCGGCCCATCGCTTTGCGGGTGATCATCATGTTTGCGGAGTCTTTCTCATGGAAAAAGGAATGCTTTGAACAATGCCCAGGATGATGGACTGCATGCGGTAATCGTCATTGACGGCCCTATAGCGTACAGCACGCACGGCCGGCATGTCATAGGATTCCAGTCCGCGCGCCAGGGCGTAGGTCATCAGCCGCTCGGTCAGGGCTTCGACGAACTGGTCCTTGCGCGACAGCAAAATGCCCCGCAGGCCGGACGGACCGTCGAACTTGGTGCCGTCCGGCAGCACCGCCGAGGCGTCCACCAGTTGGCCGGCATAGCCGGTGCGCCATTTGCCCACCGCGTCGTAATTTTCCAGGCTGAAGCCCAAGGGATCCATCTTGGTGTGGCAGGAGGCACAGACCGGATTGGCGCGGTGCGCATCCATCTGCTGGCGGATGGTGAGCGCCTTGCCATTCTTGCCCTCGTTCAAGGTCGGTACGTTGGGCGGCGGCGGCGGCGGCGGCGCGGCCAGGATATTGTCCAGTACCCACTTGCCGCGCAGCACCACCGAGGTGCGATTGTTGTAGGAGGTCACAGTCAAGATAGAACCCTGCCCCAGCAACCCGCCGCGATGCAGCGCTGGATCAAGTTCAACCTTGCGGAAGCTGGTGCCATGGACGCCAGGAATGCCGTAATGCTCCGCCAGCCGCTGATTGACATAGGTGTAGTTGGAATCCAGGAAATCCAGCGCGCTGCGGTTCTCGCGCACCACCCCGTCAAAGAACATCTCGGTCTCGGTCTGCATCGCCGCGCGCAGCCGCAAGTCGAAGTCGGGATGGGCCCGCCGGTCGGGCTTTTGATATTCCAGCCGGCGCAGATACAGCCATTGGCCCGCGAAATTCTGCGTCAGGGCCTTGGAGCGCGGATCGGCCAGCATGCGCGTGACTTGGGCCTTCAGCACCGCCGGCTTGTGCAACAGGTTCTTCTGCGCGACGGCCAAAAGCGCATCGTCCGGAATGCTGCTCCACAGGAAGAAGGACAGGCGCGTTGCCAGCTCGATATCGCTGATGCGGTGAACCGTGCCCGGCGCGGCTTTAGCGGGATCCTTCTCATGCATGAACAAAAAGCTGGGCGAGACCAGCACCGCTTCCAGCCCGGCCTCGATGCCATGATCGAAGTCCGCGCCCTTGCGGCTCTGATCGTAGATTTTCATCAGCGGCGCGATGTCCGCCTGCGTCACCGGCCGGCGATAGGCGCGGCGCGCCAGATTGGCGAAAATCCTTTTGGCGCAGGTACTTTCCGGCAGCGTGTCCGAGGGACGGCAGATGAAAATCTTGCGGCGGCTGGGCGTGTCGCCGGGGCCCTTAATGTCATAGGGGCCGACCACGGAAATCTGCATCACGTCGCGCAGATAAAAGGATTGCGAAACAGCGGGGCCGGTGGCAACCGACGGCACGGTCAGCCGCCGCACCCGCACGCCATCCACCTGGACGTCCAGCGGGATCGGCACCGGCGCGGCCGCGGGTTCGCGCGGGCCCAAAAGCGACTTGGGGACCATAAGTTCGTCCAGCGCCAAATTCCGGGGGAAGGAGGCGCCGATGGTGCGCAGCCCCGCCTTGAGCGGCACTGTCACCTCAAAGCGGTTACGGGCGTCGATTTCCGACTCGTCCGACGTGTTGGCATTCAGAAAAACCTGGATCGTGTAGGTCGCGTCATAGGGCGCGTAGAATTTGAAAGCGCCGCCGCCGCGCGAATCCAGCGGAAGATCGTCACTGGCGCGTTCGTTATGCGAAGGCACGCCGAAGCCGTTTGTGAACAAGTCCTTGGGGACCTTATAATCCGTGGTGATGACCTTGCGCGAAGCCTGCCCGGTCGCCATGCGGCCGATCTTTCCGGCGACGGTGATGTAGCGGTCCATCAAGGTGGGCGAGACGGTCAGAACATCGGCAATATTGTCGAAGCCATAGCCGGTATCGTCGGCCGGCATTTCCTTGGCGAAATCCACGTCCAGCGCCAGAAGATCGCGCACCGCATTGGCATATTCGGTGCGGTTCATGCGCCGGATGGTGGCGCGGCCGGGATCGGGTTTGGCGGCAGCCTGCCGGTCCAGCGACTGGGCAAGCCATGCGGTGAAATCGTTAAGCTGCTCCTTGGGCGGACGCGGCGCACCGCGCAACGGCATCTCGCCCAGGCTGACGCGGCGCAGGATTTTTTCCCAGATGGCCTGGTTGGCCTGCAGGTTATCGGCATCCAGCGGCACCACCGACATGCCCGCGGTCTTGAGCCTGTCATTGTGACAGGCCGTACAATACTGCATCAGCATTTTCTTGCGATCCGCATTGGGCACGGACGCAAGCGCCGAGGCATTGCTTAAAGGCGTGTTCAAGGCCAGCTTGGCCGTCGGCGCGGTTTCGGCGGCCACGGGGCTTTTCGATGCTTCAAAAGCGAAAAGACATGCCAGTGCGGCAACGCCCGCAACAAAAACCCTGCGCCTGACTAGCGGCAACATCCTGCGCCCCCTAATGACGCTGCGATTTCTGCGATCAACGAGTCCAAACTGGCCCCTTATTCCCCATTTGTCCGACAAGTACAACCGGGACTTGCCGGAAGCTTTGTTGCAGATGCGAATGTTCTGGCCGCACAGTCTAGCACATGGAACAGCGGCCCCTAAATGCTCCCTGCGACAATGGGTTAAGAGGGGTTCCGGCTCAGGCGTCAGAAGGTTTGGCGCACCTCAAGATAAAAGCGCGGCTGGGTGCGGCTGAAGGAGTTTTGATAAGAAGGAGCAGACGCGACATGGCGCGGCCCGGGATAGTTGAACTGCTCCAGTTCAAAACGATAGGGCAGGAAATTGTTCGCGCCCAGGGTGATCTTGAGGTCGGGCGTGGGCTTGTAGGAATAAAACGCTTCCAAGTATGGACTGTTGTGAAGAGCGGACCGGCTCACTTGCGCGATCCGCCAGGTCTTGCGGCTGAAGCTGGTGCCCACCACCAGGCCCCAGGTGGATTTCCATTCCTCCAAATCCTGGGTGAACTCGTAATAGGAATTGATGTTGCGCTGGTTGGAGATGCGCCGCCGCTCGCCCGTCACCGGATCGATCAGGCTGCTGGTGGTCCAATAGACATTGGGCTTGAGCAAGCCGTTCTTGATGCCCAGAAAATCCAGCGGAATGGTGCCGGTGATCGCCAGTTTGTCGCTGGTGGCATGCGCCACATTACCCGGCGCATCCAAACCGCCGCCGACCGGCACGAAATCCCGCAGGTCGGTGATTTCCTCATGCAGGACGGTGAAGACCAGCGCGCCTTTCTCCCAGAAATGGCGCTCGATCGCCGCCTCGAATTGCCAGCGTTGTTCGGGGCGCAAATCCGCATTGCCCGCCGCCACGCCAAAGCCCGACAGGTTGGAAGCGGCCACGAAGTCGGCAAAATTCAACTGGCCCAACACCTTTTCCACCCGCAGGCGCAGTTGGCTTTTGTCATCGACGGCCCAGGCCAGCAGCGCGCGCGGCTTGGGATAAGAGAAGCTGCGCTCGTTTTGGGTATCGCCGCTGGAGCGGATTTCGGAAAATTCCATCCGCATGCCCGCTTCCAGCGAAAGGCTGGGGACGATCTGCCAACTCGCGCTGGCGAAGATCTCGCCCCGGCGCTCATTCACCGACAGATTGGCATTGGGAAGCGCGATCGCCGTGCCGTTGGAGACAAAACTGGAATGGCCGTCCAGAAAATTATAGACCGCCTCCCCGCCCGCCTCCAGGCCCAGGGTGGACAACAGATTGTAGCGCGCCGTGACGCGGGCGATGCTTTCGCCCGTGTCATTTTCCGATAGAAACGCCGCGCTGCTGGTCAAAGAAGCACTGGTGTCGCTGATCTCTTCGTGACCGAGCCGCTGCAGCAGCAAGGTTTCCAGAGTCACCGCACCCACAAGCCCCTGCCAATGACTGCCGAATTCGCCATTGCGCTTGCGGGAGATGAAATCGAAGCGTGAACCGCCATCGCCCTCATAGCGGACCCCGCCGGGATAATTGCTGGTCTGCAGGGTGAAATTGTTGTTCCACGCCCCGCCCCATAACGGCACCGTCAAATCGCCATGCGCGCTGTAGCCCAAGCGCATGATTCCGGTGCGGACCGAGCGGTCATATTGCGGTGTGCCGCCCGGCGCGATCCGCACCCGATAGCCATTGCCCGGCGCGTCGTCCCACACCTGCGCCGTGCGCGCCAACGACACCTCATAGCTGATGCCGCCGCTCTGGCCGTGATACTCAATACCCGCCACCGGCACCCATTGGCCCGATCCCAGATAATGCAGATTGGCGGTGAGGATGGTTTGCTCCAAGCCCTCCTTGCGGCGCACGATATTGGCGACCACGGCTTTGCCTTGCATGTCGATGCCCGGCGCGCCGCCGCGGATCACTTCGATGCGCTCGACACTGGCGGCGGGAATGCGCGCCAGGATGGCGTTCAAATCGTCATTCTTGGCGGTGGGACGGGCGCCATCCACCAGCACATTGCCGGCGGTGCCGGCAAAACCCCGCACCGTCGATTGGCTTTGCTCCAGGGTAAAGCCCGGCAAGCGCGCCACCATGTCATAGGCGGTGGCGGGTCTGGCCTCGCTGAAGAAGCTGGCCGGATAGACCGAGATTCCCTGCTCAGGCTGAGCCCAGACCGGGCCGATCCCGAGAAAAAACCAGAGAATTGCTGCCTTTTTCACCGTTTTCTCCACTGTGTCAGCCATCGCTCAGGTGAGTTTTTCGGATTGGGTCTCTGCCGATTGTTCCTTGGCCAAAAGCGCGATGGTGACCAGGATGCAGGCCGTGCCCAGCCAATCCATCCCGCCCCAGGATACGCCCAGCCATGCCACCGCCAGCACCGCCGCCGAAAGCGGTTCTGCTGACGTCAAGACGCTGGACCTTTGCGCCCCGATCAACTTGAGCGCTATGGCATAGAGATAGAAGGCCGCAAGCGTGCCGAACAGAAGAATGAAAGCGGTGAAAACATAGCTGGTTGTGTCCCACACGCCCATGACCCGCCAGGGCGGATGCACGAAAGACAAAACCACGCCGCCCACCACCATGCCCCACCCCGCCACCACGGAGGCGCCATGGCGGCGCAGCAATTGCGCCGGCTGGATGGAATTGAACGCGGCCGCAACCGCCGAGGCCAAGCCCCAGAACAGCGCCGGTGGCGAAATGGAAAGCGCGCCCCATTTGCCATGGGTCACCAAAAAGAAAGTCCCCAGCATGGCGAGCGCGATGGCGCCCAGTTCACGTCTGGCGGGAAGGCGGCGGCCCACCAGCGCCAGCCACAGCGCGATCATGGCCGGGGCGGTGAATTGCAGGACGGTGGCGGTGGCAGTGTTGGAAGCGTGGATCGCCGCCATATACGTGTATTGGACCGCCAGCATCCCTGCGATCCCGAACAGGATCAGGCTGAGCGCATCGCTACGCCAGATCGCCAGCACTTGGCGCCCTTGATGGAGCGCCGCAACCAAGACCAGGACCGAGCCGGCGCATAACAGCCGCATGGTCACCAGCCAATCGATGCTGACGCCCCGCCGTTGGAACAAAAATTGCGCAAAGGTACCGCCCACGCCGAAAAGGATGGCGGCGACCACGGCACAAAGGAATCCGGCTCCGTTCACACCCCTTTATGGCCGTCCAGGCGAAGGACCGTCTAGCCGGGCTTGCGGAAGCGCAAGGTCATACGGTCGCTTTCACCGATGGCGTCATATTTGGCGCGATCGAAGCCGGCCGGACTGGGCTGGTCCTTCTCGGCGCTGCGGCGCACCGGCGGCAAGGTCCAGACGCCGAAGGGATGGTCCTTGGTGTCCTTGGCATTGGCGTTGATTTCCGAGCGCGCTTCCAGCTTGAAGCCGGCCTTTTGCGCCAGCGCGATCACATGATCGGTGGAGACATAGCCGTTGCGGGCCTCAGGCACCATCGGCTTAGGATCGGCGCGATGCTCCTCGATCGCCAGGATGCCACCTGGCTTGAGCGTGGCATAGAAATCACCCATGGCCTTGTCCGCCATGCCCGGCGTCCCCATCCAATTGTGAATGCTGCGGGCGGTGAGCACCATATCGGCGCTGCCGGCCGGTGCCAGAAGGCCGGCGTCCTTGTTGAACAGCGTGTATTGGACGGTGCCGTAGGTCGCGGCATTCTCGAACTTGGCAGGCAATTTCTGATCGGGACGGCCGAAAACGGCGATGTAGCGTCCGCCGGTTTCCTTGGCATAGGGGGCCAAAATCTCGGCCCAATAGCCGCCGCCGGGCGAAATCTCGATCACGGTCGCTCCGGGCTTGAGGCCCCAAAATTCCAGACTGGCGGCAGGATGGCGGGCGCCGTCGCGGGCGGAATTCTCACTGGCGCGGGCGGGCGAGGCCACCACGGCGGTCAACTTGGCATCGGCGGCGAGCGCCGAAAGCGGCATCAGCCCGCTCAAGGCCATAGCCAAAAACAGGGTGCGAACGGTCATGCGCTTCCTCCTTACTGTTTGTTTTGCCGCGACCGTGAACGCAAGCTGCGGCGAATTTGTGTCTGCCGGCCGTTAACGCGGACGGAATGACAGTTTCGCGACGGATGGCGATGATCGGCAGGGCCGTTTTAAATATCCGCGTAACAGCGCACTTCTTGATCCGCACCCGGCGTGGTCAAAGCCCCATCGCGCGCCGGCCCCACATTCTTGGCATAGCGCGCCAGCACACCGGTCTTGAAGCCCGCAGGCTTGGGCTTGAACGCGCGTCTGCGTTCCGCCAATTCAGCATCCGTCAGTTCGACATCCATGGTGCCTTTTTCCGCATCGATGGTGATGATGTCGCCATCCTGAATCAGGCCGATGGGACCCATATCGGCGGCTTCCGGTCCGACATGGCCGACACACAACCCACGCGTCGCGCCCGAAAAACGTCCATCGGTGACCAGGGCGATATTCTCCACCCCCTGCCCGTACAGCGCCGCCGTGGTCGAAAGCATTTCGCGCATGCCCGGACCGCCCTTGGGACCTTCCCAGCGGATCACCAGCACATCGCCTTCCTTGTATTCGCGCCGCTCCACCGCCGCGAAGCAATCCTCCTCGCAGTCGAACACCCGCGCCGGGCCGCGATGCTTGATGTGCTTAAGGCCCGCGATTTTCACGATAGCGCCGTCGGGCGCCAGATTGCCGCGCAATCCCACCACGCCGCCGGTCGGGGTCAGGGCGTTCTTCACCTCGACCATGACCTTTTGATCGGGATTGAATTTCACGTCCTTCAGATTCTCCGCCACCGTCTTGCCGGTCACGGTGATGCAGTCGCCGTGCAGCAGCCCGGCATCCAGCAGGATGCGCATCAGCATGGGCACGCCGCCTGCTTCCCACATATCCTTGGCGACATATTTTCCGCCCGGCTTGAGCGAGGCCACATAGGGCGTCTTCTTGAAGATTTCCGCCACGTCGAACAGATCGAACTTGATGCCCGCCTCACTGGCCATGGCGGGCAGATGCAGCGCCGCATTGGTCGAACCGCCGGTGGCCGCCACCACCATGGCGGCATTCTCAAACGCCTTACGGGTCGCGATAGCACGCGGGCGCAAATTCTTAGCCAACAAATCCATCACCGTCTCGCCCGCTTTGAGCGCGAAATCATCGCGGCTGAGAATTTCGGCAGGCGGGCCGCTGGAATAAGGCAGCGCCAGGCCGATGGCCTCGGCGACACAGGCCATGGTGTTGGCGGTGAACTGGCCGCCGCAGGCGCCCGCGCCAGGGCAAGCCACTTTTTCCAGAAGGGCCAGCTCGCTTGCCGGCGTCTTGCCGGCGCTATGCTTGCCCACGCCTTCGAACACATCCACCACGGTGACATCTTGGCCATGGAATTTTCCCGGCATGATCGAGCCGCCATAGAGAAACACCGACGGCACATTGAGGCGCAGCATCGCCATCATCATGCCTGGTAGGGATTTGTCGCAGCCGGCGATACCCACCAGCGCGTCATAGCAATGGCCGCGCACGGTCAGCTCCACGCTGTCGGCAATCACCTCGCGCGACACCAGCGAGGAGCGCATGCCTTCATGGCCCATGGCGATGCCGTCAGTGACGGTGATGGTGCAGAATTCGCGCGGCGTGCCGCCCGCCGCCTTGACGCCCTTTTTGGTGGATTGGGCCTGGCGCATCAGCGCGATGTTGCAGGGCGCGGCCTCGTTCCAGCAGCTGGCCACGCCCACGAAGGGCTGGTGGATTTCGGCTTCCGTCAGCCCCATGGCGTAATAGAAGGAGCGGTGCGGCGCGCGCTCCGGCCCTTCGGTGACATGACGGGATGGCAGCTTGGACTTATCGAATTTCGGCATGGAAGAACCTGTGAAAAGCGGCGGACTATGGCCTTTGGCGCCCGCGCCTTTCAAGCCCCGTCCCGCACCTGCCAGATATGAAAAAACCCCGGGCCAAGGACCGGGGTTTTCACCAATTCGTTCTCGCGGCGATCAGTAATAATGCCGGCGGCCGTCGCGGTCGATATAGTAATCGCGTTCACGCTGCGCGGCGCGGGCTTTGGCCGCCGCGGCACGGCGGCAATCGGCGCGGTTGTTGCTGTGGCCGATGGTGTTGCCGATCAGGCCGCCGCCCACGCCCCCGATCGCCGCACCGACGATGCTGTCGGAAGCCAGGCCGCCAACCAGCGCGCCCGCGCCGGCGCCCAACACCGTTTCCGTGGTGGCGTCATTGTTGCAGGCGGCAGTGGCGGACAGGGTACCCGCGCCCAGCGCAATGACAGAGGCGGCGGCGATTTTTGCCAAACGATTCATTTTAAGTCTCCTCTTAAATCTCATCGTTCACGGGGCCGCGGCAAAGCCGCCCCCCATTGCAGGGACGAAAACGTACGCTGACAAGGGAAGTTCCCTTCCCATCAAGGCATTATCAAGGCAGGGGCGGATTGTCGGTGCGGAAAACTTTGCAGGCCTGATTCTCAAGAATCAGGAATCGCCACGTCCGCCGCAACTGCGCCGGCGTCACTCAGCCAAGCGCCCAATCGCGTCGGTCAGCCGCGCCGCCAAAACAGCAGCCTCGGCGCGCTTTTCGCGTTGCTCGGCCAGAACCTCTTCCGGCGCCTTGGAAACGAATTGCGCATTGCCCAGCTTGGCGTCGAAGCGCGTGATTTCGTCCTGCACCTTTTTAAGGTCCTTTTCCAGCCGCGCCCGTTCCTTGGCGAAATCGATCACATCGCCCAGCGGTAAGGCCACCACCGCCTCGCCCAGCACGAACTGGGCGGAGCCCTTGGGAATCGCATCGGCGGCGCTGGCGCTGGTCAGACGCGCCAGGGTCATGATCACGTCCGCGTTGCGCGCCAGACGCTCCTTCGCGGCCGCGTCCGCGCCGGTCAGCAATAGGGTGATCTTGGCGCCCGCCGGCACATTCATTTCGGCGCGCACCGACCGTATGCCCTTGATCAGGTCGATCACCCAGTTCATCTCGGCGCTGGCGGCAGCAGCGTCGTCCGGCGCGGCGGCATCGGGCCACTCCGCCACCACCAGCAGGCTGTCACGCGGGGTCGGCGCGGTCGCCGCCCACAATTCCTCGGTAATGAAGGGCATGAAAGGATGCAGCAGCTTCAAGATCTGGTCGCGCGCCCAGGCGGTGGTGGCGCGGGTCTCGGCCTGTACCGCGGCATTGCCGGACTGGAAAATCGGCTTGGTGATTTCCACATACCAGTCGCAGAAAATATCATAGACGAAATGATAGGCCGCGCCGGCGGCATCGTTGAAGCGCAAGGCTTCGATGGCGGCGGTGACTTGGGCGATTGCCGCGGCGGTCTCGGCCACGATCCATTGATTGACCGTCTGGGCCACGCCGGACGGATCGAAATTGGGCAGCGTGACGCAACCGTTCATCTCGCAAAAACGCGATGTGTTCCACAGCTTGGTGGCGAAGTTGCGCCCCGACTCCACTCGGGTGGGGCCCACCCGCATGTCGCGATTCTGGCCCGCCGCCAGCGCCAGGGTAAAGCGCAAGGCATCGGCGCCGAATTCATCGATCAAGGTCAGCGGATCGACCACATTGCCCTTGGTCTTGGACATTTTCGCGCCCTGCTCGTCCAGCACGCGATTGTGAATCAGCACCGTCTTGAACGGCACTTGCCCCATGAAATGGGTGCCCATCATCATCATGCGGGCGACCCAGAAGAAAATAATGTCGAACGCCGTCACCAGCACGCTGGTGGGATAGTAGCGTTCCAACTCGACGGTCTTGTCCGGCCAGCCCAGGGTTGAGAAGGGCCACAACGCGCTGGAGAACCAGGTGTCCAGCACATCCTCGTCGCGGCTCAGAGCTTTGCCGCCTGCCTGCTGGACCGCCTCGGCTTCGGTCTCAGCGCAATAGACCTTGCCGTCCGCATCATACCAAACCGGAATCTGGTGTCCCCACCAGAGTTGGCGCGAAATGCACCAGGGCCGGATGTTGCGCATCCAGCCGAAGAACACATTGGTCCAGTTCTCGGGCACGAATTTGGTCTCGCCGCTCTCCACCGCGGCAATCGCCTTGTCAGCCAAGGGCTGTACGTTCAGATACCATTGCTCGGTGAGGAACGGCTCCAGCACCACGGTCTTGGTCTTTTCGTCATGCGGCACCGCATGGCTGATGGGCTCGCTTTTTTCCAACAGGCCGGCCGCTTCCAGATCGGCGACGATTTTCTTGCGCGCCGCTTCGCGCGACAGCCCGCGATAAGGCGCCGGCACATCATTGTTCAGCGTGCCGTCCTTGTTCAGAATACTAATCAGCGGCAGCGTGTGGCGCTTGCCGACTTCGAAGTCGTTGAAGTCATGGCCCGGCGTGATCTTGACCGCGCCGGTGCCTTTTTGAGGATCGGAATAGTCATCGGCGATAATGGGGATCAGCCGCCCGGTCAGGGGCAGCGCCACCGTCCGGCCCACCAGCGTCTTGTAGCGTTCATCGTCGGGATGCACCGCCACCGCCGTGTCGCCCAGCATGGTTTCGGGCCGCGTGGTGGCCACAGTGATGAACTGGCCGCTATCCTCAATGGGATATTTGACGTGCCAGAGCGTGCCCTTGATCTCGATATTCTCGACTTCCAGGTCCGACACCGCCGTCTGCAGGCGCGGATCCCAGTTGACCAGCCGTTTGTCCTTGTAGATCAGGCCTTGCTTATAAAGTTCGACGAACACCTTGGTGACGGCGCGTGACAGCCCCTCATCCATGGTGAAGCGTTCGCGGCTCCAGTCCGCGGACGCGCCCAGCCGGTGCTGTTGCTCGACAATCGCGCCGCCGGATTCGCCTTTCCACTTCCACACTTCTTCCAGGAATTTCTCGCGCCCCAGAGCGAGGCGCGACATTTGCCGCTCCGCCAGTTGACGCTCGACGATCAATTGGGTGGCGATGCCGGCATGGTCGGTGCCCGGCTGCCACAGCACGTCTTTGCCCCGCATGCGCTCGAAGCGCGCCAAAATATCCTGCAGCGTGTTGTTGAGGGCGTGCCCGATATGCAGCCGGCCCGTCACATTGGGCGGGGGAATGACAATGGAGAAAGTTTCCGCGCCGGGGCGGTTGCCGCATTGAAAAGCGCCGGACGCCGCCCATTGCGCGGCAATACGCTTTTCCACGTCCTGGGGATTGAAGGTTTTGTCGAGCATGAAAGGACCGGAAATACTAGAAGCACACGCGTTGCGAACGCGCCCACGCTTTCGGGCTTTTTGCCGATCAGGTCAAGACTGATCAGGTCAAGTCTGGGCTCTAAGGTATGAGAATTTCGGAATTAACGGACGCGCTTAACGCCGGGCGCTGCGGGCCTTCACGACGCGCTCCACTTCCGCACGCACGGCGCCTTCCAACAAAGCCGGGAAATGCTCGTCCATCCATTCGCGGATCACCGGCTTGATGCGTTCGATCATGGCGCCGGAATTATCGCTGAGATATTTCTGCAGCACCGGTTCGAAACTTTCGCGCACCGCCCGCTCGAACACGCTTTCCACCGTGGCGCCATCCACCGGCCCAAAGGCAGCAGCCGGAGCATGGCGCACCGGCGCGGATTCTTCGGGAATGGCGTTGAAGGTGTCTTCCACCGCCTTGCGGGTGCGATCGGAGAAAATGTCGGAGGAGTCCGCCGGCGCTACGGTCTCGAAGGCGATGTCTTCAACCGGGACCGGGGCCGCCTCGACCTCCTGGGTCAGTTCCAGCACGTCTTCTTGTATGACAGGCTCTTGCATGACGGGAGCTGGCGCGGCGGCCGGGACGGGCGCCGGGGCGGCAGCGGCGGGTTCCGGGGCCGGAGGGGCGCCTTCCGGGGCATCCTCAGAGATGATCTTGCGGATGGAGGCAAGAATCTCCTCCATGGTCGGCTCATGCTGGGGGTTCGACATCGGCAGCTCCGAAGGACCGCCAAAGGGTTCCGGCGGGATTTCAGCCTAGGACAGTGCCGCCCTTACGGCAAAGAATAAGTTAATGCCACCCTGCGCGCGAAGGGGGAGATGCCTGCGTCTTTGGGGCTAGAACACGAAGCCGACGGCCTTCTTGAAGCCTGCCAGCACCGGCACATCGGCGTCGAAATCGGGACGTTTGCCGACCTGGCCGTTTTGCTTGAGATAGAGCCAGGCCCGGCTTTGGCCATCCTTGAGCACCGCCACTAGCCGGCCGCCTTCCGCCAACTGGGCCAGAAGCGAGTCCGGCACCTGCTCAATCGCGCCATTGACAAAGATCACATTGAAGGGCCCTTGGGCCTTGGCCCCTTCAATCAACCCGCCCTGCACCAGTTCAACCTTACCCACAGTGTTTGCCAACAACTCACTGGCAACACGTAGCAAATCGGCATCCTGCTCCAGCGCCACAACATCCGCCGCCAGCCGCGCCAGCACAGCAGCCGAATAGCCTGTGGCAGTGCCAACATCCAGCACCCGGTCGGTGGCTTCTATCTGCGCCAGTTGCAGCAGCTTGGCGAAACTGCGCGGATCCAGCAGAAAGCGGCCTGGCGCCACCGCCACCGGAACATCGGCATAGGCCAGGGCGCGCGCCGCGCCGGGGACGAACTTCTCCCGGGCCACCGCATTCATCGCAGCTAGAATTCGGGGATCGGTAACATTGCAACTGCGCAGCTGCGCTTCGACCATATTGAAGCGGGCGGATTCGGACATCGGGAAGCCTTAGCAAAGACTTGCCGCTTATAGGCCGGTCCGCCACCGCCCACAATGAAGTGTTTCCTTCTGCCCGCATAACAGGCCGCGCCCGCGGGGCGTTGGACCCGTGCTTGTCCCTGCGCCCGCCCGTCTGCTATAGCCGCCAGCCGCGCGCCGGACCCGTCCGGCCCAACTTGTGAGGCCACGTGGCGGAGTGGTGACGCAGCGGATTGCAAATCCGTGAACCCCGGTTCAATTCCGGGCGTGGCCTCCATACAAACCCGCTCTTTCGGCGCCGCACCGCCTTTTTGCTCGTATCGTGGAACTTTTTCTTTCTCGGTTAAGGCCTTGTTAACTGTCTAGGGCGCATGTTCCCGCCGTCTTCCTTGAAGACACCCCACCATTACCCAACGCCTTGGGGCCGGGATAACCTCCCGGCCTCATTTTTCTTTGTGGCCCCTGCGGTGATTTTTGGCGGCCTTGGCTTTCTTGCGGTTACCCCACCACACTTCAAGACGGCGGCGCCAGCGGCGTACAATCGGCAGATCGATCGACAGAACGATCAAGCCCAGCGGTATCATCCAAAAACCCAGCACAGGCAGAAAGCCCAGAAACCCACCCAGAATCAGGACTACGCCGGTGGAAACCCGCAATATCCAGGAGCCGGGCAAGGGCAGCCGATATTTCCCCAGCCGAACAAAGTGCTTTTTTGTCATGCCTTTGAGCTCATGGAAAAACGCTTCATTTTTTCTCAGTTTGATGTAGCCACAGTGGGAGGGAGGCGCTAGATAGCGCCTCCTAAGAGTGTCTTGTTCCTCGGTAGCTCAGTGGTAGAGCAATCGGCTGTTAACCGGTTGGCCGCAAGTTCGAATCTTGCCCGGGGAGCCATTTCTTTCGACGCCAGCTGCCAGCGCGACGGCCGTCACGAAATTGCTTGGCTACTCAAACCCGACATGAAAGCGCCCTTCGCCCCCTTCTGCGTTGCGTATAAGGCCGGTTCATATGTAAACATTTGTTACATTTCACGGAAGCACAGGAATCTAAATTGTTCTCTAACAAGGACTTACACATTTGGCCCGTTGCTTGCTTATAGCCAACCGGATTTCGCGATTCGCGATGCAAACCGAGATGGGGACTACACATGATTGGTAGAATTTCTTTGGGTGCGGCGCTGCTCTGCACCGCGATGGCGGTGGCGAGCCCTGCTTTCGCGAACGGCTTGATCGTTTCGGGCAACGGCACGACCCGCATCGGCATCAATGATGACGGCTCTCTGGATGCCAACACCTCGGTCGGCACCATCGGCATCGGTTATAATTTCACCGGTCAGGGTAGCCGCGTGGGCTTCCAAGACGCCTTGTCGCCGGGCTGCTTCTGCGAAGCCTGGGGTGTTTCCTACAACGGCACCACCGGCGGACAAGTCGGCCGCAGCACCGGAAACCAGAACATCACGATCCTGAATTCTTCTGCCGGTACGAACACCAACGTCTCAGCCGCCGCCCCGGTCTTGTCCTTCACCTCCAATACGGTGATGACGGGCTTGGGTGTCACGCAAGTCTTCACCCAGGGCGTGGCCACCGCCACCGGCGCCCTGTTCAAGGACACCGTGACCCTGACCAACAGCACTGGCGCCGCCATCACCAACCTTCGCTTTGCGCGCGCCATGGACTGGGACGTTCCGCCGACGGAATTCAGCGAGTTCGTCACCATCAAGGGCACTGCAACCACCACCTCGCTGGTGCGCTCGACCAATGACGGCTTCGCCAACGCCAATCCGCTGACGGCTGTTACCAACACCGGCCTCGGTGGGGCTCCGATCAATGCCGACTTTACCGACGTCGGCCCCCAGGATCATGGCTCTCTGTTCGTGTTTGATTTCGGCGGCCTGGCCGATGGCGCGACCTACACCTTCGACATCTTCTACGGTGCGGGCGCCGACGAAGCCGACGCCCTGGCCTTGCTGGCCGGCATTTCGCCGGAACTGTACAGCCTGGGCCAGAGCAGATCTCCTGCTGGTGGCGCGAACAATGCCTTTCCGACCTTCGTCTTCGCCTTCCGGGGCGTCGGTGGTTCGGTTGTCGTTCCTCCCCGCGGCGTTCCTGAGCCCCTCACCCTGTCGCTGTTTGGCGCCGGCTTGGCGGGCGCGATTGCCGCCGGCCGCCGTCGCAAGGCCAAGGCCGCCTAGTAAAAAGGCTTCCATTGCCTTAGTTTAGGAAAAGGCAGCATCTTCGGGTGCTGCCTTTTTCTTTTCGGCGCCGGCGTTGAAAAATCGGAGCAAAACATGACTCGAGCCCGTCTCGCGGGCGCCCTGATGGCGGCCGGATTGATCCTGATGGCCGGTTTCGCCCCGGATGCGCTGGCCATACCCGTTATCGATTTGCCGACCGATCAACCGCAAGAAGTAACCAGCGGCGGGGAAAGAGTTTCTTTTCGCAGCGGCATGGAGGCGACCGAAAAGGGTGACTTCGTCCGGGCCAAAAGCATCTTCAACGCCTTTCTGGAAGCCAATCCCAAGGCGCCGGGAGCCTATCTGGGACTGACGGAGGTTGCGGTCCGGATGAAGGATCTTGCCGGCGCCGAGAAAATCCTCGCCCAAGGCATCCAGGCCTCGCCCAAAGTGAGCGAATTTTACAGCACACAGGCCAGATTGCTGAAAATGCGAAAGAACTATGCCGGGGCCGATCAGCAATATGCGAAAGCAGTTTCCCTGGCGCCCAACAAGCTCAAACTGCGCGTGGAATATGCCGACTTTCTAGCCACGGAACGCAATCAACCCCAAAAATCCCTTCCGCATTACAACTTTGCGCTTTCGAAGAATCCACAAAGCGCCGAGGCTCAGTACGGGCTGGCCTTTGCCTATTCCCAGCTCAACCGGGAAAAGGATTCCATCGGCGCGCTGGACAAGGCACAGCGCTTGGCGCCCAAAAATCCGATGCCGTCCTACACCCTCGCCCGGATACATTTGCGGGCCGGCCGCCACAAGGAAGCCTTGGCGGCCATAGACCGGAGTCTGAAAATCGCGCCGCAAGGCCCGAACGCCCATTTGACGCGGGCCGAGATTCTTTTGGGGCTAGGCCGGTACGACCAAGCGGCAAGCGCCTACAATGCTGCCCTGCAGATCGACAAAGCCTCTCAACCGGCGGTGATCGGACTTGGCATGAGCTATCAGCTGATGCGCAACTATTCGCAGGCCGAGGCCTATTACCGCCGCGCCATCGCCAAAGATCCCCGCCAAGCCTTCGTCCTGAACAATCTTGCCTGGATGGCGGCGGAGCGAAAAACAAATCTGCCCGAGGCGGTCGGTTGGGCGCAGCGGGCGACGAAAATTTTCCCGGCCCAGGCCAATTTCAGAGACACGCTCGGCTGGGTCTATTACCAAAAGGGGGACTACCGCGCGGCCAAAAGCGAATTCCTGGCGGCCTTAAAGCTTCACCCGGACGCGGCGACTTACACGCATCTGGGGGCGGCCAACGCCGCGCTGGGCTTGCAAGCCGAGGCCAAAGACGCGTATCGCCAGGCGCTCAAATTGGAACCGGCCTTCAAACCTGCATTAAGCGGTCTGCAAGGTGTGAAGTAAAAGGCCATCCGGCGCACGCCGCATCGGATGGCCGTGGCTTTGCTACGCCCATTTCCGGCGCCGCAGCGCCGCTAGCCCCGCCAAGCCGGCACCGAACATCCCCAAGCTCAAAGGCTCCGGCACGCGCGCGGGCGCCTTGGCCGCGGCGATGGTGAGGTTGTCCAACAAGAACCGCGTATTGGAGGAAGGTGTATGATGATCACCGATATAGATGTCTGCGATTTGTAGATCAGACGTAATTCCAAAAAAATCATTGGGAAGTGTCGATGTACTAAGCGGCGGTACAAAATCCCAAGAACTTCCGTCCGCGAAAGTTACGAAAAAATCGAAGCCCGTATCAGTAGTGCGCGGAAAACCATTGCGGTAGTTGAAGGACACACCATAGACGCCGCCTCCCGTACTTAGGCTTGTTGTCTTGAAGATGAGGTCGAAGGAGCCATTGCAGCCAGTACAATAGAAAGGCTGGGCGGGTGAGCCTACTACAAGGTTCGCGTTACTCCATTTTGTGGCGACATACTGAGTCTCATGTAAGACGGATGACATGTAGGCGTCGGTCATAATATTTGGTGGCCCGCCGAAACTTTTCAGATACCCCGGATTGGAATAATCGTCGGTAATATAGCTGCCTACAGCCGCCAGAAACGACGCCTGCGATGAATAGGTGACCGTGCCCGCCATGGCGGAGCCCGAAATCAATAGCGACGCAGCAACAGCCGCGACCGCGGCGCGATAAAACTTGAACATGTATCCCCCCATTGTGAGAGCGCCGATAGATCGTTGCTCTCGCCTTTTCCCATTTCATTTCGAAGAATGCGGTCATCCCTGTCAATCACGGGCCGTGCTTCTGTCCTTTGGACAAACGGAACACGCCGTTCTGTTGGCGAAACACCGTTTTTGCCGTGGCACTCACTGACATTTTATCATTAACATTCGAATCTGTGGCGGTGCGCGATTTTTCAGCCGCAGCCGAGCCAAAATCATTCCGGAGCAAAATTCATTGGACAAAATCAGGCGCTTCGTCCAAGGCAGATTCGTCCCATTTGTCGCACCCTCATGACCCGACATATCGCCGCCCTTACCCTTCTTTCCGCCCTCGCCTCCGTCCTGATTGCATCCGTCCCAGCCATAGCCTGGTCGCCACCGGTTCTTGTCTATTTCCAGCCCCTGAAAGACAGTCAGTTCGCGCCCCTGGAAGCCGCGATCCGCGAGGCCTTGTCTCAACCGCCGTTGCAGCTGGCTGCCAAACCGGGGCCGGCCGTCATCAGCATCTCGGTCACTGGCGACATCGAAACCACCCGCAAGCGCGTCAGCGGCAACAGCTACAGCTTTACCGTCATGTTCACGCGCGATGGCCGCTCCCTGGGGGAAAGCCACCAATCCTGCCCCGCCAGCAAGTTGAGCGATTGCACCGACCAGCTTGTGTTGGACGTCAAAACCGTGGCAGCGCGCTGAAAAAGTATCTCAAGAACCGGCGCATGAAATGGGATTGCGCCACATCTTTGCCCGGAAACCGATAGGCGGTATAGAGATTGCAGACATAACAGACCATCTATTTCTTAGTCTGGATCCGATCATGGCCGCAGGGAAAATCTGCAAATGCTGCGGCGGGGCCGCGGCGTTTTTTCGGCAGTATGATCTCGCGCGCACCTGTGAGGACCGCAAGAACAGCGTTTTTCCCGCTTCCGGCGTCCCTGTCCCCTATTTCCGGTGCGGCCGATGCGGCTTCCTCTTCGCGACCTATTTCGACGGCTGGTCGCGCGATGAGATGGCCAAGCGCATCTACAATAGCGACTATATCCTGGCCGATCCGGATATAGCGGAAAAGCGGCCGCAGCACCTGGCGGGCGCGCTATCGGCCATGGCGTCCCCAACTTGGGACATTCTCGATTATGGCGGCGGGGCCGGAAAATTCGCCGAAGAGCTCCGCAAGCGCGGCTTTCAACGAATCCAGTATTACGATCCCTATTTCGCGTCAGGAGAAAGACCCAAGCGGCAATTCTATCTTGTCACGGCTTTCGAGGTTGTCGAGCATGCGGTCGACCCGCGCGCATCCTTTGCGGACGCCCTGTCCTATGTGGCGCCTGGCGGTGCTTTCCTGTTCACCACCTCGCTGCAGCCCCGCAGACTGGATCCGGATTGGTGGTATATCGCCCCCCGTAACGGGCATGTCTCGATCCATACATTTTCCAGTCTGGACAGGATGGCGGCCGAGCTGGGTGTCGAATGGCTGTCGCTCTCGCATGAGCTGCATCTGTTTTATCGAACACCCGAGTCCCCCGTGGTTCGCCACCTCACCAAAGGCAAGCGCTCCGCGGCCCTGTATGCGGCCTCGCAATTGGGCATCGGCCCTTTTCTCTCCACCGCCAGGCAGTTCTCCGGGCTTGGTTGTGGGATCGAAGCGTCAGACCCCCGGCACATCGCGCGGGCGCTGTTTCATTCCGTTACCTAAAAACTGGCGGGGTAACCCTCAGGACGAGCTCAGATCACCAGCGACAGGCTGAGCGCGATCACGAGCCCCATCACCGAAATGATGGTTTCCAGCACCGACCAGGTCTTGAACATGTTGGGCAGGTTCATGCCCATATATTCCTTCACCAGCCAGAATCCCGAGTCATTGATGTGAGAGAAGAACACCGATCCCGCGCCGATGGCGAGCGCGAGCAGCGACGGATTGAGGCCGGGCGTGGCGCCCACCGTGGCGGCCATCAAGCCAGCCGCCGTCACGGTGGCGACCGTCGCCGAACCCGTGGCAAGACGGATGATCACCGCCGCGAACCAGCCCAGCAGCAAAGGGCTCAGATCCACAAGAGCTGCGCCACGCGCGATGGTGGCGCCTAAGCCCACATCGATCAGCATCTGCTTGAGCGCGCCGCCCGCGCCGATGATCAGCATCATGGCAGCGATCGGCGGCAGGGCATCGCCGAGCAGCTTGCCCACCGTGCGGGTATCCTTGCCGATGAAAAAGCCGAACGTGAAGATAGACAGGATCACCGCCAAAAGCAGCGCCACCGCCGGATTGCCGATGAACTCAAACAGGGCGCGCATCGGATGGCCGGCGGGCAGCACCAGATTCATCGCTGCTTTTCCCAGCATCAGCAGAATGGGGAACAGGATGGTGACAATGGTGGCGCCGATGCCGGGGCTGCGAGATTGGCCGTCGCTGTGGGCCAGACGGCCCACCAGCTCAATCGGCGGCGCCGCAGTGGCGCGCGGCGCGATCCAGATGGCGAACAGGGGTCCCGCCACGATGACGACCGGAATGGAAATCAAAAGACCCAGCAGCAGGGTAAGACCCATATCGGCCTTGAAGGCATCAATCGCCATCATCGGGGCGGGATGGGGTGGTACCAGGGCATGCAATACCGAAATGCCGGCAAAGACCGGCAGCCCGGCCAGGAGATAGGGATTGCCTTTCAGCCCGCCGGGATCCTTGGCCAGCCGTGCCCCGACACTGAGGATGATCGGCATCATCAAGACAACGCCAGCCTCGAAAAACAAAGGCAGGCCCAAAATCATCGCCACCGCGCCCATGGTCCAAGGGATCATGCGGGTGCCGCCGATCTTGAGCAGTCCTGAGGATACGCGCTCGGCGCCGCCTGAGCTGGCCATCAATTGGCCGAACATGGCGCCCAAGGCGAGCAGTACGCCGACATTGGCCAGGGTCTCGCCAAAGCCGACGCGGAAGCTCTTCAGGACCTCCCCGGGAGGGGCGCCAACCCACAGCCCCAGGACTAGCGAGCCTATCACCAGCGCGAGAAAAGGATGCACCCTGAGCCGGGCCATGGCGATGACCACGCCCAAAATGACGATGGCCGCGGCTGAAAGCAGAAACAAATCATGCTGCGACATACGAAGTAGATCCCCCCGGATCGCTCAGCCGGGCATTCTCTGTCTGAGTCTCGAAGCTAGCACAATGATGGTACTCATGGTGGAAGTAGACGGCGGAACACGCCTACCGCCTAGCTTTTCTTAAGAGCGAAGCGAATTAGAAAAGCTGGCATCCCCCGGCTTGACCGGGGGACCCATTAGCCGCGCCCCCGGTATGGCGGCACCCCAGTATCAGGTAGCCATACGGTGTTTGGAAGCTTTCCAGACTGCCAGAAGACATCGATCGGCATGCCGCCGCGCGGATACCAAAATCCAGCGATGCGGATGAATTTGGGCTTGATGGCCTGTGCCACGCGCTTGCCGATCTGGACCGTGCAGTCTTCGTGAAAGCCGCCGACATTGCGGAAGCTGCCTAGAAACAGCTTGAGCGATTTGGATTCGACGAGTGTCTTGCCGGGCACATAGTCCAGCACAAAATGGGCGAAATCGGGCTGGCCGGTAATCGGGCACAGGGTGGTGAATTCGGGCACAGTGAACCGCACCAGATAATTATCGCCCATATGCGGATTGGGCACGGCATCGAGCACGGCTTCTTCCGGCGAGGCGGGAAGCTTGGCGGCGCGCCCGAGCTGAAGCGTTCGCTTGGCCATCGGATCAGTCTCCGTAGACACAGGTCTGGTTATAGGAGGGACGGCGCAGCTTGACCCGCACCACTTCGGGCAGCGCCGCCTTGGCGCGGGTGTAAATGTATTTGGCCAGATTCTCGAGGGTGGGAATGCCCAGCTCCTCGATCTCGTTCAACAAGCGGTGGTCCAGGCTTTCGCGGATCGCCTTGAGCGCGGCATCGACCTCACCGAAATCGCGCAGAAAGCCGGTGGCCGGATTGGGCACGCCGCGCAAGACGACTTCGGCATAGAAGGAATGGCCGTGCAGGCGGCGGTTTTCCGCCGCGCCATGACCCAGATAGTGAGCCGCGTCAAAGCCGAATTCCTGCGAAATCTCGATCATCGGGCCTCAAATAGCCAAGCGGTAGGCCGCAAAACAACCCAAGCGGCCAAAATGGCTGCTTGGGCCGGGCTTGTCGCGGTTCGGCCCGCCCAGGTCAAGGATTTGGCCCCAAACACCTGTGACAGCGTGGCTTGGCCGGCATTATTGCGTCGGCGTTATGGCCCATGCTAACTGGCAGCCGCATCGCCGGGGCGACTCGTGTCTTTGCAAAAAATAGCAACGAATTCAATTGTTTAGTATCGCAATCGACGGCAGATTGGCGCGGTTTTGCGCCAAGGCCGCAAAGGACCAAAGTGGCGAGCGAAAAGGCGGGAGCAGGACTGGCCGGGCGTTACGCCAATGCCCTGTTCGAACTGGCCCAAGAACAGAAGGAAGGACAGAAGGCGGTGGATGCCGTCAGCGCCGATCTGGCCAGCCTAGGCAGGGCCCTGGAAGCAAGTCCCGATTTCACCCGCTTGGTGCGTTCACCGATGTTCGGCGCCCAGGACCAGGCCAAGGCGCTAACGGCCATCCTGGACAAGATGGGCGCGCAGGCCCTGACCACCAAATTCGTGCTGCTGCTGGCCGGCAAGCGCCGGCTGTTCGCGCTCACCCAGATCATTTCGGCTTATGAAAGCTTGGTCGCCAAATCGCGCGGCGAAACCGAGGCCGAAGTCACCGCGCCGCGTGCGCTCAGCGACGGCGAGGTCACCGAACTGAAAGCCGTGCTCAAGTCCAAGCTGGGCAAGGAGCCGCGCCTTCACGCCAAAGTCGATCCTTCCTTGCTCGGCGGTCTCGTCGTCAAGGTCGGCTCGCGCATGATCGACTCTTCGCTTCGCACCAAGCTCGACGGCTTGCGTACGGCTATGAAGGGGTGAGGAATGGTCCGCGGCCGCGCTAGCGGCAGCGGACAAAACGATCCAGTGGATCGTTTTGAATGACGAACGCCCGAGCGTAAGCGAGGGCCGGGACAACAGTACGAATGAAGGAACCGTAAGATGGATATCCAACCCGCCGAAATCTCCGCCATTCTCAAGCGCGAGATCCAGAATTTCGGCGCCGAGGCGCAGGTCAGCGAAGTCGGCGAAGTGCTGAGCGTCGGCGACGGCATCGCCCGCGTGCATGGCCTGGACAATGTGCAGGCCGGTGAAATGGTGGAGTTTCCCGGCGGCATCAAGGGCATGGCCCTGAACTTGGAAACCGACAATGTCGGCTGCGTGATTTTCGGCAACGACAGCACCATCAAGGAAGGCGACACCGTCAAGCGCACCGGCGCCATCGTGGAAGTGCCGGTGGGCAAAGCCCTGTTGGGCCGCGTGGTGGACCCGCTGGGCAATCCCATCGACGGCAAGGGCGAGATCAAGGGCGCCGCCGAGCGCCGCCGCGTCGATGTCAAGGCGCCCGGCATCATTCCGCGCAAATCGGTGCATGAACCGGTGCAAACGGGCCTCAAAGCCATCGACACGCTGATCCCGATCGGCCGTGGCCAGCGCGAGCTGATCATCGGTGACCGCCAGACCGGCAAGACCGCCGTCGCCATCGACGCCATCATCAACCAGAAGGCGGTCAACGCCGGCACGGATGAAAAGGCCAAGCTCTATTGCATCTATGTCGCCATCGGCCAGAAGCGCAGCACTGTGGCGCAGATCGTCAAGACCTTGGCCGATGCCGGCGCGCTGGAATACACCATCGTGGTCGCCGCCACCGCCTCCGAGCCCGCGCCGCTGCAATTCCTGGCGCCTTTCGCCGGCTGCGCCATGGGCGAGTGGTTCCGCGACAATGGCATGCATGCCCTGATCATCTATGACGATCTGTCCAAGCAGGCGGTGGCCTATCGTCAGATGTCGCTGCTGCTCCGCCGTCCGCCGGGCCGCGAAGCCTATCCAGGCGACGTCTTCTATCTGCACAGCCGGTTGTTGGAGCGCGCCGCGAAATTGAACGAGGACAATGGCGCCGGTTCGCTGACCGCCCTGCCCGTGATCGAAACCCAGGCCAATGACGTCTCGGCCTATATTCCGACCAACGTGATCTCGATCACCGACGGCCAGATCTTTTTGGAAACCGACCTGTTCTATCAGGGCATTCGTCCTGCCGTGAATGTCGGTATCTCGGTGTCACGGGTGGGCTCATCCGCCCAGATCAAGGCGATGAAGACCGTCGCCGGACCTATTAAAGGGGAGCTTGCACAGTACAGAGAAATGGCGGCCTTCGCCAAATTCGGCTCCGACCTGGACGCTTCCACGCAAAAGATGCTGGCGCGCGGCGAGCGTCTGACCGAGCTGCTCAAGCAGCCCCAGTACAAGCCCTTCGCGGTCGAGGAACAGGTGGCGGCGATCTATGCCGGCACCCGCGGCTATCTCGATCCCTTCCCCACCGCCAAGGTGCAGGCGTTCCAGGATGCGCTTCTGTCCAAGCTGAAAACGTCCTATCCGCAATTCCTGGACGGCATCCGCAAAGAAAAGGCGTTGACGCCCGATCTGGAAGCCACGCTGAAGAAGGCGCTGGAAGAAGTCTCCAAGTCGTTCGCTTAAGGAACCGGGCTTTAAGGAAGATTTGGCATGGCGTCCGTCAAGGAAATGCGAACCCGGATCGGAAGCGTGAAGTCCACGCAGAAGATCACCAAAGCGCTGCAAATGGTGGCGGCGGCCAAGCTGCGCCGCGCGCAAGCGGCCGCCGAAGCGGCGCGCCCCTATGCCCGGGGCATGGCCCATGTGATCGCCAATCTGGCGGCCGGCGTATCGGGCCCTTCCGCGCCGCTGCTCTTGGCGGGCACCGGCAGCGACAAGCGGCATCTGGTGATTGTCGCCACGTCCGATCGCGGCTTGGCGGGCGGATTCAACGGCGGCATCATCCGCGCGGCGCGCGATAAGATCGCCGGACTGATCGCCGAGGGCAAAGACGTCAAGATCATCGCCATCGGGCGCAAGGCGCGCGACGGCTTGCGCCGCCTTTATGGCAACCGCTTCCTGGAAATCTATGAAGTGGGCATCAAGGCGCCCAACTTGGCCCTGGTCAAACCCATCGCCCAACGCATTCTCGATGCCTATACCAGCGGCGAATTCGACGTGGTCACCCTGGTGCACTCCTCCTTCAAGTCGGTGGTGACCCAGACGCCGCGCCTGTTGCAACTGATCCCCGCCCAGGTGGACGCCTCCAGCGGCCCCGCGCCGTTCTATGATTATGAGCCGGACGAGGACACCATCCTTGAGGCGCTGTTGCCGCAGAATATTTCTGTCCAACTGCTCACCGCCTTGCTGGAAAATCAGGCCGGATTTTTCGCCTCGCAGATGACGGCGATGGACAATGCCACCCGCAACGCGGGCGATCTGATCAAAGCCCTCACCATCCAGATGAACCGTACCCGTCAGGCGCAGATCACCAAGGAGCTGATTGAAATCATCTCCGGCGCCTCCGCCGTTTAGAAAGAGAGATAGACCATGAGCACCAAGACCAATGCTAAAGGCAAACTCCTCCAGGTGATCGGCGCCGTCGTCGACGTCGCTTTCGAGAATGGCGAGCTGCCGGCAATCCTGAACGCACTGGAAACCAAGAACAAGGACGCCAAGACCGGCAAGGAAGTCCGCCTGGTGTTCGAAGTCGCCCAGCATCTGGGCGAGAATGCGGTGCGCGCCATCGCCATGGACACCACCGAAGGCCTGACCCGCGGCCAGGAAGTGATCGACACCGGCGCCCCGATCCGCGTGCCGGTCGGCCCCGCCACCCTGGGCCGCATCATGAACGTGATCGGCGAGCCGATCGACGAAGCCGGCCCCATCGCCCAAACCCATACCTCGCCCATCCACCGCGAAGCCCCCTCCTTCGCCGAACAGGCGGGCGCGGCTGAAGTGCTGGTCACCGGCATCAAGGTCATCGACCTGCTCTGCCCCTACACCAAGGGCGGCAAGATCGGCTTGTTCGGCGGCGCGGGCGTCGGCAAGACCGTGACCATGCAGGAGCTGATCAATAATATCGCCAAGGCCTATGGCGGTTATTCGGTGCTGGCGGGCGTGGGCGAGCGCACCCGCGAAGGCAACGACCTCTATCACGAAATGATCGAGTCCAATGTGAACGTGGACCCTAAGAAGAACGGCTCGACCGAGGGCAGCAAATGCGCCCTGGTCTATGGCCAGATGAACGAGCCGCCGGGCGCGCGCGCGCGCGTGGCGCTGACCGGTCTTTCGGTGGCGGAATATTTCCGCGATGTGGAAGGCAAGGACGTGCTTTTGTTCATCGACAATATTTTCCGCTTCACCCAGGCGGGTTCGGAAGTGTCGGCGCTGCTCGGCCGTATTCCCAGCGCCGTGGGCTATCAGCCGACCCTGGCCACCGAAATGGGCAATCTGCAGGAACGCATCACCTCCACCACCAAGGGTTCGATCACCTCGGTGCAGGCGATTTACGTGCCTGCCGACGACTTGACCGATCCGGCGCCCGCCACCTCCTTCGCGCATTTGGACGCCACCACCGTTCTGTCGCGCGATATCGCCTCCCTGGGCATCTTCCCGGCGGTGGATCCGCTGGATAGCACCTCGCGCATTTTGGACCCCCAGGTGATCGGCGAGGAACATTACAGCGTCGCCCGCCGCGTCCAGGAAGTGCTGCAACAATACAAGGCGCTCAAGGACATTATCGCCATTCTGGGCATGGACGAGCTGTCGGAAGAGGACAAGCTGACCGTGGCGCGCGCCCGCAAGATCCAGCGCTTCCTGTCGCAGCCCTTCTTCGTCGCCGAACAGTTCACCAATTCGCCCGGCAAGTTCGTCGAGCTGGCCGACACCATCCGCAGCTTCAAGGCCATCGTGGACGGGGAATGCGACCAGTATCCGGAGCAAGCCTTTTACATGGTGGGCGCGATCGAGGAAGTCGCGGCCAAGGCCCAGAAGATGGCGATTGAAACCGCCAAGGCGGCTTAGTTCAACACGCCTCATGGTGAGCTTGTCGAACCATGAGGATCACCCTTCGACAAGCTCAGGGTGAGGAGAAATATCAATGGCTCAGAAGATAGCTTTCGACCTCGTTTCCCCGGAGCGGCTGCTGCTCTCGACCCAGGCCGACATGGTTACGGTGCCCGGCACCGAGGGCTATATGGGCGTGATGGCGGGCCACAGCCCACTGGTCTCCACCCTGCGCGCCGGGATGATCGACGTGCAGAATGACGGCAAGGATGACCGCTATTTCATCCGTGGCGGCTTCGCCGAGATCAGCCCCGCCAAGATCACCGTCCTGGCCGAGGAAGCCGTGCCGATGACCGAATTGGACCTTCAGGTGCTGGACCAGCGCATTGCCGACGCCCAGGAAGATGAAATCGCCGCCAAGAGCGACTCCGACCGCCAGAAGGCCGCACAGCTTGTGGATGACCTCAAGCTCGTGAAGGCGGCGTTTTAGGCCCTGCCCGGTGGGAGGGCGGCTATCTGGCTCCACCGGCATTTTCCCGAGCCGGCCTTGACCCAAGCCGCCTGACGGGTTTGGCGGCACCCAGCCCTTTTGCTATAAAATCATGACGAAAGTGCCGGTACCGGCGCTGCCCGGGGGAGTGTTATCGCCATGACGGTCGCACCCGTCTACAAACAAGGTTGGACCATGGATGACATCCATTGGTCGCTATTCGACCCCACAAGGATCGAACCCTCGTTGCTGGCCGCCGTGAAGGCGGCGGCGCTGGTGGAATATAACGCACCCGATTATGTCACCTATTTGAAGCGGGTCTTTGCCGATGCCGGGGCCGAAACCCTGGCCGCCATCGAACAATGGGGCCGCGAAGAGGCCCAGCATGGCCGTGCCCTGGGGCGCTGGGCGGAAATGGCCGATCCCCGCTTTAAGTTGGAAGACGCCTTGGTCCGTTTCCGCAAGGGCTATACCCCCGCCCATTTCGCCGACACAGGCGCAGGCTCGGTGCGTGGCTCGCGCCGGGGCGAGATGGTCGCCCGCTGTGTGGTGGAATCGGGCACCTCCTCCTATTACTCCGCCATCCGCGATGCCTCCCAGGAGCCTGTGCTGCAGGAGATCGCCGGCCGGATCGCCGCCGACGAATACCGCCACTACAAGCTGTTCTACGACACGCTGCATGCCCAGGCCGAGCCGGACATCAGCTTCTGGAGAAAGCTTTGGATCGCGTTGGGCCGGGTGCAGGAAAGCGACGATGACGAGCTCGCCTTCTCGTTTTATTGCGCGAATGTGCCGCCTGAGAAGGAGGCGCTAACTCCCTATGACCGCAAGAAATATTCTCAACTGGCGCGCCAAGCCAGCATGACCGTCTACCACCGCAAACATATCCAGAAGCTGGTGCAGATGGTAATCAAGGTGGTGGGCGCCAACCCACATGGCTGGCTGGCCAATCTGGCCAGCGCCCTGCTCTGGCGGCGGCTGTCGGCCAAAGCCGCCTAGCGCCTCATTCTTCCGGCTGGGTATAGGCGGCGAACACGTCCGCTCCGGTCAGCTGACGCGTCGCGTCGGCAAAGGTGTAATGCGCCGGCTTTTCGTCGATGAACCCTTCGGTTTTCAGGGCAAAGCCGGTCTGCTCGTCAAAGGCTTCGGCGGAGACGAAATACAGATCACGGGGGATCAGCCGGTAAAACAGAGACGAGCCGCAGGTCTTGCAAAAGATCCGCTCGGCCCATTCCGACGAGCGATAGGCCACTACCTGCGAGGGATCGTCCAGCGTTAGCGTGGCGCATTCCAGCGCCAGAAAGGGACCCGCGGTCCAACGCCGGCACATGCCGCAATGGCAGGCCCCCACCTCGCGGCTGTTGAGGCCGGCCGTAAACCGCACCGCGCCGCACAGACAGCCACCCGAAAGCGCCACGTCGGTCATGTCTTGCTCCTTAGTCTGTGACCGGCTCGAACACACCAGTCAGCGCGTTGCGGACCAGCAGCCGCCCGGAAGCGACGCCGAAATAGGCGCCGTGAAGATGAAGCTCGCCTGTTTCCACCGCGGAAAGCACGAAGGGAAAGGTCATCAGATTCTTGAGGCTTAGTTCCACTGAGGCAAATTCCAGCTTGCGCAGATAGCCTTCCTCCGCTTCGCCATCGCGCGGCCCGATGGCTTGCGCCGCCGGCGCGATCTGGCTCATCCATTTGCCGATGAAGTCGCTTTCGCTGAGCGGCGCGCCATCACCGGCAAAGGCCTTGATGCCGCCGCAAAAGGCATGACCCAGCACCACGATATGGGCGACTTTCAGCGCCTTGACCGCGAATTCCAGGGCGGCGCTGGCGCCATGCTGGCCCCCGCCCGGCTCATAACGCGGCACCAGATTGGCGACATTGCGCGCCACCAGCAATTCGCCAGGCGCTGCGTCGAAGATCACTTCCGGCGATACCCGGCTGTCCACACAACCGATCACCATGATGGACGGGCTTTGACCCGAGCCCGCCAATTGCTGATAGCGCAGCCGCTCGGCCGCAAAGCGGCCGCCGAGAAAATTGCGATAGCCGTTGGTCAACCGGTCGGGAAACATGTCTTCAACGTTTCGGTGTGGCCTCACCCTTCGACAAGCTCAGGGTGAGGAATTGAGAAATCCTCATGCTGAGCTTGTCGAAGCATGAGGGCAACCGGCTAGGCCTTGCGCTTGACCATCATCTGCTTGATTTCGCCGATCGCTTCCGCCGGGTTGAGGCCCTTGGGACAGGTGTTGGCGCAATTCATGATGGTGTGGCAGCGATAGAGACGGAAAGGATCTTCCAAATCGTCCAGCCGCTCGCCGGTTTCCTCGTCGCGGCTGTCGATCAGCCAGCGATAAGATTGCAGCAGCGCCGCCGGGCCCAGATAGCGTTCGGAATTCCACCAATAGCTGGGGCATGCGGTCGAACAACTGGCGCAGAGGATACATTCATAAAGCCCGTCCAGCTTGGCGCGGTCCTCCGGCGACTGCTTCCATTCCTTTTCCGGCTCCGCCGTCTTGGTCTTCAGATAAGGCTGGATGGAGGCATATTGGGCATAGAAGTTGGTCAGGTCCGGCACCAGGTCCTTGACCACCGGCATATGCGGCAAAGGATAGACGCTGACCGCGCCCGAGCAGTCATTGATCGCCTTGGTGCAGGCCAGGGTGTTGCCGCCCGCGATATTCATGGCGCAAGAACCGCACACGCCTTCGCGGCAGGAGCGGCGGAAGGCAAGGGTGGGATCGATCTCATTCTTGATCTTGATCAGCGCGTCCAGAACCATGGGCCCGCAACTGTCCAGATCCACCGTATAGGTATCGATGCTGGGATTGTCGCCGCTGTCGGGATTGTAGCGATAGACTTTGAATTCCTTGGTCCGCTTGGGCTTCTTGCCGTTCTTTCCCAAGGGCGCCGCCTTATCGGCCGGCCAAGACTTGCCCTTCTTCACCCGGCTGTTCTTGGGCAGCATCAGTTCGACCATTGGGACAGGCTCCTGGAAGACGGGTGATTTGCCTATTGTGCCACGCGGGCGCGCAGCCAAACAACCCTGGAATTGTTGGCTCTGGATTGCACCGAAAGCACAGGCTCTCTTCCCCCGCGGCGCGCAAGCGCATCGCGGGGGAAGATGTCGCAGCGAGATATCGGCGAAGCCGATTCGAGCTGCGACAGATGGGGGTCAAGAAGCAACTTGCTCGAATACCCATGCAATTTCGGCGGGCGATTCCTTCATGGTTCCGCTTACCACCAGTTGCTCGGCCCGCCGCACCACAGAACCGCCGACATAGACGCTTTCCTCCACCGCCAGGCTGCCGCCGCCGGCCCGAAAGCGCCACCCCTCCCCGCCCGGCAATTTGAGCAGAATGCCGCCGCCGTCCAGGCGCGACACCCGCACATCGGGGTGGATATGGAAACGCACGGCATAGCCGAGCCCGCGCGCATGGCCAGAGACCGCCAACAACCGGTCGCGCCCCGTCAGCATCAGCCCTTGCGGCGACATGGTGAGCTGCCGCTCATGGCGAATCCCGAACGGCGGAACATATGCGTCATGCACCGTTTCCGCGCTCCAGCCCTGGGCGGTTTCGGTCCGGCGGGAAAAAGCGTCATGCGGGCCGCCGATCAGGCGCGGCCCCAGAAGATCGCGGGCCGGGCCCACCGGAAGAAGCTGGGCGCTGGAGGTATCCGACAAGGTGAGCGTGGAGTGGGCGGCGGTGGCGCGCAGCGCCCAATTCCAGGCCGGATGGGTTTTGCCGCCCGTGCCGCAATTGACCACGATGCGGTCATTGCCGGAGGACAGTTCAAACGCCGCCGCGCCCGCATGCGCGTCCAGGGCGAAGGCCCCGGGCGGGGTCTTGCCGCAATCGAGCAGACACAGGGTCCGTCCCGCCGCCAGGCGCTGATAGAAACTGTGGCGGGCATGATGGAAAGGCTGGCCGCGCACCTCGTCGCGCGCCAGCAGGTCCGCGATCGTGCGCGCATCGCCTTCGCCGCCGCCATTGAACAAGGCCAGCGCGCCGTCGCCATGGCGGAAGAAGCGCAGCATCGGCGCCATCCGGTCATGGGCATTGCGCAAGGCGTGCGGCGGCTCTTCTCCCACCGCGTTCAAACCTTCCATCACCGACAGGACATGGCCGTAGGCGGCGAGTAAGGCTTGCGGCGAACGGCTGACATGGCCGCCATCGGGCAGGATCTGGCGCTCCAATTCTTCTTCCAGGCGCGCAAGACCGGTTTGACGGCGTTTGACGCTGTCGTCCAGACACAGGCCCGATAGCGCCAGGACGGCGGCGGCCTCCAGCCGCGGCAATCCATCGGGCGCTTCGGCGGAAATCCGCTCCAACATCTTGCATTGCTCGCGCAGCGAGACGAACAACCGCGAGCGCCACATCATGTCGGAGTTGGGAACCACCAGTCTGGCATGGCTGAAGATGGCGCCCAGGCGCGCGGCCAGAATATGCGGCGCCCAGACAGGCTCCGAATAATGCTCGTGGCGCTTGATCCATTGCCCGATCAGATTGGTCGCGAGCCGCCTGGCATTCTCGCCCCCGGCATGGGAGAGGGGCGCAAGCCAGGCAAAGCCGTGCAGCGCCTCATGCCAGGCGCGATTGGGCGGCGCAAGATCGAACACCGAAACCCCGTCCGGCACGTCCAGATGCGTGCCGAAGAAGCGAAACCGCCCTTTGAGAAGCGCATCGGCATCCTCCAAGCGGCGCGGGCTCGCGTCCCAGGGGTGAAAGACGAAGTGATCCGTCAAGGGGCCGCGCAGCAAGCGGCTGTAAAACCAATTGCGCCGCCACCATGTCCGCGCCGGCGCGGCGGCCCGGCGCAAGCCTGCCCGCAACATCTCGGGCAGGAGCGGCAGCATCTCGCGTCCTCGCATCAACCCCTCAAGGCTGCGATATTCGCGGCATACTGCGTTTGCCCGCCTTGAAAGGCGGCCGTGCCCGCGACCAGCACCGTGGCGCCAGCCGCTATGGCGCGTTTGGCGGTCGCGGGCGTGATGCCGCCATCCACTTGCAGCGCGATATCGCGTCCGGTTGCCGCAATGCGCTTTCTGGCCGCTTCGATCTTGAAGAGCTGGCTGTCGATAAAGCTCTGACCGCCGAAGCCGGGATTGACGCTCATGATCAGGATCAGGTCCACCAGATCCATCACATTGTCCAAAGCCTCCACCGGCGTGGCGGGATTGAGGACCACACCGGTCTTCTTGCCGCGCTTGCGGATATATTGAAGCGTGCGGTGAACATGCGGACCGGCCTCGGGATGTACGGTCAACCCGTCCGCGCCTGCGTCGATGAAGGCGTCCAGATAGGGATCCACCGGCGAGATCATCAGATGGACGTCTAGAGGCTTTTTGGCGTACGGACGCAGCGCCTTCACCACCAACGGTCCGATGGTGATGTTGGGCACGAAATGGCCGTCCATCACATCGACATGAATCCAGTCGGCGCCGGCCGCTTCGATCGCCTGAATTTCCGCGCCCAACCGGGAAAAATCGGCGGAGAGAATCGAGGGAGCGATAAGCACAGGGGCGGCCATGGGGTCTCCGGAAGCATCGGGCCGCATTTTTCCGTCCGGCCGTGCGACCATCGACTAAGTGCCGGATTCTCAGACGCCCTGCAATGCCCGCCGGCTTAGAGCAAGTTGGGGCCAGATGGAATCAACTGCGTTGGGTTGCGGCGCGGCGATCCGCCAGGGTCGGTAGCGACAGCGTACCGACGTGCGAAGGGCGTATCGGCAATACGGTCGAGCACGGCGACACCGCGGGCGCCCGCCGCAACCAAACCCGAAGGGCCGGGGGCTTTTGCGTCCATACGCTGCCGCTATGGACGGGTGCGTCGAAAGGCTTGCCCGTATTCCCCGATACGGGCCGCGCCTTTCTCCTGCCACCGCGCGGCTTTGCCGCGCATTAGTCAACTGGCGTGCGAAGCACGCCGGGGCACAAAATCCCTCCGGCGCAGTGGTTCAATCTGGTCCCAACTTGCTCTCGGCGCACCCGCCATGCCAAAGAGGGCAAAGCCCCCCAGCGACGGCCTTGATTCGCGCCTTTCCGGGCCTAGTGTCGTTTCGGTTCGAAGTTCGCTAAGAGCCTGATATCGATGATAGTGCGAACTTCGAAACCACGACACTAGGGGGAATTTGCCGCAAGCCTTGTTGCCAAGCGATAACAGCCAGGAACGAAAGCGCGGTTGACTGCGGGCAAGCCGGACCTAAACTCCGGCACCGGCTTGAATAACCTTCCTTTCAAAGGGACTTTTATGGCGGACAATCCGCAACAACCGACGGCGGCCACGCGTCCGCTTTCGCCCCATCTCACCATCTATCGCTGGCCGGTCACCATGATGACCTCTATCACCCACCGCGCCACGGGCATGAGCCTGTCGGTGGGTGCGGTGGTGCTGGCCTGGTGGCTGGCTGCGGTATCCAACGGCCTTGATGGGGGCTATGGCACCTTCATGATGCTGGCTGCGACTCCCTTGGGTCAGCTGATCTTGTTCGGCATCACCTGGTCGCTTTGCTACCATTTTTTCAGCGGCCTTCGGCATCTGGCCTGGGATCTGGGCTATGGCTTTGACAAGCACCTGGCGGAACGCAACAGCGTGCTGGTTTTCGCACTGTCCATCCTGTCTGTCCTCGCAATCTTCGCCCTGGTATGGACCGGCCATGCGGGGTACCTGCAATGAAAAGCGCGCAAACGCCGCTGCACCGCGTCCAAGGCATGGGATCTTCCCATTCCGGCACCAAGCATTTCTGGCGCGAGCGGGTCACGGCGCTGGCCTTGGCGCCGCTGTCGCTGTGGTTCGTCTATGCCATGGTGGGATTGACCGGCACCTCGGTGGTGGCGCCGGTGCGGTTTCTATCCCATCCCGGGAACGCCGCTTTGATGGCGGCCTTTGTGAGCTTTTCGCTCTATCACGCGGGCTTGGGACTTCAGGTGGTGATCGACGACTATATTCACACCACCGGAAGCAAGATCTTTCTGATGCTGGGCGTGCGCGCCGCGCTTTTGGCCTGCTGGCTGGTCAGCATCTTTTCCATCATGCGCATCGTCATTTCATAGGACCGTCCGGATGCCCGCCTACACACTTGTCGATCATACTTTCGATGTCGTCGTGGTGGGCGCGGGCGGCGCCGGGCTGCGCGCCACACTGGAATGCGCCCTGCAAGGCCTCAAGACCGCCTGCATCACCAAGGTCTTCCCCACCCGCAGCCATACCGTGGCGGCCCAAGGCGGCGTCGCCGCCTCGCTGGGCAATATGGGCGAGGACAATTGGCGCTGGCACATGTACGACACCGTCAAGGGCTCGGACTGGTTGGGCGATCAGGATTCCATCGAATATCTCTGCCGCAACGCGGCGGAAGCGGTGTACGAGCTGGAGCATTTCGGCATGCCCTTCTCCCGCACCGAGGAAGGCAAGATTTATCAGCGCGCCTTTGGCGGCATGACCGCCAATTACGGCCAAGGCATCGTACAGCGCACCTGCGCCGCCGCCGACCGTACCGGTCATGCCATGCTGCACACGCTGTACGGCCAGTGCGTCAAGCATGAGGTCAATTTCTTCATCGAATATTTCGCTCTCGACCTGATCATGGACGATGGCGCATGCCATGGCGTGCTGGCGTGGAATCTGGATGACGGCACCATCCACCGCTTCCGCGCCCACAAAGTGATTTTGGCGACCGGCGGCTATGGCCGCGCCTATCAAAGCTGCACTGGCGCCCATACCCAGACCGGCGACGGCAATGCCATGGTGCTGCGCGCCGGCTTGCCGCTGCAGGACATGGAGTTCGTGCAATTCCATCCCACCGGCATTTTCGGCGCCGGCGTCTTGATCACCGAAGGCGTGCGCGGCGAAGGCGGTTATCTCACCAATTCGCAAGGTGAGCGCTTCATGGAGCGCTACGCCCCCAATGCCAAGGATTTGGCCTCGCGCGACGTGGTCAGCCGCGCCATGACCATCGAGATCCGCGAGGGACGCGGCGTGGGTCCGGGCAAGGATCACATCCATCTGCATCTGTCGCATCTGGACCCCAAGATCATCCATGAGCGCCTGCCCGGCATTTCGGAAAGCGCGCGCATCTTTGCCGGCGTGGACGTGACCAAGGAGCCGATCCCGGTTCTTCCCACCGTGCACTACAATATGGGCGGCATTCCTTGCGCCTACACCGGCGAGGCGCTGACCTTGGCCAATGGCAATCCCGATACGGCCGTGCAGGGACTGATGGCGGTGGGCGAAGCAGCCTGCGTCTCGGTGCATGGCGCCAACCGGCTGGGTTCCAATTCCCTGATCGATTTGGTGGTGTTCGGCAAGGCCGCGGGCATGCAAGCCGCCAAGGCGCTGGAAGGGATTTCCGGCCACCCGGAATTGTCCAAGAGCGCGGGCGACGAAGCCTTGGCGCGCTTCGACCGCTTGCGCAATGCCAAGGGCTCGACCCCTACCGCGGTGATGCGCGCCGCCATGCAGAAGGCGATGCAGGAAGACGCCGCCGTGTTCCGCACCGGCGAGACGCTGCAACAGGGCCAACGCCGCATCCAGGACATCTATGCCCAGCGCGGCGACATCGGTATTCAGGACCGCTCGCTGATCTGGAATACCGATCTGGTCGAAACCCTGGAATTCGACAATCTGATCCAGCAGGCGGTGGTGACGGTGGCGGGGGCGGTCAACCGGCTGGAAAGCCGCGGCGCCCATGCCCGCGAGGATTATGCCAACCGCGACGACGAAAACTGGATGAAGCACACTTTGGCCTGGCTGGACCCCAATACCGGCGAAACCAGGATCGATTACCGCCCGGTGCACACCTACACCCTGACCAAAGACATCGACTATATCGCACCCAAGGCAAGGACTTATTAAAATGGTCGCTCCAGCTCTCGCTGACGCTCTGAAATGTCGCTAGCGCCGCTCCTCGCCGCGCCGTTTGCCGTGCAGCTTCACGTCTTTACTGTCGTGCCTGCTTTCTTCCTGGGCACCTGGCTGATATTTTTTAGCCGCAAGGGCGCGCGCAATCATCGTGCCGTGGGCTATGTCTATCTGACCCTGATGACCGTCACCGCCATCACGGCGCTGTTCATTCACCAGATTCCCGCAATAGACATCGTGTTCGGCTTCGGACCCATCCATATCTTTTCTTTTGTCACCCTGTTCGGGGTGGTGGGGGCCTTGCGCGGCGCCTGGGCCCACGACATCAAAATGCATCGCAGTTCGATGCTGGGTGTCTATATCGGCGGTATCCTGATCGCGGGCACCTTTGCCTTTTTGCCCGGCCGCATCATGCATGAACTGGTTTTCGGCCCATGATTTTGCTGAACGCTTAAACGGCACCTGCGTTATACTGACAATAGATTGCAAGCATTTGAGGCTCCCATGTTTGGCCGCACCCTTCTCGCCGCTCTGCTTATTTTCGGCACAGCGGCGCCCAGCTTTTCCCAGCCTGCCAGGCGCACCGTGTCCGCCGCGACGCCCGCGCCCGATGACCGGGCGCGCCAATGGCTGATCCTGGTGGACGATAAGAATTATGCCCAAAGCTGGAACGATGCGGGTAAAGCCTTCCAGGCCCGCCAAAAGGCCGACGTTTGGGCCAAGGATGCCACCGCCAAACGCGGACCTTTGGGCGCGGTCGCCAGCCGCGGCCTCAAATCCATCGATCTTTCCCGCAACGACACTTGCGTCATTCGCTATGACACTGTTTTCGCCCATAAGGCGGCGGCCATCGAAACCGTCACCCTGGCTTTTGAAAATGGCAGTTGGGCGGTCGCGGACTATGCGGTCAATTGAGGGCCTAGATATTGCCGCAATCCATTCAGATAAGGTTCAGGCGAAGGGAACGAGTCTTTCATAGCGGCTAGGAGCCGCAAAAAAAGGGAGACAGGCATGCTTCTCAAGAAAATTCTGCTGGCCGCTTGTGCCGCCGCGACAATGATTTCGGGCGTTGCCTTGGCCCAGCCAGGCTGGGTGCCGCCCGGCAACGATCCCGCCGGTTACTACAGCAATGCGGATCGCCGCGGTTACTATGACCGCGACGGCCGCTATCGCCGCATCCGCGATCGCGGCTGGCGTGACTCGCGCGAGCGCGACTATGCGCCCCCTCCGCCCGCCTATTACGAGCAAGGCCGCTATGAGGAAAGCTGCCGCCGCGGCAATGCCGCTGCCGGCACCATCTTCGGCGCCCTGACCGGCGGCTTGATCGGCGGCGCGGCCAGCCGCGGCGATGGCGGCGCCATTGTCGGCGGCGTGGTGCTGGGCGGCCTGTTGGGCAATGTCATCGGACGCGACATTGACTGCGAAGATCAGCCTGTTGCCTATCGCGTCTATGCCGATAGCCTGAACGGCGATATCGGCCGCCCCTATGAATGGCGCAATCGCGGCAATCGCGGCACCTTCACATCCATCCGCGAATTTCGCCGCGGCGGCACGCTGTGCCGTGAATTTACCGAAACCACCTATCGCCGTGGTCAAACATTTACCCGTACCGGCACGGCATGCCATCGCACCGGCCATTGGCATTTCGATTGACGCAACGACTGGCCGCGAGCCGACGCCTCAATGGTAAGTGGAAGCTCCTGGAAAGCCTTTGTTAGGACTGTACGGTTGCGCCCATTGGAAGCCGGAATGGCGTGAAAAACCCTCCAAAATCAGGCGGTAAGGCCCCATTGCCTGTTTGATGAGCAAGGTTTGGGTAACCTATAAAGCCTAAACTGGCCATGAATTTCTTATGCTTCGAAGATGGCTGATTCCTGGACACTGAGCGTCGGCGGCCACGCCTATGGCCCCTACACGATAGAGCAGATGCGGGAGTTTCATGCCGAACAGCGGCTGGCGCCGCATTCTCTTGTCGCGCGCCCTGGTCAGGACGATTTCCGTCCCGCTCATGAAGATCCCGACCTGCAAGCCTTGTTTCAATCGGCTGCGGCAGTGGCAAAAATTCCCACTGCCGAGATCACCCAGCCTCACCGTTTCGGCGCCCGCGCGCAGCCCGAAACCGCCGCCGGTTCGCCGGGCCATTTTGTGATCGTCGCCGAGATGAAGTCCGGATCCACCACCGATTTGGAAGAAGAAATGTTCTCCTTGGGTCAGGCCCATGCTGTAGGGCCGAATACCTGGATTCTTTCCAGCGAGGCCTCGATCGGCGCCGTCCGCATGGCGCTGGTGCAGAAGCTGGGAAAGTTCGACACGCTTTTCATCGTGGATGCGGCGCACGACAAAGCGGCCTGGTTCAATTTCGCGCCTGAGACGGAGAGCCGTATCCGCAAAATGTGGACGCGGCCGGACCATCCTCCGGAAAAAACCGCCACCAAGCGCGCTTAGACGCGCTTCAGTTGGCCGGCATAGCGGCGCGCATTGGCGACATAAATTGCCGCCGATTTTTCCATTCCCGCGATCTGCTCTGCCGTAAGGTCTCGGATCGCCTTGGCGGGCACGCCCAGGATCATTTTTCCATCCTCGAATATCTTGTCTTCCGTCACCAGCGCGCCGGCGCCCACCAGCGAATGGCTGCCGATGCGGGCCCGGTTGAGCAGGATCGCGCCCATGCCGATCAAAGAATGGTCGCCGATTTGCGCGCTATGGACGATGACGCGATGACCGACGGTGACGCCGCGTCCGATGGTCACGGGCTGTCCCGGATCGGCATGGACAATGCTATGATCCTGCACATTCGAGTCTGGCCCGATTGTGATCCATTCATTGTCGCCGCGCAGCACAGCGCCGAACCAGATGCTCGCACCCTTCAGCAGACGGATTTTTCCGATCAACACGGCATCGGGCGCGATCCAGCAATCCTGCGCAATTTCCGGCGTTGCGCCGTCCAATTCGTAAATCGGCATCGTCTTTGTTCCGCGTTATTTCCGTTGTGAGAAATTCACACACCTGCGCGCAAAAGACGATACCCTGAACTTGGGCGATGTGATTCGTCTAACCTTACGGGGGAACAGGCACTGGTGCATCTCGCACTGCGTTTGCCGACAAAATTCAGGGCCGGGACACCGGATCGCCCCTCCTCCGCCTTCACGCTCATCTGTCTCACACATCGGGAGTATTCATGGCAAAGCGCTCTATGCGTTCCAAGTCGCGTGACTCGTCCTATGTTCAAGAAAATGTACACCCGCTTTTTCCCGGCCGCTCAGGCCATCAAGCCAAAGCCTGGACGCCGCACGATCCCGATGGGCAATTTCGAGACCGCAAATATGTGAAAAACGTCCGGGCGATGAGCCTGGCGCAGCAGCAGTTCATGGATGCGATCGACGCGCAAAGCGTGGTTCTGGCGCTGGGTCCGGCCGGAACGGGCAAGACCTATCTGGCCATCGCCAAGGCCGTGGAAGCGTTGGAAGCCGGAAAGGTTCAGCGCATCGTGTTGTCGCGGCCCGCTGTCGAGGCGGGGGAAAGCCTGGGCTTTTTGCCCGGCGATCTCACCGAAAAGCTCGCGCCCTATCTGCGGCCCCTTTACGACGCCCTGACAGAACGGCTGGGCACCAAAAGGCTCAAGCAAATGCTGGCCGATGGCATCATCGAGATCGCGCCGGTTGCCTATATGCGCGGCCGCACCTTGAGCGAATGTTTTGTGGTGATCGATGAGGCGCAGAACTGCACCTACACCCAGATCAAGATGCTGCTGACGCGTTTGGGCTGGCGCTCCACCATGGTGCTCACCGGCGACCCCGATCAGACCGATTTGCTGCCGGGCATTTCCGGCTTGGCCGACATCGCCGCCCGGCTGGAGCATGTGCCGGATATTCCGGTGGTGCGGCTGGCGGAAGGCGACATCGTACGCCATCCGCTGGTCGCTTCGATGTTGACGGTTCTTTGACGGCGCTTGGCGCGGGCGAAAGCCGGCGCCCGCCAGAGGCCACTTAAGTCCGGCTGGCGGGCGGCTCCGGCAGATCCATTTCCAGGATCGCCATGTTGAAGGCGTAGGAGATTTCGCCGTCTTCCTCGTCCTTGAACAGGACGCCGACGAATTCGCCATTGATCTGGACCTCAACCGAGTCCTGCTGCTTGGGGCGTTCGACAATGGTGATGGTGTCAAGGCGGAACAGGTTGCGCAGATATTTTTCCAGGCGCCAGATTTCACTGCGGGTCACGGCCGGTTCCTCATGGGGTTGGCGGCTTGCACTCGCATGCCGGGGCAGCAGCGTCAAGACGCATCAGGCGTCGGAACCCTGCCCGCCGCAACAGCCTGCACGGCCGTCAGCCGGTATTATCTGGTAGCTCTTCGATGAAATGATTCATCTGCTGCGAGGGGTTTTCACCGCAATCGCAGTTGACAAGCTTGGCAGGCACGCCGACGGCGGTGCAATGGGGCGGCACGGATTTCAGCACCACCGAACCGGCGCCGACCCGGCCATATTCGCCCACCTCGATATTACCCAAGATCTTGGCGCCCAGCGACAGCAACACGCCACGGCGGATCTTGGGATGGCGGTCGCCGCTTTCCTTGCCGGTACCGCCCAGAGTGACGTCCTGCATGATGGAGACATCGTCTTCCACCACCGCGGTCTCGCCGATGACGATGCCGGTGCCATGGTCGAACATGATGCCCTGGCCAATCTTGGCTGCGGGATGCACATCCACCGAGAAGAGTTGCGAAATACGGCTCTGCAGGAACAAGGCCATCGCCTCGCGCCCCTCCCGCCACAGCCAATGAGCGACGCGATAGCATTCCAGGGCGTGAAAGCCTTTGTAAAACAGAAAGGCGTCGAGATAGGAATGGCAGGCGGGATCGCGTTCGAATACCGCCGAGAGGTCGGCGCGTACCGCCTGACCGATGGCGCTGTCGGCGGCGGCATCGTCGAACATTTCGCGGATCGCCAGCGGGCTGAGGTCTTCGCCGCCCAGCTTGCGCGCCAGATGATAGGACAGCGCCTGTTCCAGCCGGTCATGCTGCAGGATGGTGGCGTGAACAAAACCCGCCAGGGTGGGTTCGGACACCGCCATGGCTTCCGCCTGCTGGCGCATGGCGTTCCAGATCGGGTCTATCGAGGAAACTTTTTCGCGCGGGTTTGCCATGGGAAGCTTTTACCACAGAAGTTTGTAGAATTTCAAAACACCTCAAACCGGATATTTCCGCGTTTTTGGCGGGCTTTTAAAGCTAGCCCGGCTCAGCGAATCCCGGTCAGCTTGTGGGTCTGCAGACTTAGCCGCCACATGGGGTGTTCCAGACAATAACGGATGGCGGCCTGGGTATTGGCGGTGCGGTCGGCATTGTCCATCGGCTGCAGGAAAAAATTGCGAAAATCCTGTCCGGCATAGCGCTCCGGCGGCGCCCCGGCTTGCGGATAAATCAGCTTCAACTCGTCGCCATGCATCAGCTTTTGTTCCGCGTCGGCCTTGGGGCTGACACATATCCAATCGATACCGGGCGGCGGGAGCAAAGTGCCGTTGGTCTCGATTCCGATTTCGAAATCCTCCTCATGCAACGCGGCGATCAGCGCCTTGTCCAATTGCAGCAGCGGCTCTCCCCCCGTGCAGACGACATAGGGCTTGCCGGGCGCATGCTGGGGCCATTGTGCAAACACCGCGCGCGCCAAGGACGGCGCATCGGCGAACTTGCCGCCGCCGGGGCCGTCGGTCCCGACAAAATCGGTGTCGCAGAAACGGCAGACGGCGTCCTGGCGGTCCTTCTCCATGCCGCTCCACAGATTGCAGCCCGCAAACCGCAAAAACACCGCGGCGCGGCCCGCTTGCGCGCCCTCGCCTTGCAGGGTGTAATAAATTTCCTTCACCGAATAGGTCACGCGGCGTAGGCCTCGTATCCGGCGGCGCGCAAGCGGCAAGCCGGACAGGCGCCGCAGCCATAACCCCAGACATGACGTTGCGAACGATCGCCTTCATAACAGGTGACGGTTTCCTCGCGGATCAGATTGACCAATGCCTGGCCGCCCAATTCTTCCGCCAATCGCCAGGTCGCCGCCTTGTCGATCCACATCAGGGGCGTGTGAATGCGAACCGGCTGTGCCAAGCCCAGCGACAGCGCTTTGGCGGCTGCCTGTAGCGTATCGTCGCGGCAATCGGGATAGCCCGAGAAATCAGTTTCGCACATTCCGCCGACCAGATCGCAAATACCGCGCCTATAGCCCAGCGCGGCAGCGGCGGTGAGAAACATCAGATTGCGGCCGGGCACAAAGCTGGTGGGAAGTCCGTTTTCGCCCATTTCGATGGTCATCGGATCGGTCAAAGCGCTGCCGCCGATTGCTTTGAGGACATCCAGCGGCAAGAGATGATCTTCGCCCAGCCGCGCGGCCCAATCGGGAAGGATTGCGCGCATCGTCTTCAGAATAGGCGGCCGCGCCCGCAACTCGGCGGCATGGCGCTGGCCATAGTGGAAACCCACCGTTTCCACCCGGGCGAATTTCGTCAGCGCCCAGGCCAGACAGACGGTGGAGTCCTGGCCGCCGGAAAACAGCACCAAAGCGGAAGAAGCCTTCATGGCGCGGTGTTTAGAGCAAGTTGGGACCAGATGAAACCACTGCGCCGGTTACAAAATAAAAGATCAGGCGACGTTGGCGGCTGCTTGGGGTATCCCGACACAGTTTGCGGGCAAGGCGATGGTAACGGTCGTGCCCTCGCCCACCGCGCTTTGAATGATCAGGCTGCCGCCATGCAGCTCCGCCAAGGCCTTGGCGATGGAAAGTCCCAGGCCTGCGCCCTCGAACCGGCGGGCGAGCGAGCCGTCCCCTTGCCGGAAAGGCTCCAAGGCGGCGCAAATGGTTTCCGGCGCCATGCCGATGCCGGTGTCTTCCACCAGCAGATGCATGCCGCCCTCCGGCTGGAAGCGGGCGGCAAAACGTATCGTTCCGCTATCGGGGGTGAATTTCAGCGCATTGGCCAGCAGATTGCCCAAGGCCTGAGCCAAACGGCGTGGATCGACCTGCAAGGAAGGCGCATCGTCCGGCACATCGATTTCGATGCGGCGCTGATCATGGGTGAGGCCGCGTGCCAGCTTGATGGCGGTTTCCGCCACATCCAGGACATTCTCGGGCCGCGCGTCAATGGTGAGCAGCCCGCCCTCCAAGCGCGATACGTCCAGCACGTCGTTGATCACGGTCAAAAGCCGCGTGCCGCTTTTGTGGATGTCGCCGGCATACTCGCGGTAGCCGTTATGGCCCACCGGGCCCAGAACTTCGTCACGGATGATTTCGGAAAATCCCAGCACCGCGTTCAAGGGCGTCTTTAACTCATGACTCATGGCCGCAAGGAACGCGGCCTTCATTCTGTTGGCGATTTCGGCCTGCCGCAGCGCCGCGCGCAAAGCGCGTTCCTGCTCGAATTTTTCGGTGACATCCTCGACCGTGCCTTCATAACACAATAGTTCGCCCGACCAGTCGCGCACCGCGCGGGCATTTTCCGATATCCAGATACGCCGCCCCGAGCGGTGATGGATCTCGGACACAAAATCCGTCACCACGTCATGGGCCTGCATCAGATCGCGGAATGCGTCGCGGCGCTTGGGGTCGACATACAATTGCGCGCTGATATCGGTGAGGCCGATCGTCAGCGCCTCGGGCGTGGGATAGCCATAGATATCCGCCAGCGCCTGGTTGACCGCCAGATAATGTCCGTTCGGCGTGGTGCGAAAAATGCCTTCCACCGCGTGATCGAAAAAGGCGCGATAACTGGCTTCGCCGGCGGTCACGCGTTTGCGGGTATTTTCCGCCGACCGCTGCAGCAGCGACAATCCGAAGCTCAACACAGCCAGAATAATCAACCCGGCGATGAACTGTCCGCCCAAATCGGCAACCAGGCCCATGCCGATCACAAGACCGGCCACAAACACGCCAAGCAAAGCCGCCAGTCCAGGCGAACGGGTTTGCGCCGGATTGTCCATAGGGTCCCTAAGCGGCGGCATGCACGGGCGCTGACCTTGACTTTCGCCGCCTTGGTAGCGGAAAAATCTAAATGCCCCATTGCGGTTACGCGCCGTTTCGCGTGCGACAACGCGTCCATCCCTTAGGAAAAAAGAAAGATTGATGACCGCGCGGTAAAAATCGCGCATTTTGCATTCCGCACTTGCCCAAAAGCGTGCAACCGGGCATCTGATTGCCCAATAAGCGCGCAAAATTTCACTGCAATTGTCCGGTGGCCAGCTTCGTGGTTGATTGGCTGCCGCCGGAAAAAATCGCGAAAATTATTTCGCAAAAAAAGAAATGGCCGTGTTCGAAACCATCCAGCCCCTGTTTGTCGTGTCCGGTTTTGCGGTCGGTTTCCTGGTCGGAATGACCGGCGTGGGCGGCGGCTCGCTGATGACCCCGCTGCTGATCCTTTTGTTTCATGTCCATCCCGTCACCGCCGTGGGCACCGACCTGATCTATGCCAGCGTCACCAAGACCGGCGGCAGCTTTGTGCATGGCTTCAATCGCACGATCGATTGGCGGATCGTGACGCGGCTGGCGGCGGGAAGTCTGCCCGCTTCGATACTGACCTTGACCGCCCTGTGGCTGCTGGACATCGACAAGACCGCCTATAGCGCGGTTGTGACCAAGGTTTTGGGGGTGGCGCTGCTGGCGACGGCCGCCGCCGTCTTGTTTCGCAAAAAATTGCTGGCGACTTATTCGCAGCGCGTCGGCGTGATGACGCCGGAACAGACCCGCCTCTACACCATTCTGACCGGCATCACGCTGGGGGTGCTGGTCACCATATCCTCGGTGGGCGCCGGCGCGCTGGGGGTTACCGCCCTCTTGCTGCTATATCCCGAATTGCCGGTGGTCAGAATTGCGGGCTCCGATATCGCCCATGCCGTGCCGCTGACCCTGGTGGCGGGAATGGGGCATTTGATGACGGGCGGGGTGGATATGGGCGTGTTGATCTCGCTTTTGTGCGGCTCCCTGCCGGGCATTATGCTGGCCAGCCTGTTTGCGCCGCGCATGCCCGACAAGGCGCTGAGGCTGGTGCTGGCGATCACCCTGACGGTCATTGCGATCCGGCTGCTCAGTGCCTGACCGTCCGGGGAAAAAAACCGCCCCGCCACGGGCCTGGCAGCGCATGCTCAGCGGCCGGCGCCTGGACCTTTTGGAACCCAGCCCCCTGGACATCGAGATTGCCGATATCGCCCATGGCCTTGCCCGGGTGGCGCGCTGGAACGGTCAGACCAAGGGCGAGCACGCCTTCTCGGTCGCCCAGCATTGTGTGCTGGTGGAGCGGCTGGTGGCGGATCTATCCCCTCGGCTCTCACGGGAGGCCCGGCTGATGGCCTTGTTGCACGACAGCCCCGAATATGTTGTCGGCGACCTCATAAGCCCTTTCAAAACCGCTGTTGGCATTAACTACAAGGCCTTAGAGGAAAGGCTTCAGATGGCAATTCATCTGCGGTTCGGCCTGCCGGCCCAGATACCGCAGGCCCTCAAGACCCTGTTCAAGCGGGCGGACCATCTCTCGGCTTATTACGAGGCCACGCAGCTGGCGGGCTTTGAGGAGCCGCAGGCCCGGCGGCTGTTTGGACCCCCGCCCAAGGGCCTGAAAACGCCCCGGTTGATCCCCCTCAGCACGGCCGAAGCCCAAGCCCAGTTCCTGGCCAGATTTGGCCGCCTCTACACGCTTTAGCTGGTAAAAAGACCCATGCCCCGCCTTCTGGTCTCTCCCCTGTCGAATCTCGCCGAAGCCTTGCGCGTCCATAGCCCCTCGCGCCTCATTACTCTTTTGTCGCCCGATTATATGATCGAGACCCCGGCCGGATTTCCTGCCGCCATGCATTTGCGGCTCGGGGTCAATGATATTACCGATCCCGCCGCGGGCACGGCCCCGCCCGCGCGCCAGCATATTGATGAGCTGCTGGCTTTTTCGCGCGGCTGGGACGCCGAGCAGCCTTTGCTGATCCATTGCTGGGCGGGGATTTCGCGGTCCATGGCTTCGGCTTTCACCATTCTCTGCGACCGGCTGGGGCCCGGCCGCGAGATCGAGATCGCCTGCGCCATCCGCCAGCGCGCGCCGCACGCCCAGCCCAACCGGCTTTTGGTGCGCCATGCCGACGAAGCCTTGGGCCGGGACGGCAAGATGATCGCGGCGCTGAACAGCATGGGCCCGCCCCTGCTGGTGGAAGAAGGCGTCACCACCGCTTTTCCGCTGGAGGGCCTGTGAAGGAGGCCGTCTCCATCGGCCTGTCGGCCGCCATCCTGGCAGTGGAGGGTGAGCAGCCCTGCGTGCTGGTGGTGGCGCATGAAGGTTTGCACGATGCCTTGCCGTTTGGGCCCTTCGATCCGGCGCGTCATCGCACCCTGGAATTGGGCCTGCGCAATTGGGTGGGCGAGCAGACCGATTTCGATCTGGGGTATACCGAACAGCTCTATACATTCGGCGACAAGGGCCGGCATCTGCCGTCGTCCCATTCGGGGCCGGGCTCCGGCGGGCGCGTGGTGTCGGTCGGCTATCTGGCTTTGACGCGCAAGGGGCGCGAAGCGGCCGAGACGCAATGGCGCGGCTGGTATCATTATTTTCCCTGGGAAGATTGGCGCGACGCCAAACCCGCCATGATCGAAAGCATCATTCTTCCGGCGCTGAAAAAATTCGTCAAAGACGCGGGCGGCGGCGAAGCCGCGGACATGCGGCGCGAGCGCGTCAATGTCTGTTTCGGCGAAGGCTGGGACGAAGAGCGCGTGCTGGAACGCTATGAGCTGCTGTATGAAGCCGGATTGGTGGAGGAGTATTACCGCGACAATGGCCTGCCGGCGAAAGGCGCCAATCTGGGCACCGCCATGCTGTTCGATCATCGCCGCATCCTGGCCACGGCCATCGCCCGGCTCCGGGGCAAATTGAAATATCGCCCCGTGGTGTTCGAATTGATGGCCCCCGCTTTCACCTTGCTGGAATTGCAGCGGGCGGTGGAAGCCTTGGCGGGCCTTCGCCTGCACAAGCAGAATTTCCGCCGCCTGGTGGCGGAACAAGGCCTGGTGGAAGGCACCGGAAAATTCTCCACGCCGTTGCGCGGGCGCCCCGCCGAACTGTTCCGTTTCCGCCGGGGCGTTTTGCGCGAGCGTCAGGCGCCAGGGGTCCGGCTCGGCGGACGGCGGCCCCGGTAAAAACAACCGCCAGCGTAAAATATCGGCAGGAAAAACATCACATTCCTGCAACACATGTCTGAAACATGCGTTTCCCGCTCTTGACCCCTTAATGCTCCGGTGTAGCATAAAGCGCTGACCGGCTCCTTGAAAGCCGGGTTTTTTGCCCCAGATATATACTCGAAATGAGTATTAATTGGCAGTGGAGAATGGCATGGGTGTTGAGCTGGCATATACCGACGCGGTGGCGCGCGAAACCAGCGGCCAGTACGCCAAGGTCGCCAAATTCATTCCCAAGGCGGAATGGACCCTCTATGCCCCGGTGATTGCCCAGATCAATCGCCTGAAGCGCGAAAAAAACGCCGTCATCCTGGCGCACAATTACATGACCCCGGAAATCTTCCATTGCGTGGGCGATTTTGTCGGCGACAGCCTGGCCCTGGCCCGCGAGGCGGCGCGCACCGATGCCAAAGTGATCGTGCAGGCGGGTGTGCATTTCATGGCCGAGACGTCCAAAATTCTGTCGCCGGAAAAAACCGTGCTGATCCCCAGCATGGAAGCGGGGTGTTCGCTCGCCGCCTCCATCACGGGCGCGGATGTGCGGCTGCTCAAACAAAAATATCCCGGCCTGCCGGTGGTGACGTATGTGAACACCTCCGCCGAGGTGAAGGCTGAGAGCGACATTTGCTGCACCAGCGGCAATGCAGTGGCGGTGGTCGAAACCATCGCGCGCGATTTCGGCACCGATACGGTGATCATGATCCCGGACAAATATCTCGCCCGCAATGTGGCCGCCAAAACCGGCGTAAAAGTCATCACCTGGGAAGGCGCCTGCGAGGTGCATGAGCGCTTCACCGCCCAGGAGATTCGCGACTATCGCGCCGCCCATCCCGGCATTGTGGTGCTGGCGCATCCCGAATGCCCGCCGGAGGTGGTGGCCGAGGCCGATTTCGCCGGCTCAACCGCCGCCATGATCAACTATGTCGGCAGCCATAAGCCCAAGCGCGTGGTGATGGTCACCGAATGTTCGATGAGCGACAATGTCGCGGTGGAGCATCCGGACGTGGAATTCGTGCGGCCCTGCAATCTGTGCCCGCACATGAAACGCATCACCCTGGACGGCATTCTGCACGCGCTGCAAACCATGACCCATGAGGTGACCGTGCCGGACGAAATCGCGGCGCGGGCAAGAAAACCCATTGACCGCATGCTGGCGGTGAAGGTCTGAAACCGTGGCACGCATTGACAACATCGTCGAGACGGATGGCGCGCTGATATTGGGCGCCGGCATTGCCGGGCTGTTCACCGCGCTTAAGCTGGCCCCCATGCCCTGCATCGTCCTGGCGGGCACCCGTCCCGGCCTGTCGGGCTCCAGCGCCTGGGCTCAGGGCGGTATCGCGGCTGCCATGGGCGAAGGCGATAGCTGGCAGTCCCACGCCCGTGACACGGTTGCCGCCGGCGCGGGCCTCTGCGACCCCCAAGTGGTGGCGCTGGTCGCCCAGGAAGCCCCTGCCCGCATCCAAGATCTGATCGGTTATGGCGCGCCGTTTGATCGCAAATCCGATGGCGCGCTGGCCCTGGGCCGCGAGGCGGCGCATTCGGTGCCGCGCATCGTGCATGTCAAAGGCGATGGCGCGGGGGCGGCGATTTCCGCCACCCTGGCCGAGCGCGCCAACCAAGAAGACAGCATCACCCTGCTGGAAGGCTTTCATGCCGTGGAGCTGGCGATGGAGTCGGGCCGGGTGATTGGCCTGTTCGCCCGTTCCGGCATGGGCGCCGATGCAAGGCTGATCCTGTTTCGCGCCCGCGCCGTGATCTTGGCCACCGGCGGCTTGGGCGCGCTCTATGCCGTCACCACCAATCCCTTGGAATCGCGCGGCGAAGGTTTAGGCATGGCGGCGCGCGCCGGCGCGGTTGTAGCCGATCCGGAATTTGTGCAGTTTCATCCCACTGCCATCGCCATTGGCCGCGATCCCGCCCCGCTGGCCACCGAAGCCCTGCGCGGCGAAGGCGCCGTTCTGGTCAATGGACGCGGGATGCGTTTCATGAGCCTGCTTCACAAAGACGGCGAGCTGGCGCCGCGCGATATCGTGGCGCGCGCCATTCACCGCCAGATCGGCACCGGAGAAAAAGTGTTTCTGGATTGCCGCGCGGCGGTCGGCGCGGCCTTTCCCCAGCATTTTCCCACCGTCTATGCCGCCTGCATGTCGGCGGGCATCGATCCGGTGCGCGACATGATCCCGGTTGCGCCCGCCGCGCATTATCACATGGGCGGCATCGCCTCCGATTGCCAGGGGCGCTCGTCCCTGCCCGGCCTGTGGGTGGTGGGAGAATGCGCCTCCACCGGCTTGCACGGCGCCAACCGGCTCGCTTCCAACTCGCTTTTGGAAGGCCTGATATTCGGCGCGCGGGCCGCCGACGATATCCGCGGCCAGCTTGCGGGCGGCGCGATGCGCGGGCTTCCGCCCGCGCCGCAGCGTTTTGCCTCGCCCGCGCCGCCGCATGTGTTGCGCAGCGCCATGAGCCGCGACGTGGCGCTGGAGCGCAATGCCGAAGGCCTTAAAAACGCGCTGGCGGCGATCGCGCGCCTGGAAGCGGTCAGTCATGAACCGGCGCTGCTCAATATGACGGCGGCCGCCAAGCTGGTGACGGCGGCGGCCTTGGCGCGGAAAGAATCGCGCGGCGGCCATTGGCGCAGCGATTTCCCGCAGACCGGCGAAAAAGGGGCACGCACCTTTATGACTTTGGCGGACGCCAACAAAATCGCTGCGGGCGACGAAATTTTGCCGCGCCAAGCCCGCCAATGAACCCTGCTTTGGCCTTCACCCGGCCGCCGCATCCGCTGCAATTCGAATCCTTGGTGCACGCTGCGCTGGAAGAGGATCTGGGCCGCGGCGGCGATATCACCAGCCAGATCACCATCACCGCCGACAGCCAAGCCAGTGCGCAATTGGTTGCCCGCAAGCCTGGCCGCGTCGCGGGACTGATTTGTGCCCAGGCCGCTTTCCGGCTGGTGGATTCCGCTGTGACATTCCAGATCTTGTTGCCGGACGGCTCGGACGCCGAAGCCGGAGCGGTGCTGGCGCGGGTATCCGGGCCGGCGCGCAGCATTCTGACCGCCGAGCGGGTGGCTTTGAACTTTCTGGGACCTTTGTCAGGGACCGCGACCCTTACCGCGGCCCTGGTGAAAAAGGTGGAGGGCACACAAGCGCGCATCGTCTGCACCCGCAAGACCCTGCCGGGACTTCGCACCTTGCAGAAATATGCCGTGCGGTGCGGCGGCGGCTTCAATCACCGTTTCGGATTGGATGATGCCGCCATGATCAAGGACAATCATATCCGCGCCGCCGGCGGCATCGCGCCGGCTGTGGCGCGGCTGCGCGGCGCCCTCGGCCCTATGGTCAAGATCGAAGTGGAAGTGGACGCCCTGGTGCAGCTGGAAGAAGCGCTGGCCCAAGGCGTGGACGCCATCCTGCTCGACAATATGAGCTTGGACGATCTGCGCCGCGCTGTGGCGCTGACGAATGGCAAGGCGGTGCTGGAAGCCTCCGGCAATGTCGGCTTGGAGACGGTGCGCGCCATCGCCGAAACCGGCGTGGATGTCATCAGTTCAGGGGCGCTGACCCATAGCGCGCCGAACTTGGATATCGGATTGGATTTCTAAAGCGCCTGGGCATCCCTGGGACGCGACACACCACTATAGAAGATGTGGTTGCCGATCTGGGTGGTCTTGTCCATCGTCTCGGCCCATTCCGGCGCCACCGAGATGGCATGGTAGTTCAGCGCGCCGCCGGTGGAATTTTTGAGCCGGACCTGGCCGGTGAGAATCTGAGCGGCCAGCTTTTCGGCATCATGCCAAGACGCTTGGTGCTTGGCGCGCTTCATGTCGCCATTGCAGGTGAAGGAAAATTGGCAGCCGGGCTTGTTGGCGCCTTCATAGACCACGGCACAAATGGAATTACCGAAACGGCCCCGGTTCATGCGGTGAAAAACCACTTCCGCGACGGCCTTTTGGCCGCCGGTGCCTTCGCCGCGCGCCTCATAATACAAGACTTCCGACAAGCATTTATGCTCACCCAGAAGCTGGCTCATCACCGTGTCGGCCGCGGGCTTGGTCGCTTCGGCCACTTTCACCACCGGCTTGGCTGGCTGGGGCGCGGGCCTATAGGTCAGGGACGCGCCGATCGCGGCGCTGGCGGTGGCCAGAATGATCGCCATCGCGGCGACAAGCACGCGGTCGGAACGCGAAATCGCGTCATGGGTTTTCTTGGACATCGGACTGCAACTCGTTTCGGCTTTAGGTTTCGCTTGCTCAATGTGGCTTGGTCTATTTCGCGCTGCGTAATCGCGCCCCTTCCGGCGTTCACGCGCAGTTGCTATTTCAATCAGGCTGTTTCGATTAGGCGTTGTCCTTCAAAAGTTCCGAATGGTTCCCAGCACCGGGACGGGCGCTTATGCCCCCCGGAAAAACGAATCGTCAATTAAATTTTTTCGCTAACGTGACGGAACGTCACAGCGAGTCGCGAAAAAACCAATGATTCCCTGCGGCAACTGCCTGGAAATTAAACATCACCGCGAATTTTTTTCAGCGCCGCTTGCGCCGCCGCAAGCCGGGCCACCGGCACGCGGAATGGTGAACAGGAGACATAATCCAATCCCGAGTCGTGGCAGAAGCGGATGGAATCGGGATCGCCGCCATGCTCGCCGCAAATGCCCAGCTTGAGATTTTCGCGGGTCTTGCGCCCCCGTTCCGCCGCAATTTTTACCAGTTCACCAACACCATCGATATCCAAAGAGACGAACGGATCGCGCGCGATCACGCCCTTGTTCAGATAATCGCTCAAGAACATGCCGGCATCGTCGCGCGACACGCCCAAAGTGGTCTGGGTGAGATCGTTGGTGCCGAACGAAAAGAATTGCGCGATCTCAGCAATCTCGCCCGCCCGCAGCGCGGCGCGCGGCAGCTCGATCATCGTTCCGATCATATAATCGGGCACTTTTCCGCGTTCCTGCTTGATAGCCGCCGCCACCTGGGCGATGCGCGCCGCCAGGGCATCCAGCTCGGATTTGAAGGCCACCAGCGGGATCATGATTTCCAACTGCACCGGCGCGCCGCCCTTTTCTTCCACCGCCAGCGCCGCTTCCAGAATGGCGCGCGCCTGCATCTCGTAGATTTCCGGATAGGTGATGCCCAGCCGGCAACCGCGATGGCCCAGCATGGGATTGGCTTCGTGCAGGGCGATGGCGCGGGCGCGCAGCTTCCGCGTATTGGTGCCGGCGGCGGCGGCCACCTCCTCAAATTCTTCTTCCTTGTGCGGAAGAAATTCGTGCAGCGGCGGATCGAGCAAGCGGATGGTCACCGGCAAGCCCGCCATCTCCTTGAAAAGGCCTTCAAAGTCGCCGCGCTGCATGGGCAGCAATTTCGCCAGCGCCGCTTTGCGCTCGTCTTCCGCGTCGGCCAGAATCATCTGGCGCACCGCGATAATGCGGTCCGCCTCAAAGAACATATGCTCGGTGCGGCACAGGCCGATGCCCTGGGCGCCGAACTTGCGCGCCGTGGCGGCGTCGGCGGGCGTGTCGGCGTTGGTGCGGACTTTAAGTTGGCGGACTTCGTCCGCCCAACTCATCAGCGTGCCGAAATCCCCGGTCAGTTCCGGCTGACGCAGGCCGACCTTGCCCTTGAACACCTGGCCGGCGGCGCCGTCTATGGTGATGATATCGCCGCGCTTGATGGTGACATTGCCCGCCGCCATTTCGCCCCGCACGGCGTCGATCTTCAGCATGCCCGCGCCCGAGACACAGGGCCGGCCCATGCCGCGCGCCACCACCGCCGCGTGAGACGTCATGCCGCCCCGCGCCGTCAGGATGCCGCGTGCCGCATGCATGCCGTGAATATCTTCCGGACTGGTTTCGGTTCGCACCAGGATCACGTCGCGGTGATCGGCGGCCAGTTTTTCCGCTTCCTCCGCCGTGAACGCCACTTCGCCGGTGGCAGCCCCAGGGGACGCGCCCAGGCCCACCGCGATCTGTTCGCGCGGCGCATCGGGATCCAGGGTGGGATGCAAGAGCTGATTGAGGGCTTCCGGCTCGACGCGGGTGATGGCGATCTTTTTGTCGATCAGCCCTTCGCGCTCCATATCCACGGCGGCCTTAAGCGCGGCCTCTGCCGTGCGCTTGCCGGCGCGGGTCTGGAGCATAAAGAGCTTGCCTTCCTGCACCGTGAATTCCACGTCCTGCATGTCGCGGTAATGCTGTTCCAGCCGCTGGCCGATGGCGCGCAAGTCCTCAAACGCGCGTGGCATGGCTTCTTCCATGCTGGCTTTCTTGCCGCCCTGGCGCTCGCGCACCACGCGGGAGATGGGTTGGGGCGTGCGAATGCCCGCCACCACGTCTTCGCCCTGGGCATTGATCAGGAATTCGCCATAGAGCAGCTTTTCGCCGGTCGCCGGATCGCGGGTAAAGGCGACGCCGGTGGCCGAACTCTCGCCGCGATTGCCGAACACCATGGCCTGCACCGTGACGGCGGTGCCCCAATCTTCCGGGATGTTGTTCAGCTTGCGGTAGGTGTTGGCGCGCGGTGAGCGCCAGGAGCCGAACACCGCGCCGATGGCGCCCCACAACTGTTCCTGCACGTCTTCAGGGAACGGCTTGCCCAGTTCTTTTTCGACGCGCGCCTTGTAGAGCGCGGCAATGCGCTTGAGATCGGCGGCGTCCAGGTCGGTGTCCAGCTCGACGCCTTTCTGGTCCTTTTCATCGTCCAGAATTTCCTCGAACAAGGCATGATCCACGCCCAGCACCACATCGGAATACATCTGGATGAAGCGGCGATAGCTGTCATAGGCAAAGCGTTCGTCGCCGGTCAGCGCGGCCAGGCCGGCGGCGGTGGCGCTGTTAAGGCCCAGATTCAAAACCGTATCCATCATGCCGGGCATCGAGACCCGCGCGCCCGAGCGCACGCTGAGCAGCAGCGGCTTGTCGGGATCGCCGAAATTGCCCTTGGCCTGATAGCCGACCTCGCGCAGGGCGCTTCCCACCTGATCTTTCAGGTCCGGCGGATAATTTTCCTTGTGACTATAGTAATAGGTGCAGACCTCGGTGGTGATGGTCAGACCCGGCGGCACCGGCAGGCCCAGATTGCTCATCTCCGCCAGATTGGCGCCCTTGCCGCCCAGCAGATTGCGCATCTCGGCTTTGCCTTCGGCCTTGCCGTCGCCGAATGCATAGACCCACTTTGTCATTGATAGGCCCTACTCGCGATTGTCATGGCCCGCGAATGCGGGCCATGACACTGGGGATTATCCTTCTATCTTCGAGAAGTCCGCGACTTGATGAAGTGTCGCACGTAACGAAGCCAGCAAATTCAAGCGGTTCGCGCGCACCTGTTTGTCATCGGCGTTTACTTTTACGCCCTCGAAGAATGAATCGACGGGAACCCGCAAAACCGCCATCTGTTGCATGGCTGCGGCAAAGTCTTCCTTGCCCAGCGCATCGGTGATGAGCCCGCGCGCCTTGGTCAAGGCATTGAATAAGGTCTTTTCGGCCGGTTCAGCCAGCGACTTTTCCGTGACATCGCCGCTGAAGCTTGTGCCGTCCTTCTTTTCCTCGATCTTGAGGATATTGGCGGCGCGTTTGTAGCCGGCCAGCAGATTGGCGCCGTCATCGGATTTCAGGAAGGCCTGCAACACCTCGACCCGGGCCACCAGCCGTACCAGATCGTCTTCGTGCCCTAGGCTGAACACGGCATCGATCAGGTCGTGGCGGATGCCCTTTTCCTTGAGCGCGACTTTCAGACGGTCAACGAAAAAACTAATCAATTCAGGATACGCCTCCACACCCGCGTCCATAAAATGAAGTGTGTGACGAGAGATAGGACTATCAAGCCCTTGCAGCGGTATTTTTATTTTGTTTTCCAGCAGAATACGAATAGCGCCCAGTGCAGCACGGCGCAAAGCAAAGGGATCGCCAGAGCCCGTAGGTTTCTCACCAACAGAAAAGAAACTGATCAACGCATCCATCTTATCCGCCAGTGCTACGGCGATGGCGACTTTATCGGTCGGCACCGTGTCGCTTGGACCGATCGGCTTGTAGTGATCGCGGATGGCATCGGCGACGGAGGCATCTTCCTTGTCGTGCAGAGCATAATAGCGGCCCATCACGCCCTGAAGTTCGGGGAATTCACCCACCACGCCGGTCGTCAGGTCAGCCTTGGCCAGACGCGCGGCACGCTTGGCTTTCTCTACATCCGCGCCGATCTTGGCTGCGATTTCGCCCGCAAGTTTCTCGATACGCTCGACCCGTTCAAACTGGGTGCCCAGCTTGGCATGGAAGACAATGCCCTTGAGCTTCTCGCCCCGGCTTTCCAGGGAATGCTTGCGGTCCTCGTCCCAGAAGAATTTGGCGTCCGACAGCCGCGCCCGCAGCACGCGTTCATTGCCCGCGACGATCTCCTTGCCGCCATCCTTGGCGATCATGTTGGCGACCAGGGCAAAACGGTTGGCCAGTTTCCCCGTCTTGGGGTCACGCAAGGAAAAATACTTTTGATGGGTGCGCATCGAGGTCTGTAAAATCTCGGCGGGCACATCCATGAACTCATTCTGGATGGTGCCGATAGTCACCACCGGCCATTCCGCCAGGCCCGACACTTCCGCCAGCAGCCCCTCGTCCGGGATCATTTCCAGCCCATGGACAAAGGCGGCCTGCTTGACGCCCTCGAGTATGATGGCGGCGCGTTCCTCAGCCTCCAGCACCACATGGGCGGCCTTCAGCTTCTGGGCGTAATCGTCAAAGCGCTTGGCTTCGATCCTGCCTTCCGACAGAAAGCGATGACCGCGCGTGTGCAGGCCGCTGGAAATGCCCGCGAAGGAAAACGGCACCAATTCGCCGTCAAAGGTACACAGAATGGAATGCAGCGGGCGCACCCAGCGCACCGCCAGGCCCGGCTTCCAGCGCATGCTTTTGGGCCAAGGCAGCTTGGCCATCACCTCGGGAATGATCTCAGCCAGCACATGGGGGGTGTCGCGGCCCGCCCGCTCGATCACCGCCAGATAGACATCGCCCTTGGGGGTCTTTTCGACCCTAAGCTGATCTTTTGTCAGTCCGGTCTTTTTCAGGAAGCCATCCAGTGCCGCCTGGGGCGCATCCGTCTTGGGGCCTTTCAACTCTTCGCGTACGTCATTTTGCTTGGCGGGCAGGCCCGCAATCGCCAGGGTCAGGCGCCGCGGACCCGCGAACGCCTTGATGCCTTCGAACAGATAGCCGCGATCAGTCAGCGCCCCCACCATCAATCTTTCCAAATCGCGCGCGGCGCCGGCCTGCATGCGGGCGGGAATTTCTTCGGAGAATAATTCAAGCAGCAGATCAGGCACAGCGATCACCCAAAACAAAATTGTCATTCCGGGCGCAACGCAGCGTGAAACGATGCGCTGCTGACCCGGAATCCAGCTTGTTCAAAAGATGGATTCCGGCTCGCGCGCCGCTGCGCGCCGCTTGGCCGGAATGACAAGGGTGGATAAGCATCAGCCGGCATCCTTGTCGGCAAAGCGGGGCTTATATTCGCCCATCGGCGTTTGCAGCCAGGCTTCGCAACAGGCCTGGGCCAGGGCGCGCACACGGCCAATGTAAGCGGCGCGTTCGGTGACCGATATCACCCCGCGCGCATCCAGCAGATTGAAGGCATGGCTGGCCTTGATGCACTGGTCATAGGCGGGCAATGCCAATTTCTGGCCGGCCAACAATTCACGGCATTGCTTTTCAGCATCCTTGAAATGCTGAAACAGAATGTCGGTATCGGCGCGCTCGAAATTGTAGGCGGAGAATTCCTGCTCGGCCTGGTGAAATACTTCGCCATAGCGGAACTGTTCGTTGAATTTCAGGTCATAGACGAACTCGACGTCCTGCACATACATGGCCAGACGTTCGAGCCCATAGGTGATCTCGGCGCAGACCGGATCGCATTCGATACCGCCCACTTGCTGGAAATAGGTGAACTGGGTGATCTCCATCCCGTCGCACCACACTTCCCAGCCCAGGCCCGCCGCGCCCAGAGTGGGGCTTTCCCAATCGTCCTCGACAAAGCGGATATCGTGCAACTCGGGGTCCAGCCCTATGGCGCGGATGGAGCCCAGATACAGCTCCTGCACATTCTCCGGCGCGGGCTTGAGGATCACCTGATACTGATAATAGTGCTGCAGCCGGTTGGGGTTTTCGCCATAGCGGCCATCGGACGGACGGCGCGAGGGCTGGACGAAAGCGGCATTCCAGGGACGCGGCCCCAGGGCGCGCAAGGTGGTGGCGGGATGAAAGGTGCCCGCCCCCATCTGGTCGTCATAGGGCTGCAGGATCAGGCAACCCTGGGCGGCCCAATAATTCTGCAGGGTCAGAATAAGGTCCTGAAATGTGCGGGCTTTGGCCACCGAGTCTGCGCCTTTGGGAAGTGGGCGGAACCTACAGACGGGCCCCAGACAGGGCAAGCGCATTGCCGCGCCGTAGCACGTCGTCTGCCTCCACCGTCCAGGACCCATCCTGGCGGTGCAGGATCAGACCCGGCAACAGGGCGAAAGGCGCGCCCGAGCCCTTGCGGACCTGCACAATCACCCGTTTTGGGTTTTCGCCCGCGCGGGGCCAAAGCGGGAAGGCGCAAAGTCCCCGCTGCGGCAGCGCGGCCAGCGCCTCATTCAACCGGTCGCCGCGCAGGATGGCGGTGAAAAATCCACCGGATACGGTGCGTTGCAAGCCAAGCTTCAACCAATCGCTCAGCTTGCCGCCATCCATCAAGGCGGCGGCGCGGGCCTCATCCGGCGAGATTTGTCCTTCGCCGTGGAAAGGCGGATTGGCCAGGACGGAATCGAAATCGCGCTTGAGTTCAGGCGGCAGCGCGAAGATGTCGGCGGCGACGAATTTACAGTCCATGCCATTGGCGGCGGCGTTGTCCCGCGCCAGCGCTGCCAGGCCCTCGTCCCGCTCAACCCCGGTGACGGTGACACCGCAAACGCGGGCGGCAAGGCACAGGCTGGCCGTCCCGCTGCCCGCCCCCAGTTCCAGCGCAGTCTGGCCGCTTGCGGCGGGCACCGCGGCCGCCAGCATCACCGCGTCCAGCCCGGAGCGGAAACCGCTCTCCGGTTGGGCAACCTTCACACGCCCATCCAAGAATGTCTCGCTCACATTGCTTCCGGCACAGCGGCGCGCAAAAGCTGGTCGGCCTGGGCAAAATCCTCGTCCAGCACCATCAACCGGCGGGGCAAAAAACCCATGCTGCCGTCCATGACGCTGGCATGGGTGTCGAACACCACCGCCTCGATGCCTTCCTGGGCCAGCAGGTTGGCGGCATAATTTAGCACCACCGGATCGGTGGTTTTCAGCACGGCGCGCATGGCGCAAGTTTAGCCCAACCACGCCTTTCTGTCGCTACTAAGGCCATTAAGAGCGGCTTGGCGGGCCCCTGGGGGTCCGGTATTCTACCCGGCGCATGGGTGGCACAGACGCGCAAGTCCTGAAGACGGTCCGAAGCGCCGACAGCGGCGTCTCTCCGGTCGAGCGGCTTCATGCCCTGGTCGATGCCGACATGGCCCAAACCGACAGGCTGATCCATACCCGCATGACGTCGGGCGTGACGCTGATCCCCGATCTGGCCAAGCATCTGATCGACTCCGGCGGCAAGCGGCTGCGGCCCCTGTTGACGCTCGCCGCCGCCAAGGCCGGCGGCTATGCCGGCGCCCACCATGTCCGGCTGGCCGCGGCGGTCGAGTTCATTCACACCGCCACCTTGCTGCACGACGATGTGGTGGATGAAAGCGCGCTGCGCCGGGGCAAGGTCTCGGCCAATCTGATGTGGGGCAACAAGCCCTCGGTGCTGGTGGGCGACTTTTTGTTCTCCCGCGCCTTCCAGTTGATGGTGGAGACCGACAATCTGGCGGTGCTCGATATTTTGGCGGGCGCGGCGGCGGTGATCGCCGAAGGCGAAGTGATGCAGTTGAAATCCACCAACAATCTTTCGGTGACCGAAGACCATTATCTGAAGGTGGTATCCTCCAAGACCGCGGCGCTGTTCGCGGCGGCGGCAGAATCGGGCGCGCTGCTGTCGGAGCAGGACGGGACATTCGTCAGCGGCCTGCGCGCCTATGGCGAAAATCTGGGCATCGCCTTCCAACTGGTGGACGACGCGCTGGATTATTCCGGCCGCCAGGCCTTGATGGGCAAGACGGTGGGCGATGATTTCCGCGAAGCCAAGATGACCCTGCCCATTATCCTGGCGCATGCCCGGGCCAAAGACACCGACAAGCCTTTCTGGAAACGCGTGATCGAAACCGGGAACCAGACCGAAAGCGATCTGGACCGCGCCATCACCTTGATCGAGCAGACCGGCGCGATGCAGGAAACCATGCGCCGGGCGCGCGCCTATGCCGATCTGGCCAAAGCGGCGCTGGTGGTGATGCCGGACAGCGACATCCAGCATGCGCTGGCGGATATTGCCGATTTTTGCGTCGAACGGGCTTACTAAAGACCCCGCGCCGTGGGCCCGATATCCCGGCTGGGCTGATCGCGCGTGATGCCGATTTCCGGCGCAAAGGTCGGCGCGATCCACCAGGCGGGATAGGCATTCTTTAAAATCTCCGCCGCCCGGCCGCAGCAGGCATCATCGGGAAAAATCGCAAAACAGGTGGCGCCGCTGCCCGACATGCGCGCCAGGAGCGCGCCCGGCAGGGACGCCAACGCCGCCAGCACCTCGTCGATCACCGGCTGAATCTGTTTCGCGGGCTCTTCCAGATCGTTGCGGGTGGTTTCCAGAAAGCGCAACAGATCGGCGGTGTCGCCAAAGCGCCCGCGCGGCAAATCCATCTGGACCCCGCTACGCGACTGCAGGGCCGCAAACACATCCTTGGTCGGCACCGCCACGCCCGGATTGACCAACAGCATGGGCACGCGTGGCATGGACTGCGGCGCACGCAGGATTTCGCCGCGCCCTTCCATGAAGCAAGGCGCAGACAGCACGCAGGCGGGAACGTCAGACCCCAATCCAGCCGCGATTGCCTGCAGGGCGTCATCGCCCATTTCCAAATCCCACAAGCGGCGCAAACCGCGCAGCGCCGCCGCCGCGTCCGCCGAGCCGCCGCCGATTCCGGAAGCCACCGGCAGGTTCTTGGTCAGGGTCAGCCTTGCGCCGCCGCTGCCCAGAGCGCGTGCGGCCCGCAGCACCAGATTGTCGCCCTCGCCCTCAAGACCCTTGGCGAACAGCCCTTCCACCGTCAGCGACAGATCTGGCGCACGCTCCAGCACCAGCACATCGCCCGCTTGCGTGAACACCGCCAGGCTTTGCAAAGGATGAAAGCCGTCTTCACGGCGCCCGCCGACATGAAGAAACAAATTAATTTTGGCAGACGCGTGTTCGCTGATCACGTTTAAGCGGGCTTTTCGGTCAGACCGGTCTTCAGCTTGCGCTCGATCGCCGCCTTGTCGGTGTCATTGTCGGCGAAGGTCAGCGCATGGTTCCACTGAAAGCGGGCATCGATGCGCCGCCCTGCCCGCCACAAGGCATCGCCCAGATGGTCGTTGATGGTAGGATCGCCCGGCACCAGCAACACCGCCGCGCCCAGCGTCTTGGCGGCATCCTCGTAACGGCCCAGCTGATAATAAGCCCAGCCCACGCTATCCACGATATAGCCGTCATAGGGACGCAAAGCGCGCGCCTTTTCCAGCATGGTCAGCGCCTCGGAAATATTGCGGCCGCGGTCCACCCAGCTATAGCCCAGATAGTTGAGCAATTCCGGCTGGTCCGGCGACAGTTTCAGCGCGGTTTGGATGTCGGCCTCGGATTCATCCAGCCGCTTGAGTTTTTCCTTGGCCATGGCGCGGGCATAGAACATCGGCCAATCCCGCTTGGCGGGACGGGAAATCGCTTTTTCGGCCCGGTCATAAGCCTCCACGCTTTCCGCGAACTTGTTGGAGGCACGATAGGTGTCGCCCAACGCCACCCAAGCCTCGCTGTCATCGGACTGCGACGCCAAAAGCCTTTTCAGGCCGGCGACAGCCTCATCGTTCCGCTCAAGCCGCTGCAGGTTCAGCGACGCTTGTATCTGCGCCATGCGAAAATAAGGCGAGGCCGGATGGATGCCGCGATAGATGTCGATGGCGGCTTCGAATTTGCGCAAGGATTCGAAACGGTCCGCCAGCAGAACCTGCGCCAATCCCAGATCGGGGCGCAGATAAAGCGCCATGCGCAGATAGAGAATGGAAACATCGGCGCTCTGCGTGTCGGTCAAGGACGCCGCGATTCCGAACAGCGCTTCGGCGGCGCCATCCGCCGGGTTGCGGATTAGGGGCTCGGGGCGATCTTTGGCGGCGATCCGCGCCAGGCCCGGCTGAATGACACTGGCCAAACCGACTTCGTTCATGTGCGCGCGATACAACGCGGCGGCATCCTGGCCGCGGTTGTTGCGCTCCAAGAGACGGCCATAGGCCTCCAGCACGCGCGGGGTCGGCGCGCCGGAGCTTAAGGCTTTTTTGTAAGCCGTTTCGGCGGCGGCGGCGTTGCCCAGATAGTCCTGCATCAAGGCGCCGTGAAACCCGGCCATGCCTTCGGCGCCGTTCTGCTGCGAAAGAGTCTGCAAGTCTTTTTGCATCCCCGCCGTATCGCGCTCGGCCGCCGCCGCCCAGCCATCGAACAAAGACAGGGTCAGAACCGTGAACGGGCCGCGCGCCGACTGGGCCAGATGCTTGCGGACCGCGGCATAATCTTTGCGCTTGAAGCTGGCCACCGCCAGCGCCAGCCGCGCGGAGCGGTCGTCTGGCGTCGCCGCCACCACGCCTTGGGCATATTTGACGGCGGCGTCGAAATCCCCCGATGTGGTGGAGTAGAAAAAGGACAGGGTCAACAGCGAGGGATTGGCCGGATCGTTGGCCAAGGCCTGGCTGTAATAGCGCGCGGCCTGCGGCAAATCCCGGTCGTTGGCGGCAAAGCGCGCCGACAGATAGGTCGAAAAGGCGTTGGCCTGGATATCCGACTCCGACCGGACGGGTAAAATGGGCTCGGCGGCGCAACCGGCCAGCAGCAAAGCCATCAAGGGTAAAAAAAGGCGCATACTCTCCTACATATTCGCATAATTGGGGCCGCCACCGCCTTCGGGCGTCACCCATGTGATGTTCTGCGCCGGATCCTTGATGTCGCAGGTTTTGCAATGGACACAATTCTGCGCGTTGATCTGAAATCTGGGACCCGGTTCCACCACCTCATAAACGCCTGCCGGGCAGTAGCGCTGCGCCGGCTCCCCATATTCGGGCAAATTGACGCAAATGGGAATGGCCGGATCGCCCAGCACCAGATGAACCGGTTGATCTTCCTCATGGTTGGTGCCGGAAAGAAACACACTCGACAGCCGATCGAAGGTTAACGTCCCGTCCGGTTTGGGATAGGCGCGTTTGGGACTGTCATCCGCCTTTCTTAATGTGGCGAAATCCGCCTTTCCATGGCGCAGGGTTCCAAACAGGGAAAGGCCGAACAGTTGGTTGGTCCAAAGGTCCAAGCCGATAAAAGGCAAGGCCAGGACACTGCCCAGCCGGGACCAAAGCGGTTTGGCGTTGCGCACCAGATAAAGGTCTTTGGCCACCCAGCTTTGGGCATAGGCACTGTCATACTCGGACAAGGTATCGTTCGCCCTACCCGCTTTCAGCGCCGCGGCCGCCGCCTCCGCTGCCAACATGCCGGTCTTCATGGCGTTATGACTGCCCTTGATGCGCGGCAGATTCACAAAGCCCGCGGCACAACCGATCAGCGTGCCGCCGGGAAAAGACAATTTCGGCACCGATTGATAGCCGCCCTCGGTGATGGCGCGCGCGCCATAGCCGATGCGCTTGCCCCCGGTCAGGATTTTGGCGATGGCCGGGTGGGTCTTGGCGCGCTGAAATTCCCCGAACGGGTCCAGCCAGGGATTCTTATAATTGAGATGAACGACAAAACCGACAGAACAAAGATTGTCGCCCCAGTGATACAGGAAAAGCCCACCGCCGGTTTCATGGTCCAGCGGCCAGCCCATGCCATGCAGCACCAGGCCTTTTTTGTGCTGCTGCGGCGGCAGCTCCCAAAGCTCTTTCAGGCCGATGCCGAACTTTTGCGGCTCGCGGCCTTCTTGCAGATGAAATCGCGCACAAAGCTGTTTGGAGAGCGAGCCGCGCGCGCCTTCGGCAAATAGCGTGTATTTGCCGCGCAATTCCATGCCCGGCGTGAAGCTGTCTTTGTGCCGGCCGTCCTTGGCCACGCCCAGATCGCCGGTGATCACGCCTTTCACCGCCCCCTCTTCGACAATCAGCGCGGCGGCGGGAAAGCCGGGATAGATTTCCACGCCCAGCCCCTCGGCCTCTTGGGCCAGCCATTTGCAGAGATTGGAAAGGCTGACAATATAATTGCCGCGATTGCTCATCAGCGGCGGAAACAGAAAATGCGGCAGGGCAATCGCGCCATTCCTGGTGAAGAAACAAAAGCGGTCATCCGTCACCGCCGTTTCCAAGGGCGCGCCTTTTTCCTTCCAGTCCGGGATCAGTTCACTGAGGGCCCTAGGATCGATCACCGCGCCCGACAGGATATGCGCCCCGATCTCGGAGCCTTTCTCTAGGACGCAGACGCTGATGTCGGCAGAAAGCTGCTTCAAGCGGATCGCCGCTGACAGCCCCGCCGGGCCGCCGCCGACGATCACGACGTCATAGGCCATGCTTTCCCGGGCCTGGGTCTGGTCTTGCGGCATGAATCGCCTTGTTGTTGGTTTCTTTTCTAACTGGCCTGAGGACGGCCTGAAAGCCTAAGATCGGCCGGTGAACGATACCCTGTCCATTTTGAACTGGCTGGTGGAAGCCGGCGCCGACGAGGCGGTTGCGGAACAACCCGTCAATCGTCTTGCCGCCGCGGCGGTCAAGGCGCCGGTGCACCCCTTGCCGGCAGCGCCGCCACGCTCGGCCTCCATACCCTTGCCCATCGAAGGAGATGCCATTGGCGGGGCGATGGCCGCCGCAGCGGCGGCAACCAGTTTGGCTGAACTCCAAGCCGCTCTGGAAGCCTTCGAAGGCTGCCCCTTGAAACGCACCGCCACCCATACGGTCTTTGCCGACGGGGTGGCGGCGGGACGGGTGCTTTTCATCGGCGAAGCACCGGGCCGTGACGAGGACCGTATCGGCAAGCCCTTTGTCGGCCGCGCCGGACAGTTGCTGGATAAGATGATGGCGTCCATCGGGCTGGACCGCAAAACCAACGCCTATATCACCAATGTGATCAACTGGCGGCCGCCCGACAATCGCGATCCCACGCCCGAAGAAGCCGCAAGCTGCCTTCCCTTTCTGCGCCGGCATATCGAACTGGCCAATCCGGGCATCATCATTCTGCTCGGCGCGGTGGCGGCGCGCCATGTGGTGGGTGTTTCCGACGGCATCATGAAATTGCGCGGCCGCTGGCTGGAATATCGCGTCGAGGGCCGGATGGTGCCGCTGATTCCGACGCTGCATCCCGCTTATCTGCTGCGCCAGCCCGCGCACAAAAAGCTTGCCTGGCGCGATCTGCAGGCGGTGCGCGACAAGATGCAGACGCTCGGCTTGCCCCAGATGCGCGACGCAGGCTAACTAAACCCTTCTGCTTCGAAGGGCCTGAAACATTCGTATTAAATTTGCTTTAGCCGGATTGCTGCTGGCCTCGGCAAGCGCTTTTGCGCAGCCCGCCGTGCCGGCGGTTTCAACCCTGCCGGCGGCTTCGGCGCCTGCCTTACCCGCCGCGCCGCAAATTCTCAGCCCCGAGGATGTCGCGCTCTACAAGCAGGCGATGACGGCGGAGCGCGGCGGCCAGCATACAAGCGCCAAAACGCTCCTGGCCAAGGTCAACGACACATCCCTGCAAGGTTATGCCGAAGCCTTCTATTTTCTCTCGCTGCCTGCGCGGCGCGTGAAAACGGCTTCCTTGGTGGCGTGGCTGGCGCAATATCGCGATCTCGCCATCGCCGAGCGCATCTATCGTTTGGCGGTGGCCCATTCCACCAGGACCGTGCGCCGCAACAAAAAACGCATCAAAGTGGCGGTGGTGACCCATATTCCGGTTCCCCTTGGCGTAGGCCGGCGCACCGGCGGCTATGAAGACACCGAACTGTCCGAACCCATGCCGTCATCCGACGCCGCCAAAAGCGTGATGCCTGCCATTCTGGCCGCCATCAAAGCAGGCCAGCCCGATCAGGCCCTGGCCTTGATGCAATCGACTCCGGCGCCGCCCGGCGATATCGCCGTCATGGCGCACCGGATCGCTGCTTCCTACCGCGCCGAAAGCCGCGACAGCGACGCTTATAGATTGGCGAGTTCCATTTCCCACCCCAGCGTGCCGCAATTGATGTGGGATGCGGGCTTTGCCGCCTATCGTTTGGGCGACTGGGCCAATGCCAAATTATGGCTGGAGAAGCTGGCCGAAACGCCTGAAGCCCAGAACAATCTGCGCGCCCAAGGCGCTTTCTGGGCGGCGCGCGCCCATATGCAGGCGGGCGATCCCTTGAAGGTGGTGACGCTGCTGAACTTCGCCGCCGAAAAACAGCCCAGTTTCTACGGCCAGATTTCCGAACGCATGCTGGGCATCGACACCCAGACCGGTTTTGCCGATGCCATCCTCAACCAGGGCGATTTGCGCGATCTGATGGCGGTGCCATCGGCGCGCCGCGCCGTGGCGCTGTGGCAGATCGGTGAGAGCGAATTTGTCGGCCCCGAACTCAACCGCGCCTTTGTGGGCAATAGCGAGCGGCTGGACCCGGCCATGGCGGCCTTGGCGCGCGCCATCGGCGTGCCCAATATCGAACTGCGCGCCAGCGAAGCCAGCGCGGCGCGTGGCATTGTGTTGACGGGGCTTTTTCCCGTGCCGCCTTACACACCCGAAGGCGGTTATAAAATCGACTCTTCCTTGGTCCTGGCCTTTGCGCGCATCGAAAGCCGTTTTCAGACTCAGGCCACCTCGCCGATGGGCGCGCGCGGCTTGATGCAGGTGATGCCGGCGACCGCCGCGCGCCTGGGCGTTAGCGATCCCGATACGCTGTACGATCCCGCCAAGGCACTGGCGGTGGGCCAGCGTTATATCGAGCTATTGCTGAGCCAGTTGGACGGCAATCTCTTGGAATTGGGCGGCGCCTATAATGCCGGGCCGACCGCGGTGGGCCGCTGGCGTACTACAAAGGCAGGGGGCAAAGCAGGGGGCAACGATCCGCTGCTGTTTGTGGAAAGCATCCCGGTGGCGGAAACGCGTTCTTATGTGAAGCGGCTGATGTTGTATCACTGGCTCTATCGCCGCCGCTTCGGCCAGGACGCGCAGAGTCTGCAGGAAACCGCCAGCGGCGGGTGGCCCATCTATCGCCCGTCGCAAGACACGCCCGCGGCGGCGGATGCCTATGGATTGAGAATGAGTTCGCAGAAGTAACTTGTCATCCCGGGCGCGGCGCAGCACGCAGTGGTGCGCCGCAGACCCGGGATCCATCGTGCAAGCGGCACTGTGGATCCCGGATAGCCGCTTCGCGGCTTCCGGGATGACAGTTCAATTCAAACGGAAAACAATTACAGCCGCGCCAACACACCCGACGGCACCCGCAACGCATGCAGCAGCGTCAACGTCATGCCGCGCAGCCCGCCTTTGGGCGGGCGGGCCGCATTGACGGCGCGCGCGCGCAAACTGACCAGCCGCCGCCGTCCGATGCGGCGCACCATGTCGGCGTCTTCCATATCGGCCAAAGCGCGGTAGCCGCCCAGCTTTTGATAGAGGCGTTTGGGGATCAGCAGGCCTTGATCGCCATAGGGTAGCGCGAACAGAGCGGTACGCAGCGCCGCCAGGACTTCCGCCCGGCGCGCTTCCCCGCCGAAATCCTCCAACGCAAACCGGAAGACGGCGGCGCGCGGCCGTTCCATCTGGGCCTGATCGATGAAGGATTCCGCTTCCACTTCCCAACCCGGCTCCAGCGCGGTTTGGGGATGCAGGAACAACAGCCAGTCGCTTTTGGCGATGGCGGCCCCTTCGGCGAACTGGCTTCCCCGGCCCTTGCGGGCATGCACGATATGGGCGCCTGCGGCATCGGCAATCGCCAGCGTGCCGTCGGCGGACCCGCAATCACTGACGATCACTTCGCGTACCACCCCGCGCACGGCCGCCGGGATCAGGCTGTCGAAGCAGCGGGGCAGCACCCGCTCGGCATTGACGGTGGGGATGACAACAGAAATCATGACACCAATATGACGCAAGCCGCGTCCTGCGCCAAAGCATTTCCGGTCGCAGCCTTAGCAGCGATGCGAAGCGATTAACCGTCTGTAATTTTTACAGTTTATCTGCCTACTTCACAGGCACGACAGACACAACGCGATACCCCAATCTACGGCCACCCAGGCCCTTTCGCCAAGAATTTTGGTGCTACATTCTTGCGTAAAGCCAGCTCAATTAGGCTCACGCGATGCACATACGCGCCTGAATAATCACCGATGCGCGAAAGCGTAGCATGGGTCAAATCCAACTTGTCCCGGAGCTCGGTAATGATGAGTTGCTCTGCCGCCGCGATAGCCGGGTTTTGCCCCTTGTCGAACGAGAATGAGAGACCCGGAGTCGCTTCCGCCCACAAAGAGGCCGCCTGAGCCACGGTAAAGGTATTCACTTTGAGCCAGGGTGCGATTTTGTCCTGAGGGAGCTTGCTCAAATCCAGCGGCAGAGGGGGTAACGGTGGTAATGATTTCCCCGTGGCACCAGAGACTTGAACCATCGGTTTAGACGGAGCGGGTGGTGAGTTGCGCAGATCGGCCTTGGGGACGGGCCCGGCCATAATGCCGGGCAATTCAGGGGCAACGCGGACTGCACTAAAAAACGCCAGCGCGCCACCCACCAAAGCAATGACGATAAGCGATTGCGGGCTTGCCGGTGTCGTCAGCCAAAATCCCAAAGGAGGCAAAACCGTACCGATAACAGTAAGCGCGCCCACAACCAGGTAGTAGAGGTCTCTGGCGGTAAGGGCATCGCCAAGACGATCCCATAACCATTTGATGAGCCGCATTCTGCCCGCCCTCCCAGGCCCGATGAGTATCCCACCGTACCCGGAGCAAAGTCGCCCAACATGGCCAGCGGCCCGCCTTTGGGCAGCTATCCCCAGCTGCATGCAAAATTACCCCTGTCATTTGTACTTGATTTGTTCTAATTTGGGCTTATAGTCCCAAATATGACAATCGTCCTGAATGCCACCATAAGGCCTGAACTCCTGCGCGGTCGCGGGGCCGTCTCCAACGCGGTAGGGCGCTATGAAAAACAGACCCGCGTATTGCTTGATGACGGTTGGGACGATGGCTGGCGGGCCGACGACGACGCCCCGCCCCCTATCCGCACCGAGGTAATCCACGACGCCACCCGCAGCATCATCGCCCGCAACAAATCGCCGGACATTTCCTTCGACCAGTCGATCAATCCCTATCGCGGCTGCGAGCATGGCTGCATCTATTGCTTTGCCCGCCCCACCCACGCCTATCTGGGCATGTCGCCGGGCGTGGACTTCGAAAGCCGGCTGTTCGCCAAGCCCAATGCCGCCGAACTCTTGGCCAAGGAATTGAGCGCGCCCGGCTATGTGCCCAAGGTGATCGCCATGGGCACCAACACCGATCCCTATCAGCCCCTGGAAAAGAAGATGCGGATTACGCGCTCCATCCTGGAAGTGCTGCGCGATTTCCGCCATCCGGTGGGCATTGTCACCAAGTCGCCGCTGATCCTGCGCGATCTGGATATTCTGTCCGAGATGGCGTCCATGGGCCTGGCCAAGGCGGCGATTTCCATCACCACGCTGGACCGCAAGCTCGCCCGCATGATGGAGCCGCGCGCCGGCACCCCGGCGCGCCGCCTGCAGGCCATTCAAGGTCTTGCCGATGCGGGCGTTCCCGCCGGCGTGATGTTCGCGCCCGCCATCCCAGCCCTGAATGACTCCGAAATGGAAGCGGTGCTCAGCGCCGCCGCCGGTTATGGCGCGCGTAGCGCCGGCTATGTGCTGCTGCGCCTGCCGCTGGAGATCAAGGACCTGTTCCGCGAATGGCTGGACGTTCATGTGCCCGACCGTGCCAAGCATGTGATGGCGCTGGTGCGTTCCATGCGCGGCGGCAAGGATTATGACGCCAACTGGAACAGCCGCATGAAGGGCACCGGGCCCTATGCCGAAGTGATGGCGCGCCGCTTCCACATGGCGGTGAAGCGGCTGGGGCTCAACCAGCCCACTACGCCGCTGACCGTCCACAGGTTCAAACGCCCTGCCCGGCTTGGAGATCAGCTCGCTCTTTTCTAGAACAAATTGCGTTCAGACGTAACCACGCAGACCTCATGCTTCGACAGTCGCTAGCGACAGCGTCGTGCGACCAGCATGAGGACTAACTTATTTCCTCACCCTGAGCTTGTCGAAGGGTGAGAGGGCACAATTCCGTCTGAAATTATTTTGCTCGAGGGTCCGTACTCAATTAGAAAGTTATCCCCTAAGTGTCATGGCCCGCGAATGCGGGCTACCCAGGTGACGCAGACTCTTCTGCAAGACTTGCGTGCGCTTCAACTGGGTGGCCCACACTCCGGTGGGCCATGACAAGTTGTTGATTTTACGTCCGTCAATTGAGTCCAGACCCTAGTGGGCGGGAATTGGCGCAGAGCGGACATTGAGGTGGGATTAAAGGCTGTCCCTGGGGCTTCGGCCGGGCTTTTTTGCTTGTGCTGATATGATCTCAGCGATCTTGGTCGGGCAACAAAACTTCGCGCACGCCCTTATGGTTGGGGCTTGAGACCACGCCGTCCTGCTCCATGCGCTCGATCAGGCTGGCGGCCCGGTTGTAGCCGATCTGCAGCCGGCGCTGGATGTAGGAGGTCGAGGCTTTCTTGTCGCGCGCCACCACCGCCAGGGCTTTGTCGTAAAGATCGTCGCCGGATTCGCGATTTCCCCCGCCCAGCAGGGCATAAGGATCGTCGCTTTCCTCGTCGGGCTCCTCGGTAACGGCGTCGAGATATTCCGGCTGTCCCTGGGACTTTAGGAAGCGCACCACATCCTCGACTTCATGGTCGGAGACAAAAGGTCCGTGGATGCGTTTGATGCGCCCGCCCGCCGCCATATAGAGCATGTCGCCCTGGCCCAAGAGCTGCTCGGCGCCCTGCTCGCCCAGGATGGTGCGGCTGTCGATCTTGGAGGTCACCTGGAAGGAAATGCGGGTGGGGAAGTTGGCCTTGATGGTGCCGGTGATCACGTCCACCGACGGGCGTTGGGTGGCGGCGATCAAATGGATGCCGGCGGCGCGCGCCATCTGCGCCAGGCGCTGCACGGCGCCTTCGATCTCCTTGCCCGAAATCATCATCAGGTCGGCGACCTCGTCCACCACCACCACGATGTAGGGCATCGCCTCGAATTCCAGATTCTCATCCTCATAGATCGGCTTGCCGGTCTCGCGGTCGAAACCGGTCTGCACCGTGCGCTTGAGCACTTCGCCCTTGTCCTTGGCCTTGCGCACCCGCTCGTTGAAGGCTTCCACGCCGCGCACGCCCATCTTGGACATTTTGCGGTAGCGTTCTTCCATTTCCCGCACCGCCCATTTCAGCGCCACCACCGCCTTGCGCGGATCGGTCACCACCGGCGAGAGAAGATGCGGAATGCCGTCATAGACCGACAATTCCAGCATCTTGGGGTCGATCATGATCAGGCGGCATTGCTGCGGCGACATGCGATAGAGCAGCGATAGGATCATGGTGTTGAGCCCGACCGACTTGCCCGAGCCGGTGGTGCCCGCTACTAGCAAGTGGGGCATCTTGGCCAGGTCCGCCATCACCGGCTCGCCGCCGATGGTCTTGCCCAGCGCCAAGGTCAGCGGTGCGCGGGCCTTTTCATAATCGCCGCTGGAGAACATTTCGCGCAAGAAAACGGTTTCGCGGAACTGGTTGGGCAGTTCGATGCCGATCACATTGCGGCCCGAAATGGTGGCGATACGCGCCGCCACCGCGCTCATGGAACGCGCCACATCGTCGGACAGCGAAATCACCCGGCTGGATTTGACCCCGGCGGCGGGCTCGAATTCATACAGCGTGACCACCGGACCGGGGCGCACGGCGGTGATGCGGCCCTTGACGCCAAAGTCGGTCAGCACCGCTTCCAGCATGCGGGCATTTTCCTCCAGCGCCTCATCGGACAAGGTGTGGGTGTTTTTGACTGGCGGCGCTTCGGTCAAAAGGCCCAGCGCCGGCAGCTGATAATCGCCCGATGCCAGATTCAGCGCCGGCTGCTTGTCGGCGCGCTTGGCGGGTTGGGCCATCCGCGCATCGCGCCGCACCCGGTTGCTCTGGCGCTCCGCCAGGCGCGTGGCCGCGATGGGCTCGGGCCTCAGCGCGCCGGGAGAATCCCCGTCTTCGCCCAGATGATAGGCGCCTTCGTCATCGTCTTCGTAGGCATGATCGTCTTCGTCGTCATGATGCCCGAAGCTGACATGCGGTTTCTTGACCAGTCCCACCAACCAGGCTGCGCCCGCCGGAATGCGCATGGCGCCGCGCGCGATGGGCGCAAAGCGCAGACCGGTGGCCAGAAAGGCCAGCGGCAGGCCCAGAACCAAAAGGCCAAGCGGTACGGCCCAGGCCACAGCCGGCGTCTGCCAAACCTGTGCGGCATGGGCGCTAAGGCCGGTGGCGGCGATCCCGATCATGCCGCCCGTGCCGGCCGGCAGACCGGCCAGCGGCGGCAACAGACCCAGGCCCGCGGCCAGCGTCAGGGTGCCGAGCGGCCAGGCCAGCAGACGCCACATGGCATATTTAATCGAACGGCCGCTCAGCGCGCGCGCGCCCCAGACAAACAGGGGCGCCAGGAACGCCAGCGCCGCCCAGCCGAAGATCTGCAGCAGGATATCGGCCGCCACGGCGCCCAACGGACCCAGCCAGTTGCCGGCGTCGCGCA
>DATEMS010000027.1:0-73791 GCA_035275465.1 Rhizomicrobium sp. | reverse complement strand
CAATTTGCCTGAGCGAGCACCCATCGGTTTGTAGGCGGGCAACTTCACAGCGCTCTTCCAGCGTGAACTGGTCATATTTTGTTCCCATCGCAACACCCTAGTCTGGTGTTGCACTTCGTTTGAGAACTCAGGGAATCCATTTTCCGGTTCAAAAGAAGATGGATGCCCGCTTTCGCGGGCATGACAACAATTAAGAACGCCTGGCCCGGAAGAAATCCTTCAAGATCTCGCCCGCTTCTACCGCATGCGGTTCGGTCTGCGTCACCGCCGGACGGTGATGACAGGTGGGCTGCTCGAAAAAACGCGGCCCATGCAGCACCGCACCGCCCTTGGGATCGCAGGCCGCGAACACCAGCCGCCCCACCCGCGCCATGGCCATGGCGCCCGCGCACATGGCGCAAGGCTCCAGGCTCACATACAGGCTGGTGCCGATCAGCCGCTCATTGCTAAGCGCCTTGGCGGCCCCGCGCATCACCAGCATTTCGGCATGAGCGGTGGGGTCTTTTAATTCCAGGATGCGGTTGCCGTCGCGCGCCAATAGCGCGCCATCGGCGGCAAGCAACACCGCGCCAACCGGAACCTCGCCCCGCCCGGCGGCCGATTTCGCTTCTTCCAGCGCCAATGCTATGGCTTGCGCATCATTCATCGCAGGGCCTTTCGGGCTCAGGAGATAGCATTGCCCATCGGGGACCGGATAGCAAAAGTCATTGCCCGCGCCGGCATCTGCTCGCGGCGCGATGCCGAAAAGCTCATTCTGGAAGGCCGGGTGAAACTGGACGGGATGGTGGTGACCTCGCCCGCCCTCAATGTCGGCGAAAATAACGTTATCCAGGTGGACGAAAAACCCCTGGCCGAACCGGAAAGCGCGCGCCTGTGGCGCTATCACAAGCCGTCGGGCCTGGTCACCACCCACAAGGATGAAAAGGGCCGGCCCACCGTCTTCGCCAATCTGCCCAAGCATCTGGGCCGGGTGGTGTCGGTGGGACGGCTGGACTTCAATTCCGAAGGCCTGCTCTTGCTCACCAATGACGGCGACATCGCGCGCCGCATGGAAATCCCCGCCTCCGGCTGGACGCGCGTCTATCGCGTGCGCCTGTTCGGCAAGGTGTGCCAAGCCGATCTCGACAGGCTGGCCACCGGCATCACCATCGATGGCGTCAAATACGGGCCCATTGTCGCGGATCTGGAACGCAGCAAGGGCATGTATAGCTGGGCCACCGTGAGCCTGAAGGAAGGCAAGAACCGCGAGGTCAAGCGGGTGATGGAACGGCTGGGCCTGAAGGTGGCGCGGCTGATCCGCACCGCATATGGCCCCTTCCAATTGGGTCAGTTGGCCGAAGGCCAGGTGGAGGAAATCGCCGCCCGGCTGTGGCGGGAAAAGCTGGGAATCGGCCGTAAAAAACGTGCTGACCATTAGCGCATAAAACTGCTAGAAGCCGCGCAACAGATGGGAGATGCGGCCATGGGCAGCATGAAAGACAAGCGCAAAAACCAGATCCAGCCGCCCTATGCCGCCGAGACAAGGGACGCGCGCTTTGCCGGAACCTTCGAGGTTCTGGTGCCGGTGCCCGAGCGCAACAAACCGCAGAAAGTGCCGCTGCAGTTCCCCACCCTGGCCGCCGCCGAGAACTGGATTCACAGTCCCGACGGCAAGGACATGATCGCCGATATCCTGGAAGAGGCCAAGAAGAACTAGGGCCGGCGGGCGGGTCCCCGAACGGACTTTTTTCTTGTAACCTTTTTCGACCGCGCGCGAAGCTTTACGGAGCCGTGTTTGATCGCCCAGGAGGCGCAATACCGGGCATGGATGCTGGCCGCCCTGGCGGGCGATGCCGGCGCTTACCGGATGTTGCTTGCCGGACTGACACGGCATTTGCGAGGGTACTATGCGCGCCGCCTGGATAGCGGCGCAGCCGAGGATGCGGTGCAGGAAACTTTGATCGCCATTCACGTGCGGCGCGCGACCTATGATCCGTCCCTGCCTTTCACGGCCTGGGTGTACGGCATCGCGCGCTACAAGCTGATCGACGAGTATCGCCGTCACAAGCGCGGCGCCACGGTGCCGCTGGAGGAAGCCGGCGATCTGTTCGGCCATGACGAAGCCGAAGCTGCCAGCGCCCGGCGCGATGTGACGAAGCTGCTGGGCAAACTTTCGCCCGCAAAGCGCCGGTTGGTGCAGGACATCAAGCTGGATGGAGTTTCCGTCGCCGACGCGGCGGCCCGCACCGGCATGTCGGAATCCGCCGTCAAAGTCACCGTGCACCGCGCCATCAAAGCGCTGGGCGCAGACGTGGAGCGAAAGGCCGACGATGCGGACCGATGATCTGATCGCGCAACTGTCCGGCGGTCTTGAGCCGGTGAAAGGCGGCGCGGTCGCGCGGCTATTGCTGGGCGCCACCGGGCTGGGTCTGGCGGGCTCGATCCTGGTGATGCTGGTGATGCTGGGATGGCGCTATGACATTCATGCCGCCGTCACCAGCTTCGGCATATGGACCAAGCTGATCTATACCTTGACCATTGCTGCCTTTGGTTTTTGGCTGGTGGAGCGCGCGGGCCGCCCAGGCGCGGACATGACCCGCCCGGCATTGCTGCTGGCCACCCCCCTGCTGGGAATCGCTTTTTTGGCGGCGGCTCAGATCAGCGCCCCCGGCGCCGATATTCCCGTGCTGGTGATGGGACAATCCAGCCGGACCTGCGCCATCAATGTGCTGATGGTTGCCCTGCCCACCCTGGCCGCCACCTTTTGGGCGCTGCGAAGGATGGCGCCCACCCGCCTGACCTTGGCGGGAGCGGGGGCGGGCCTGTTTGCCGGCGCGGCCGGCGCCTTTGTCTATTGCTTCCATTGCACCGAAACGGCGGCCCCCTTTATCGCCATCTGGTACACCCTGGGAATCGCCTTGAGCGCCGCGACCGGCGCCCTGCTCGGCCGCATGCTGCTGCGCTGGTAACGGCTTCTTCGCCGCCATCCGTGCTATCCTGCCTATTCGAATCCGGTTGGAGATACCGATGCGCAAAATCATCGCCCTTGCCGCCTTTTTGACCTTTGCCGGTCCGCCGGCCTTGGCCGATGCGCTGCAGGATGGGGCGCAAGCCTTTCAGCGCGCCGATTATAAGGCGGCGCTGGCGGCATGGCAGCCGCTGGCGGCCAAGGGCAATGCGGTGGCGCAGAACAATATCGGCATCCTGTATCTGGACGGCAAAGGCGTGCCGCAAAACATTTCCGAGGCGGTGCGTTATCTGTCGCTGTCGGCGGCGTCCGGCTCCTCGCTGGGCCAGAACAATCTGGGCGGACTTTACCGCGACGGCAAGGGCGTCGCGCGCGACTATGGCAAGGCGGCGCAATGGTTCAGCGCTTCGGCGGCCCAAGCCAATCCCGCCGCCATGTACAATCTGGGCCTGATGTATGAATTGGGCCAAGGCATGAAGCCCGAACCCTTCCATGCCTATATGTGGTACGCGCTGGCGGCGGATCAGGGCGGCGTGCCCCAGGCCGCGAGCCATCGCGATGCTTTGTGGAAACGCATGACCCCGGCAGCGCAGAAACAGGCCAAAGACCTGACTGCGGCGTGCAAGAGCCAGGCGTTCAAGGGCTGCAAATAGCGGCGTTTCCCCTCATCCAACAAGGACGCGGCGCGCTCAAACGTGCTGGCCGCCGTTGATCATCAACTCCGCGCCGGTGACGTAAGAGCTTTGCTCCGTACACAGATAATAAATCGCCTTGGCGACCTCCGCCGGCTGGCCCAGCCGGCGCAGCGGGATGGTCTCCACAATCTTTTCGGTGCCGGGCGACAGGATGGCGGTGTCGATCTCGCCCGGCGCGATGGCGTTGACGCGCACGCCCCAGGGGCCGAAATCCGCCGCCATCTCACGGGTCAGCGCCGCCGCCGCCGCCTTGCTGATGGAATAGGCCGCGCCCGCGAAGGGATGCACGCGCGAACCCGCGATGGAGGTGACATTGACGATTGAGCCCTTGGCCTTGGCCAACTCGTTCTTGAGGCCCTGGGCCAGCCAGATGGTGGAAAAGAAATTCACCTCGAACACCTGGCGCCACAACTCCTGGGACGATTCCAAAGTGCCCAGCCGCTCGCCTTTGGGACCCTTGGGCGAGATGGCGGCATTGTTGACCAGGGCATGCAGCTTGCCGTCAACCAAGCGCGAGCGCATCTCCTCGGCGGCGCGCGCGGTGTCGGCGGGATCGGCAAGGTCCACCTGGATATGATCCTCCGGCCCCGCCGCCCAGGGGCAATTTTCCGGAAAGGCGTGACGCGAGCAGGTGATCACCCGCCAGCCGGCGCTGGAAAAACGCTTCACCGTGGCGTGGCCGATACCGCGCGACGCCCCGGTCAGGATCAGGGTGCGTTTTTCGTCGTCACTATGATTGGGTTCCGCCATCGCTCTCTTTACGGTCGTTACGGCTTAAGCCTGCGCTCATTTTATGGTCGCTCCGGCTCACGCCTACGCTCCTACCCTATCATCGGCCTTGAACTCGGTTCCACCATGATCGAAATAAGGTCATGCACCAGTCCCTTTCCGCCCTAGCCCTGCTTTTGGCCGCCGCCGTCGGCTGCGGCCTGCTGATGAACCGGCTGCGCATGCCCGCCGCCGCGGGCTTTATCCTGGTCGGCATGGTCTTGGGGCCCACCGGCATGGGCCTGATCCAGACCTCCGGCAATCTTGAGGTTCTGGCGGAGCTGGGCGTCTTGATGCTGCTGTTCATCATCGGCATGGAGATGCGGCTGGCCTCCTTCGCCAAATCCCTGCCGCTGGCCTTGGGCGTCACCGCCGCCACCTGCGCCATCATTCCCACCTCGGTGGCGCTGTTCACCTATTGGGTGGAGGGCGAGGTGCTGGGCGGCGTGGTGATTGGATTTATGCTCTCCATCTCCTCCACCGCCTTGGCGATGAAGATGATCGAGGACAGCGAGGAAAAAGACAGTGCGGCCGGGCGGCTGAGCGTGGCGGTGCTGGTGGCCCAGGATCTGGCGGTGGTGCCCTTGATGCTGATCACCGACACGCTGGGCAGTGCGTTGACCGCCAGAGCGCTGATGGGCGCGGGCACCAAACTGGCCCTGGCGCTTTTGCTGCTGGCGGTGTTCATCCACTTCCTCAACAAGGTCAAAAGTTTCCGCTTTCCGGCCAGCGAATATTTTCTCAAAAATTCCGATGTCGGCACCCTGGGCGTTTTGGGTCTGTGTTTCGCCGCCGCCGCGGCATCCGGTCTTTTGGGCCTGTCGCCGGCGCTGGGCGCCTTTCTGGGCGGCCTGGCGGTGGGCCATTCCACCTTGCGGCGCGGCGCGCTGCGCATGGCGCAGCCGGTGCAGAATATCCTGCTGTTCGTGTTTTTCCTGTCGGTGGGCCTGCTGATCGATTTGGATTATCTCATCCAACAGGCTTGGATCATTGGCGCCGCCCTGGTGGTGGTGACCGGCGGCAAAACCCTGCTGAATTTCATCCTGCTGACTGTGTCGGGCAGAAATTTCGACACCGCCTTCGCCGCCGCCCTGTTCCTGTCACCGGTGGGAGAATTCTCCTTCGTGATCGCGGGCGCGGGCCTGGCCGCCGGCACCCTATCGCCCAGCGGTTACAAACTCGCCATCGCGGTGATCGCCATGTCGCTTTTGGCCAGCCCCATCTTCTTCCTGCTTGCCCGCCTCACCCATAGGCTGGCGCTCAAGCATCTTAAGGCGGCAAGCCCTCCGGCAACGGCTCCAGCCCTGCCGGGTCTTGGTGAATGATCACCTCCGCGCCGGGATAGGCCGCAAGCAGCGCGCGCTCCACTGCATCGCTCACCGCATGCGCCTCGGTGAGGGACATGGCGGGGTCCAAGCCCAGATGCAACTGAATGAAGGTGGAAAGGCCGGCGGTGCGGGTCTTGAGGTCGTGCACATTCTTCACCGCCGGATGGCTTTGGGCGATGCGGCAGATGCGGGCGCGTTCCTCCTGCGGCAATTCGCGGTCCATCAGCTGGTTGAAACTTTCCCGCCCCACGCCAAAAGCGGCGAACAGCATCACCCCCGCCACCGCCAGCGCGATAAGAGGATCGGCCAGCGTCCAGCCCAGGAAACTGGACAGCAGCAACGCCAGCACCACGCCCATATTGGTGATGAGATCGGACAGATAATGCGAATGATCCGCCTCCACCGCCAAGGACCCCGTTCTGGCGATCACCTTGCGCTGGTACAGGACCAGACCGGCGGTGCAGACAATTGCGATGCCCATCACGATCAGCGCTTCGATGCTGCGGTCGATCGGCTCGGGCGCGATGATGCGATTCACCGCCTGGATTGCCACGAACAGGGCCGATGCGGAAATAAACGCGCCCTGGGCCAGCCCAGCCAGCGCTTCGGCCTTGCCATGGCCGAAGCGATGTTCCGCATCGGCCGGAGTCAGCGCCGAGCGAATGGCGATCAAGTTCAAGGAGGAGGTGAACAGGTCCAACGCCGAGTCCATCAGACTGGCCAGCATCGCCACAGAATGGGAAATGAAATAGGCAAAGGTCTTGACGCCCACCAGGAACAGCGACACCGCGACCGAGGCGATGGCGGCCCGCCGCATCCATGTGCCGGCCCTTTCCAATCTTGTCGCGCTCACGGAAAAAGTCTTTCGGTGCGCCAGGGATCGCCGCCACGCTCGCGCAGATAGACCAGCCGGTCGTGCAGCCGGAAGGGACGGGCGCGCCAGAATTCGATGCGCAGGGGCGCAATGCGCCAGCCGGTCCAATAAGGCGGGCGCGGCACCTTGGTCAGACCGTACTTCACGCCATACTCCGCCAAGCGCTTCTCGAATACAAAGCGGCCTGCCATGGCGCGCGATTGGGGCGAGGCCCAGGCGCCGATCTGACTGTCCTTGGGACGAGAGGCGAAATAGGCATCGGCTTCGGCGTCGGTGACTTGCGTCACGGGCCCTTGCGCCCGCACCGCCTTGCCCAAACTCTTCCAATGGAAATTGATCGCGGCATGGGGATTGGCGGCCAGCTCCTCGCCCTTGACGCTTTGCGCATTGGAATAAAAGACAAAGCCGTTCGCATCCACGCCCTTGAGCAGCACCATGCGGACATTGGGTATTCCGTCGGCATCGGCGGTTGCTAGCGCCATGGCGTTGGGATCGCTGGGCTCGGCGCTTTCGGCTTCTTTCATCCAGCTTAGGAAAAGCGCCAAGGGATCGGGACCCGCGACAATCCCGCCATCGTCCAAAGGTCCGCCCATTTCCACGGCCACGCGCCCTTCCAGATATCATTGATTGCTAGCAGTTTCGCACCAAGCAGGATAGCCTTTGGCCCGCATGCCTCAAATGCTCTTTCGGCTTCTTACCATTTGCATCTGCCTCGCATGGGCAGTCCCGGCGCAGGCACGCACCTCCGCGCAGATCGCGGCCGATTTCAATGCGGGCGTCGCCGCCTATGACGCGGGCGATGCCGAAAAGGCCTTCAAAATCTGGTGGGAATTGCGGTTCGAGGATGTCGCCGCCATGCGCAATCTGGGCATGATGCTTCGCAAGGGCGAGGGTACAAAAAAGGATCCGGCGCGGGCGGAAGAACTCTATCAGCGCGCCGCCGAAGTGGGCCTTCCCACCGCGCAGGCCGATCTGGCCGACATGTATTTGAAAGGCGAGCTGGGGCCGCCGGATTTGGGGCGCGCCTTGCCGTTGCTGGAAGCGGCCGCGGCCGGAAACCATCCCATGGCGCAATATCAGCTGGGACAATTCTACGAAACCGGAGCGCCGCCCTTGATACCGCAAAATTTGGAAACAGCGCGGCAACTTTATGAAAGGGCCGCCGAACGCGGCGTACCCGGCGCGGCGGAGCGCGCCGCGTATCTGGCCTCGTCCGCCGCACAAAGAACGCAAGAAACAGCGGCCGCCCCCCGCTAGCCTAACTAATGCGCCACCACGGTCAGCGCCTGAGCCAGGTCTTTTTCGGTGAAGGGCTTGCTGAGCTGGGGCGTGCGAACTTCGATCCCGCCGGGCAGTTCGGCATAGCCGGTCGCCAGAATCACCGGCAAAGACGGCCAAAAAGCGCGGATGGCTTCCATCAATTGCACGCCGGTCATTTTGGGCATCGCTTGATCGGTGATGACCAGATCGAAGACCTGGTTCTGCAGCAATTCCAACGCCTCTTCCCCGGAACAGGCTTCCACCACGGCGTGGCCCATATCCTCCAGCATCGCGGCGGTGTTGAACAGAACCAGCCGGTCATCGTCCACCGCTAGCACACGCAATGGCCGCATCGCCGTCGCCGCTTGCGCCTCTGGAGACGGCATTTTTGTATTCTCCCCGGCGCCCGCAAAGGCCGGCAGGCATATTTCGGCAGTAGTGCCTTCTCCCAGTTTACTTGTCAGGAACAAGCGTCCACCCATCTGTTCGGTCATGCCATGCACCATCGAAAGGCCAAGGCCGGTGCCCTTACCCACCCCCTTGGTGGTGAAGAACGGCTCTGTCGCCCGCGCCAAGGTTTCGCTGCTCATGCCTTCGCCATTGTCTGAGATCGACAGGCAAACATAATCGCCTAGCGTGAGCCCGCTGATATCGTTGTCCTCCACATGCCGCTCCTGCGCGCGGATCGTGATCCGGCCGCGATTTTTCATGGCGTCGCGGGCGTTGACGCACAAATTCAACAGCGCCAGCTCCAACTGGTTCTCATCCGCCACCACCTGCTTCAGCGACAACGGGAATTGAACCTGGATTTCCGTATCGGTTCCCAAGGTGCTTCGCAAAAGATCGGTCATGTTGCGCACCAGAAGGGGCAGGTCGAGCGGCCGGATATCCAATTGCTGGCGGCGCGCGAAGGCCAGCATGCGCTGGGTCAGTGTGGCGCCCCGCTTGGCCCCATGGATGGCATTGTCCAGCAAACGCAATTGCTGGGGATCGTCCGGCAGGCGCTTGCGCAGCAATTCCAGGCTCCCCAGCACCGCCATCAACAAATTGTTGAAGTCGTGCGCCACGCCGCCGGTCAGTTGGCCCACCGCGTCCATTTTTTGCGATTGAAACAGCGCCTCGCGGGCCCGTTCCAGCGCCTCTTGCGCGGCTTTCTTTTCGGTCACATCGCGGGTGATTTTGGCAAAACCCAACAGCGTGCCGTCATCATCGCGGATAGGGTCCAAGATCACATGCGACCAGAAGCGGGTGCCGTCCTTGCGCACCCGCCAGCCTTCACTCTCAAAACGGCCCTCGCGCGCGGCTATTTCCAATGCGCGCTGAGGTCTGGCTTGCTCGCGATCCTCCGGCATATAGAACTGCGAAAAATGCTTTCCGATAATTTCATCCGCGGTGTATCCCTTGATGCGCTCGGCGCCCGCGTTCCAGCTCGTGACCGATCCTTCAGGATCGAGCATATAAATCGCATAATCGGTGACGCCTTGGACCAGCAGGCGGAACTGCTCCTGGCTGCGGCGAAGGGCTTCCTCGGCCAGGCGGCGCTCGGTCAGATTGCGGGTGATCTTGGCGAAACCGGTCAGTTCGCCGGCACTATCGCGAATCGGATCGATAACGACATGGGCCCAGAAGCGGGTGCCGTCCTTGCGCACCCGCCAGCCTTCACTTTCGAACTTTCCTTCGCGGATTGCGGTTTCCAGGGCCCGCGCAGGAAGATTCTGGGCCCGGTCCTTGTCGGTATAGAAGCGGGAAAAATGCTGGCCGACAATCTCGCGCGGGGCATAACCTTTGAACCGCTGGGCGCCGGCATTCCAACTGGTGACGATACCGGTGGGGTCCAGCATATAGATCGCATAGTCGGTGACGGCTTCGACCAGGATGCGATAGCGCGCGCCATCGTCTTCCGGCGTTCTGCCCTCAGCCTTTTGCCGCCTCATGAAAAAATTCCCGCCCCACCGCGCTTAATGCTTAACGATAGCAACGCGGCTTTTCCGCAAAAGTTCCTGGGACAAGCCAAACCCTTGAATTCATGATACAAAGCCTCCTCTTGAACGAATCCCTGCCAAAGGCCGTGTATGAAAGACCTGTATGAAGTCCTCGGCGTCGCCAAAACGGCCAGCGAGGCGGACATCAAAAAGGCGTTTCGCGCCCTGGCCAAGAAGCACCATCCCGACAAGCATGCCGGCGATGCGGCCGCGCAAAAGCGCTTTCAGGAAATTTCCGGGGCCTATGACATTTTGGGCGACAAGGAAAAGCGGGCCCAGTATGACGCCGGCGCCATCGGCGCGGACGGCAATGCGCGGGGATTCGATCCAAGACAAGGCGGCTTCCGTCAGGGCCCGTTCGGTTCCGGCTTCGGCGGCGGCGGGCCCGGCGCGCGGGAATTCCATTTCAGCTTTGACAACAATCCCGGCGGTCCCAGCGGTTTTGAGGACATTTTCGCCGACCTGATGGGCGGCGGCCGGCGCGGGCGCCAGTCCCGTGTGGCCAAAGGCGAGGACCTCAGCGCCGCGCTCACCGTCAGCTTTGATGAAGCGGCAACCGGCGGCACCCGCCGCGTGGTGCTGCAGAACGGCGAACAGATCGATGTGAAAATTCCGGCCGGGGTGAAGGACGGCCAAGCGGTGCGGGTGAAAGGACGCGGCGGCGCCGGCCAAGGCGGCGGACCCAATGGCGATATTCTGCTCACCGTGTCGGTGGCGCCCCATCCCTATTTGACCCGCGACGGCAATGACATCCGCATGGACCTGCCGGTGACTCTGAAGGAAGCGGTGCTGGGCGGCAAAGTCCCGGTGCCGACCCTGACCGGGACCGTATCTTTGAGTGTGCCGCCCCATGCCAACACCGGCACCATCTTGCGGCTCAAAGGCAAGGGCATTGCCGCGCATGGCGCGGCGGCGGCGGGCGATCTGTATGTGCGCCTGGTGGTGACGCTCCCCGAGGGGCAGGACGAGTCTCTACGCCGCTTCCTGCAAGGCTGGAGTGCGGACTATGATCCGCGCGCCAAGATGCGATAAGTTATTGGGATATTTGCATTTTTTGTTGACAGAAAATCCGATTTGGCCCCTGGCCTATTCAGGGTAAATGACTAAGGTGCACGCCCAGAAAAGTAGGGATTTACAGATGTCGTTTTCAGGCCTGATGAAGGGCAAACGCGGCCTTATCATGGGCGTGGCCAATCAGCATTCCATCGCCTGGGGCATCGCCCAGGCACTGCACGAGGCGGGCGCGGAGCTGGCTTTTTCCTATCAGGGCGATCTGTTCCGCAAGCGGGTGGTGCCGCTGGTCGAGCCCTTGAAGCCTGCCGCTCTGATTGACTGCGACGTCAGCAAGCCGGAGTCCATTGACGCCGCTTTCGCCGAGTTGGGCAAGGTCTGGGACAGTCTGGACTTTGTGGTGCATGCCATCGCCTTTTCCGACAAGGATCAGCTCAAGGGCCGCTATGTGGACACCACGGCGGAAAATTTCCGCATGACCATGGACATCAGCTGCTTTTCCTTCACCGCGGTGGCGCAACGCGCCGAAAAGATGATGCCGGGTGGCGGCAGCATGGTGACCTTGACCTATCTCGGCTCCGAGCGCACCACGCCGCACTATAACGTGATGGGCGTGGCCAAGGCGGCGCTGGAAGCCAGTGTGCGTTACCTGGCCGAGGATTTGGGCAAAAAGAAAATCCGCGTCAATTCGATCTCCGCCGGTCCGATCAAGACGCTGGCCTTCGCCGGCATCGCCGACAGCCGCTATATCCTGAAATGGAACGAGTATAATTCGCCCTTGCGCCGCACGGTGACGCAAGCCGAGGTCGGCAATTCGGCGCTGTTTCTGTTGTCGGATTTGGGCAGCGCGGTGACGGGCGAAAACCTGCATGTGGATGCGGGCTATCACATTGTGGGCATGAAGGCGGAAGACGCGCCCGATATTTCGGTGGTGCAGAAGCCGGACGCGCCTTGAGCGTCCGGCAAAAGGCGAGCGATGTCGCATAACAGTTTCGGCCACCTGTTTCGCGTCACCACCTTCGGCGAAAGCCATGGGCCGGCGATCGGCTGTGTGGTGGACGGCTGTCCGCCGGGCATTGAACTGACCGAAACCGATATCCAGCCCTGGCTGGACAAGCGCCGTCCGGGCCAGAGCAAATTCGTCACCCAGCGCCAGGAACCGGATGCGGTGAAAATCCTCTCCGGGGTGTTCCAGGACGAGCGCATGGCGCAGCAGGTGACCACCGGCACGCCGATCGGGCTTGTGATCGAAAATGTCGATCAGCGCTCCAAGGACTATGGCGATATCCGCGACAAATTCCGCCCCGGCCATGCCGATTACACCTATGAAGCCAAATATGGCCTGCGCGATTATCGCGGCGGCGGCCGCCAAAGCGCGCGCGAAACCGCCATGCGGGTGGCGGCCGGCGCCATCGCGCGCAAGGTGCTGGACCAGCTCTATGGCAAGGTGACCATCCGCGGCGCCCTGGTGCAGATGGGCACGCAAAAAATCGCCCGCGCCAACTGGTCCTGGGACGCGGTGAATGAAAATCCGTTTTTCTGCCCGGACGCCAAGGCGGCGGCGGAGTGGGAGAGCTATCTGGAAGCCATCCGCAAGAACGGCTCCTCGGTCGGCGCCATCATCGAAGTGGTGGCGGACGGCATTCCCGCGGGCCTGGGCGCACCGGTCTATGCCAAGCTGGATAATGAGCTGGCGTCGGCCTTGATGAGCATCAATGCGGTCAAGGGCGTGGAGATCGGCGACGGTTTTGCCACCGCCGCCATGACCGGCGAGGAAAATGCCGACGAGATGCGGCTGGGAAAAAACGGCAAGCCGGAATTCCTGGCCAATCATGCCGGCGGTATCCTGGGTGGCATTTCCACCGGCCAGCCGATCGTGGCGCGCTTCGCGGTCAAGCCGACCTCTTCTATTCTTTCGCCGCGCAAAACCATCGACAAAGCGGGCGCGGAAACCGAGATCGCCACCAAGGGCCGCCACGATCCTTGCGTGGGCATCCGCGCCGTGCCGGTGGGCGAGGCCATGATGGCCTGTGTACTGGCCGACCAGGCGCTCAGGCATCGCGGGCAGATTGGGTGAGGGTGAGGCGTGGTCCGCCGCGCGTCAGCGCGGCGGACGAGCAGGTCCAGTGGACCTGCGAGAGCGACGAACGCCCGGAGCGCAAGCGACGGGCCGGAGCAGTCCCGCACCAAAGCCAACCCAGTTCAGGGTATTTATTGTACCTACGAAAAACTTGACACTCAGAATAAATGTAGCTACATTATATCATGATCCGGTGGGATGAAGCCAAGCGGGCCGCCAATCTTGCCAAGCATGGGGTGGATTTCGCCGCTGCCGCCGCGTTCGATTGGGATGACGCGTTGGTGGTGGAAGACACTCGCTTTGACTATGGCGAGCCGCGCTATCAGGCCCTGGGGTTCATCGGCCAGCGCCTTCATATGCTGGTCTTTACGCGCATTCCGGATGGTTTCCGGATCATCAGCCTTCGCAAGGCCAACTACCGAGAGGTTTTGCTCCATGAAAAAAGTAAGGATGGCTCTTCCTAAACCACCCAAAAATTTCGATGAAAATCCGCCCTGGTCGGCAAAGGATTTTGCCAAGGCTCGCCCAGCTTCCGAAGTCGTCCCGGACATCGTCGCGGCGGCAAAGCGGCGCGGAAGGCCCAAGCTGGATCGTCCCAAGGTACAGCTGACGCTGCGGCTCGATGCCAATGTGGTGGATGCATACAAATCGAAAGGCGCAGGCTGGCAAAGCGCGATCAACGATGCTCTGCGCCGGGCCGCCAAGATACGATAGAGTGAGGAGCGGTTGGCCGAAGGCCAACGAAACCGTCCATAGCGACAGCGTATGGACGGCTTGAGCGAGCGGCCGGGTGTTTCAGCTTGCTCCAATTATGGGTTGGGGTAATGTTGGTCGAGGCTCGGCGCGGAGACAGACATGATTGGCGTCCTATTTTGGGTGCCGTTGTTGCTGTTCATGGCAATTCAAGGCGCCGTTGTTTTTGCAACAGCGCGATGGAGCCTGCGATTTCTGAAAGTCTCGCACTGGTTTGGAAAAATCACTGCGATGTCGATCTCTTATACCGCATGGATCGTTTTCACGATCGCCGGATATACAGTGCTTGGCGGTGAAGGTGGATTGATGGACGGGTTCGGACTGGTTCTTTTTCTCTGTTTTACCGCAATGATCAGTTCGTTTGTTTACCTGGTGGCCTGGATATTGCGCGCCTCGCAAAATGGGCAAGAACCCGAAGATGAAGCTTTGATCGAGCCTTGGTCGTGACGACCGTTATTGGCGCGGTTCCGGCAGCTCATCGCGCCACCGTAGCGTAAACACCACGCCGGGTCCCACGTTCACTTGCGGCTCCGACGGTGGCGTTGCCTTGAGCTCAACTTCACGCTCGGCCACGCATTGCTGCACCAGCTCGCCCAAGCCGGGAAAATCCCCCGCCATCGGCAGCGCCCGCAAAAAGCAATCGTCGAAGAAGGTGAACGCATCCAGCTCACCACAGCCGAAACTGGTGCGGTCGGGCCGGGAGGCCGTCATGATGATGCGGTTGGGCGCCTGGAGCGGCGCCACAAACTGGCCGGAATAGCAGGCCGACATCACGACCACGCTGGGGCGCGAACCGCAGGCGCTCTGCACCATCTGCGCCATCCCGCGGGGGGACAGAACCGCCTCGCCAACGATGATGCCATCCTCCGTGCCATGCGAGGTGAAATAGATCAGACAACCTTCTTTTTCGCGCGCGGCCATTGTTTGCAGGGCGCCTGCGATTTCCATCACCCCGGCGCGCTCGGTGCCTTGGTCATAATCCGCCGAGAATTGCACCATATTGGCGGGCGCAAAGCCGATTCTAGCGAAGGCCTTGGCCAGTTCGCGGCGGCCATTGTCGAACACTTTGGAGGGTGCGCCGTTCTGGGCGCGATAGTCCCCCGCCACCAGGATCGCCGCCCAATGGCTGAAATCCACCAGATGGGACTCTTGTTGGGCTTGGGGCTCCGGCTCTTTGGACGCAACCAGGCCGGCGCCGTCCAAGACCATCAGCGCCGCGCCGCCCAGCGCCACGCCGAGCACCACGGCCAATGCGATGAGTTTCTTCTTCAAACCCCTGCTCTCTCAAAGCTGGCGACCAACTCAATATGCGACGACCAGAGAAATTGGTCTATCGGGGTGACCGGACCGATTTTGTAGCCCCCGGCGAGCAACAGCGCCGCGTCGCGGGCAAAGCTCACGGCATCGCAGGAGACATAGGCGATGACCGGGACCTTGGATTTGGCCAGCGCCTTGGCTTGCGCCTCGGCCCCCGCACGCGGCGGGTCCAGCACCACGACGTCATAGACGTTAAGCTCCGAGGGCGTGAGCGGCAGCTTGAACAGGTCGCGCGCTTCGGTGGTGACAGGCTTCAGCCCAGGGCTCTTAGCCGCCTCGACCAAGGCCGCCAAAGCGGGCTGGTCCTGCTCGACGGCATGGACACGTGTCTTACGGGCCAGCGGTAAAGCGAAGGTGCCGCAACCGGCGAACAAGTCGGCCACTCTTTTTGCCTTTCCCACCGTTTGCAGCACAAACGCCCGCAACGCCGCCTCGCCTTCGCGGGTGGCCTGCAAAAAGGGATCGGGCGGAAGGACGACCTTGACCCCGCCCAAACTCACAACCGGCTGGGCGGTTTCGAACACCATCTCGCGCCCCATGGTCAACCGCGCGATGCCAAGACCGGACAGCGCCGAAGACAGCGCCGCCCGCAAGGTGGGCGTCAGCGCCGCGCGCCAGCGCAAGGCGCAGTCAAAGCCGGTATCGGTTTCGGTGACATGCAATTCGCCCGCCTCGCCGACGCCGAACAAAGGCTCGAGCTTTTGCCGCAAGGCGCCCACCAGGGCGAACAGACCGGGCGTCAGCACCTCGCAATGATGCATGTCGATGACGGTATGACTTTTGGCGGCGTGAAAACCGATATGCAGACCTTCCGCCAGGCTCTTGATCTTGAACACGGCGCGGCGGCGCGAACGCGGCGGCACGATCACCGGCGCTTCCACCTGCGCTTCGACACCGGCGCGTTTTAGGGCGGCGATGATGGCATCGCGTTTCTTGGCACTGTAAACGTCAGGCGCAAGGTCCTGCAACGAACAGCCACCGCAGGTGCCGAAATGGGGGCATATATGCGAGCTTTGATCCTCATGCTTCGACGGGCTCAGCATGAGGATCAATCTAAGTCCTCACCCTGAGCTTGTCGAAGGGTGACGGACGCGACTAGGCGAGCTTGCCAGCGGCCAGATGGATGGCCTCGGCCCCGCGACCCAGCGCGCTCAGTGCCGTCTTCACGATGCCATCGGCATCCAGACCAGCCTGGGCATACATTTTTTCGGGCGTGTCGTGATCCTGGAAAACGTCCGGCAAGGTCATGGGACGGATCTTCAGGCCCTTGTCCAGCAAACCGTCATGGGCCAGGAAATGCATCACATGGGCGCCGAAACCGCCCGCGCTGCCTTCCTCGATGGTGATCAGGACTTCATGCTCATTGGCCAAGCGGCGGATCAAATCGGTGTCCAGCGGCTTGGCGAAGCGCGCATCGGCAATCGTCGGTGACAGGCCATAACCGGCCATGCGTTCCGCCGCCAGCAACACCTGGGTCATGCGGGCGCCGAAATTCAAAATGGCGATCCCTGAGCCTTCTTTGACAATACGCCCCTTGCCGATTTCCAACGGAACGCCTTGAGCCGGACGAGCGATGCCGGTGCCCTCGCCGCGCGGATAGCGGATGGCGCTGGGGCGGTCGTCGATCGCCGCCGCCGTGGCCACCATATGGACCAGCTCGGCCTCGTCCGACGGCGCCATGATGACGAAGTTAGGCAAGGTAGCCAGGTAAGCGACGTCAAAGGACCCGGCATGGGTGGCGCCGTCCGCGCCCACCAGGCCGGCACGGTCCATGGCGAAGCGCACCGGCAGTGATTGGATCGCCACATCATGCACGACCTGATCGTAGGCGCGCTGCAGGAAAGTGGAATAGATGGCGCAGAAGGGCTTCATGCCTTCGGTCGCCAGACCTGCGGCGAAGGTCACGCCATGCTGTTCGGCGATGCCGACATCGAAGGTGCGCTTGGGAAAGGCCTTTTCGAACAAATCCACCCCGGTGCCCGAGGGCATGGCGGCGGTGATGGCGACAATACGCTCGTCCTTCTTGGCCTCCGCGATCAGGGCTTCGCCGAACACCTTCTGATAGGCGGGCGACTTGGGCGTGGATTTGGCCTGCTCGCCGGTCAGCACCGTGAACTTGCTGACGGCGTGATACTTGTCCGGCGCGGCTTCGGCGGGGGCATAGCCGTGGCCCTTCTTGGTCACCACATGCACCAGCACCGGGCCGCGCATAGTGTCGCGCACATTCTCCAAGACCGGGATCAGATGGTCGAGGTTATGGCCGTCGATCGGGCCGACATAGAAGAAACCCATTTCCTCGAACATGGTGCCGCCCATGGCCATGCCGCGGGCATATTCCTCGGTGCGCTGCGCCACCTTGAACAAAGCGCGCGGCAACAGCTTGCGCGCCAGCCGCTTGGCGAGATTGCGGATGCCGGTATAGGGGCGCGAGGACACCAGCCGCGCCAGATAGGCGCTCATCGCGCCGACCGGCGGGGCGATGGACATGTCATTGTCGTTGAGGATCACGATCAGCCGGTTCTTATGGGCGCCGGCATTGTTCATGGCCTCATAGGCCATGCCCGCGCTCATCGAACCGTCGCCGATCACTGCGATCACATTGTTGTCGCCGCCCTTGAGATCGCGCGCCACCGCCATGCCCAGGCCCGCCGAAATGGAGGTCGAGGAATGCGCCGCGCCGAACGGATCATATTCGCTCTCGCTGCGCTTGGTGAAACCGGACAGCCCGCCGCCCTGGCGCAGGGTGCGCATGCGGCTGCGGCGGCCGGTGATGATCTTGTGGGGATAGGCCTGGTGGCCGACGTCCCAGATGATCCGGTCGTCCGGCGTCTTGAACACATAGTGCAGCGCCGTGGTCAGTTCGACCACGCCTAGGCCTGCGCCGAAATGCCCGCCGGTGACCGACACGATATCGATCAGGTCGGTGCGCAATTCATCTGCGAACTGGCGCAGCTGATGTTTCTCCAGCCTGCGCAGGTCTTCGGGCAGATCCACCTGATCCAGCAGGGGAGTCTTGGTATTGGGAATCTTCATGTCACAAACGTCTCTTTTTTAAGACAGCATAGCAAGCTCATGCCGTCTCCATGCGTTCACCGATCTCCGGGCCGCCTGCCCCCACCACTATTTTTTCCAACCGCCCCTCGGCGGATTTCAGTTTTTTCTCGCAATGACTCTTCAGGACTTGTCCGCGTTCGTACAACGCGATGGAGTCCTCAAGATCGACCTCCCCCTGTTCAAGCCGGGAGACAATCGCTTCCAATTCCTTGAGCGCGCCTTCGAAGCTCAACTCCTCGATGGGCTTATCAGATTTAGCGGCTATGACGGAACTCCAACTGGCCTGTTTCAGATTTATTTCGGACGCCCGAAACCGCAATGCACCATAATCGCAGTTATGGCGCGCCCAAGCCAGCTTCGTGCCCCCGCACTCCGGAAATTATAGTTCAAGACCCGCAAGGAACAAGCAGTTTCCTTGCGAAGGCTGTGGTTAGAGGGTCACGGTTGGGGCAGATTGGCCGCACGGAGCTGGATGGTGCTGCCAGGGCCACCCTGGGGAAGGCTGGAAACCTGGCTCATAAGGCCCTGGAGAGCCGGCAGACTCAGCAGCGATTCGATCCTGCCCAGGACGCCCAGCCCGGCATCCATGTCGTTCGACAGGACGCCCAGCCGGCTCAGAAGCCCCACCGGGCGGGGATAAACACGAAACTGCATGCTGTCGGCGGGGATAGATCCCAGGCTGGCGGCCTGCCCCGCCGCCGTCCAAAAGCCACCCAGCACATCCACCAGCCCCTGGGCCTTGGCATCGGCTCCCGACCAGACCCGTCCCTTGGCGGCAGCGCGCACCTTTTCCAGGGGCAGCTTGCGGCCTTCCGACACTTTTTGGGTGAAGTCATCATAGATCACATCGGCCTGACGATTGAGATTGGCCCATTGCTCTGGCGTGAAGGGCTGCAGCGGCGAGTCCATCAAGGTGTTCTTGCCGATCGCGACTGTCTCGGCGTTGGCGCCCACAAGACCCAGCGTCTTGGCGAAACTGACCTTGCCGGTCAAAACCCCGATGGAACCGGTGATGGTGCCGGGCTCGGCCACGATTCTGTTGGCGGTGGCGGCGATGTAATAGCCGCCCGAGGCGGCGACGCCGCCCATGCTGACCACCACGGGCTTGCCGGCCTTTTGCGCCTGCTTCACCGCGTGCAGAATCTGGTCCGACGCCGTGACCGAGCCGCCCGGCGAATCCACCCGCAGCACAATGGCTTTGATGTCTTTGGCCCGCGCCGCCTGGCGGATAGCTGCCGACAAATCGTCACTCGCAATTCCTGTGGATGCATTGACCCATGAGGTCTTGGCGGTGCCATCCCGGATCTCGCCCGCCGCCTCGACAATGGCGATATTGGCGTCCCCCCATTCCGACATGGTGTCTTTCACATATTGCATGAACGCGATCGCCTTGGCGCCCGCTCCGGCGCGCCCTTCGGCGGCGGCGCGCACCTCATCGTCATAGCCGATGCGGTCCACCAGCTTGCGCGCCCGCGCCTCCTCGGAAAATTGCGGGCTGGCCTCCAAGGCCGCGATCACATCGGCGCGGGAGATGCGGCGATTGGCGGCCATCTGTCCCACGGCGCTGTCATAAACGGAATTGAGCAATAAAGTGAGCTGTTCGCGGTCCGCCGGCGACATTTGTTTTTCCATGAGTGTGTCGGCGGCGCTCTTATATTCGGCGCGCTTGGCGATCTGAGGCTGCGCGCCGATCTTGTCCAAGGTACCGCGCAGAAAGAATTGACCGCCTCCCGCGCCCGACACCGAAAACGGGCTTTTGGGCTGTACCCAGATTTCGTTGGCGGCGCTGGCGGCCAGATAATCGCCCAGCCCGGCGCTGAAAAAGGCCGTGGCCTGCGCGATGACGAACTTTCCGGACTTGCGGAACCGTTGAATGGCCTCGGCGACCTCCTGCGCTTGGGCGGTGGACAAAGCGCCGTTGCCCAGGCGCATGACCACACCCTTAACCCGCTTGTCGCGGCTGGCCGCGTCCAAACCCAGCACCAAATCCATCACCGTCACGCGCCGGGGCGTCAGCAGACTGGCAGGGGCCGCGTCGCTGTCGGCGATCGGCTCACGCAGATCCAGCGTCAACACGACATTGGCAGGCAAGCCGTCGCCACGCGCCAGCGAAACCACCACCAAAATCGCCAGAAGCAGAACCGCCACCACCAGAGCCTTAGCCAAGCCGTTCATCACCGCGATCAGGATGGAGCGGAGCCAAGTGAGAAAACGGATCATGACATTTCCTTCAAAAGGGCGGCGCAATGTAACGAAAAAGCCCGGCGCCCAACAGGGCACCGGGCTTTTTCCATGAATCTCTCCGAAAATAGGTTTGGGGAAACACAACTGTTATAATGGTCTGTGACGGCGCTTGTTCCCTGTAACCGGCACCACCTGCCGCGCGAATGGAGGATGTAGTAAGGAGAAAGCCATGCGCAGAAGGATTTTTTTGGCGGGACTGACGAGCGGCACGGCGTTTGGCATGTCCGGGGCGGGCGCCTTTGAAGTGAGCAAGAGCGACGCGGAATGGAAGAAGCTGCTCTCACCCGCGGCCTATAAGGTCCTGCGCCATCAGGGCACCGAAGCCCCCTTCACCTCGCCGCTGAACAAGGAGCATCGCAAAGGCGTTTTCGCCTGCGCGGGCTGCGGGCTGGATTTGTATTCTTCCGACACCAAATTCGACAGCGGCACGGGATGGCCAAGCTTTTACAGGCCGCTGCCCAATGCGGTGCTGACATCCCAAGACAATTCGCTGTTCCTGACGCGCACCGAAGTCCATTGCCGGCGCTGCGGCGGCCATTTGGGCCATGTCTTTGACGACGGTCCGAAGCCGACAGGCCTGCGCTATTGTATGAACGGCGTGGCGATGACGTTTAAGGCCAAGACTTGACAGAGCGCTCGGCCTCGCGGCGCGCTTGGGCGCACGCCGCTGCGGCGTTCGGGCGGACTGGCCCTCGCTTACGCTCGGGCGTTCGGCACTCAAATCGGTCCACCGGACCGATTTGCCCCGCTGCGCGGGTCGTGCCTCACTCCACTGGACCTTTTGCTATTCCGCCCTCACTGTATGAACGGCGTGGCGATGATTTTTAAGCCGGCCTAACAAAAAGGCCGGTCGAAGGACCGGCCTTTTTGCATCCATTGCGCGTTTGCTACGGCGCGGGCGCTGCCGCCGGCGGATCGGAGACCGGTTTGGCCTTGGCGCGGGCCTGCGCCGCCATATCGTCATGGGCGGCAGCGAAGCCCTTCAACGAAAAGTTGAGGGCATAGGTCTTGCCGCCATCACCCACGACATTGATCTTGGCGTCCGGGGCGGACCTGCTGAGAGACGCCACCAGATTGTTGTCCACCGGCAGCTCGACATAACAGCCGGTGCGATCGCAGCGCCGATACTTGAAAACCGGCGAGGTGAAGCTGCTGGTCTGGATGGTGAGGCCCCGCTGCAAGGCGACCTCCAGCGGCACCGCGATCTGCATGGCATGACGGTCCAGGCTGGGCACATAGGCCATCGACACCGACACCACGCGCTGACGCGTGTCGGGATTGCTCATTTCCTGGAACATATCGCAGGGGCTTGGGCTCTGAACCGGGAAGCAGCGCACCAGCCAATCGCCCACGCGCTTGACCTGGGGACCGCCGGATCCGGTGGATGCCTCCTGCGCCAAGACGGCGCTGGAGGCAAGCAACAGGCCCACAATGGCCGTTTTCAGGATTTTCTTCATCGTCAAACCTCGTCGTTAGGGCGTCGCGGCGGCGCCGTCGGCCGGAGCCGCTTTGGCTTTGGCGCGGGCCTGACTGACCATGTCATCATGGGCGCCGGAAAATCCCTTGAGCGACACAGGCAGGCTGACATTCTTGCCATCGCCGGTGACAATATTGAGCTTGCCTTCCGTCCCGCCCTTGGTCAGCGCGTTGATCATGGCGTTGTCGGCGATCATCTGCACGAAACATCCTTGGCGGGTGCACACGCGAAATTTGAGCAGGGGAGAAGTATAGTTGCCCGCTTGCAGCGTCATGCCCTTTTGAAGGGCGACTTCCAACGGCACGGTGACCTGCAACAGGTGCCGATCATTGCTCGGCGCATAGGCCAGCGACACCGTCAGGACGCGCTGCCGCGTGTTTTGGCTCACCGTCTCCTGGAACATATCGCAGGGATTGGGGCTCTCCACGGGAAAACAGCGCACCTGCCAGTCGCCCAGGACCTTAACCGCGGGACTACCCAAACCGGAGGGCGTGCCCGGCGCCTCTTGGGCGGCCGCGCTGCCGACCATCAGCATCGCGGCCGTGAACGCGCCCGCCACGGCAGATTTCATCATCACGACCACAGTCTCCAGAACCAGGTCTTACGCTTGGCGTCGGCGCTCTTCCAGGCGGACAAAGAGGACTGAAACCCCTTGAACGATACCGGCATCTGTACGGGTTTGCCGTCCAGGCCGGCGAACAGGACCGCGACATCATCGGCCTTGCTCAGGGCCGTGGCCATCGCGGCGTCGTACGGCGTCAGCGCCAGACATCCCACCACATTGCAGGTCCGGTACTGATAGACCTTCACCGGCTCCTTGCCGATGCGCAGACCCATTCCCGCTTCCAGCGCAACACCCAGGGGCATGGTGAAGGCGACAACCTGCTTGCCGTCCCGGTCGGTGCCGATGGTCATGCGTGCGACGGGGCTGGCGTTGGGCTGCGACTTGTCGGCGATATCGGTGCTGACCTCGCAGCCGCCTACCTTCACCTCGGAAGCCGGACAGGCGACCCGCCAGTCCTCATAGGTGGCGACCGATGACGCATGGACATTGTAGGTGGCCACGCCGCGTACCATCCAGCCCACCAGCAGACCGACCAGCAATGCAACGCCGCCCACAATCAGACGATCAATTTTCATGGTTTGGTTTCACTTTAATTTCTTCGGTTTTGCCCGCAAAAACCGCCGGTTGGCGGCTTAGGGAGGCCCAAGCCGGCGCACGACCTACCAGATCGGAAAGCCAAAGGGAACGCCCCCTCCCAAATGACGCGTTTGTAACAGCGCCAAGCCGCGCGGCTGCTCAATTTCCGGCCAAAAGCACCGGTTTTTCCCGATAAAGCCGTGGCCAGACACGCGCCAAGGCGGCGATTTTGGGCAGGTCATTGACCCGGATGTAGGTCGAATCGGGATTTTTGACCAAATAGTCCTGGTGATAGGCCTCGGCGGGATAAAAGGCTTTGAGCGGCTCCACCTTGGTGGCGATGGGCGCGGCGAAGATATGGGCCGCGTTCAGCTGGGCGATATAGGCCTTGGCGGCGGCCTCCTGCCCTGGGCCGGCGGCAAAGATTTCAGACCGGTATTGCGGGCCGGTATCCGGACCTTGGCGGTTCAGCTCGGTGGGATCGTGCGCCACCGAAAAATAGACCTGCAGTAACTGACCGAACGTCACGTCACGGGGATTGAAGGTAATGCGCACAGCCTCGGCATGGCCGGTGCTGCCCGCGCTGACCAGATCGTAATGGGCCTGCCGCTTGCTGCCGCCGGAATAACCGGCCTCGACCTTGATGACGCCTTTGACATGCTGGAACACGCCTTGCTGCCCCCAGAAACAGCCGCCGGCCAAGACGGCAATTTCGCTATCCGCTGCCTTGGCGGGATCGGAGACAGACTCAAAGACAGGCGCGGGAATCTGTTGGTTGAGGTCCCCGGCCACCGCCCGGGTCAAAAGAAGCGGCGCTAAAACGGCTGCGGCCACCACCAGATAGAGAGACTTCACAGACATGGACACACTCCCAAACCATCTACGCCGGATCATTCGCAGAAGATCACACGCCGGTTACGCGAATTTTTCCGCCGCCTGAAGAATGGCATCATAGACCGGATCCAGCTCGGCCGGGGTGACGCAATAAGGCGGCATCACATAGATCGTGTTGCCCAGGGGGCGCAGCAACAGACCCCGGGCCTGGAAGAAGGCGGCCAGTTCCAGGCTCAGGCCTTTGGAGGCGCCGCCCGCCAGATAGCCGGGATCGGCCACCTGCAAATCCAGCGCGGCAATGGTTCCGATCCGCCGCACATGTTCGAACCTGGGATGGGTGCGGAACCGCGCCAGGCGTTCCTCTTGCGCCTGCGCCAGAGCAGCGATCCGCTGCAACACCGGTTCTTCGCGCCAGATCGCCAGATTGGCGCAAGCAGCGGCGCAGGCGATGGGATTGGCGGTGAAGGAACTGGAATGAAAAAACGTCCGGCTGCGATCGGTGGAGGAATGCGCATCGAAGATTGCGCCGGTGCACAGCGTCGCCGCCAAAGGCAGGCTGCCGCCGGAAAGTCCTTTGGCCAGGCAAAGAATGTCGGGCGAAACCTCGGCCTGCTCGCAGGCAAACAGCGTGCCAGTGCGGCCAAAGCCGGTCATGACCTCGTCGGCGATGAGCAGCGTGCCGTGACGGCGGCAGATCCTGGCCATATCGCGCAGCGCGCCGGGCGCATAAAGGCGCATGCCGCCCGCGCCCAGGATCAAGGGTTCCACGATCAAGGCGGCGGCGTCCTTGGCGGCATCCTCGAGCATCGCAAGTGTTTTCTGCTCGCTGCCCGGGGCCGGAAACGGCAAACGCACGACATCGAAAAGCAGCGGCGCATAGGCGGCATTGAATACCCCGCGCGCGCCCGCCGACATGGTGCCCACCGTATCGCCATGATAGGCATGCTCCAGCGCGATGATGCGGGTGCGGTCCTTGCCTTGGTTCTTCCAAAAGCCCAGCGCCATTTTCAGCGCCACTTCCACCGCCGTGCTGCCGCTATCGGAATAAAAGACATGGGCGAGCCCTTGCGGGGCAATTCCGATCAAGGCGCGCGCCAAATCTTCGGCGGGTTGATGGGTAAAGCCGGCGAAGATCACCTGGTCCAGCCTATCGGCCTGCCGCTTGATCGCCGCGATGATTTTGGGATGGCGATGGCCATGGGTAATCACCCACCAGGAGGAAATCGCATCCAAAAGCCGCCCCTTCTCGGTTTCCAGGAAAGCGCCTTCGCCGCGCGCGACCAAGGTCGCGTCCGGCGTCAGCGCATGCTGGGTGAAGGGATGCCAGACCGCAGACTTCATGCGAAATCCGTTTTGCGGAAGTTGGCGGCAAACGCCGCCGCCAGCCGCTCCCGCGTCAAGGGCGAGACGACGGGCAAGCGGCCCAGCCGCTTCACTTCTCCGATGCCGGCTATAACCTTCTCGCTTTCCTCCTGCGCCTCGCCGATGAAGACAAGGCCGTGCAGGGGAATACCGCGCGCCCGCACGGCTTCGATGGACAAAAGCGTATGATTGATGGTGCCCAGGGCAGTGCGCGCGCACAGGATCAGCGGAATCTGCCAGCGCGCGAAGACATCGATAAAGAGCGTGGTTGACGTCAGCGGCACCATCAACCCGCCCGCGCCTTCGATGACCAAGGGCCCAGCGGGGGGAACAAGCGCGTTGGGATCGATGACGATGCCTTCTTGGGCAGAGGCTTGATGCGGTGAGGCGGGGAGTTTCAAGCGATAGGCTTCCGGCACGATCTCCACATCCGCAAGCTGGGTCACGGTTTCGCTATCGCCCGGCAGGCCCGCCTGCACCGGCTTCCAATAGCGCGCGCCCAACATCGCGGCCAACCCAGCGCAAAATACCGTCTTGCCGATATCGGTGTCGGTGCCGCTGACCAGGAACCTCACTTTATGTCTCTCTTTATGTCTCTCATTGGCGCGCCGCCGCCAGATCGGCGAACAAGGCATCCAGATCGTCCGCCGTCACATTCCGCGTCAGTGCGATCCGAAGACGGGCGGTGCCCTCCGGCACCGTGGGCGGACGGATGGCGCGCACATCATGGCCCTTGGCCTGCAAAGTCTCGGCCAGAGCCATGGCGGGCGCATCTTCGCCAATGATGATCGGCTGAATCTGGGAGCCGGAACTCTCCAAACCCAGTTCGCGCATCCGTCCTTCGGCATGGCGCACCAGGGCTTGCAATTGCGTGCGCTCCTGATCGGCGCCTGCCGAGATTTTCAGCGCTGCGCGCACCACCGCCGCCATCAGCGGCGACGGCGCGGTGGAATAAATGAAAGCACGGCCGCGATTGACCATGACATCGCGATAGAGGCGCGGCAGGCATACCAGCGCGCCCGCCGCGCCCAAACCCTTGCCGCAGGTGTGCAGCGAAACGATGTTAGGGGCGCCTCTATGGGCCGCGCCTATGGTTTCATCCAAAAGGCCCCGCCCCTGATCGCCATAGACAGCGGTGGCATGCGCCTCATCCAGGATCAGCATGGCGTCATGCCTGGCCGCCAGCGCCACCAGATCGGCCAACGGAGCGCGGTCACCGTCCATCGAATACAGCGTTTCGGCGGCAATCCACACCCGCCCCTTGGAACCGGCCGCCCGCCAGCCGGTTATGATGGCGTCCATCACGCCCACATCATTATGCGCCGCCGGAACAGCCCGGATGCGCGCGGGCTCCAACCCGTCGCGAAAACTGGCATGGATCAGCGCGTCATAAACAATCAGGTCTTCGCGCCGCGGCAGGGTGGCGGCGATGGCCGCATTGGCCGCAAAACCTGTGGGGAAATAGAGCGCCGCCTCGCTGCCGAAAAAGTTCGCGGCATCTTCCTCCAGCGCTTCATGTTCGGGGTGATTGCCGCGCAGCAGGCGCGATCCGCCCGCCCCCAACGGCACGCCCCGCGCCAAGGCCTGGGCGGCGGCATCGCGCAGAAGCGGGCTTTCCGCCAGTCCAATATAGTCGTTGGAGGTAAAATCCTTGCCGCGCGTGCGGCTCAGCGCGCGCAAGCGCCCTTTCGCGGCCAGCCCCTCCAGCAGAATTTTATGCGGGTCTTCCACGGGCGCATGAATTCCACACGCCCCGGCAAAGGGCAAGGCAGCGCGAGGAATTTCGCAGCCTGAGCAGGGTTGCAAGCGACAGCGTAGCAACGAGCGATGCGTACAAAAGGCGTACGTGAGCGACGAGGTGAGTAGCGCCAGCGTACGAACAACTCAGGATGCGAAAGACCCGCGCTGTTAGAGAGCGCCCTCGCCTGTTTCTCCAGTGCGTACGCGTTGCGCCGCATGAAGGTCCAGCGTGAAGATCTTGCCGTCGCCGATCTTGCCGGTGCGCGCGGCCTTGGTGATGGCCAAAACCGCATCTTCCACCCGCTCATCGGCAAGGCCGATTTCCAGCTTCAGCTTGGGGATGAAGGAGATGGTGTATTCCGCGCCGCGATAGATTTCGGTGTGACCGCGCTGGCGGCCATAGCCGCGCACCTCCGTCACCGTCATGCCATTGATGCCGATATCGGTCAGGGCCTGGCGCACATTTTCCAACCGGTGCGGCTGAATGATCGCAACGACGAGCTTCATGGCGGTCTTCCTTTTAGCGGTTGATGTGATAGCCGGTTTCGCCATGGGTGGCGAAATCCAGGCCCTGGGTTTCATGCTCGCGGTCCACCCGAAGGCCAACCAGCATATCCGCCAGCTTGGTGATGATGAAGGTGGCGACCGCCGAGAACAGCGCCACCGCCGCCACGCCGATGGTCTGGGTCACAAATTGCTGCGACGGCGCCTGGCCCAGCGTTCCGCCGCCCGCCCCGACCAGCGCGACGAAGGGGAGCAACATGGTGCCCATGCCGCCGCCCACGCCATGCACGCCCAAAACGTCCAGCGCGTCGTCCACGCCCATTTTCTTTTTCACCAGCCAGACGGCAAAATAACAGACGCAGGCCGCGGCCACGCCCATCGCCACCGCGCCCATGGGACCGGTGACGCCCGCCGCAGGCGTAATGGTCGCCAGCCCTGCGATGGTGCCAGTCACCGCGCCCACCAAGCTGGGCTTGCCGAACTTGATCCATTCAATCGCCATCCAGGCCAGGGTGGCGCTGGCCGCCGACAGGTGCGTCGCCAGCATCGCCATGCCGGCATCGGCGCCGGACGACACCGCGCTGCCGGCATTGAATCCGAACCAACCCACCCAAAGCATGGATGCGCCCACCATCACCATCCAGGGCGCATGCGGCGGACGGATGCCTTGCGGAAATTCCTGACGCGGCTTGATCATCCAGGCGATCACCAAGGCCGACACGCCGGCGGTGACATGCACCACAATGCCGCCCGCGAAATCCATCACCCCCATCTTGGCCAGCCAGCCGCCGCCCCACACCCAATGGGCCACCGGCGCATAGACCAGCAGCATCCAGAGCCCGGAAATCACCAGCACCGCGGCAAAGCGGATACGCTCGACATAGGCGCCGATGATCAAGGCCGGAGTGATGACCGCGAAGGTCATCTGGAACATCACAAAGACGCTTTCGGGAATTTTCGTGCCGGGATGAACGGCATCGCGCGCCAGTCCTTGCAGGAAAAACGCCGCGCCATCGCCCAGCCAGGGACCGTCGCCGCTAAAGGACAGCGAATAGCCCAGAGCGAACCACAGGACCGAGCAAAGCGCCGCCACCGCCGCGCATTGCACCAGCACCGAGAGGATGTTCTTGGCCTGCACCAGTCCGCCATAAAACAGCGCCAAGGCCGGCAGGGTCATCAAAAGGACCAGCGAGGTCGCGGTCAGCATCCAGGCGGTATCGGCTGCGTCTATCATGGTTTCCTGCCCCATTTTTATGCAAATCTGGTTCGCAGATTTTGCTTATTATATGAGCAGATTGTCCAAATTTCGTGCTACCTGCAAGCAGGTTCCGGGACTTGTGGGCTTCTTTCCACCGCTCCATGGCCATGGCGGGGGCAATGCGCCGACCCTGTGCCGGTGGATTATCACAGCATCGGCGGCTGGAAGTCCTGGCTATTCGGATCGCATGGAATCGACGGCCCGGAAGGCGTACACTTGTGCGCGCTTGAAAAAAGGGTGACGTCGCGTTGGCCCGCCAGTGAGAGCAGCCTTGAAATTGCACGCCGCCCTGATGGCTTTTTTCTTCGCCGCCGGACCGGCTGCGGCGCAACAGGCGGTGTGTGCCAATGGCCAGCCTTGCCCCAATGGCGAGCCCCTACCCTTTCCGGTCATCAATCCCGCCAAAGGCCTGAACGATATTCTCACTTATCCGCTCAGGCACAATCAGCCGCCGCCGCCAGCGCCCATTCTGGGCTATGCCCCGGTTGCGACGCCGCCGCCGGTTCTGCCGCCTTCCCGCTAAGGACGCTTTGCCTCGTCTGACTTTTTGTCATTCTGCATTCGCGCACGCGTCCTGCAAACAGGCTCCCCTTGGCTTAAGACGCTGCGCCGAAATTTTGTTTTTGGGATCGTATCTGCCGCGGCGTGGGAACTTTTATCGGACAAGTGATTGACTTTCCATGTGCGCCGCAATCCCGTCCCGCGCGCCTTCATCAAAAGCAAGAGTTCGACTAACCTGTTGGCCGCCTCAATCGTAAATCTTAAGCGCGCATTAATGATGCTCCGTGCATTATTTGCGCCAAACCCGATTGGCAGGACATTGGCTTGGAAAGTGTTTCCGATATCGGTTGGATTGAAAACGACCCGGCGGCGGAACCGCAGGTCGCCGCGGCCAAGCTGCATGTGCTGCATCTAGACCCGATCAAGACCAAGCTGGGCGACAAATGGGGCAAGCTTTCCGGTCTGGTTCATAAGCTTTTCGAGAAAGCGCTGCGCAATGTGCAGGGGCCGAACGATCATTTCCTGCTGGTCGATGAGATGTCCTATGTCGTCACCTTCAACAGCCTTTCGGTGGAGGCCGCCGGGCTGGCCTGCGCTTCCATCGCCAAGGAAGTGTGCGAACTGCTGTTCGGCGCCGACGTGGACGATATTGCGGTGCGCGGCCTGGTAGGGCTGGTCCCGAAAAGCAGCCTGAAAAACCTTGCCGGCGGCGCGATCGCGGAATTGCTGGAACGGCGCGGCGGCGAGATGATCGTCAGCCACCCGCCGTCTTCCGCGCCGAACGTCATGCATTCCCATGAAGAGCGGCGGACCAAGATTGCCGCGTCCGCTGCCACACAACACGCTTGGATTCCGCATGCCGAGGAAATGTTTTCCAAAGCCGGCACCGCGATGGCCCTGTTCCCGGTCTGGGACCTTAAGAGCCGCAAGAGCGCTTCGGTCTATGTAGCGGCGTTTTCGCCCTTTGGCGACCGCGCGCCTTGCTCGGTTCGCCGCCTGTTCAAGCAGGCGCAGGAAAGCTATTTCGTCGAGCATGAGATCGCCCTGCTGCAGGCGTCCGCCGAATATGCCCAGCGCGTACACCGGGCGCAGAAGGTCTGCGCCGTCGGTGTCGGCGTCAGCTATGAAACCCTGTCGGGCCTACATGCCCGCATTGCCTATATCGGCACGTTGAAAGCGATACCCACCATCGCCTCCTGTCCGATCCTGCTGCGGATCGAAAAGGTCCCGGAAGGCACGCCGCATGGCCGGCTGGCGGAAATCATCAACATGCTGGCCGCGCCCAATATCAAGTTCACCATCGAGTTTCAGTCGCTGCGCGACCTGAACGATCTCGATATCCGGCTGGGCGCGGTCGGCCTGGGATGGACGATCCCCAACGACTGCGATGCCGCCGGCGCCAAGCACAATGCACAAAAGCTGGTGAACCGGGCCGCCTCGCAAAAGGCGTTCAGCTTTGTGCAAGGCGTGAAGAATGCGGAGCTTTTGGCGGCCGTGCAGGAAGGCGGAGTGCGTTTCGGCACCGGCTCCGCGCTGGGCATGCCGCATTCGTTCGGCGCCCAGGACCCGATCCCGGATTTCCCGCTGGGCCATTGACCTGAGAAACTGATCTCAGAACAGTTCCACCGAACCGGCAACCGGCGCGCGAGGTTTGCGGTATTCCGCCTCGAAGATCGCGTTTTCGGTCAAGGCCAATTGCCGCGCGCGCCCGGAGACCGGCCAGAACTGGATGCGGCGGGCATGGCTGCCGCGGACGCTGCCGCCCAAAAGCGGAATCCCTTCATCGCGCAGGAAGCGCTCGGCAAAATCCACATTCTGGCCGCCAATGTCGGGCAGACCGTCGCTGAGGCGGGCGCCGCCGAACAACCGTGCTTCCAGCCGCTCATGAAGGGCGCCGGCATGCATCAAGTCATTGATCAGCACTTCCATCGCATAGGCGCCGTACCGCACCGCATCGCTGCCGCTATATTCATCCCCGTGCGGCAAGAGGAAATGATTCATGCCGCCGACGCCCGCCACTGGATCGCGCAGGCAGGTCGCGACACAGGAGCCCAGCGTGGTGGTCAGAACGACATTGGGATCCTTGGCGACGCGAAACTCCCCCTGGATCAGATGGACCTTTTGGGATCCCTCTTCCACCGGCCGCGCATATCTGGAGGGGGCGGGGCTCATGTCAGGGGTCCGAACACCGCTTCGATTTTCTTCTGCAAGGCACCGAACGCGAAGGGTTTGGTGATGTAATTGCTAACCCCCAACGCGATGGCTTGCTTTACCAGCTCGATTTCACCCCGCGAGGTCAGCAGGATAAAGGGCAGTTTGGCGAGCGCCGGATCCGCGCGCACGGCGCGCAGCAAACCCAACCCGTCCATCTTGGGCATGTTCAGATCGGAGATGACCAGATTTCTCTCAAACCGCCGCAGCGTATCGAGCGCTTCGGCGCCGTCGCTGCATTCGATCACGTCATTGATCCCGAACTGGCGCAGACTGGCACGGACCAATGTGCGCATCGATGACATATCGTCAACGACCAGGGTTTTAATCTTACCCGCTTCCGCCATCAGCCAATCCCCTTGGTTTCGGGCATGCCCGATTCAGAGTCTGAAGACTCGGTGTGATTGCGACGATACACCGTGATCCCCGCAGGCGCGAAGACCTGATTTTCGAAGGGGATGCGCTCGGAGTGGCCGATATAAAGATGGCCGCCCGGCGGCAGCAACCCCGCCATCTTCGCCCAAATCTCCCGGCGGACATCATCCTCGAAATAGATCACAGTGTTGCGGCAAAAGATGACCTGGAAAGGCCCCTTCATCGGCCAGGCCCCGATCAGGTTGGCCTGCTTGAAGGCCAGGATTTTCTTGAGATTCGGGTGCATGCGCCAATGTTTTTCGCCGTCCACAATTCCATGCGGCAAAATCCAGCGCTCCCGGAGCGCCTCGTCAACCGGCATCAGGGCGGTGCTGGAATAAACGCCGTCCTTGCCCTTACCCAGAATATCGGTGTCGATATCGGTCGCCAGAATCTTGATGTCGAGATCGTCAGCATCGGGCGCCATGGACAATAGGGTGAGCGCGATGGAGTAAGGCTCTTCGCCGCTGGAGCATCCAGCGGACCATATCCGGATACGCGCGCCTTTCCTGGCGTCGCTGATGAGCTTGGGTAAAACCTGGTGCCGCAGATGATCGAAATGGTGCATTTCGCGAAAAAAAGAGGTCGTGTTGGTGGTGAGCGCACGCGCCATGCGCTTGCGCTCCTCGCCCCCTTCCTCGCTGGCCAGCAATTTCCGGTATTTGCGGAAATCGCCCAACCCCAGCACGCGCAGACGCTTGGCCAGCCGCGCATAGACCATGGACATTTTATTCTGTTCCAGCGAGATACCGGTATCGGCACGCAGTATCTGGGCGATATCCAGAAAATCGGCGACGGAAAACAAGAATTCGTTGTCGTCGCCATGCAGAATAGACGTCTTGGAAGAGGTGTTCCGCGGTTCGGTCAAGCGTCCCCCGCATCGATCTCGGGCAAAAGGCGATCCAAATCCAACAGGCCGATCAACCGGTCGTCCGAATTTATCAGGGTCACCACCAAATTCTGCACGGTGTCGCAGGCAAGCTGCGGCGTCGCTTCCAGCGCGTCCGCCGTCACCTCGATGATGTCGCAGACTGCGTCCACCAAAAGGCCGACTTGTTTTTTGCCAATCAAGACGACGATCACCGCGCTTTGCGGCGAGGGAATGACGGCCGGAAAATCGAGCCTGGCCGCCATATCGACAATCGGCAGGACGGTGCCCCTCAGATTGATGATGCCCCGCAAATAGGCCGGCGAATGCGGCAACAGCGCGGTTGGCGCCCATCCCCGGATCTCCTTGACCGAGCCCACATCGACGCAGAATTCCTGTCCGTGGATGCGGCAGACCAACACCTCCTTCGGCATCCAGGTCTCGGCGCGCAGGGTTTGACCGGCAAGATTATGCACTCAGCCGCACTCCTGTTTCGGTTCCCGAAGGCGTTTTGCGGGAAGCGGTGATGGCATTGATGTCCAAAATCAAGGCGACGGCGCCGTTGCCCAGGATGGTGGCGGCCGCGATGCCGGGAACGCGGCGATAATTGGCTTCGACGCTTTTAATCACAATCTGACGCTGTTCGGGAACATCGTCGACCAACAGCGCGATTTTCTCGCCGGCGTCGTCTTCCACCAGCAAGGCCACGCAGGAAGCGGACATTTCCCGCTTTGTGCTGTAGCCCAGGAACTGACCCAGGTCGATCATCGGCACATGCTTGCCGTGCACCGTCAAAAGATTGCCGCTGGTGCCAAGCCGGCGGACGTTGCTTTCCTGGACTTGAATGGTTTCCAGCAACGCGGTCAGCGGCACCACCAGGCTCTGGCCGCAAACGGTGGCCATCATCCCGTCCATCACCGCCAAGGTGAGCGGCAGGCTGAGGGTAAACTGGGTGCCGGCGCCGGGCGTGGACGATACCGTGACGCGCCCCCCAAGCGATTGCACGCTACGGCGCACGACATCCATGCCGACGCCCCGCCCCGAAAGATCGGTGACTTTCTCCGCGGTTGAAAGACCTGGTTCAAAAATAAGATTGTCGATTTCCTCAGGCGCCAGGCTGTCGGTGGCCGCGACCAGACCGCGGCTGACCGCCAGCGCCAGCACCTTGTCGCGGTCGATGCCCGCGCCATCGTCGCTGATTTCGATCACGACCCGTCCGCCCCGATGAGCGGCGTTGAGCTTCACTTGCGCTTGAGCGGGTTTGCCGCAAGCCAGCCTGCGTTCCGGTTTTTCAATGCCATGATCGATGGCATTGCGGATCATGTGCGTTACGGCATCGGTCAATCCCTCGATCAGGGCGCGATCGACTTCGGTTTCTTCGCCATGGCAAGCAAGCTGAACCGATTTTCCGGTATGCGCTTCCACCTCCCGCACCAGACGCGGCATGCGCTGAAAAACCACTTTCACCGGCTGGGCGCGAATGCCCATGACATAATCCTGCAAATCGCGGGTCAAGTGCCGCAGATCGTCGAACGCCGCCGTGATGGCGGACGCATGGGCGCCGGCCAGACCGGTATTCAATACCCGTTCGGTCAGCGCGGCTTCGCGGATCGCCAGTTCGCTGACCAGATTGATCAGCCGATCCACCTTCTCCAAATCCACGCGGATGGAACTGGTGGAGACGTTCGCGGGTATTGGCCGCATGCCGGGCACGGGCTCCGCCAGGGAGGGCGCAGGAAGCGATGAGGCTTGCGCCGGCGCCTCTTCCAATTCCGGCACGATGCGCAATTCGCAGATGTCTTCCACAAATTCGAACGCCCGCAGAATCTCCGCTTCGGTATGTGTGGTGCTGAGCGTGACGGTCCAACGCAATTGCGCGCTGGTAGGATCCAGCTCGGTCAGGGGCGGAATATCGCCCTCTTCCAAAACGACTTTGATGTCGCCGAGATTTTGCAACTCCTTGAGCAGCACCAGGGGTTCGTTGGCCGTGGCATAGAATTCCCTATGCGGCCTGAAATGCACGATCCAGTTCCGAAGCAGCGGGGCGCAATCGGCGCCCAAGGAAACGGGAATGGGCTGGAACGTCAGCGTTTCGAAGTCCTGTCGATCCGGCATCGCCGCCCCGGAGGCGGCCGCCAATTCACCCGAACAAGCCGCGATCCGCGTCTCGTCGGGCGCGGTGCCGTCCCGCGCCTCGCGCACAAAATCGGCCAACACGTCCCCGGCCCGCAACAGCATCGCCAGAGCCTTGCCATCCGGTATCACGCGCTGCGCGCGGGCCGCGGCCAGAATAGTCTCGATGTCGTGGGCAAACCGGACCAACCGGTCCAAGCCAAAAGTCGCCGCACCGCCCTTGATGGAATGGGCGGCGCGAAAAATGGCATTGACGGTTTCCCAATCGGTGCTGCCGGACTGCAATTGCAGCAGCCCATTCTCGAATTCCGCCAAGTGCTCATCGCATTCCAACAGGAATTGGGAGCGGATTTCCGCCATGATTTCCGGCGGGACAGAACTGGAATCGCTTTTCGCGGCCACGCTAGACCCCGACCCTGCGAAGTGCGTCCGTCAATTTTTCTGTGTTGAACGGCTTGACCAGCCAGCCCGTGGCCCCGGCCTTGCGCGCCTTTTCTTTCATGGCCGGGCTGTTTTCCGTGGTCAAAACCAGAATCGGGATGGCGCGATATTCCGGATCGCTGCGGACTTTTTCGATGAAACCGAAGCCGCCCAACACGGGCATATTGATGTCGGTGATGATGGCGTCCACACGCTTGCTTTCCAGCACCTGCAGGCCTTCCGCGCCATCTCCCGCTTGCAACACGCTGTAGCCCGCCTGCACCAAGGTTGAGGTCAGCAGCTCCCGCATGGTGCGGGAATCATCCACGGTCAGAATGGTTTTGGTTATCGCCATGATGCCCTAGCCGGCCAGGAAGGGGACGCCGAACAGCCCCATCGCGCTGCTGAAGGCAGCGGACGGCGTTACGACGGAAAAAGGAAGGTCGTCCCTCTGCCAGGTGACGCGGGCGGACAACAGAACCTGCAAGCAAAGCGCGCCGATGGTCTTGACACCCGATGCATCCAGATAGAGCGCGCGGCCCCGCAGCGCCAAAAGATCGCCGGACAAGGGTGCGGCGGCCCGCAAGTCCAAGACTTCCGGAAGAATGAAGACTTTTTCGCTCAAAGCTTGGCCCGTCATGCCGCACAGCCTTTCGCAGACTTTTGAAACGCCCTTGCGGAATGCGGGCAATTTCAAAAGCGGTTCAACACGAACAGCCTAGGTCAAAATTGGTTAACAATCGGATTACCGATATGGCAGCATCGATGATAGTGCGAACTTCGAAACCACGACACTAGGCGGCTGCGGCCGGAAGTTCCGGAATAACGCTTTGCAGCCGCAGAATGCTGAGGATACGCCCTTCCAGCGCGGCCGTGGCATCGACAAAGCCGGGACCGGCGCCATCGTGCAGCTGGGGCGCGGGCTGCAAGCTGGCTTTGGACAACACCGCCAGATCGCTCACCGAATCCACCAGAAGCCCCACCAGCCGGGTTCCATGATCGACCATAACCAGCACCGATTTGGCCGTGGGGGACGCTCTGCCCAAGCCCAACCGGTCGCCCAAGTCAATCACAGGGATCACAGTTCCCCTGAGCTGCACCATGCCGCAAACAAAATGGGGCGCCTGGGGCAAGGGTGTGGGCTGGCTCCAGCCGCGAATCTCGCGCACCGCCAGCATGTCGAGGCCGAAATCCTGCGATCCGGCGCGAACCGTGATCAGCCGGATTTCTTCCTGAATGTCGCCGGAGGCGGCCAATCAGAATTCTTCCCAATTTTCGTTTTCGATCGCAGTTTCCAGTTGACTGGCCAGTGCCGCATTTCCCGACGACATGGTGCGCAGCACCGCCTTGCCGCGATCCTCACGGGATTTGCCGGACGAACGCTCCGCGGGTTGGCGATCGGCAAGCGACTGCACTTCGGCGCCCAGATCGAACTGATCGATCAGGCGCGCCAGTTCATTGGCCTCCTGGGCCAAGGCATGGCTGGCAGCCGTGCTTTCCTCGGCCATGGCGGCATTTTGCTGCGTGACCTTGTCCATCTGGGTGATAGAGGCGTTGATCTGGGTCAAAGTCAGCGCCTGATCCTCGGCCGCGGCCGCGATGTCGCTGGTGGCATGGGTAATCTCACTCACCTGGGCAACGATGCGTTCCAGGGCCTGGCCGGTGTCATTAACGAGGCCGGCGCCGGACGCAACCTGCTGCGACGAGGATGAAATCAAGGTCTTGATCTCCTTGGCGGCCAAGGTCGAACGCTGCGCCAGGGCACGCACTTCTTGGGCAACCACGGCAAAGCCGCGGCCGGCGTCGCCGGCGCGCGCCGCTTCGATGCCGGCATTCAAGGCCAAGAGATTGGTCTGGAAAGCGATCTCGTCCATCACACCGATGATTTCGGAAATCTGCGCCGAAGACCGCTCGATCTCGCCCATCGCCGAAACCGCCTTGCGCACGACTTCGCCCGACTCTTCGGCATCCACCTTGGTTGCCGCCACGGCATGCTTGACCTGCTTGGCGCTGTTGGCGGAGGTGCGCACCGTGCCGGTCAGTTGCTCCAGCGCGGCGGCGGTTTCTTCCAAGCTGGCGGCCTGCTTTTCCGTGCGCTGTGCCAGCTTGTCGGAGGCTTCGCTGATCTCTTCGGTGCTGGAATGGATTTCCTTGGCGCCCAGGGCGATCACCCGCATCGCACCTTGCAGCTTTTCCACAGCGGCATTGAAATCGTCCTGCAGCTTGCGGTACTCGGGCGGGAACACCTCGTTCAACCGGTAGGTCAACTCGCCGCCGGACAAGGCTTCCAGCCCCTTGGCGATGGAGGCGACAATCTGCGCGCGTTGGTTGGCGGCCTTTTCGACTTCGGCGCTGTTCTTTTGCCGGGCTTCCTCGATATGGCGGCGCTGCGTTTCGGCTTCCGCCTCCAGCCGCCGCATTTCGATGCCATTATCCTTGAACACCTGAATGGCCTTGGCCATCTCGCCGACTTCGTCTTTGCGGCTGGTGCCGTGAATATCGGTTTCCAGATCGCCGGACGCCAGACCTTTCATGGCGATGGACAAGCGCGTCAACACGCCCCAGACCCGCAGCTCGAAGTAAAAAATGGAGACGATCAACAGCGCGGCAAGGCCCGTCACGCCGATGAACACCTGGGATTTGGACTGGGCATAGATAGCGCTGGCCACCGCGCCGGCGGCGGAGTTGCGCTCGTTGTCGGCGCGCGACAGATCGTCCATCGCGTTGGCGAACAGATAATATTTGCTGGCCGAATTGCGGAACCGGTCCGCGGCCTGGGCTTGCTGACCGTTCTCGGCATAGGTCAGCATCAATTCGTTGCCCCTGACATATTGCTCCCAGAGATTCTGAACCTCATCGACCGGCGCCGCGCTCTCGTCCTTATGCAGCAGGGCGCGATAGGCGGCGATCTTGGCCGCAAAGGCGTCGGCGTTGTCCTTGAGCTCGCGGCTGGCATGTTCGGCCATGGACGGCGAAGTCGAGAGGATGCGCATGGCCTCGCTGATGCGATACTGGCCGGAGACGGAATGCATTTCCTGCGCGATGCGCGTGCGCGGGGTCCATACCTTGCTCATTTCCGCGGACTGATCGCTGACCAAGGCAAGGCGGTAGATCGCCAAAGCCCCCATCGCGACGAAGCAAACCAGCACCAAGGCATAGGTCACGCGCAATTTGTTCTTCAGCGAAAGCATGCTGGGCTTCTCCACGTATCGATGGGACACGGGGCTGCTTGGCGCCCATGGCCGATGCCGAAGTTTGACCGGAAATGATTAGAAATTGGTAAGGATGCCGGCCGCCAGATCCCTGCGCCAACCCGCTCTGACTGGGTTTAGGCTTTCTTAAGGGGCAAAGCCTAAAGTGCAGGCCTCACTTTCGGCCGCAGGCTGACGATCGCGTCGGCGGACCGGCCATCAGGAGTATTGCTCATGCTTCGCACCTTGGCGCTTGCCGCAACCCTTGGGCTGATTGGCGCACCCGCTTTCGCCCAATCGTCCTGCCACCAGCCCTATGTTCCCGAGGCTCTCTCCAGCGCAAACCCGACCAAGCAGGAAATCATCGCCATGCGCGATGACGCCAAAAGCTTCATCGAAGCGTCCGATGTTTATCAGACCTGCCTCGGCAAGGCCGCCATGTCGGGCTCTGTGCTGGCCAGCAAGACAAGCACGCTGATCGCGCAAAATCAGCGCGACAAGAAACTGGTGGGCGACCGGGTGAATGCCGCTATTGCGGCGTTCAACGCATCGCAGCGCGCCGGCGTCAAGGTCTCGGACGCCAGTCAGTAACCTTACCGGCCCAAGGCTGGCCGGCCCCCAAGCTGGTCCGCGCCAACGTCATTGGCTGAAGGCCTACCGCCTGCAAATCCGCCGCAGCCTCAACAGCCCTAGGAGCCGGATGTCCGGGCCCCTGGGCTTTGTCTTGTGCCTGGACTGGGCTAAAAGCAGCCCATGATCAAGAGTAAACCATCCGTCCGTATCCCGGCCAAAATCGCCGGCGATTTGGGGGTTAAAATCGTTTCCGGCCGCTTCAAGGTCAGCTCGATTCTGGACGGCGAGGTGGAAGCCAGCGGACAGCGCAAGGTCTCGCGGTCCGCCTATCGCGAAGCGGTCCGCATCCTGGTGGCCAAGGGCCTGGTGGAATCGCGCCCCAAGATCGGCACCCGGGTCAGCACGGTCGATCGCTGGCATTTGCTGGACCCCGATGTGCTGGCCTGGATGTTCGCGCGTGAACCGCATCCGCATCTTTTGACCAGCCTGTTCGAACTCAGAAGGTTGGTGGAACCGGAAGCCGCCGCCCTCGCCGCCCAACGGCGTTCCGAAAAGCAATTGGCGTGCATGGCCTCGGCAGTGGAGGATATGGCGCGCAAAACCCTTGCGACCAGCGCCGGACGTCAGGCCGACCAGCTGTTTCATTCCACCCTGTTGCAGGCTTCGGGAAATCCTTTTCTGGAAACCCTCAGCAGCAGCGTGGCCGCCGCGATCAACTGGAGCACGTTGTTCAAGAGCCGGATGCAGCGGCCGATGCGCGATTCCATTCCCGATCACCGCAAAGTGTACGAGGCCGTCGCGGCCGCCGATTCCAAGGCGGCTCGCGCGGCCATGATCGCACTGATCGATCTGGCCTTCACCGACACCACCCGGGTCCAACCCGCCAAGGCAAAGTCGCCCAAGCGCGGCCCCGCCAGACGCTAACAAGAACCGTTTAGGCGAGAATATCCAGCACGGTGTCGGCCATGCGCGCCGAGGCCTTGATCACCGCAAGATTGGCGCGAAAATTGTGCATCTGCTGGAGCAACTGAATGCTTTGCGCCGCCAGATCGACTTCGGGCATCGCCACCATGCCCTGGGCATTGGCGTAGGGCGCGCCGGGATCATAGGCCAGCCGGTAAGACGGCAAACTGGCTTGCAACGATGCGGTGACGCCGCCGCCGGGAACGGCGCTTTGCGCAACTGTCAGCGGTTGATAGACGGAGGATTGGCTGGGCTGGACCGGCTGCGAAGGCGGGGTATCGGGGATCGCGCCGCCGGTGCGCATATTGGCGATGTTGGACGCGGTGGCGCTCAGCCACACGGAAGCAGCCTGCAAGCCCGAAGCGGCGATGCGCATCCCATTGTCCATGACGCCAGCATGGCGGCGATACGTAACGGCGCCGGAAAAGAAATGCCTCGCATTTGAACGATCCCAAATTGAGACAAGAGTTCAAAGCGGGACAGCGCGCATGACCCAAAAGCAATCAGCGGCCTTTCGGCCGCTGATGGATACTCGATAGGAGAATGGTTTAGGCGGCCGGTTTGCGGCGGCGGCGATAAGCGGCCACACCGCCAATACAGGCGCCGACCAGCATCAGGGTGCCGGGTTCGGGCACATAGACAGGCGGGCCTTTTGCAGCCACGTTGCCGGTCTCGCAGTCGAAGAGAATGTCAGCGGCAAAATAATAGCCGCCGGAATTGGCCGCGAAATCGGAGAGCAAAAGGCCGCCGCTCTTCTTGACGTCAAACACCAAAGAGGTGTCGCTGCCGCCGCTGCCGCTGATGTTGTAGTCGATGGCATACATGAAACAGCTGGCTGTCGTCGCGCCGCAGCTGCCGCCGGTAAAGGGCGAAGCTTTGTAACGCGCATAGCCCGAGGCCGAGGGATTAAAGCCCTTCACGGTGAAATTGGCGGCGTTGGCCGAGGTTACGGTCACCGAAGACAAAGCCGGGTTGCCGGTGATGTTCCAGGTGATGGCATAGCCAGCGCCAGATCCCACGAACTTCGAGCCCGCAGCCAGGGTGACGGTCACGGTGACATAGGCGCTGGAACCGCTGCCCACCTGATGCAGCTTTACCGTTCCATAGGTGCCCGGCGTGGGGCCCAAACTCCCCCCCTGATTAAGGGTGTAGAGGGCGTCAGCCGAGGCCGGGCTGACCGAAAGGGCCAGCGCCAAAATGGCCGCCAAACTCAACAATATACGCCGCATCATACGCAATCCTGGGTATCCGCTGAAAATACAGCAATAAACATGCCAAAAAGTTAAGCGCTTGGAACAAAAGGCTTGCGGAACTTTGGTCCTGACGGCCATGTCAAAACTGTAAAATTCCTTTACAAACAATCATCTAACCCCTGCCTGGGTGCGGCCGGCCATCTTAAGCTTGCTCGCCAGCAGATTCTTCGCCGCTTCCAGGTCGCTGAACCCGCCGCGCTGCACCAACTCCTCCAATATTGCCTGGGATTGCGCAAGCGCGCCGCTGCCCTCCAAGGCCAAGGCCAGGTGATAGGCAATCCCCGGATCCGCCGGGCGGAGCCGGCGCGCCTTTTGAAGCGAGGCCACCGCTCCCTTAAAATCGGATCGGGTCATCTGCATGGTGCCCAGCGTGTCCAGATAGTCCGGAGAGTTGGGGTCAGCCTTGACTGCCTGCTGCGCCAGGCTCAGCGCCCGGCGGGAATCATCCTGCACCACCAACCAGGCCAGATTGTTGAAAGAGAAGCCGTCTGCCGGGTCCTCGCGCACGAACCGCTCATAGTAAGCCTTGGCTTGAGCCGTTTCGCCGAAGCCCAGCGCCACCACCGCATATTGCTTTTGAACCTGCTTATTGTCGGGATGGCCCGCGATATAATCTTTGAGACTCTTCAGCGCCATAGCCTTGCCCAGATCGCGCAAGCCTTCACCGCCGCCCAGTTCGATGGCGCGGACAATATTTTTCTGCGCATTTGCCGCATCGCGCTTCATCAGATAGGCCCGCGCCAACAGAACCGGCACCCGCGGGTCCTTGGAATCCGCGACAAAGGTCAAGGCATTCATGGCGTACTGCACGCTTTTCTGCCGCAAACGGATATCGGCGAGCTGCAGCCGCGCATCCAACAGATAGGGAAAGCGCGTCACGGCCACGTTTAGAATGGAAGCGCCGCTTTCCAGAAAGCCGGCCGCCACCGCCATCCCGGCGACATTCAAGGTCACGCCGGGATCGACCTGGATATATTCCTTGGACAGACCGTGCGCGACATCCCAGGCGCCTTTGACATCGCCCTTACGCGCCAAAATGATGGAGCGGAAATACCGCCCGATCGGCAAATCGGGCTGGGACGCCAGGATATGATTGACATCGGCTTCCGCTTTGTCCGCACGGTCGGTGGACAAATACACTTTGGCGCGGGTCAGCCGCGCCGCGAGGCTTCTGGGATAGTCGGCAACCAGTTTTTCGGCCATCTGCTGTCCCAAAATTTCCTGCTGCCGCTGCATCGCCAGATCGATCTTGAGAATCTGCGCATCAACGTCCTTTGGCCGCAATTTCAGCGCGTCATCGGCATGGGCGTCTGCGGCGTTGAAATCGCCTTGCAACAGCGCGATGCGGCCCGCCGTCATCATCCCATCATAGTCCCGGAGAATTTCCAGCGACCGCTTCATCAATGTGCTGGCGCTGGCGCTGTCGCCCATGACCTGCAAAGCCGAGGCGCGGGCGCGCAGCACAATCCCCGCCGTGAAACTGCTCAGCTTGGGGTCCGGTTCGGGATACAGGTCCAGCACCGCCTGGTTCTGGCCCATCGAAAGCATCGCTTCCAGCAACGGTCCCAACACAACGTCGTTGGGCGCGCCCAATCTGCGCGCACGGCGCAGGCGGTCGGCGGCGTTTTGAAAATCACCCGCCATGTTCAACACCACCCCAAGGCGGGCCAGCAGATACGGATTGGCGGGTTCCAAACTGGCGGCAAGATTGAGGCTGCGCAGCGCCTCATCGGTCTTGCCTGCCTGCAGCGCCTTCTGGGCCTCATTCAGCAGATTGCCGACATCTTTGTTGGTGGACAGGCTTTGCGCGGACAAGGGCGCCGGATTGATAGCGGCCCAAGCCGCCGATAGCGGCAGCCCCACGACCAGCAGAAAGGCCCAAAGAAGAATGCGCGACATGAAAAAGAATCCGCTGCGAAACAGATATGAGGGAAAAGCTACGACACCAGTCCGCGGCGTCAAAAATGAGGCCGCGACACCCTAGGAGTACCCCAGAGCGATTGACCATGTGTTGACGCCCAAGTCGGCGGCTAAGGGGTTGTTTTTCTTATGTAATCCTAGGCGTGATAGTCCCGGTACCAGCCCACAAAGCTTTTCAGGCCACTTTCGATGGGTGTGGCGGGCTCAAAGCCTAAGTCGCGGCGGCTGGCTTCGATATCGGCAAAGGTATGGGTGACATCGCCCGGCTGCATGGGCGCCAAAACCAGCGATGCCTTGATGCCGATATTGCGCTCCAGCAGCGCGACAAAGTCGGTCAATTTTTGTGGGCGGCAATTGCCAAGATTGTAAACCGCATGCGGCGGCACGCCCTGGGCTGGACGGCGCAAAGCGCGGATCGTGCCCTGCACGATGTCGTCAATATAGGTGAAGTCGCGCCACATCTCGCCATGGTTGAAGATGCGGATCGGCTGGCGCGCCATGATGGCGCGCGTAAAAGAATAATAGGCCATATCCGGCCTGCCCCACGGACCGTAAACCGTGAAAAAACGCAGCCCGGTGCACGGCAAACCATAGAGATGGGCATAGGTATAAGCGATCAATTCATCGGCGCGCTTGGTGGCGGCATAAAGCGATTGCGGTTTTTCCACCTGGTCGGCGATGTCGAACGGCACCTTGCTATTGCCGCCATAGACCGAGGAGGAGCTGGCATAGACCAGATGCTTGAGACCCGTCATACGGCGCGCCAATTCCAGCATCGCCACCTGCCCCATCACATTGGATTGCACATAGGCGAAGGGATTTTCCAGGCTGTAGCGCACGCCTGCCTGCGCCGCCAAATGGATAATGCCGTCTATCTCCATCATTCCGGCCAGAGAAAGAACCGCATCTGGGTCCGCAATATCCATTTTCCGGAAGCAAAAGCCGTTATGCGTCAGCAACCGGTCCAGACGCGCCTGTTTCAGCGCCGGATCGTAATAGTCATTGAGATTGTCGATGCCGTAAACCTGCTCGCCTTCGGCCAGCAGCGCCTGCGTGACGTGATAGCCGACAAAGCCCGCCGCCCCGGTGACCAGAATCATGCGGCCACTACTCGGCCGCGACAGCCAGGGCCGGCGCGGGCCGCGCGACGGGACGGCCGATGCTCACATAGGTAAAGCCATAGCTGCGCATCTGCTCGGGCGCATAGATGTTGCGCAAATCCACGATCAGCTTCTGCTTCAGCAACTGACCCACCTTGACCAGATTAAGGGCACGAAATTCGTTCCATTCGGTCAACAGCACCAGGCCGTCGGCGTCCGCCATGGTTTCATAGGCATCGGCACAGGTCTCAATATCCATCAGCGCGCGCGCATGCTCCATGCCTTCGGGATCAAAGGCGCGCACCGTGGCGCCCATCGCCTGTAAGGCCGGCACGATGGCCAGGCTGGGCGCATCGCGCATGTCGTCGGTATTGGGTTTGAAGGTCAGCCCCAGCAGCGCCACCGTCTTGCCGTTGAGATCGCCGCCAAAGGCGGCCGCGATCTTGTCGGCCATGGCCAGCTTGCGGGCATCGTTGACCGCCACCACCGCCTCGACAATACGGGTCGCCGCGCCACGATCCTGAGACGTTTTGAGCAAGGCCAGCGTGTCCTTGGGGAAACAGGAGCCGCCGAAACCCGGACCGGCATGGAGGAATTTCGCGCCGATGCGCTTGTCCAGGCCCACGCCACGGGCCACATCCTTGACGTCGGCGCCGACCTTTTCGCACAGGTCCGCCATTTCGTTTATGAAGGTGATCTTGGTGGCGAGAAAGGCGTTGGAGGCATACTTGATCAATTCGGCGCTTTCGCGGCCCGTGAACAGCATCGGGGTTTCATTGATGAAAAGCGGACGGTAGATTTCGCGCATCGCATCGCGGGCCCGTTCGCTGTCGCAGCCCACCACCACCCGGTCGGGCCGCCGGAAATCCTCAATCGCCGATCCTTCGCGCAGGAATTCGGGATTGGAGGCGACATCGAAATCGGCATCGGGACGCGCCGCCCGGATGATGTCATAAACCTCCTTGCCGGTGCCCACCGGCACGGTGGATTTGGTCACCACCACCGTATAACCGTCGAGATGGGCGGCAATCTCCTTGGCTGCCTGATAAACGAAACTGAGATCGGCATGACCGTCACCGCGCCGGGTCGGCGTGCCGACCGCGATGAAAACCGCTTCCGCCTTGCGCACCGCTTGCGCCAGATCACCCGCGAAGGACAGCCGTCCGGCGCGCGCATTGGCGGCAACCACGTCCTCAAGGCCGGGCTCGTAGATGGGAATGATGCCGGCTTCCAAAGCGCGAATGCGGGCGGGATCGTTGTCGATACAGACGACTTCATGGCCGAATTCCGAAAGGCAGGCGCCCGATACCAAGCCGACATAACCGGCGCCAATCATCACGATCCGCATGAGAAAAATCCTTTGGTGCGACGCACAAACTGTAAGGGGAGTTTCGCGGAATCGGCTGTGACATTGCCGTGATATGTCCGCGGCGCATTCCCGGATGGCTGGCAGCCGATCGCGGCGATGTGAGACCCAAGCGCAAGCTCCAGCCTGAAAAAGCCAACCAGAGCCTGCGTTACCGTCCGAACGCAGACCGGAACCCGCGCGTGCCTATTGACCGTGCAGGCGGCAATAAGACAAAAGCATAACATACTGATTTGTCGACGGCATTTATGCGGGAGCCGATGTGAGCCTTCATCGTCTGAATATCCTCGCTTTTGCCGCGCTGTTTGCCGGCGGTCTATCGCTGGGAGCTTCGGCGCAGACCACGCTCAATCCCCGGGCCATGGCGCAGATTCCGGCCCGCAATCCGCTTACCGCCGAACAGGAAAGCGGCGCGCTTCTGGAAGGCATGGGGGTGCTGGACCGGGCCCGGCCCGAATATGACGCCGTGGGCGTGCCGCTAAGCGGCATGACGCTTTATCCCACCCTGGCCTCGGACGTCACAGCCGACGACAATATCTTCCGTAGCCCAGGCGCCACTGTCAGCGACACGATCTGGACCATTTCGCCCCGGCTGGATCTTCGGTCGAACTGGGACAGTCACGCGCTGCAGCTTTATGGGCAACTCGACCATTACGACTATCAGGACCGGGGCAGCGAAACCCGCACCAACTGGATGCTGGGCGGGGTGGGACGGCTGGACATCGCGTCCGGCGGTTTCCTGAAAAACGCCACCTCCTACTTCGACACCCATGAGGCGCGCACCTCGCCGGACTTGTCGCTGCTGGCCGCAAGTCCCACCCGTTACCGCCGTATTCACACCGACGGCCTTCTCAGCGGCCAATTCAGCGCCTTCACTTTGTCTGCGGCGGTGAATTACGACCGGTTCGATTTCGACGCCACGGACTTGATCGGCGGCGGATTGATCGACAATGGCGACCGGGACCGCAATGTCTATCAACTGACCGGCAAGGCCGCCTATGAGCTTGCGCCCGACCAGTCCCTGTTCGTGCAATTCACTTATGATCTGCGGGACTTCGACCGGCAGCTGGACCGGAACGGCTTTGACCGCAATTCCGACGGTTATCGCGTGGATTTCGGCGCCAGCCTGATGCTGACGCCGCTGATCCGCGGCACCGCCTATGCCGGGCTGCTGCAGCAGAATTATGCCGCACCCTTGCACGATGTCACCGCCATGGACTTCCATGTCGAGATCGATTGGTTTGCCACCGAGTTGTTGACGGCCCATCTGCGGGCTTCCCGGATCATCGACGACACCACCGTGAGCGGCGCGTCCAGCACCGATGTCCGCCGCATCGGGGCGTCGGTGGACTATGAGCTGCTGCGTCCGCTGATCCTGCAGCCCCATTTCGACTATTACGAAGCCAACTTCACCGGCATTGCCCGCGACGATCGCGTCACCTCGGCGGGCTTGGAAGCGCGATACTCCTTCAATGGTAACATTGCGGCCTATGCCGGTTACAATTACCAGCACCGCGCCACCAGTGCAGTGGGGCGCGACTATAGCGACAATCTTTTCACCGCCGGCCTGCGCGGCCAGCTCTGATTCAGTGCAAGGCACCGTGGGAATCGCGCGCCATCGCCATGGCGGCGGTGACATTGGTGGTGGCATAGCGCCATCCCAGCCGCTTGGGCTCCAATGCCATGCGATAGGCCCATTCCAGACCCGCCGCCTGCATCGCCGCCGGCGCGCGCGATCTGAGGCCCGACAAGAAGTCGAACAATCCGCCGCAGGTGCGTACCCATGTCAGGCTGGGGATCAGCTGCTTGAAGCGATGCGCCAAAATAAGCTGTTCCGGATTGCCCACGCCGATCCACAAAATATCCGGCCGGGTGGCAGCGATTTCTCCGGCGACGTCCTCGATCTTGCCGCGGTCGAAATAGCCGTCGCGCGCGCCCGCCAGTTGCAGATAGGGATAGAGCGTACGAATACGGCCGATCGCCAATTCGTTCATCCGCCGGGTTGCGCCCAGGACATAAAAACGCATGCCATGCCGTGAGGCGGCTTTGGCGGCGGCATGAAACCAATCGGTGGTGGCGACACGTTCCGGCAAAGGGCTGCCGGTCGCCAGCCGGGAAGCAAACACCACCGACATGCCATCGGCGGCGATATGATCGGTGGAAAGCACGGCCCGGCGGAAAGCCGGATCTTCGGTGAATAGCGAAACCACTTGACCATTGACGGTGGTGACCACTTTGGGCGGCACGTTCTGCGAACGCTTGCGCTGCCAATCGGCGATCATCAGCTTGCACCATTGTCCGGAGGTCAAGCGATCGACCGGCACGCCGCCGATCCATACTTTGCTGTCCAATTGAGCCATGTCTATCTCCTTTCGGTGAGCCGTAACTGAAGCAGATTGCGATAGTCCTGCGCGGCGCCGGGACATTCCGGCGTGGCGGGGCCGCCCACCTCGCGGTGGCGCTGGCACAGCCAGGCTTCGATGCGCAACAGATCGGAGCGCCCCGAGACGTCAAAGGGATTGGCGGGCACCGCCGCCGCATTATGGACCGGCGCGGACGGCGGCAAGCCGCCAACCTCGGCAGGGTCGTCAATGATACGGATCGTTCCTTGCGCGGCTTGCGACACGATGCGCGCATCCACGGCGTCGCGTGCCGCCGGCCGCGCGCCCGCATCGCGCAGCACGGCCGCGCCCACATTGCCGGCGGCCGCATATTTATCCGAAATGCCGACTGGCGGCCTTTCGGCAAGCGGAAAATCGCCAGGATTGGCGAGCGCCCCCTGAGCCATCCGGTTCTGCGACACATAGAGGCTGGCATCCGGCAGCTTGGCCGCCATGGTTTCGGGAATCAGCACCGCCGTCACTTTGCCGGCGGTATCGCTGCCCGGTTGCACGACATTGCCCACCAGGCTGACCCGCAAAGGGGTTGCGCCCGCCGCGTCATAGAAATGGATGGCATTGCGGCCCGGATCGACGATCAGATTGTAGCCCACAAAAACCGAGCCGCCGCGCGCGATCACCGGATTGCGATACATATTGGCGGCAAACAGATTGCCGGTGACAGCGACCGCCTGATTGTCGTTGTTGATCAGCATGCCCATGGAATGGCGGCCTTTGGGATGGCCGGCATTGCTGAGACTTTCCGCCACGATGCTGTTGCGGAAGGTGACGTTGCTGGCTCCGCCCCCGATGCTGGCGCCCTCGTCCAGCGCCCAACTCAGGCTTACATTCTCCACGCGAATGTCGCGAACCGGACGCTTGCCGCCGCCGATGGTGAGGGCATCGCGATTGACGTTGACTTCCGGCGTGGCGCCGGGGCCCGGCCGCACCGCGATATGCTGCACCACAACGTCGTTGGCGCGGATGCGAAGACTGCCGCCCGTCAAGGTCACGGGCGCAGGCGCGCTTTGACCGGCAATAGTGGTGTTGGGAATGGATATCTTGAGATCGGAAGCCAGATCAATCACCCCGCCCACGTCAAAGACAATCACCTTGGGTCCCGCCTGTTGAACGGCCCCGCGCAACGAACCCGGGCCCGCATCGGCCAGGCTACTGACGCGCACAATCTGCGCGCCTGCGACCGCGCCGCCATGGGTTGCCGTTCCGGACATGACCGGCGCCGCCAAGGCCGCCAGGAACAAGGCGCTAGCCACGGGCTTTTTCCTTTTTCAATTCCTCAAGCCTGGCAAAGACCACAGGATCGTTGGTGCTGGCATAGGTCGGTCCGCCTTGCAGGCAATAGGGGACACGCAATCCCAGCCAGCGCAGCAGGCGCGCGGGGCGGCCATAACGCAGATCGGATAGCTTCAGATTGTGGGCGAAACGCCGTGATAGGAAACGCCGATAGCCCACATCGCTGAAGCGGCGGAAATGCGGGTCCTCCCATTCGGTCGCGCCATTGTGGAACTGCACCGTGTCGCCCCGGCCCAGCATCACCCGCAGGATATGGCCCAGGCGATACTCATTGGGCACATGGCTGAACAGAATGCCGTGATGCCCGATGAGATCGGCGACACGATCGAGGGCGGCGGCCGGATTGACCAAATGCTCGAACACATCCGAGCAGATCGCCACATCCACTGGACCCAGGTCCTGCAAATTGTCTTTTTCCAGATCGCGGCAGGCAAATTCGATATTGCGAGAGCGGAAGGCTTGCGCGAAACGCTGGCCGACATCCACCGCCACCCGGCGCTCCGCTTCGATCCGGTCCAGGAATTCCGGCGCGCCCGCCCCCAATTCGATCACCGCATAAGGCGCGAGGTCCTCGATGAAGGACAGATAGAGCTTGCGCCAGCCGCCCAAACCCTTGGCTTCGAAATTGCGCTCCAGATACAGGCTGGCGTCATAGATCGCGGTTTCAGCCATAGGTCTCTCCTGTGCGGGCAAAGGGGATGGGCATCGGCGCCAGGGCGCGGTCGTAACGCAGCGAGGCGAAAAGGCCGACGCCGACAATGACCAGGTGGTAGATCACGCTGAGGCCGCAAAACACCGCGACCGCCGCCAGCGCGCTATAGTGATGCGCCGCCATGATGGGAATTGCGATCACGCGCGCGGAAAACAACGCGTCCACCCAGAAGCTCATACGCTGCACGCGCAAGACCGTGGTCAGGGTCGCCATGGGCAGCGAGGTCAGCCGGACTGCGGCCCAACCCGCCAGCACCACGGCATAGCCGGCGGCCGGCTCCCAACGCGCGCCAAACACGAAATGGAACAAGGGATGCGCCACCAGCGCCAACAGCCCCACACCCAAGATCACCGGCGTTCCCACCGCCAGGGTGTAGAGCAAGGCCGCTTGGGTCAGGGGTTTGCGCTCCTGCACCCGAAGGGCGAACTGCTTCATCGGCACGCGAGAGAGAGAATCCCCCAACAGCATGCCGGGGCGTTCGATCAGGCGCTGGGCGAAGAAATAGAACCCCGCCACCATGGGCCCATAACTGCCCAGGAGCAGCGCCGCAGGCAGCATGGTGGCGCCGCGCACCAGAAATTGCCGCGGCACTTGCAGCAAAAAATCCTTATAGGTGCGGCCCGCCGCCGCCATCTCAGTCAGACGCGCATCGGCCATGTCGCGCAGGCGATAACCGGGCGGAAGCTTGCGCGACAGCCAAGCCTCGCTGCCCAACAATCCCAGCACCCGACCCAGCATCAAGCCTTCCGCCGCCATGCCCAGATAGGCCAGACCGATCTGGGCCACCGCCGGCAGCAGGGTCTGGCTGACTTTGTTCACGGAGATGGGGCCATACTGGCCGGCGCGGGAATGGCCGTAGCACAAAACATTGATCTGGGTGGTGAGGGCGGTCGCCGCCAGGCAATAGAGATAGAAGTCCCAGGTCAGGGGGCGGCCCAAAAGATTGGGGAACAGATGCTGAATCAGGGCCAGCAGCGCGATAACCAGACAGGGCACCACAAGGCTGAGCGCGAAGGAAAGCCGGTACAGCGACAGTGCGGTGCGGCGTGACCGCGGCAAGATGACCGCGACTTCGTAACAAAGCCCGCCCACCGCCCCGCCGATGGTGCTGATGGAGAGCATCAGGGCGAACAGGCCGAAGGATTCCGGCGCAAACAGGCGCGCCAGCAATGGTGTTGTGGCGAGCAACATCACCTGGGCAATCACGCTGCCCGAAGTCAGAATGCCGACATGCCGCGCTTCAGGACGTCGCGACAATCTGCGCAGATTCTGCGCTATCCGTTTCATTGCGTCTGCCTTTGAGATAGGTCGTGGTCGCTTGGCGGCGGCGCACCAATTTCGCGGGCACGCCCGCATAAATGCCGTAGGGTTCCAGCGTGCCGCGCACCACCGCGCCGGCGGCCACCACGCAGCCATCGCCGATCACCGCGCCGTCCAGCACCTTTACGCCCGCGCCCAGCCACACATCATTGCCGATACGGATGCCGTGTCGGCTCATGGGCTGTTCCGCGATCAGCCCGCCATCCAAGGCGATGCCGTGATTGGCGGGCACCAGCACGCAATGGGCCGCGATGCGCACATGGTCACCGATGGTCAGCCCGCCATGCCCATACAGCACGCTGTAAGGATTGACGCCGCAGCGAGAGCCCAGACGGATGAAGCCGCCAAAGGGGATCAGCATGGCGCCGCGATGGATCACCGTGCCGGGGCCGATGCTGATCGCGCCGCCGCGCTCGCGATCCAGCACCGCGCCGCGCATCACGATAGCGTTGCTGCCCGTCTTGGCGCCGACCAACCCCGCATAGATTAGGGTGTAAAGTCGGCGCGTTCCACGGCGCAGCTTTTTCCAGCTGAAACCCATGTGCGTTTCTCCGTTTCCAAAATGGCGGCCTCGAATCCGTCGATCATCCGGTTCAGGGTGAAGCACCGCGACACCAGCGCCTTGGCGCGGGCCCCTATTTCCTCGGCAAAGGCACGATCGTCGCGCAGACGCAGAAAGGCGGTACGCCACGCCTCAAAATCCTCCAGCGGCACCAGCAGGGCGGCCGTCTCGCCATTCTCCTCGCAAACCGTCTCGCGCTGCATGGGAATGTCGCTGCAGATGATGGGCAGGCCTTCATGCATGGCCTCCAGCACCGAATTGCTTTGCCCTTCGAACAACGACGTCTGGACAAAGCCGTCCGCCGCGCGCAGCAAATCGGCGATCCGGTCGTGCGGCAAGGATCCCAGGAAATGAATGCGGTCGTCGGCGCCCAAATCCTGCGCCAGACTCTCCGCGGCGCTGCGCAACGGACCGTCGCCGGCAATCGCCAGCCGGATGCGCGGCGTGGTGGCGATGACCCGCACCATCAGATCGTAATTTTTTTGCGGCACGAACCGGCCGGTCGCAACCAGCAAAGGATAGCTGCCTGGAACGCCGAAACTGGCGCGCGCCGCGGTTTTCTCCTTGTCGGACGGCGTCCATTCGATGCCATTGTTCACCACCGACAGGCGGCTGCGATACGGCTCCGGATAATCGGCGAAGGACTCCTGCACCGCGCGGGATACGCAGATGACCTTGTTATAGACGCCCCGCGCGCCCAATTGCCGGTCGAACAACTGCATGAAATGGCCGAATGTCTTTTCCGGCGCCCGCTGTGAGGCGATGCGCAAGGGCACACCCATCACCCAAGCCGCGGTCATGCCCAAAATATTGGCCAGCGGCAAAAACCCCACCGCGGCGTCGGGGCGCGTCTGGCGAAAAAGCGCCAGCAACCGGAAAAACAGGACCGGAATGTCGAACGGGGACAGATGCGCCTTGTCCAAAAGGACCCGGACACCCGGCATGCCCCGGTAACAGGACGACTTGGCGTATAGAAACCACACCTCGGTCTGGTGCCCGCGATGGCGCAACTGGCGCATCAAGCGCAACAGCGCTTCCTGCGCGCCCGCGGCATTCATGAAGGAGACGATTCCAACGATCTTTTTTCCCATCCCAGTCTCCTTTCAAATCCAGTAGGCTTGGCGCGCAATGTCCACCGGCGGAATTTCCAAACCCGGCACCCCCGGCAGGTCCACCGCCAGCGCGCATTCATGCAGCGCCGCCAAACCACCCGGCAGTTTGTGCAGGGCGTAATCGCCGTCCAATTTGGTGTCGTAAAAGCCGATAATGTCGTCGGCATAGTCGCAAAGACGCGCGCGCAAGGCTTGGCGGCGGTGATCGCCTTCGGGAATGGCGGTGCGCGCCAGCTGCACAATGTCGAAATCCAGGCAGTAGGGCACCGCTTCCATGAAAGGCCGCCGCTGCAACTGCGTCCATGTGCGATCGAACAAAGCCGGCGCCGCCTTATAGGGCAGACGCCCGGCGGCATAATTGCCCCAATGCAAATGCGCGATGCCGCCCAGATCGCCGACATCCGGATCGTGCCGGAAGCTGTAAAGAGCGCGGAACGCCCACTGCATGGCATCCACCTTGTAAGCGTGGAAAAGGCCGGTATCGCGGTCTATTAAACTATCGCTGCTGTGCAGAACCTCGGCGGCGGCGGGCAAACGGTTGCGCGCCGCCAGCTCCGGCGCCAGGCGCCATAGCGACAGCACGATGGCGGGAATGCCGCCGATCCAATGGCTTACGCGCCAAGCATGATGGGTGAAATACCAGGGCCAGCGCGGACGATGTTCCGCGTCCAGCAATTCCTCCTTCTGCCAATCGCCTTCGCGCAAGACATAGCGTTGCACCGGCTGTCCGTGGGCGGCCAAAAGATTGAGGGCGCCCAGCGTATAGGCGGTTTTGTGCACGCCGATGTCGGGCCCCTCGCCTTTGCCGATGCCGCCCGCCAGGGAAAGCCCGCCCAACAGGTCGGTGAAGCGCAAGCCCGCGTCCGGCGCCACCAGGTCGGTGCGGCCGATGAGATTAAGGCAATAAAGCGCATCGCAGGCCGCCAGGATGTCGGGCTTGGCGCTGCTGCCCTCTTGAGTCCAGAACGACAAGGCCGGGGCCGCATGCTGGCCAAGATAACGCATCACATTGTCGCTGAGCGTCCTCATGCCGCCCGTCCCATGCGAGAGAAAAGACCCCGATAGACGTCCGCCACGCGCGCCGCATGCCGGTCGGGCGTCAATTGCGCCACGGTGGCGCGGCCGCCTTGGGCCAGGCGCGCCCCCAGGGCCGCATCGTCCAACACGCGCCGCACCGCCACGATCCAGCCCGGCGTGTCATAGGGATTGCACAGCAAACCGTTCTCGCCATTGCGGATCAGCTCGCGCAATCCACCATCGGTCGAGACGATCACCGGCACGTCCAGGGCTTGCGCCTCCAGCACATTACGGGCCAGCGGCTCGTCGATGGCAGGCGCCATGAGCACATCGCAAGCCGCCATCCAGTCTTCCACCGGGCGGACGAATCCCGGACGCAGGAGACGTTTTGAGAGATCGAAAGCCGCGATCTTGCCGTCCAGTTCGTGATCGTAAGGTTCGGCGCGCCCGCCGCAGGCCAGGCCAAAAACCGGACGTCCCGCGGCGGTGTGGGCAACCGCCTGCAGCACATCGGCCAGCATATGGGTGCGCTTGCGCACGATGTGATGACCGAATACCCCCACCAGTGCGGCGTCGCCGGGAAGACCCAACTGCGTGCGTATGGCGGCTTTGGCCTGGACGCGAGCGGCTTGCTGCATAGGCGGATCGAAGGAATTGAATTCGACCACGCCCTTGCGCCGCACCCATTCCGGAAGCCGGTCGAAACTGTAGCGGGATACCGCGATCACCCCGGATGCAACACGCAGGGCCGCCTTGATCGACCAGCTTTCGCGGTAGTTGGACCGCCAATGCGCCACAAGCGCCGCCCGGCCCGCAAGACAGGACATCGCCCAACTGCGCAAGGTGGTGAGGTCGTTGGTGTGCACGATATCGAGCTTGAGATTACCGATGGCGGCGCGCGCAGCGCGGAAGGCTTGCAACTGATGCCACCGGAAACTATCCGGGCGGGCATAGCCGGGCTCGGGCGAAAGCCAAGGCAGATGCGTCACCGCAAGACCGAAAGCCTGCGCTTCCTCGGTCACGCGTCCGCCTGCGCCATGGGTCAGGACATGAACCCGGTGGCCGGCTTGTTGCAAAGCCCGCGCCAACACCAGCGAGGATGCCGTGCTGCCGCCGAAACGGTCGGCGACATAGGGAAATCCAATGCAATAGCCGTTCGTCATCGCGCCTCCTGCAGACCGGCGCGCACCGGGCGCCAATGCGGTATTGGATTTGGGAAAACAAGGCCCAACCGCCGCCGCTCGGCGCGCGCCAGAACCGGCAGACGGGCGTTGACGCAGCCGCGCGTGTAAAGACAGGCCAGAACCGCGAAGATCCATGCGATGTCAGTGTGCTTGAACGCCACCGTGACCGAGGCATTGTTCAGCAGGAAGACAAAGAAGAAGATGGCGAACGCGGCCCAAGCCGGCTCATCGCTTTCGCGCAACAGCCGCCCGATCAGCCGGCCTATGCTCACCACCACGAACAGCGCGAACAGGGCCAGGCCCGCATAGCCCAGCTCCAGCCAGATATCGAGATAACCGTTATGGCCGTGGTAAGGCAGCCGCGCCCAATGCTGGACATAGTCGCGCACCCCTTCGGCGCCGGCGGCCGTCCAAAAGGCACGATAGCCCGCGCCCAGAACAGGATGATTGGCGCTGGCCACCGCCACCGCGCCTTCCCAAAGGCTGGTGCGGCCGGAGAATGTATCGTCGCGTCCGAACGCCGCCAAAATCTGTTCGAACAGCACTGCGCCCGCCGCCGCCGCCGCCAGACCGACGGCAAATGCCGCGCTGAGCTTGATGCCGCTGGAGAAGCGGCGATTGCGCATCACCGCGATCAGCACCATGAAACAAACGCCACCCCCCATCATCAACCAGCTGGCGCGGGATTGCGATTGAACGGCCAGGAACAGAAAGATGGCGATGGTCGCCCAGCGAACCGCCCGTTCCCACGCAAAGCGCGGCCGCACATAGATCGATACGGTGACCGCCACCGCCGCGATGCGCCCCAGAATGGCCTTATGGCCATAAACCCCTTTCCAGGAGCCATTATTGACCGCGCCATGCTCAATCGCATGCTGCGGATCGATCGCGGTGAAAATCAGGCTGCACACGCCGCCGACAAAAAGCGCCAGCAGCAGACGCCGCAAGAAGTCGTCGGGCGACAGGCGGCGCGCCAGATAGACGCAGTAAAAACCCGTCATCACCAGCGCCACGGCGCGGCGGAAGCTGGTGCCATGATCCACGCTCCAGATCACGGACACCACCGGCAGGGCGAAGACCGCGATCAGGAGCGGGTTGTCTTGAATGGTTTCGGTGACCGCGCCCGGCCGCCGCGCCAAAAGCGCCAGCGCAATGGCGTAAACCAAAAGCGCCGACAGCAGCGTCGCCGGATTGGAATCGCCCAGCGCGTCTTCGCTTGACGTTCCCGCCATCAGAAGCGGGCCCAATGCCTGGGTAACCAGCAACAAGGAGACAAAAATATAAAAGCTCTCCAGCCGGCCGGGAGGCGATTGCGAAAGGGAGCGCGCGGCGGTCATGCCCGCTCCAGCGCGTGGAGATACTGGTTGGTGGCCGCCGCGACGCTGAAGCCATGGGCGCGATCGCGCGAAGCCATGGTATCGGGCCGGGACGACAAGATGGTGCGGAGCGCCTGTCCCAAGGCGTTGGCGTCCTCCACCGGCACCAGCGGTGCGATCTGGCCGCCGTTCAGTATTTCATAAGGCCCGCTGGGACAGTTGGTGGCGATCACCGGCGCGCCGCACGCCATCGCTTCGACCAGCGCATTGGGGAAACCTTCCCAGCGTGAACTGAGAACAAAGACCCCGGCCCGCGCCATCAGCGCGAAAGGATTCTCGCAAAAGCCGGGCATGTCGATGTCGTAAGCCAGACCCGATTGTTCGGCTTGCGCCATCAGGGCGGCCCGTTCCGGTCCTTCGCCCAGAATCACCAACCGGCAATCCACCGCGGCCCGCGCCACCGCAAAGGCGCGCAGCAACACATCGAAGCCTTTCTGGCGATGCAAGCGCCCGGCCGCCACAATGATGGGCGGACCGCCGGGAGAAAACCAAGGATGCGATGGCGCCTGCTGCGAAAGCGCCACGATGTCAGGATCGAAAACAGGATTGTGAATGACTTGAATCTTGCCGCTGGGCAAATGCCCGAAACGCGACAAGTCGGCCGCGACCCCACCCGAGACCGCCACCACCTTGTCGGCAATGCGGTAGGCCAGCGGAACGGCGCGGTACCAGGCGCGCTGCCAGGTGCCGCGCGCCTCCCGCGCCTTGGACGATATCTGGTTGCGTTCTGAAATCACCACGCGCGGATGCGCGCCGGAAAGGCGCGCCGCCAGGATGGCGGCGAGATTCATGTGGGTCAGCGCCGACAAGACCGCTTTCGGCTTGGTGCGGTGAAAATGCCCCGCCAAAGCCCATATCGCATGCGACACGCGCGGCCGGTCCAAAATCGTCACCGCAATGCCGGCGGGAATTTCGGAAAAATATGCCCCCTCGCCCCGCACCAGAATGAGCTCGACCTGACGGCCGCTGGCCGCCATGCCGCGCGCCAGCCTGAGGCACGCACGCTCCGCTCCGCCGCCGCGCAAATCGTGCAACACAATCGCAATACCGCCTTGCGGGCCCTCGCGGGACAGAGCGCGACTGTCAGGCGCGAAACAGGCCGCGCCGCTGGCAAGAGGGGGGGAGGACATCAGAAACCCGTTCCATGCCCCAAGACCTCGCGGCGCACCGTTTTTAAAATGATGGCGATATCCATCCCCAGATTGTTGCGCCGGCAATAAACCAGATCCAGGCGCACGCGCATGCGCGCGCTTTGCGGATCCACCGTCGGGCCGCGATAGCCTTGCACTTGGGCCAGACCCGTGATGCCCGGGCGCACCCGGTGCCGCTTGAAGTAGAAGGGAACAAGGTCCTCATAGAGCATGCCGCCCGCAAGGGTGCCGACCGCATGCGGACGCGGCCCTACCAGGGACATGTCGCCCTTGATCACATTCAACAGCTGCGGCAGTTCGTCGATGTTGGTCCGGCGCAGAAACGTGCCCAAGGGGGTCACGCGCGGATCGTTTTCCTGTGCCTGCTTGGTGCCGCGCGCATCGCTCAGATGCGACCACATGGTGCGGAATTTGTAGACACGGAAAGGCCGATTGTCCCAGCCATAGCGCACCTGGGAAAACAAGACCGGGCCCTTGCTTTCCAGCCGGATCGCCAGGGCCACCAGCAACAGCACGGGCAACAGAAGCAACAAGGCAAGAAAGGCCGCCGCCACATCGAACGCCAATTTCGGCGTTAGCTGCAGACGGAAAGGTTGGACATGGGACGCGCGCGCGGGAGCGTGATGGTACCAGGAAGCCGTGATCATTCTACTCATCGTCAACTCCTACCAAGCAGGGTTTACCGTCCCGGCCGTTCCCTCACTGAATATAATATTGGGCATAGCCGGCACGCTGACCGTAGGTGCGTGCGGCATAGCCGAAGCTGTCCAGGCGTTTCATGTCGGCGCAGGTCAAAGCCACGCCCGCGATCGGCACATCCAAGCTGCGGATCAGCTTTGCCGCATCCTGCATCGCGCTTTGCGAGGTCTTATGCCAGTGGGTGAGCAGAACGATGGAATCGGCATGGCTGGCGACAATGCGCGGCTCCGCCAGCGGCAGCAGCGGGGCGGTATCCACCAGAATAATGTCGAACATCCCGCGCAGCCGCGCAAAGACATGACCAAGATCATGGGCAAAAAACACATCCTTGCTCGCCAATTTGTTCCGGCTGACGGGCAAGATCATGGCATCCGACATCGTGTCATGATGAAGACAGGATTCCAGCGGCGCGCGTTCCTCCATCAGCTCGACCAAGCCATGGCGCACCGGAACGTCGAGATGCGCGGTCAAGGCGCGATGGCGCAGATCGGCGTCAATGATCAGCACCCGCGCGCCCGATTCCGCGCATTGGCGGCCCAAGGCCAGCGTGGTGGTGGTTTTGCCTTCATGCGGCAAAGCCGACATGATCGCCACGATCTTGGGGACCGCGGAATGGCGGGACAGGAACAGCGACGTTCGCAGATTGCGAATCGCCTCGGCGAACTCCGACATGGGCCGCTTAACGACATAGGCCGCCGGATCGGCCGCTGCGATTTGGGGAATGGTGGCGATAACCGGCAGGCCCACGGTTTTCTCGGCTTCCTCGCAAGAACGCACCCCGCGGTCCAGAAACTCGCGCAGCATGACGGTCAGCGCGGCCGCGATGGCCGCCAAGGCGACCGCGGCGGCGGCGGCCAGCGTCCAGGAGGGCGATGACGGCTTTAGGGGGACATTGCCGTGCGAGACGATCTTGCCGTCGGCGCTTTGCAGATCTTCCTGAACCGCGGTCTGTTTCAAGCGGCTCAGAAAGGATTCATAAACCCCGCGCACCGCGCTGGCGTCGCGTTCCAGCTCGGCCAGTTTGACGCTGGCGGAATTGTTCAGCGCCAAAATCTGGCGGTCCTGCGCGATGCTGGCGCGCAGCGAGGCGGTGCGCGACGACGCGGCGGCGGCTTCGGCCTGTTGGCCGCTGACAATGCGATGGACTTCCGACGCGATGGCCGCATCCAGCGCGGCACGCTGCTCACGCACCTTGATAAGGGCCGGATGCTTGGGCCCGTACCGCTTGGCCAGATCGGCTTCCTCGGTGATCAGGCCCGCCTGCTGAGCACGCAGTTGGCGCACCGTGTTGGATGCCGCAGCTTGGCCGACCGCATCGCTGCCGCCCTGCCCCAATTGCCGCGTGGCCGCGCCCAACCTGCCATGTTGTTCGGCTTCCTGCGCCTGTGCGATGGCCATCTGGGTGTTGAGGGCGGAAATTTCCTGTTCGGTGAGCGGCGCGCCCACCGCATTGAGGAGGCCGTGCTTGGACTTGTAGTCGGCCACCGCGCGTTCGGCGGCATAGACCTGCTGCTGCATCTTGGCGACGTGGCGCTTGATTAAGACATTGGCCTGGCGCGTGGCGCCGGCCTTGGTTTCCTTTTGCTGGTCCAGATAGGTCTGGGCGAGGGTGTCGACGATGCGTACCGCCTTGACAGGATCTTCGGACCAGAAAGTGATGTTGATCAGATAGGTCAGTCCCTGACGGTTGACTGACAGGGACTTGAGGAACGCCTGCGTCACCCGTTCCTGATCGCGCAAAGCGCTATCCGCGCCCCTGACAGGGACATCCCCCATCCAGGCCAATCCTTGCCGCGCCGCCGCCTTCAAGGCGGCCACGCCTTGCGAAACCACCGATTGCCGGCGCAGCCGCCCATTAAATTCCGGGTCTTGGTCCAGGTGCAGCTTGGCGATGACCTTCTTGGCCAAGGTGGGGGAGTGCAGCACCTGAACCTCGGAATCCACCACAAAAGTGTCCGAAGGCAGGTTGGAAAGCACCGCCTGCATGTCCACCACCTGTTCGCGGCGGGTGTCCAGCATCACGCTGGCCGTGCTCTTGTAGAGCGGGGTGATGAAATAGGTGGCGGCCAGAACCGACAGCACCGCAAGTCCTGCGACCGTCAACGCCAAGGCCCGATGACGATGGATCGCGGCCAGGATGTCGATCAGGAAGATTTTGGCATTGTCCTCCCGGACGGGGCGCGCATAGACCGGGTCCAGGTGGCTGTCGGGCACGGGCGGCAGGATGCTGGGTGCAAGACTCACGGCCACCTCAGAAATAACGCTGTGTGATGCGGATCGTGTCGCCCGGCAGGACCGCCATGGTGGCGGTAAGCCGGTATTCCTTCTCGGACGGATCGGAGGCGTGCCGGATATAGATGGCATCCATGTCGGCGCGATAGGTGAAGCCTTCCGCGGTCGCAACAGCGTTCATCACCGTCAGATCGGGGGTATAGCTGTACTTTCCGGGCTTCTTGACCTCGCCCAAGATGTAATAGGGACGCAGCTCAATAGCCGTGATGGTAACATTCGGATCCTGAACGAACCCGTCCTTTAACGTCTTGGTCACCGCCTGCTGCAGCTGCGGCACCGTAAGGCCGGCGGCGGCGATGTCTCCGGCAAGCGGCAGGCTGATCTTGCCGTCCGGCGCAACCGTGTATTCGCCGCTCAGATTGTTTTCGTTGAAGACGGCGATGCGAATCTTGTCGCCCATCGCCAGGCGATAAGATTGGGCCGCCGATTGCGACTGCCGCATCGCCTCGGTGGAGCCGGATATCGGTCCCCCGGCGCAGCCCATCGCCAATCCCGCCGCCAAGCAGACTGACAAACAGACTGGGGCAAGTCGCCGAGCCGTTCGGGCAATAGGAGAGCCACGACGCCGAAGGCGGTTTGGTTGAGCAAACATTCGTCACCTGTTCTGGTCCGTACGAACAACGTATGCAGTGCAGCAAACGCTAACCGGAACAGGCCGATGGCTGTGTGATAAAGGTGGGACAAAAAGCGGGCGCGTCCACCAGTGTAATCCGAAGGCAATCAGGCGGCGCAGGGCAAGCAGACGATCACTTCGAATCCGCCGCGCGTAAGGTTGCGCGCCGTAACGGTCCCGCCCAACCCTTCGATATTGCGCCTCACGATCCAAAGGCCAAGGCCTTGATGGCCGCCACCCAAATCGCCGGCCGTATGATCCTCATCCCGGAACGTCGCGCTGCGTTCGAAAATACGGGGCAGCAGGCGGGGCTTGACCCCGGGGCCTGAATCCAGGACACGCAGACAGGCCTTGCCGTCTTCCACCCGCAAGGCGACTTCGATAAGGCCGTCCGGAGGCGTGAAACTGGCCGCATTCTCGAACAAATTTTCGATCACCGGCTCCATCACATCTTCATTGGCAAAGGCCATGACTTGCGAATCCACCATGGTGCTCAGCCGTTTGCCCTGGCCTGCCAGCAGCGCCTCATAGGCCGGCAGCATGCCTTTGAGAAACCGCGAAAGATCCGTGGGCCGGCGCGCCGGATAGATGAGATCGGCGCCCACATGGTCCAGGTCCCGATGCGCCGATACCATCGCGTCCAGCTTGATCACCGACCGCTCGATCAGCTGCACGCTTCGGGCGGCCGCTTTATCCTCGGACGGCAAGGCCCGCTTTATGGGCTCCATCGACTGGGCAATCACCGCCAGCGGGGTCTTCAAGGCATGACTGTTTTCCTCGGCCGCCTCTTTCATGCGGCGCTGGGAGCTGGTCAAGGCGTTCACCAGCGAATCAAAATCCTCGGCCACCCCGGTCAATTCGGGAATGCTATTGGTTTGGCGGAACGATACGGGCTTGCTGTCCCGCAGCCGGATGCGCCGGGCCGCGCGCCGGAAACGGCGGACATTCCGCCACATGTGAAAAAACAACCACAGCACCAGGGCCGAGGAAATGACATAAATAATGCCCGCCACCATGATGGTGGGCGCACGCCAGAAGGGAAGGCCGATAGGCGTGCGCGCCAGGCTGGCGGCATTCTCCGACGTAATCACAATCCAGCAATTGCCGTTAACATGCACCGGGGTCATCGCCGCCAAGACTTCCTGCTTGCCCGCCGGATTGACGAACCGCATGTCGAGATTGGCGCCGCCATCGCAACTGGGTCCCAAGCGATGAAAGAGCCCGCTGCGAATCAATTCGGCCCGTTCGGCATCCAGATAGTTTCGCGACACCGAAGGCGCCGAAGCGACGTAAAGAAAATTATCGCTGTCCTTCAGGCGCACCAAAATCTTGATGCGGGTATCGCCGACGGCGGCGCGCGCCAAAGCTTCGCGCATTTCTTCCGCCGGCTCGCTGGCGAATTTCTCGAAATGCCCGCGCAGCATGGCGGCCAGAACATGGTTGGTCTGAACCACGGCATTGCCGATCAGCGTCAATTGCTCGCGCTCGGCCCGCGCGAACTGCCAATAGAGAATCAGCGGAACCGACCAAAGCACCAACGCCAGCAGAGCCAGCTTGAGGGTAAAGGAATGAACCAGGCGCCAAAGCAGATTCCTATTGTTCGTGGCCATCCAGCCACCTGTAGCCGAAGCCCGGGTAGTTCTTAATCTGGGAAAAATGCGGATCCACATCGCGGAATTTCTGGCGAATGCGCTTGATGAAAGCGCGCACATTGGTGCGAAAGCCGATTTCCCCATCGCCCGCGACAAAGCCTTCGCCATGCACGATGTCGTAAATCTCACGGTAGCTCACATCGCGCTCGGCATGCTCGGTTAGATAGGCGACAATGTTGAATTCGGTGAGGGTGAGATCGAGATTTCGCTCATGCCATAGCGCCCGCCGCGAGTCGTAACGCAATGCCAGCCCCTCATGGGCGGATGCGCCGGAAGGCGGTTTTTGCGCCTGCCAGCGTTTCTTGTTGCCGGCCAGGATCAATTCGATCCGCCGCAGCAGAATGGAAAAACTGCGGGATTTTTCCACAAAATCCACCGCACCGCCCAGAAGACCTGCCTCTTCATAGATTTGCTCGCTAAGAACGGTGAGAAAAATGATGGGAATGTCGATTTTTTCGAACCGCAAACGCTGCATCACCTCGATTCCGCTGATGCCCGGCATTTTCCAATCCAGCAGGACCAGCTCGGCCGATGGGCTGCCGCAAAGATGATTTATCGCTTCCGCGCCACCCGGAAAAGAATCGATACGGTAGCCCGCGTCCATCAAATTGGTGCTGACCGACTCCAGGAAAAGTTCGTCATCATCGACCACCATGACATGCCCGCGGGCATTCGCGATTTCAGTGTGTTGCATGGGCCCTCGTCATCAATATGTGGCGGATGCAGATGTCGGAAACATCCATCAATCCGCCGTTGCCGTCACTGCCGCCATATTTCAAAACCCGGAAAGAGGCAGCATTGAGATTGGGATAAAAGAAAAGCCGGAAGGAGCAATTGTCCGACGCATAGACCCATTCACGGGACAGATCGTCATTCTCGACGCGGGCCGGAGGACCCAGCAACCGCCGCACCGCGCTGGGCGGCATTCCGATCAAGCGTGCCGGATCGACCGGCACCGCTTTCTTGCTGCGTACGGCCCGTTCCGGTGCGCGCCGTTCCGGTGCCACTTTTTTTTGCGCATTGACTTTCACCGGCTGCGCGACAGGACCGGCAACGGGAGCGGACGAAGAAACATCCCTGGGCGGCGTAACCGGCGGGGTCGCGGGAGGCGGGACGGAAGAACCTATCGCCATGCACCCGCTCAGCGCCACGCATACAAAACTGCCGGACAGACTTCTAAGTTGGCGCCGTGTGCTTACGCGCAATCTCACAAGCACCCGGCCAGTATCTCGCTTCAGCATTCGCGCCTCTTTCGACCACTGACCGTATCTCCCAACCTAGATCTTTTTTTATCTTGTATTTGTAACGGACCGTTCGGATTTGTCTATTAAATGCCACAGAAGCAAAATCGGTTTCGTTGGGAAAGTTTTTTTCAGCGCGCATAATGCCGCAAGGGCTAAGGGTTCTTGAACCCCTCCCTAAAAAGGCTAGAGAAACACTTAACGCTGGGAACCAATATCTGTGCCTCGCTGTGGCCGCCGAATGTGCTGATGCGTATTTTTTCAGCGGCATTCTGCTTATTCGATTTGCCGGATGGCATTTTGATGGCATCGGCATGGCGATGTCAGTGTAAAGATTTTCGAGTTCCGGTTCCGGCGCATTGGCAAAACACAGCAAATATTGTCTGCTGAATCGGAACGATGAATCGATCTTGCTGAGACGGATCGGACCCCGCGCAACACCAGCGGGTTCAGCCGCCGAATGAAAGGCTGAGCGTCAGGCGCGCGGCAGGTGGTAGGCCACCAATTCGCCCGTATAATTGCCGCCGCCGATGGCCAGCACGATATATTGCCGTCCGTCCAGCATATAGCTCATGGGCGATCCGGTCTGCGGCGCCGACATATAGACGGCGCCCTTTTCCTCGCCGGTCTCCTTGTCATAAGCGCGCAGCATGGCGCCGCGCGCGCCCGATGGCGTGATGTTGAACCCCGACTCGCCGCAGATCACCAAGGCTTTGGTCACCATCGGCCCCAACAGGCCGGGCCGTCCGGTGCGTGGGATATTCAACCCCTTCAAAGCGGGGTGGTTCTTGATCGCATCGGGCGTATCGCCATGCGCGATCTGCCAGGCGATGTCCCCCTTGACCAGGTCGATGGCGGTAATGCGGCCATAGGGCGGCTTCATCAGCGGCAAGCCCTGAACCGTGGTGACCCCAGGACGCAGCCCGCCGCCGGGTACCGGCGCTGGCGCTGACTGCCCCCGACGGGAATTGTCGCCGCCCATGGGCGTGTTGCGCCTGAGTTGGTTGCCCGGCACGCCATGCACCAAGGGAAATTCCGAAATCGACGGATCGGTGATGGGAACGATGGTGTCGGACTGGACCGTCGTTTGAGAAAACAAATAGACCTTATGCGTTTGCGGATCGTAGCAGCCGCCGGGCCAGTTGATGCCCCCTTGAGCGGCAGGCGTGAACAGCGCGCCCCACTTTCCATCCAGCGAACCCATCATCGGCGGGTGATACACGCCGCCCGTACTGTAATGCGAAATCAAATCCAGCCCCTGGGCGTGCAACTCGGGCGTGAAGTTTATGATGGTGCTCGCATCCACGCTCTGCGTCTCAAACGGCGGCGGCTTGGACGGGATGGGCTGGGTGGGGGAATACCACTCTCCCGGAACATTGCCCGCCGGCGCCGGCATTTCCGGAATGGGCCAGATCGGGACGCCGGTGGCGCGGTCCAGCACAAAGAGAAAGCCTTGCTTGGTGGGCAGCGCCAGCGCTTTGACGATCCTCCCATCATGGGGAAGGTCGCAAAGAATGGGCGCGCAAGGCAGATCGCGATCCCACAAGCCGTGATGGACGGTCTGATAATGCCAGCGGCGCTTGCCGGTCTCGATGTCCACCGCGACCAGCGACTCGCTGAACAGGGCCGGACCCGCGCGATAGATACCGACATAGTCCCCTGGGGGAAGCTCGACCGGCAGATAGACAAGGCCCATCTCCAGGTCGGCGGAAAGTTGGGACCAAACACCGGTATTGCCGGCCTTCTCCGCGTCGCCGGGGTTTATCCAAGTGTCGTAGCCGAACTCACCCTTGAGGGGAATGGTATGGAAAATCCATTTGCGCCGGCCGGTGCGCACATCGAAGCCGCGCACATAGCCTTTCACATTGCTGCGGCTCTTGGGCACATTGCCGGCCAAATGGGCCGCGCCAACCACCACCGTATTGCCCGCCACCAACGGCGTGGCATGCAGCCCAATATCGGCGGTTTCGGGATCGATTTTCTGGTCCAGGGTCAATTTGAGGTCGACGATACCCTTGTCGCCGAAGCGCTTAACGGGCTGCCCATCCTTGGCGTTCAGCGCGATCAGCCTATAGCCGGGCGTGACATACAGGATGCGCTCGTCCCCCTCGCCGTCCGTCCAATAAGACAGGCCGCGTCCCGAATATTGGCGCGGCGCATTAAGACCCCGCTGGCCCTCATCCAAGGAATACATCCAGCGCACTTCGCCGGTCCCCGGGTCCAAGCACACCACGGCGCGGCGCGATCCGGCCGTGACATACATCCGTTTGTTGATCACAAGCGGCGTGCCTTGATAGACATATTCCGGGCGCGGCCCAAACGAGTCTGTTTTGAATCGCCACGCCACTTCCAGATTGTTGAAGTTCGCCGCATTGATCTGATCCAGCGGCGCATAGCGCGTATTGGCAAGATCATTGGCATAGTGCCGCCATTCGGTGTTCTGCGGCGCGGCCGATTGCGCCCAGCCCGGTAAACGGGACGCCAATAGTCCTGCGACGGACGCCAAAAGCGTTTTCCTGCGCGTCAGCATGACATCTCCCATCCCTAGGTTCTTTTGCCTACTCTATATCTATGCAGATGCTGGCGGGCCGCCCAATCCTTGCCTGCTTCCCGAGATGATATATTATTGATGAAAAACATAGCGTTGCGTAGGAGTATGATGACCAAGACCGAGGATATCGATGTCCTTACCGTTTGCCAGCTTTTGCGCCCAGACGAGGAAGCCGAAATTGCGGGGCGCTACCGCCTCACCCGCGCCGACCGGGCCCATGTTCCCAATGAAATCGCCTCCAAAGCGCGCGCTTTGATCACCAGCGGCCTTGATGGGGCCGATGCGGCCCTGATCAACCGCATGCCGCGGCTGGAAATTATCACTGTTAACAGTGTGGGTTATGACCTGGTGGACGTTCCCCTGGCCACAAGCCGCAAGATACCGATAACCCACACCCCCAACGTTCTGACGGATGACGTGGCGGACTTGGCGCTGGGCCTGATGATCATGACCGCGCGGCGCCTTGGCCAGGCCGACCGTTTTGTACGATCCGGCAACTGGGTGCAGCGCAAGTTCGAGGTGGCCGAAAAAGTGACCGGCAAGACACTGGGCATTTTGGGCATGGGCCGCATCGGCCGGGCCATCGCGCAGCGCGCCGAGGGCTTCGACATGGAGATTCTTTACACCGACCGCGTGCCGGTGGACGTGCCGTATCGCTATTGTCCTGACCTGTTGGCGCTGGCCCGGGAAAGCCATTTCTTGATGGTCGCCGCTTCGGCCGGACCGGAATCCAAACATCTGATCGATGCCGAGATTCTCAAGGCGCTGGGCAGCAAGGGCATCCTGATCAATATCGCCCGCGGCAGTCTGGTTGACGAAAAAGCCCTGATCGCCGCACTGGAGGCGGGTACGCTTGGTGGCGCGGGCTTGGATGTCTTCGAACATGAACCGCGCGTGCCGCAGGCCTTGTGCCAGCGCGACGACGTGGTGCTATTGCCTCATATCGCCTCCTCGACGCGCCAGACGCGCGGCGCCATGGGACAATTGGTTATTCAAAATCTTGATGCGTGGTTTTCGGGCAAGCCCTTGGTCACGCCGGTGCCCGAAAGCCAGTCTATCCTGTCTTCTTAGTATCGGACGGTTTTGCTTTTCCTTAGGAGTGTTCCGCACGGGCATTATGCCGGAAAAACGCAACAGATGCCGGGAGCATATTCGTAGCCGTAGAGCAAAGGGAGGAACGCATGCTGAAGCGCATTCTTTTGCCTGGGATCGTGATGCTGGCCTTGGCCGGCTGCGGCGACAATGCCGACCTCCCCAAGGAGGCGGGATATGGACCCAATCCGACCCTGCCGGCGCCGCGCTCCACACTTATTCCCTATGTGCACATCGCCCCCGCCAAGGGTTGGCCTCAGAACGGCAAGCCGGTTGCCGCACCCGGTCTGACGGTCAAGGCTTTCGCCAGCGGCCTCCACCATCCGCGTTGGCTTTATATCTTGCCCAACGGCGATGTATTGGTGGCCGAAGCCAAAGCCCCGTCACGGCCCGACAATAACAAGGGTATCCGCACCTGGGTCCGCCGCAAGCTGATGACCGCCGCCGGTGCCGGCGGGGCCTCGCCCAATCGTATCTTATTGTTGCGCGATACCAATGGCGACAGCGTGGCCGATGTCAAAACCGTGTTCCTGGAAAGCCTCCATTCGCCCTTCGGCATGACGCTGGTGGGCAACATATTCTATGTCGCCAACACCGATGCGATCGTGCGCTTTCCCTATCAGGAAGGCCAAACCCGCATCACCGCCAAGCCCATGCCGGTAACGGACCTGCCCGCCGGCACGATCAACCGTCACTGGACAAAGAATGTGATCGCCAGTCTCGACGGGACCAAGCTCTATGCCACGGTGGGAGCCAATTCCAATGCCGGCGAGAATGGCTTGGCGGTCGAGGAAGGGCGCGCCGCCATTTGGGAAGTGGATATCGCCACCGGCAAGAAGCGTCTCTTCGCCACCGGATTGCGCAATCCCAACGGCATGGCCTGGGGGCCGGACGGCGTGTTGTGGACCGTGGTGAACGAACGCGACGAGATCGGCGGGGATCTGGTGCCGGACTATCTGACCTCGGTCAAGGATGGCGGCTTTTACGGCTGGCCATTCAGCTATTTCGGCCAGCATGTCGATGACCGGGCGGCAGAAAAACATCCCGAACTGGTCGCCAAGGCTATTCCCCCCGACTATGCCTTGGGCGCGCACACCGCCTCTCTGGGCCTGACCTTCGCCGATGGCGCGCAGTTGGGTGATGCTTATGCCAATGGCGTTTTCATCGGACAGCATGGCTCCTGGAATCGCAAACCGCGCAACGGCTATCGCGTGGCGTTCCTGCCCTTCCAGAACGGCAAACCCGCCGGCATGCCAAAGGATGTGCTGACCGGTTTTGTCAGCGAGAGCGGCGATGCCTATGGGCGCCCGGTCGGTGTCGTGATCGACAAAGCGGGCGGGCTGTTGGTGGCGGACGATGTCGGCAATGTTGTTTGGCGGGTGACCAAATAAGACAAATGAATATGTGCGGACAGGATGGAGCTTTTGCGATGCCAACCGTCCCCCCTCTTCCTGACAGGGTGTCAGGAGAGACCACCCCTATTATGACAATTTTCAAAAAACCGCCAAATCCGAGCTTTACCGGCACCGCTGGGGAATAACCGCGTTCTATTGGCGCAACACCGCATGACGCGATTCACCAAGCTTTCGGCTGGCGCCGATTTTGCCACGCTGGCAAAATCCAGTGGATTTTCCGGGGTGTCCGGTACATGGCATGCATGGCCCAAAAAAGCTGGATAGCGGCTGCCGGGCGCTACGGCTTGGCGGTGGTATGGGATAGATTTCTCTGATGCAGTTTAACGTTTTCTTTGACGCGGCCAACTCCCCGGATCTCGGAAGTCTCTCGGCTTCCGAACAACAAGCCATTCTGGATACCGCGAACGCGGCGGCCACCATCTGGTCCTGGTATCTGACGACTGCGAATATCACCCTGGATCTCGCTATCGACGTCGACAACAGCATGTTCAGCGGAAGCGTTTTGGCGGTCGCAGGACCGGCCAATTTTATCCCCACGGGCGACACCTTCGGCGGCGACGATGTTTACGAAGCGATTACGGCAATCGAACTGCGCACAGGCCAAGACCAGAATGGTTCGGACCCCGATCTGTTTGTCGCACTGACGGTCAGTTCCATCCGTTCCATGCTGTTTAAGACCGACGACTATGCAACCGTCCCAGGTTCAAGCATCGATGCCCTGTCGGTTTTTCTGCATGAGATCGGCCATGGCCTGGGCATTGCGTATCTGGGCGATGAATCCGGTGCGCCCGGTGTCTCCGTATATGACACGCTTGTCTGGAACGGACGTTTCATCGGCAACAATGCAAAGTCGGCCTATGGCGGCCTACTGGGTCCGGGGGTTCCGCTGGAATCCACCAATCTTGCCCATGTCAGCGAATCCGCTCTGGGCGACGACCTCATGTCGCCGAGGATCGAACGTGGCGTCAACGTTCACATTTCCGATCTGGATCTCGGCATTCTGCTGGATATTGGCGTTCCTGTTGTTCAACCGACGGACGACGACGATATTCTGCACGCCATCGCCAATTCAGTCCTTTATCTGGGCGCGGGCAACGATATCGGTTACGCGCTTGCCAACGGATCGTCTGTTCAAGGCGAATCCGGAAACGATAGGCTCATCGGCGCCCGGGGGCACGACAGCCTGTACGGACAAGAAGGCAACGACGATCTCGAAGGCGCCGGGCAAGATGATTATCTGGACGGCGGGAGTGGCCTGGATGTCTCACGCTATTCAGGCCTGGCGTCAGATTATCAAGTCCTCCATCTCGGCGGCAGCCAATACCGGATTATGGATTTGCGCCCGTTTTCGCCGGACGGAACGGACGATCTGGTCCAAATCGAAGTGGTGCGGTGGGGCGATGGCAGTTTCACCCAGCTCAACAAGCCGCCCATCGTAACCACGCAAAACCGATCACTGATTAGAAACGAGGCTGTGGACCTGTACGACCTGTTCCAGGTCAGCGATCCCGAAAATGATATCATACAAATGTATCAGCTTTGGGACTCCACGCGCGATCCCAATAGCGGCCACTTCACCATCAATGGCGTCGCGCAGGCCGCCGGAACTGTGATCACCGTGGCCGCAGCGGACCTGCCGGCAACCGCTTTCGTCGCCGGCACAGTCGCCGACAATCTCCAGATTCGTGCCTATGACGGAGCCAACTGGAGCGCACCCGACAGCAGCTCCTGGGCGCCGTTCACAGTCACACCGACCTACCCGCCTCCGGTTGTGACGACGGCAAATGTCAACCTTACTTTCAATCAGACAGTAGCGCTTTCCAGCTTGTTCTCGGTGACCCAGCCGAATGGACAGCCCATGACACGATATCAGTTGTGGGATTCCAACCGCGATTCCACGAGCGGCTATTTCACGGTCAATGGCGTGAGAAAGGCAGCCGGAACGGTAATCGACATCACTGCGGCGGATCTGACGCAGACCTTTTTCGTGGTGGGCAGCGCCGCCAGCGATGGTCTTCAGATTCGGGCCTTTGATGGGTTGGCTTGGAGCGCACTAGACGACGCCGCTTGGTCGCCCTTCACAGTTATAGCAGGGCTCGGGCAGCCGGCCGTCACCGTGTCCGACATAACCTTGCCGACAAATACCAAGGTGCCGCTCTCCAGTCTGTTTTCCGTGACAACCCCAAATGGCCCGATCATGGAGTATCGCCTTTGGGATAGCGACCTCAACCCCAGCAGTGGATTCTTCACAATCAATGATGTTGTACAACCAGCGAATGCGACAATCACACTTAACGCCGGAAATCTTGCGCAGGCATTTTTCGTCACGGGCACCGCAGTGGGTGACGATCTTAAGATCGCCGCCGTTGACGGAAGAGCGGCCGCGCCGGATATTCATCATGCGCCATCCTTCCACGTTTCATTGTCGGGCCCACCCAATCACCGCCCGGAGTGGACGCTGGGGAACCGTTCACCGGGTGGCGGCTTCTTCTATCCCTTCGGCAAACTGCCAGCGCAGCGCAACACGACCTTGGCGCCATCGCTTTTTTCGTTTGCATACGATGCCGACGGCGACACCATCACGAAATACCAAATCCTGGATACCACGACCGACCCTCTGAGCGGCCATTGGGTTGTGGACGGCGTGGCACAAGCGGCCGGGACGGTACTTGACCTCACGCCGGCGCAATGGGCTCAGACGGTTTTCGTCACCAGCCGGATGAGCGACGACCTTCAGATGCGGATCTTTGACGGCAAAGATTGGAGCGCGACACCCGTTTATGATGATGCCCACCCTTACGCCTTCATTCCCGGGGACATTGCGTGGGGAAATCTCAAGATCGCGGTGCCGAACAACGCTCCAATTGTCAGCACGCCCAACCGATCCCTGGGTCGGGGACAGAGCCTGACGCTGACACAGTTGGCTTCTGTGAGCGACGCTGACGGCGATACCATCACTCACTATCAACTTTTCGACTTCACCGGCGAGGCGGGAAGCGGCAATTTCGTCGTCAACAATGTGATGCAGTCCGCCGGAAGCGTTATTGACGTCTTGCCGGATGATACGGTGTATTTTCTGGGAGGCTCGGTCGATAACACGCTTGCAATTCGGGCCTCGGACGGAATCGATTGGAGCGCACCGGAAAGCAGTACTTGGTCGCTTTTCACGGTTGCTGCTGTACCGAACAGGATTCCAGTTGTCTCCGGTTTGAATATGATGGCCTCCCGCGGCCAGACCTTGGCGCTGTCGAGCCTGATCACGGTGACGGATGCTGATGGCGATAGCATGACCAAGTACCAACTGTGGGATTCCAATCGGGATTCGGCCAGCGGCTATTTCACGGTCAATGGGGTCCAGAAGGCGGCCGGCACGGCGATCGAGATTACTGCGACAGAGGTTTCCCAGACCAGTTTTGTCGCGGGTCGGGTCAACGACCGGCTGGAGATCCGCGCCTTTGACGGACTGGCCTGGAGCGCGCCGGACAATGGCAGCTGGGCACCGCTCACGGTGTCGGTGCCGCCCAATCGCGCGCCGGGCTTGAGCACCTCGGACCGCACGGGTTCGCCGGGTCAGAGCTTGACGCTGTCGAGCCTGATCACGGTGACGGATGCCGATGGCGACGGCATGGCCAAGTATCAGTTGTGGGATTCCACCCGGGATTCGGCCAGCGGTCATTGGGTCGTGGATGGCGTCGCCAAGGCGGCCGGCACGGTAATCGAGGTGACGGCGGCCCAACTGGGCTCCACCGCCTTTGTCGCCGGCAGCGTGATGGACCGGTTGGAGATCCGCGCCTTTGACGGTCTGGCCTGGACTGCGGCGGACGCTGACGCTTGGGCGCCTTTCACGGTCTCGCCCCCGGTCAACCACGCTCCGACTTTGACCACGGGGGACAAGAGCCGCTCAATCAGCCAGAGCTTGTCGCTGTCGAGCCTGATCACGGTGACGGATGTCGACGGCGACAGCATGACCAAGTATCAGCTGTGGGATTCCAACCGCAGCAGCTTAAGCGGCAATTGGGTGGTGGGTGGCGTCACCCAGGCGCCGGGCACGGTGGTGGAGATCACCGCCGCCCAAGTCGCCTCCACTGCTTTTGTCACCGGCCGGGTCAATGACCGGCTGGAGATACGGGCCTTTGACGGGGCGGCCTGGAGCGCGGGCGATACCGCCGCCTGGGCACCCTTCACCATCTCGGTGCCCGCCAACAATGCCCCGGTGCTGACCACCGGCCCCCTCACCCCCATGCATGGGCGCAGCCTGGCCTTGTCCAGCCTGATCACGGTGACGGATGCCGACGGCGATGCCATGACCAAGTATCAGCTATGGGACAGCAGCCGCGATCCCTTGAGCGGCTACTTCAGTGTCAATGGCGTCAAGCAGGCCGCCGGCACGGTGATCGAGATCAGCGCCGCCCAGGCCGCTTCCACTGTCTTTGTCACCGGCCAGCTCAGCGATCGGTTGGAGATCCGCGCCTTTGACGGCATCAGCTGGAGCGAAGCGGACAGCGCCCCCTGGGCGCCCTTTAACGTCACGGTCACCCCCTATACCGCTCCCAGCCTGAGCACCTCCA
>DATEMS010000026.1:0-78198 GCA_035275465.1 Rhizomicrobium sp. | reverse complement strand
CAGACCTCGCAACCCTCTCGACAAGCCGGCTGACCGCTCTCGTCAACGCCTACAACAACACCCCCAGAAAATGCCTTGACTGGAATAGCCCAGCAGAGGTCTTTCTAAGCCAACTGTTGCACTTCGAACGAGAATCCACCTGCCCGCTTTCGCGGGCATGACAAAGGGCACTACGGTTCCAACACCGAATCCCAATAGAGATAATCCGCCCAGCTTTCATGCAAATAATTGGGCGGAAATCGGCGGCCATGTTCACGCAGCTCGATCACGGTGGGCTGATGCGGCCTGATGCGGGGGTGCATCTTGGCATGGCTCGGCATGCGCCCGCCCTTGGCGAGATTGCAGGGCGAACAGGCGGTGACGACATTTTCCCACGTGGTGCGACCGCCCTTGCTGCGTGGAATCACATGATCGAAGGTCAGGTCCTTGGGATCGCCGCAATATTGGCATTCGAACTGGTCGCGCAGGAAGACATTGAAGCGCGTGAAGGCGGGGCGGCGGGCAGGCCTGATATAGGTCTTGAGCGACACCACCGATGGCAGCTTCATCTCGACGCGGGCCGAGCGCACCACCCGGTCATATTCCTCCAGGATCGTCACCCGCTCCAGGAACACCGCCTTGATAGTGTCCTGCCAGGACCATAGGGACAGCGGATAATAGCTCAACGGACGATGATCGGCGTTCAGCACCAGCGCCGGGCAGTGGCTGGCGCTTGCCGCCCTGGGGATGGTGGCCGCGGCTAGCACGAAAGAAATCCTGTGAAAGCTAGTGTCCGGAAGACTAAATCTCCTTTTTGCGCGCGCGACTTTAGGGCCAAGCCCCGTACTTGCTCAATAGGTTAACCGATTCGTTATGACGGTTTGTAGACGCAGCGCACGTCGCCGCCGGTTTTCAACAAGCCGCGAAAGGCCAGGTTGAGGAATTGGCCCGCCATGGCCAGACCTTCCGGATCGATGCCATGCCCCATACCGGGCGCCAGATGCCATTGCACCGCCGCGCCGGCCGCGCCCAACTGCGTCGCCGCCAGAAACATGGCCTGGGGCGGGATCACGGTATCGCTGTCGCCATGGGTCAAAAGAATGGGCGGGACGTCGGCATTGTCCTCCAAAGGCGGCGGCGCACCGGGCAGCAAACCGGAAAATCCCACAATGGCGGCGGGTCCGACTCTGCGCCGCAAACCCAGATGCAGCGAGAGCATGGTGCCCTGGGAAAACCCGACCAGCGCCAAACGCTCGGGCGGCAGACCCAGACGCGCCAGCTCCGCATCCAGATAGGCATCGAGCATCGGAGCGGCACCTTCCACGCCTTTGCGCATCTCATGCGGGTCGATGCGGGAAATAGGAAACCACTGATAGCCGGGCCCGCCCGGAATGCGCGCAGGCGCATTAGGCGCGGCAAAAGCCACGGTGGGAAGCAAGCCCTGCCAGTGTCCCGCCAAACCGATCAGATCCTGGCCGTCGGCGCCATAGCCATGCACCAGCACCACCAGATGGGTGGCGGGACCGCGCGCCGGCGCAAGAACGGGACCGGAAAGTGTCATGACGTGCTTTATCGGTTAGAATTACGGAGCGGCCGCGAACCCGAGGCAGGGGCCTCGCGGGCCGCGACCATGAGAAAAGCATGATTGTCACAAGGTTCGCGCCCAGTCCAACCGGCTTGCTGCATCTGGGCCATGCCTATGCCGCCATCACCGCCTATGAAAGCGGCGACGATTTTCTGCTTCGGATCGAGGACATCGACAAGGGCCGCAGCAAGGACGCATTCATTCAGGCGATTTTCTATGACTTGAAATGGCTGGGGCTGTCCTGGGACGAACCCACGTTGCGGCAATCCACCCGCATGGGCGCCTATGCCGAAGCCTTGGTGCATCTGAAAGCGCAGGGCCTGGTCTATCCTTGCTTCTGCACCCGGGCGGAAATCGCCACCGAAATCGCCCGGGCGGGCGAGGCCCAGCACGGCCCCGACGGGCCGGTCTATCCGGGCACCTGTCACGCCCTGGCACAGGAAGAGAGCATGCGGCGCATCGCGGCGGGAGAATCCTATGCCCTGCGCTTGGACGTGACCAAAGCCTCGCATCTGACCGGTCCGCTCACCTTTGTGGAGCGCAGCCTGCGCCATGCGGTCAACCCCTTTCGCTTCGGCGACATTGTGGTGGCGCGCAAGGATCTGCCGACCTCCTATCATTTGGCGGTGGTGGTGGATGACGCCCACCAACAAGTGAGCCTGGTGACGCGGGGCGAAGACCTGCTGTCGGCGACCCATATCCAGCGTTTGCTGCAGGCGCTGCTCAAATTGCCGGAGCCGGCTTATTCGCATCACCCCTTGGTGTTGGACGAAACGGGCAAGAAATTTTCCAAACGCGACGGAGCCGTCAGCCTGCAAAGCCTAAGGCAGGCCGGGGCGACCCCGGCCGACATCCGGGCGCGGATTGGTCTTTAGGGGGGCCGCCATGCTAGGAGGGCGCCATGTCCGAACCCCTGGATCGTCTGTTTGCCACCATCGCCGCCCGCAAGGGTGGTGATGCCAACCAGTCCTACACCGCCAGGTTGCTGGCGGCGGGCGTAGAAAAATGCGCCGCCAAGTTCGGCGAAGAGGCCACCGAAACCGTGATCGCGGCCATCAGCCGCGACAAAACCGAGCTGGCCAAGGAATCCGCCGATGTCCTGTATCACCTGCTGGTCTTATGGGCGGCCAGCGGCATCACCCCGGACGATGTCTATGCGGTGCTGAAAGCACGTGAGGGAACGTCCGGACTCGAAGAAAAAGCCAGCCGGAAGGGCTGAACGTTAAAAGTACAGGCCTCAGCGCGAGGCATTTCGTGACGTGAGCAGGGTTGCTAGCGGCAGCGTAGCAACGAGCGATGTGCACTAAAACGTGCATGAGCGAGTTCGTAGCGACCGCGTACGAACGCGACGAACTCACGGCGCGAAAGGCCCGCGCCTAGGGCTTCTCGGCTTCTTCCTCGGCCAAGCTCTTAACCAGATCCAGCACCCGCTTGCGCACCTTGACGTCCTTGATCTTCATGAAGGCCAAGGACAGTTGCAGCCCCTCGCCGCTGGAAACGAAATCCATCACCGGCATCGCGTCCGGCTCCGCGGCGCCGGATTGACTGGCGGCGACGCCTTCATAAAAAAAGTCCACCGGCACATTGAGGATGCACGCCACTTCGAACAGGCGCCCCGCGCCGATGCGGTTGATGCCTTTTTCGTATTTTTGCACTTGCTGAAAGGTAAGACCCAAAAGGTCGCCCAAACGTTCCTGGCTCATGCCGATCAGCATCCGGCGGATACGCACGCGGTTGCCGACTTGAACATCGATGGGATTGGCTTGTTTCTTAGGCACGCACGTCTCGAACGAATTCTACCGGGCGGGACCTTGCCCCAACTCTCGTATAACTAAAACTACTAATTTCGCCGCGCGGCTGCCGCGTAACAATGCGCGCACACAAAAGCAGCAAATCCCGCAGTAACCAAAAGGAATAAAAAAATAAGGTCACCAAAACGTGCATAGAGCGGCGGCGGTGTGAGCGCTTGCGGTAAACCAAAGTCCACGGTGCCCATTCTGTTCAAAGCCAGCCGGGCCTGCACGCGGCCCAAAGGATCGATCACCGCACTGATTCCGCTGTTTGCCGCGCGTGCGATAGGCAAGCCTTCCTCGATCGCGCGCACCTGCGCACTGAGAAAATGCTGCTGCGGACCAGCCCAAGGTCCGAACCAAGAATCGTCGGTGATATTAACCATCCAACCAGGACGCGGGCTTGCCGGATCCACGACCGCATGCGGAAAAATCACCTCATAACAGATGAGAGGCGTCATCGGCGGAGCAATACCCGCATCCAGAACATGGGGATGATCGCCCGCCGCAAAACCAGAACCAACCGTAAGTTGCTTGATGCCAAGCCGATTGAGAAAACCGGCAAAGGGTAAATATTCGCCAAACGGCACCAGATGGAATTTGTCGTAAACCAGCGGCTGCGCGCCACCTGGGCCGAATAGATAAAGGCTATTATAGGCCGTGATCGCGTTCCCATCGCGCAGGACGCGGTCAGAACCGGTGATCAGCGTCTGGCCACGCCCTGTCAGGAGCGCGATCTGCGCCAGCGCGGCGGGGGCGCGCGCCACAGGGAATCCCATGGCGGCTTCCGGCCAAACGATATGGGTTGGCGCTTTTTGACCTGTTGAAGACGGCTGAACGGAAAGCGTCATCAGGCGCTGCCAATTGCGCGACACCAGTTCGCGCACATATTTTTCCGCTTGCGGAATATTGGGTTGTACCAGGCGAAGGCTTACACCCGTGACCTCGCCGGAAGGTGTATTGGCCAAGCGGTACACGCCATACCCCCAAAGGCAGGCGAAGAGCGCGAGCATGGCGCCCGGCACGCGCCAGCGCGCCGCCGTCAATTCCGCCAAGGACGCCCCCAGCAGAATGGTGAGGAAGGAAAGTCCATAAGCGCCCATCAAATTCGCCGACTGCAGCACCGCCAGCGACGCTCCCCAGCCATAGCCCGACAGATTCCAGGGAAAGCCCGTGAAAAGATGGCCACGCAGCCATTCCGTCATGGCCATTGCGATGGCGAAAACGAGAATGCGGCTGGGCCCGTCCCGCCAAAGCAGAATAGCTGCGCCGCAAGCCAGAGCACCGAACAGAGCGACGCTGGCCGGCAACAGGGCGGCGAAGGGCAATTGCCATAGATTGGCGTCCGGATAGATCAGGAAGGCATAGGCCATCCAATGCCAGCCGATCAAAAACTGGCCAAAATAAAAGGCCCATCCCAACAGACAGGCCCGGCGCACCCTGCGCGGCCCTGAAAAGGCGCCATCCAAAAGAAGTACCAGCCCCGCATAGGCCAAAAGCAAGGCAGGAAAAAAGGCCAAAGGCTCGAAGCCGCAAGCCGAAACCGCGCCCAGCGCGAAGGCCGCCAGCATGGCCCGCCGGCCGGAAAGCCCGCGGACAAGTGCGCCCAATCGCGTCACGGATGTCATTCGGTGGCGCGCGAAGCGGGCAAAGTGACCCGCAATCTGCGCACCCGGCGCGGGTCGGCCTCCAGCACCAGAAATTCGGTGCCATCGGGATGGTTCACGATTTCGCCGCGTTGCGGCAACCGGCCCAACAGCCACACCACCAGCCCGCCCAGGCTGTCGATGTCCTCGATATCCTCTTCTCCGCCATCCACCAAAAGGTCATGACCGGTCTGGGCCTTGAAGTCGTCCAGATCCATGCGGGCGTCGGCGATAAAACCGTTGCCATCGGGCTTGAGCACCGCGGCGTCCTCGTCATGTTCATCGGCGATGTCGCCCACAATTTCTTCGATAATGTCCTCGATCGAAACCAAACCGTCGGTGCCGCCATACTCGTCGATCACCAAAGCCAGGTGGGTGTGGCTGGCCTGCATCTTGAGCAGAAGGTCAAGCGCGCGCATCGAAGGCGGCGCGAACAGGATCGGCCGCAGCAGCGCGCCGATGCGGGCATGGGGCGACAGGCAATAGGCGCCCTCGGCATTGCCCTCCAACAGACCCAGCACATCCTTCACATGTATCAATCCGGTGGGATCGTCCAAGGTCTCGCGGAATACCGGCAGGCGCGAATGCTGCGCCTCGCGGAATAGCTGCATAAGGTCGGTCAGGCCGATGGTCTCATCCACCGCCACGATCTCGGCGCGCGGCACCATCACATCGCCCACTTTGAGTTCGCCGAAGCGCAGCAAGTTGCCCAGCATCACCCGTTCCTGGGCCGACAAAGCGGGAGACTCCCGCTCGCTTTCCTCGATCACCTCTTCCAGGCTTTCGCGCATGGCAGCCGCGTCGCCGCGCCCGGTGATCCGCTGAAACAAGCGCCTTAAAGGATGGTCGCTCATTGCGGCAGCGCCCGGTAGGGATCGGCAATACCCAGCCGTTTGAGAATGCGGGTTTCCAGCGGCTCCATGACCTTGGCGTCCTTGGGCGTTTCGTGATCGTAACCGGCCAAGTGCAGGATACCATGCACCGCCAGATGGGTGACATGCGCCAAGACGGTCTTACCCGCGGCTTTGGCTTCCTTGGCAGTGACACCATAGGCGATGGCGATATCGCCGCCATAGCCGCCGGATCCGGGAAAGGACAAAACATTGGTGGGCTTGTCCAGGCCGCGGAAATCATGATTGAGGCTTCGCAGCCTTTTGTCGCCGGTGAGCAGAATGGTGAAGTCGCCTTTCAACCGGACTGCCTTGCGCGCAGCTTCGGCCGCCCGTTTCAGCCGCGCCTGCAGGCCGCGATGGGAACGCCACCGCTTATCCTCGATCGCCAAGATGATCCCGCTCATGGTTTGCTGAGCCGATTATAGGCCGCCACGATGCGCGCGACGAGAGGATGGCGCACTACGTCTTCTTCGCCAAAGCGGGTGACGCCCACGCCTTCCACCCCTTCCAGGAAGGAGAGCGCCTCGTTCAATCCCAAGGCCGCGCCGCCGGGCAGATCGCTTTGGGAGGGATCGCCGGTGATGACCATATGGCTGTCCTCGCCCAGCCGGGTCATGGCCATCTTGATCTGCGCCTGGGTGGTGTTTTGGGCTTCGTCCAGAATGATGAAGGCCCGCGTCAGGGTGCGGCCGCGCATGAAGGCCAAGGGCGCCACTTCGATCACGCCTTGCTCCATCAGCCGGCCGGCGCTTTCGCCCAGAACGTCGAACAAAGCATCATAAAGCGGGCGCAGATAGGGATCGATCTTCTCTTTCAAATCGCCGGGCAGAAAACCCAGCCGCTCTCCGGCCTCCAGCGCGGGGCGCGTTAGAATCACCCGGTCCACCCGCTTTTCGTACAGCATATGGGCGGCAAAAGCGGCGGCCAGATAGGTCTTGCCGGTGCCGGCGGGCCCGATGCCGAACACCAAGGGACATTGGCGCATCATCTCCAGATAGGCGGCCTGGGCCGGCGAACGCGGGCGGACGGCGCGCGAAGACGCGGTTTTGATCGCCCCCGGCGCCAGCATGCGGGCTTGGTCGGTGAACCGGATTTCCGCGTCCACCTCCGCCTGGGTGACGCTTTCCCCCGCTTCCAGCCGCAGATACAGCGCCCTTAAGATGGCGCCAGCGCGTTCGCGGTCCTTGCCCTGGACCGCCACCAGATTGCCGCGCATGTCTATGCCGACATTCAGCTTTTGTTCGATGCGGGCGAAATGCTTGCCATGCGGCCCGCCCAAAGCGCGCAGCAATTTGTTGTCGGAAAATTCCAGGGTCGCGCCGGAGGTCTTCTTGGCGCTCATGCCAAAGCGTTCTTTTCGGCAAGCGCGCCATGCAGGCTATTGGCGGTGCGCCTTTGGATTTCGACCTGCGCCATCTTGCCGATCAGAGACGCGTCGGCATGAACATGCACGGGCTGCATATAAGGCGTGCGGCCCATGATCTGGCCCGGATCGCGCGCGGCTTTCTCGAATAGAACCGGTATGGTTTTTCCGATTCTGGAATCGTCGAAAGCATATTGCTGGGCCAGCAAAAGCTTTTGCAGCACATCCAGCCGCGCCTTTTTCACATCCTCGGGAATCTGCTTGCGCAGGGTGGAAGCGGGCGTGCCCGGACGTTTGGAATATTTGAAGGAAAAGGCGGCGGCATAGCCGATATCGCGCACCAATTGCATGGTCGCATCGAAATCGGCATCGCTTTCGCCCGGGAAACCGACGATGAAATCGGAGGTGAGGGCGATATCGGCGCGCGCCGCGCGGATGCGTTCGATCAGGCGGCGATAATCGTCCGCCCGGTGCTGGCGGTTCATCGCTTCCAACACCGTATCCGATCCCGATTGCACCGGCAGGTGCAGATAAGGCATCAGCTTGGGATTGTCCGCATGGGCGGCGATCAGATCGTCCGCCATGTCGCGGGGATGGCTGGTGGTGTAGCGGATGCGGACAAGACCATCGATATCCGCAAGGCCATCGCACAGCTTGGCCAGCGACCAGCCTTCGCCGTCATAGGCATTGACGTTCTGACCCAACAGCACAAGCTCGCGGGCGCCTTTCTCAACGAGTTGCCGCGCTTCGCGCAGGATATCGGCGGGCGGGCGGGATTGCTCGGCGCCACGGGTATAAGGCACCACGCAAAATGTGCAGAACTTGTCGCAACCTTCCTGAACCGTCAGAAAGGCGCTGACGCCGCTGGACTGAGGCGGCACCAGGGAATCGAATTTTTCCAGCGCCGGAAAATCGGTCTGAAGCGCATGGCCGCTTTGGCGCGCGACACGCGCAATCATTTCCGGCAGGCGGTGATAGGATTGCGGCCCCACCACCAGATCCACCGCCGGCTGGCGCACCAAGATTTCCTCGCCTTCGGCCTGGGCGACGCATCCGGCCACCGCCAAGAACATCCGCCCGCCGGTTCGCGCTTTTTGCGCTTTCAGCGTCTTGAGCCGCCCTAGCTCGGAATAGACTTTCTCCGCGGCCTTTTCGCGGATGTGACAGGTGTTGAGAATCACCATATCGGCGCCGTCGGGCGCATCCGCCCTGGCATAGCCCAAGGGCGCCAACAAATCCGCCATTTTGGCGGAGTCATAGGCGTTCATCTGACAGCCATAGGTTTTGACGAACAACGTCTTCATGCGGGTTCTCAAGCACGCCTTATCGGGTTCGCGGGCCGCAAATTCAAGTTTGCCGCCCCGCCAGGGCCTGGGCCTGACCGGCTTGCACGATTTTCTGGGCGCGCGCCGCCAGACTTTTGCGGTCCATGCGGTCCAGGCTCAGCGGTTCGTGGAACTGAACCACCACATCCAGCGGCCCGGCCAGCAGCGCCTCCCACAGATGTGGCACCATTTCCATATCGCCATACCAGGCGAACAAAGGCCGGTTCTCGCGGCCCATCGGCACGCCATGCAGACCGGTAAAGGCCACGGAGATCGGCTGAACCTTCACATGCTGGCCGCCCGCCAGCCGCGCCTCGGCGGCGCCCAGCAACGCACTCTTGAAAGGCAGCACAGTATTGCCGTCATGGCTGGTCCCTTCCGGAAACAGCACCAGCGCGTCGCCTTCCAGCAGCCGGTCGCGGATGACGTCACGGGTCTGGCCTGTGGAACTGCGGCGCTGACGCTCCACGAACACGGTGCGCTGCAGCCGCGCCAGGGTGCCGAAGAAGGGCCAGCTTGCGACCTCCGACTTGGCGATAAAGGAGATCGGCGCCGCCGCCGAGAAAATCACGATATCCAGCCAACTGGTGTGATTGGCCACCATCAGCACGCCTTCGCCGCTAACCGGTTCTCCGGCGACCTTTATGTGCATGCCGAACAGGGCGGCAACGAGGCGATGATAGCGATGGGGAAAGGTGCGGGCCGCGGACCAGCGCAGCTTGAGGAACAGCCATTGCACCGGCATGCCTACCGAAGTGATGGCAAGAAAAGCCGCGACAATGAAAGCGGCGCGCAGCCGGGACATTAGGCGCCCGACATCAGGACGTCATGGCTGGAGCTTGCGCGCGTCACGATTGAGGCTTGCGCCCCTTGGGCACGCCGTACAATTCCAGCCGGTGATCGATCAGCTCAAAGCCCAATTCTTCCGCCACCCGGCGTTGCAGCTTTTCGATGTCCTCGTTGCGGAATTCTATCACGCTGCCGGTCGCCACATCGATCAGGTGATCGTGGTGGGATTCCGGCACTTCCTCGTAACGCGAGCGGCCATCGCGAAAATCATGCCGCTCCAGGATACCGGCATCTTCGAATAGCTTGACGGTGCGATAGACGGTGGCGATGGAAATATGCGGATCGATCGCCGAGGCGCGGCGGTACAATTCTTCCGCGTCGGGATGATCGGCGGCGTCCGACAAGACGCGCGCGATCACGCGCCGCTGGTCGGTCATCCTCAGGCCTTTATCCACGCAGGCCTTCTCAATCCGCGTCACCGAATGCTCCCCTGGTTGTGCGGGCATCTCAGCAGGTTAAGCGAATTTTCCGGGTAACGAAAGCCTGAGGAGCTGCGCATCCCTGCCATCATAATAGGCTTTGCGCATGCCGACCTTGGTAAAACCCAGGCCGGCATAGAGCGCCAGGGCATGCGGATTGTCACTGCCCACTTCCAAGAACATGGCCTGCGCGCCCAGTTCCATAGCCTTGGTGATGGCAGCGTCCAGCAGCTTGCGGCCCAGGCCCCTGCCCCGGGCCTTGGGCTCCACCGCCAAGGTGAGGATTTCCGCTTCGCCGGCGGCCACGCGCGCCATGACAAATCCGTTCTGCTCCCAAAAAACGAAGGTGCCGGGTGAGGCGCACATGCTGCGGATGGCGTCCGCATCCCAGGCCTTGTCGAAACAGGCGGCATGTAGTGCCGCAAGCGGCGCCGTGTCTGCGCCCGAATCCAGCAGCGCGATCATGCCAAAACCCTCCTGCCCGGCAATTTGGCGTCAGGGGCGCGCAAATAAAGCGGGCCCGGCACGTGCGCGGGCGCCGGCATTTTTTGCGCCAGGCGGGCGACCCACACGGCATCGGGCTGGCGAAGGGCGGACAGCGCAAAAGCGCCGCCCAGACTTTCACCGGCCGCCGCCGCGCCGGTTCCGGCCAAGGCGCAAGGTCCGAAGGCACGGATGCGTTCCACCGCATCTTGGAACGGCATGACCTGGGGCTGCAGCATCACCGCTTCGCCATCCTTCAGCAACAGATAGGCTTCCTGCCGGCGCGCGTCATGGATGGCGGCGGCCTTGATGTTTCCGGTTTCGGCCATCGCGGCGGCGGCGATTGCCTCCAGTGTGGTCACACCGGTCAAAGGGATTTGCAGCACCAGCCGCAAGCCCCGCATGAAGGCCAAGCCCACGCGCTGCCCGGTGAAGGTCCCGGGCCCCACCGTCACCGCAAGACGTTCGAGCGCGGAAAAACCCACGCCCGCCGCTGTCATGGTTTCCTCCACCATCGGCGCGAGCCGTTCGGCATGACCGCGCTCCATGGCTTCAAATTTGTGCGCGAGAGTATCGCCGCCGTTCAGCAGGGCGACCGAGCAGCCGCCTAGGGCCGTATCCACGGCGAGCGTCTTCACAGAATCTTGCAGGCTTCGTCGAAGCCAAGGCGCGCCGCGCGGGCGCGCAGGCTTGCATGATCGCCATAGCCAAGATTGCAAAGGAAATAGGATTTTATGGCGGTACCGGCGAAAAATTCCTTGTCTATACCGTCCCGATCAAAACCCGACATAGGCCCGCAATCCAGGCCCAAGGCGCGCGCCGCGACGATGAAATAACCGCCTTGGAGGCCTGCGCTGCGCATCGCCATAAAGCGGGTCTTTTCGGGGTCCTGCTTAAGCTGTTCCGCCAGGCCGCTGGCGCGCGGGGCGAGCTTGGCCAGGGTGCGCGGAAAATCCAGATCATAACCGATGATGGCGGTGGCGGGCGCCGTCATGGTCTGGACCCGGTTGCCTTCATCCAGCAAAGGCTCGAGCCGCGCCTTGGCGGCTTTGGACACCACAAAATAAAAACGCGCCGGGGTGATGTTGCTTTCGGTCGGACCCCAGCGCATCAAATCGTAGATCGCCATCAACAGGGCCGGCGAAACCGGCTTGTCCTGCCATTTACGCAAGGTGCGCGCGCCGCGGAAAATCGTGTCCAGCGCCGCATCGGCGACCGCGTGATCGGGCTCGGCGAGATAGGCTTCCTCCGAATGTGAGACGGAAGAAGACATCAGACCGCTTCGACCGCTGTCACTTCGGGCACATAGTGGCGCAGCATAGTCTCGATACCGTTCTTCAGCGTCATGGTGGAAGACGGGCATCCCGCGCACGAGCCTTGCAGATGCAGCGAGACGACGCCGCTGGCGCCGTCAAATCCTTTGAAGATGATGTCGCCGCCGTCCTGCGCCACCGCCGGACGCACACGGGTTTCGATCAACTCCTTGATCTGCTCGACCACTTCGCTGTCTTCCGCGCTATAGGTCTCTTCGGTTTCCTCGGCGTTTCCTTCCAGCAAAGGCGCGCCGCGGGTGAAATGCTCCATCACCGCGCCCAGAATGGCGGGCTTCAGATGCTTCCAGTCGCCGTCGCGCTTGGTCACGGAAATAAAGTCGGAGCCGAAGAAGACCCGGCTGACTTCGGGGATTGTGAAAAGCGCCTTGGCCAAAGGCGAGCGGCCCGCCTGCTCGATACTGGGAAAATCCGCCACCGCGCCTTCGCCCATCACCTCGCGGCCGGGCAGGAATTTGAGGGTGGCAGGATTGGGGGTGGCTTCGGTTTGGATGAACATGGGGCGGCCCGGATTGCCTCCCTTAAATGAACCTTGGAGGGCGGGGCATCAAGCCAAACAAGCAATTTACTTTTACCCGGATATATTGATTTTAGTATTTCATCCGGATAAATATAGACTATGAGCTATTCCGCCTTTTCCGGCTTTGATCACATCGCCTCTGGCACCCTACCGCAAGTTTATGGCGCTTGCCGGGATATGGCGGATTGCGTGATTTTCGACCGCCAGACCGGCCGGGTGGTGGACATTGACCCACGGTTTCCGCCCGGCAGTGAAGGACCGCGTCCGGGGCGCCCCAAATTGGGGGTCATCCCCCGGGAAGTGACCTTGCTGCCCCGGCACTGGGATTGGCTGGCGACCCAACCGGGAGGGGCGTCGGTTGCTCTGCGCAAGCTGGTGGAGGAAGCCAGCCGAAATCCCAAGGCCCGCCAGCGCCAATTGCGTGACGCCGCCTACCGCCTCGCCACGGCCTTGGTGGGCAATGCGCCCGGTTATGAGGAAGTCATTCGCGCGCTATATGCCGGTCAGCGGGAGGAGTTTGCCGCTCATATCGAAGCCTGGCCCCAGGATGTGCGGCAAATCTTGGAAGAGATAACGGCCGAAGCATTCTGACGAAGCGACCGGCAACCCGAAGAGCCTGCCGGCGCGACCACCATTATTAAAAATCCGAAACAATGCCTTTGCGTTCCCAATCGCCATAACGCGTCGGTTCCGGTCCCTTGGGCCCGCCCAATTCCGGCGGCAATTTCCTTTTAGCCTCCTGGTTAGCCTCTTGGGCGCGGCGGGCCTCCGCTTCGGCATTGGCGCGCCGGGCCGCTTCGGCAAGGCGGGCGGCGATTTGGTCCGGGAATGCTTGATTGGCCATCCGGCGAGATTACATCAGTGAGCCAAGGAGAACAAAGAGATGAACACGCTTCGCACCGGCATGCTGCTCGCCCTGATGACCGGGCTGTTCGTGGCGGTCGGCGCCCTGATCGGCGGCGGCCAGGGCGTGATGATCGCCTTCGCCATGGCGCTGGCGATGAACCTGTTCGCCTATTGGAATTCCGACAAGGTGCTGCTGCGCATGTATGGCGCGCGTCAGGTGGATGCCGCCAGCGCGCCCGAATTGTTCGGTATGGTGGAAAAACTGGCGACCAATGCCGGCATTCCCATGCCCAAAGTCTACATTATGGAGAATCCGCAGCCCAACGCCTTTGCCACGGGGCGCGATCCGGAGCATGGCGCGGTGGCCTTCACCACCGGCATCCTGGAACAGCTTTCGCCGGAAGAACTGGCGGGCGTGGCGGCGCATGAACTGGCGCATATCAAGCATCGCGACACTCTGACCATGACCATCACCGCGGTGATCGCGGGCGCCATCTCCATGCTGGCCAACATGGCCTTCTTCATGGGCGGCAACCGTGAGCGGGAAAACGGCGTCGGCATGGTGGGCATGTTGCTGGTCACTTTGCTGGCACCAATCGCCGCCATGCTGGTGCAGGCCGCGATTTCGCGCGGCCGCGAATTCGAGGCCGATCGCGCCGGGGCGGAAATTTCCGGCCGTCCCATGTGGCTGGCCAGCGCCCTTGGCCGGATGGAGCGCAGTGTGCGCGGCGGCGTGCCCAATCACGAAGCCGATGCCAATCCGGCCACGGCGCATCTCTTCATCGTCAATCCGCTGCATGGTGGAATGTCGGGCCTGTTTTCGACCCATCCCTCCACCGAAGACCGCATCGCCCGGCTCAGCGCCATGGCAAACAGCAGCCAGCCGGCGGTGGTAACGGGCGGTGGGCCGTGGATCGGCGGCCGCCAGATTGTTTCTCAACAGAAGGGCCCTTGGGGGTGAGGCGCGTCCCGCGTAGCGGGTGAGCAGGTCCAGTGGACCTGCGAAAGCGCCGAACGCCGCAGCGGCGCGCGTCCAAGCGCGACGCGAGGCCGGGACGCCGCGAGCCAAAGCGAGCGGCAGTGACCAGCCCCTACCACTTTACGCCGCAAATCCTCTAAACAGACGGCATGACCGACATAGCCGGATTGCCCGCCCGCAGTGCGGCGCTCGCCATTCTTTCGGGTGTGCTGCAAAAGCGCCGCCCGCTGGATGCGGGGCTGGATCAACTGGCTGGGCTTTCCACGCGCGACGCCGGTTTTGCCCGCGCCCTGGTCAGCGAAAGTTTGCGTCATATGGGCGCGCTGGATGCGGTGCTGCGCACATTCCTCGCCAAGCCCTTGGCGCCGCACAAGGCGGGCGCCGCCAGCGAGATCCTGCTGCTGGGGGCCTGCGAACTGTTGATCCTGAAAGTGGCTCCCCATGCCGCGGTGGATGCCGCCAATGACCTGGCGGCCAAGGATCGCAAGGCGGTGCATTTCAAACCGCTGGTCAATGCGGTGCTGCGCAGGATCGCCAAGGACGGCGAAGCGGTCCTGTCGGGGCTGGACCGCGAACGCCTGTCCACGCCCGACTGGCTGTGGACGCGCTGGACGGCCCAGTATGGCTCCGGCACCGCACGGCAGATTGCGCGTGCGCATCAGTGCGCCGCGCCGGTGGACATTATCCTGAAATCACCGGACGCGGTTTTTCCGGACAGCGAGGCGCTGTTCGGCCCTGTGCGGCGGCTGACCGATCCCGGACGCATCGAAGACCTGCCAGGCTTCGCCGAAGGCAATTGGTGGGTGCAGGACGCCGCCGCCACACTGCCTGTGGCGCTGCTGGGCGATGTCGCCGGCAAGCGCGTGATCGATCTGTGCGCCGCGCCCGGCGGCAAGACCATGCAATTGGCGGCGGCGGGCGCGGCTGTGATCGCGGTGGAGATGGACGCCACGCGCGCCGAACGCATTGCGGAAAATCTGGCGCGCACCAAACTGAGGGCTGAGATCGTGCCAAGCGACGCCCGCGACTTTGACCGCAAGGCGCCGCTGGTGCTGATCGACGCGCCCTGCACGGCCACCGGCACCATCCGCCGCCATCCCGATCTGCCCTGGATCAAGGGCGCGGCCGATGTCACCGTGTCCGCCGCCGCCGCCTATGAGATTTTGGAAAGCGGCGCGGCCATGGTTGAGCCCGGCGGCACATTGGTCTTTGCGGTCTGTTCGCTGGAGCGCGAGGAGGGTGAAGAGCAAATCGCGGCGTTCCTGGCCAACCATCCGGAATTCGCCCGCGCGCCGATTGCGGCGGACGAACTGTTCGGCCATCAGGAATGGATCACGCCCGATGGCGACCTGCGGACATTTCCATTTCATTTGGCCTGTCACTTGGGCGACAAGGGCGGCATGGATGGATTTTATGCGGCGCGGTTGAAGCGCCACTGACTGCCCCCCTCACCCGCTCAATGCTCGTGGTAGACCGCTGCGCTTCCTTGCCCTCTCCCCCGATGGGGGAGAGGGAGAGCCTGCGCAATCCTTTGCGCAGGCGAGGGTGAGGGGGAGCGGTTACAGTCGCCCCAGCGCATAGGCGATCGCCAGATACACTTTGCCGGTATCGGCGGACAGCAGGGTCGAAGTCAGCAAGCCGCCGCCATCGCCCTCGCGCGCCTTGGCCAACAGATTTTCGAACTCCGCCAGATAGGCATCGGCGGCGTCATGAAAGCGCTTGTCATCGCGGTACAAGGTGGCGATGCGGTCCACCGCGGATTCGTCAATCGTATCCGCCAGCCGCCGCGCGAACACGGCGCGGTCGCCCGCCAGATAACGTTTCCAGTCTTCGTCGCCCGGCTCGGCGTCATCCAAGGCCGACAGATCGATCGCCATGTCGGCCAGCGCCAATTCCAGCGCCCCCAGGGCCGCCGCCGTATCCAGCGCCGCCTTGTCGGCGCGCGGCAAGCGAAGGCCGTCATCCTGTTCGGCCGCCGCCAGCAAGGTTTTCATTTCCCAATTCTTGGAATCGGTGGGGCGCGCCGTGGAGCTTTTGCGGGTGGTGAGCTTACGCGCCAGGCCCTTGAGACCCTCGCTTTCCGGCTCGGCCGGGGGCTTCATGGGTCCGCCCAAATCTGGCGGCGTCAGCCTGCCGGTGGAGCGCGCATGCAGCGTGGACATAGTGCGCGCCGACAGATCCAGCAGCAGCTCGGTCTCGCTGGCCATCATCAGGCGCAGCCGGCGGGCTTCTTCCTCGGCCAGGCCCGGCAGCCGGATCAAATGCTTTTCCACATCGCGGGTGGCTTCCGCCAGCATGGTGCGGATTTTGCTGGCTTCCGCGCTCATTTCACCGGCCGAGCGCAGCAGTCTTTCGCATTCCGCCATCGCCTCGCCCACCAGCAACCGCGCATCCTGCTTGGCCTGGGCGGCGCTTTCCCCGATCAAAGTCTGCGCGCCCGTACCGGCATCCTTCAAGGCGGCTGACAGGCCGGCCAGCACGCTGTAGGCATTTTCGCTGATGTCTTTCAGCCTTTCGGCCTCGCGCACAAAGCCATTGGTCAATTGCGCGGCATGAGCGGAGGCATTGGTCATGATCAGGTCCAGATGCCGCTGCGCATCGCCCGCCACCGTCTCGAACTTTTGCGATTCCCCGCTGAGCAGCGTGATCGCCTTTTCCACCCCGGCGCGCTGCGCGGCCAGCTTGGCTTCCAGATTTTCGCTTTCGTCCCTGAGTTGGAGAACCAGCTCGCCCAACTGGTTGCGGTGTTTTTCATGACGCGCCAGCACGAATTCGGCGCGGCCCACCGCGGCATCGGAGACTTCCGAGATTCGCGCCGCTTGCGCTTCCAAGGTCTTGGCGGCTTGCAGCGGCGCTTCGGCAGCCTGAGTGACGGCGGCGCGAAAACCCGCCGCCTGCACGTCCAGCGATTGGGTCGCCATTTTCAGCGTGCCTTCCGCCGATTCCATGGTGGCTTTGAGTTGGGCGGCGCGTCCGGCGACATTCTCGCCCGCCCGGCCCGCCGCTTCGCTCAAATGATCGCCCAGGCTTTCGATGCGGTTGCTTTCCTGATGCAGGCGGGCGGCAATGGTCTCGCTGCGAACCTGGGCGCGCGCGCCCGCATCGTCCAAGGTGGAAATCTGTTTTTCCAATACCGCTTCCAGGGTGCGCATGCGTTGGAACGCAACATCCAGCCCGGTATTCAATCCGTCCAGCTCGCGGCGCACCACTCGCGCCAGGCGCGCGGCGCTGCCCGCGGCATTGTCGTCGGCGGCCAACAACCGGTCGCTGGCTGAAAGCAGGATCCGGGTGGCATCGCTCATGGCGGCGCTGCGCGCCAGGACGGCGGCGATGGCCAAAAACAGGAGCGGCGGCAACAACAGCCCGGCAACGGCCAAGACCGTGCGGGCGGGATCCAAGGTGACCAAGCCTTGCGGACCCAGATAGCCCCAGAGGAACGCGCCGCCCACCCCAATCCAAAACAGAGCGGTGATCGAGGCCACCGCGAAAGCGACGGCGCCAAAGCGGTTGGGACGCAGGCGGAGCATGGGCGCAGCGGCGGCCGGCGCCTCTTGCGAGGCTCCGCTGGTGGTTCCGTTGGCTGCCCCCTTTTGGGGTTTTTCCAGTGGAACAGTCTTTCCGAATGTCCTGACCATGCGCCAGCCCATGAATTGCGGCCTAAGCTTCAGCCCGCTCTTGCATTTTAAGCATAATTTCGGGACCTGACACCATTGCCGAACCGGTATTACATCGCCATTAACGCCGCTTTAGCCGAAAGGCGGGCAGGCTGAAGGGCCTTTATCGGACCTTCCCGCATGACCGGCCTCCCGCTCGATCTGTCCCATCTTGCCCGTTACACCGGTGGGGACCGGACCTTGAACAGCGAAATCCTCAAGCTGTTCAACGGCCAACTGAACGAGATGGTGGGCCAGCTTCTGAGCGTTCTGGAGCAACGCGATGCCCGCAAATGGCGCGAAGTCACCCATACCTTGAAGGGTGCGGCACGGGGCGTCGGCGCCTTTGCCATGGGCGAAGCCGCCGCGGCGGCGGAACCGGTGGACCCGGCGACCAGCCCCGACCGCGCGGTGGAAATGATCGAGGCGCTCAGGGTCGAAGGCGAGGCCGTGCAGGCGTTTATCGCGGATTATTTGGCAGCCGCCTGACTTTGAAGGCGCCCTGAACTCGAGGGCCGCATTTCGCGGCCCGACCCTCAAAACACACCAGCTTTCTCCCCCTTCACGGCGAAGCCGTCGGAAGGGGGAGATGTCGCAGCGAGGTGTTTGCGGACGCAAACCCGAGCTGCGACAGAGGGGGATAATCCAACTAACGCTTATCAAACGCCTCGAACTCGTGCCGGATGGACGCTTCTATCAGCGTCCGCCATACCGGCTCGGCAATACTGACGCTTAAACCCGCCTTTCTTCCCTCCGCAATCACTTTGGCCACGACCTCCTCGATCCGTTCGGGGTCGCGCACCTGATCGCGGCCGGTTTTGAGTTGGGCGGCGCGCTCTATATAGGCTTGGCGGATTGCCAGCAGCGCCACCAGCCGTGCATCCAGGCTATCAATGGCGTCCCGAAGCTCCTGCATGGACCCGCAGGCGTCCGGCATTTTTAAGGGGGCGTCATTTTGCATCGCAGCGCTGTTATAGGCGGGGGTTGTTGGCCTGACCATTTTTACATATAAGAACGTCGTTTTCCCAGCCTATACAGCAAGTTAGGTGTGGAATATCCCAAGGACTGAGAGAATGACTGCTCCCATTGAGACCGACATTGCCATCATCGGCGCAGGCCCCATCGGCCTGTTCGCCGTGTTCGAGCTGGGGCTCTTGGACCTTAAATGCCATTTGATCGATATCCTGGACCGGGCGGGCGGCCAGTGCACCGAGCTGTATCCGGAAAAGCCGATCTACGACATTCCCGGCCTGCCCATCGTCACCGGCCAGGAATTGGTCAACCGGCTGATGGAGCAAATCAAGCCCTTCGACCCGCAGTTTCATTTCGGCGAGATGGCGACCAGCCTGGAAAAACTGGCCGACGGCCGCTGGAAATTGGTGACCGATGCCGGCACCCAGATCATCGCGCCGGTGGTGGTGATCGCCGCAGGCGCGGGCTCGTTCCAGCCCAAGCGCCCGCCTGTCGCGGGCATCGAGCATTTCGAAAATGCCGGCGACGGCATCGGCGTGCATTACGCGGTGCGCAAGATGGAAACCTTCCGCGGCAAGAACATACTTATCGCTGGCGGGGGAGACTCCGCCCTCGATTGGGTGATCAACCTGGCGCCCTTGGCCAAGTCCATGACCTTGGTGCATCACCGTGACGGTTTCCGCGCCGCGGCGCACAGTGTCAATCAAATGCGCGAGCTGGAAAAGGAAGGCAAAGTCAAATTCCATGTCGCCAGCGTGAAGGCGATTCATGGCGAACCCGGCAAGATGACCGGCGTTACCTTGGCCGGTCACGACAAGAGTGAATGGCACCACGAAACCGATGCCTTCCTGCCTTTCTTCGGGCTGACCATCAAATTGGGACCCATCGCGGAATTCGGCATCAACCTGCACGAAAACCTGATTCCGGTGGATACGGCGCGCTTCGAAAGCCAGACGCCGGGGATCTTCGCCATCGGCGACATCAACACCTATACCGGCAAGCTGAAGTTGATATTGTCGGGCTTCCATGAGGCCGCCCTGATGGCTCAGGCCGCCTTCCATATCTGCAAGCCTAACGAGAAGCTGCGCTTCCAGTACACGACCTCGTCTTCCAATCTGCAAAAGAAATTGGGTGTCTCGTGATCCTTCGACTTGCACATTTTCGCCTCATCCTCATCCTGAGCTTGTCGAAGGATGAGTTGTCCACGGGCGGCGAAAATGCGCCGCTTAGGATGAGGGAGTTCTAGAATGAAGATTCATGCCATTGACCGCCAGGGCAAGGAACACACGCTGGAAGGGCGTGACGGCTGGAGCGTGATGGAAATCCTGCGCGACGGCGGGCTGGATGTGGCGGCGGAATGCGGCGGGGCCTGCGCCTGCGCCACCTGCCATGTCTATATCAATGACGGCTGGTACGAAAAGCTGCCCAAGCCGTCGGAAGCCGAGATCGACATGCTGGACATGGCCCTGGCCGTGGAGCCCAATTCGCGCTTGTCCTGCCAGGTGATCTGCAGCACCGCCACCGACGGCATCAAGGTGACGGTAGCGCCCGAATAGGGCTTCCTCTAGGCGGCCCGCGCGGCCACTTATCAATTCTGGAAAACGCCTTTAGGCTCCTGCTCCTGTCGGGGAGCCGTATGACTGTCGCACATATCTACACCGTCGCGTTCCAAGGCATCGAAGCCCGCGAAGTCGATGTGCAGGTCCATATCGGCGAAGGCGGCAACGGGCTGTTCAACATTGTGGGATTGGCCGACAAGGCGGTGGGGGAAAGCCGCGAGCGGGTGCGCGCCGCACTGTCGGCCATCGGTCTGGCGCTGCCCTTCAAGCGCATCACCGTCAATCTGGCGCCCGCCGATCTGCCCAAGGAAGGATCGCATTACGATCTTCCCATCGCGTTGGGGCTGTTGGCGGCGATGGGCGTGATCCCGGCCAGCGAAATGGCGAACTATGTCGCTTTGGGCGAGCTTTCCTTGGACGCGGCGGTGACGCCGGTTGCGGGCGTGCTCAACGCCGCCATGGCGGCGAGCGAACAAAATCGTGGGCTTATTTGTCCGGCCGCCAACGGTCCGGAAGCCGCCTTTGCGGGCGGCCTTGAAATTCTGGCGACGCCGTCCTTGATCGGACTGGTCAATCATGTGAAGGGCGCCTCTGTGCTGGCGCCGCCCGTGGCGCGGGTGATGGAGACGGCCAAGACCGCGCCCGACTTGCGCGATGTGAAGGGCCAGGAAGGCGCCAAGCGCGCGCTAGAGATCGCGGCGGCGGGCGGCCACAATTTGCTGATGATCGGCCCGCCAGGCGCGGGCAAATCCATGATGGCGCAGCGCCTGCCCGGCCTGTTGCCGCCTTTGGATGCGCGCGAAGCGCTGGAGATTTCCATGATCCAGTCGCTGGCTGGCGCGCTGGAAGGCGGCAGCATTTCGCGCACCCGGCCCTTTCGCAATCCCCACCACTCCGCCTCCATGGCGGCTTTGGTGGGCGGCGGGCTGAAAGTCAAACCGGGCGAAGTCAGCCTGGCGCATCTGGGTGTGTTGTTTCTGGACGAGCTGCCGGAATTTCAACGCGGCGTGTTGGACAGTCTGCGTCAGCCTATCGAAAGCGGTGAAGCGGTGGTGGCGCGCGCCAACGCCCATGTAAAATATCCCGCGCGCTTTCAACTGGTGGCGGCGATGAACCCCTGCCGCTGCGGCTATCTGAGCGATCCGGCGCTGGGCTGCGGGCGCGCCCCCAAATGCGCCGGCGACTATCAGGCGCGCATTTCAGGGCCGCTGTTCGACCGCATCGACATGCATGTGGAGGTGGCGGGCGTTTTGGCCAGCGATTTGACCTTGCCGCCGCCGGCCGAAGGCAGCGCGGAGGTTGCCGCGCGGGTTGCAAAGGCCCGCGCGGTGCAACGGGCGCGTTTCGCGCAATATCCGGTCCGCACCAATGCCGAGGCCGAAGGCGAATTGCTCGACAGCATCGCCACGCCCGATACGGCGGGCGCCAAACTGCTGACCGAGGCGGCGGAGCGGATGCGGCTGTCGGCGCGCGGCTATCACCGGGTGTTGAAAGTGGCACGTACGATCGCGGACTTGGCCGACGCGGACACTGTCGCCAAGCCGCATATCGCTGAAGCATTATCTTATCGCCGGATCACCCATTTGGCGTGAGAGCGCGGCTCCGCGGCCACTTATCAATTCTGGAAAACGGCGAAGACGGCAACGGGCTGTTCAACATTGTCGGCTTGGCCGACAAGGTGGTGGCGGAAAGCCGCGTGGTGGTACTGACAATGGATTGACACGCTTCATAGGCCGGACAAACATTGTCTTACAAATCACGCGGGTGCGCCATGCAAAGAATTGGCTCGGTCATCTTCCTATCGTTGCTGCTTACAGCATGTAACATTCCCCCTCCAACGCGTTCAGTCTTTATTGTCGGGCGCACCACAGGGGCGGCAGGCAACGCCATCGTGGACGTTTCGAGAAACAGCGGCGAATTGGCCATCACAATTGCCGGCAAAGAATTTAAGGGGCAATGGGTTTATGTGCAGAAGGGAGGCGCAATGGGTTCAGAGACTGCCAATGCGACTTCTGGAACGCGAAGCGTCTACGCGAGCGGGACATACGTCGATCTGCCTATGGAAGGCGGCGGCACCCTGATGGCAGCTTCCGCTGATGGTAGCTCCCTAAGGTGCACATTTGACTACAACCAGTTTAGCGCAACCGGCATCGGCCAATGCAGGGATAACAAGAATGAGATTTACGATCTGCAAATCCATTGAGAGCCGTTAGATAAAACTAGAGCTGTATGTGCAATCTGCGTTCTGCTTGTGCGCTATTCTTGCTTTTGACAGGAGGCTGCTATGTCCAAAACTTTTCAGCTCTCGCTGGCGCCGCAAAAATTGTGGCAGGCGATCAATCCTTGGAATTTTTATCAGCAAGGCGCGCAGTTCGGTTTCATCAATATCGATCTTGGTCAAACCCCGCGCCCCGAAATCGAACAGGCCATATTGGATGAGGTGGGCAGCTATGGACGCCAGCTCGGCCGGATCGGCGATGCGTTGGAGGTTCTTCTGAACCATGTCGATCTTAATGGGCTGAGCAAGGCCGAGCGCGACTCCATCGACATTCTGCGCGGCCAGCTTGCCGAGGTGCGCAAGGTCAAGGACCGCGAGGCGTGACGGTGAGGCGCTAACCATCACCCACCTGACAGGCCGCCGGATTTAACCTTTCGCCGATCAAAACATGGCGATGCCGCCGTTGCTGTGGTGATACTGCCATCCATGATGCCGATCGCGAAAAACAGGCTGGAAGAGCTGTGCGCGCTGTACCTTAACCATCAGGCGCGGGTGCAGCCGGTGTCCCGCGTGTCGCTGGACCGGCCCGGCGTGGGAACGGCCAACTGGTCGCTGGGCGAAGTGGAGCCGCACTTTGACCTGCAGGACGCCAAGAACAGCCTGGCGGCCATCCGCGAGCTGCAATCTGTCTTTCGCATGGTTGTTTGAGGCGGATGCGGCGATGTTCAGGGCGATGATTTTCAGTTTTCTTGCCGGCGTCATGCTTAGCCAACAGGTTCAGGACTGGGCCTCGGACAACATGGCCAGTGTAGAAACGCAATTGCGCACTGTATTGCACGCTGTCACCAATGTTTCCGCCTATGAAAAGATCGCGGCGGCGCTGCGATAGTTGGCCGGCCTTGCGGGCGGAACCAAAGTTCCCCTTCCCACCGTTCCCTTCGCGTAATTGGAGCTGGTCCCGTGAACGCGATTGCGATGCCGGACCTGGCGTTTGCGGGCAAGCGGGCCGCCTGAATTTCGCCTTATTCCTCGCTGCATCCGCGAAGAGACGCCACCGTTTGCGAGGCGTCACAGTTCCTGCCTAAAATGTCCCTCCGACAATCCAGGGGAGACAAACATGCATACCGTTGCCAAGATTCTTTTGGGCGGCGCCGTGGCGGCTGGCTTGGGCGCCGCCGGCTTTGCCGCCATCGCGCAACCCGATCCTAAAGTTGGGGTCACCGTCAACGACCCGAGCGGGCCGTTGCCCAATCCCGCGCAAGTGCCCATCGTCCTGCTCAAGGATATCAAGTGCAGGGTCTCTCCCGGCAAGCAGGAAATGTGCGTCCTGTATGGCGATCCCGAAAAGCCCGGTCCCTATACCATCATGTACAAATGGTATCCGGGCAATTTCTCCAAGCCGCATTTCCACAACAATGACCGCTGGGGTTATGTGGCTTCGGGCACATGGTGGGTTTCGTCCAGCAGCGTCTATGACGAGCGCACCACCCATCCGGTGCGCGCCGGCGACATGGCCGTCGACAAGGTCAACGCCATCCATTGGGACGGCAACCGCGCCGGCGAAAAGGAGCCCGCCGTGGTGATCCTGTCGGGCGTCGGGCCGAACACCACCATCTATGTGGACGAGAACGGCAAACCCAAGCCGCCTGCCAACTAAAATACTATGCTATAGAGTGATTGCGCCGCCCGGGGCAGCTCGGGCGGCGCAATGCTACAAAGTATAAAGGGGGGGGCATATGCATAAGGGCAAACCGCGCCGGAAATTCCATCCGGTCTATCTGTTCCTGGCGCTGCCCTTTGCCTGCCTGTTGTGGGTGCCCCTTTACAACCGCATCGAGCCGACCCTGTTCGGCATTCCCTTTTTCTATTGGTATCAGATGCTGTGGACAGCGCTGGGTGCCTTTTGCATCGTGCCGGTCTATCTCTATGAAGAGCGCCGCCGCAAATGAGCGCCAATCCCGTTTCGCTGACCGTCTTTCTTTGCTTGTTCGCGCTGGTGGCGTGCCTGGGTTTTGTCGCCACGCGCTGGCGCAAGGCCGATCTTCACAGCCTGCATGAATGGGGCCTGGGCGGGCGCAGCTTCGGCACCTTAATCACCTGGTTCCTGCTCGGCGGCGATCTCTACACCGCCTATACCTTTATCGCCGTTCCCGCGCTGATGTTCGGGGCGGGCGCGGTGGGCTTCTTCGCGGTGCCCTACACCGTCTTGATGTATCCGCTGCTGTTCTTGTGCTTTCCGCGGCTGTGGTCCGTGGCGCGCAAGCACGGTTATGTCACGGCGGCCGATTTCGTGCGCGGTCGCTTCGGCAACAGGCCGTTGGCGCTGGCGGTGGCGCTGACCGGCATCGTCGCCACCATTCCCTATGTCGCCTTGCAGCTTGCCGGCATGCAGGTGGTGATCGCCGCCTTGGGTATCCCGACCACCCTAGGCGGCATTCCCAACCTGCCTTTGATCGTCGCCTTCCTGGTGTTGGCGGCCTACACCTATGCCAGCGGATTGCGCGGCACCGCGCTCACCGCCGTGGTCAAGGATATTCTGATCTATGTCACGGTGCTGACGGCGATCATCGTGATCCCCACCCAATTGGGCGGTTATGAAAAAGTCTTTTCCAGCATCGATCCCAGCATGCTGTTGCTCAAGCCCGGCACGGACAGCAATCTGGGACAGGGCTTTTCCTATGCCAGCCTGGCTGTGGGTTCGCTGCTAGCGTTGTTCCTCTATCCCCATTCGCTGACGGGACTGTTGTCCTCGGCCAGCAGCGGGGCGATCCGGCGCAACGCGATTTTGCTGCCGATTTATTCGCTGGCGCTGGCGCTGCTCGCGCTGCTTGGTTACACGGCGGTGACCGCCGGGGTGAAGGGCATGGCGGAATATGCGCCCGGCTTCGCCGAGTTCGGTAACAATTTCGCGATCCCCGCTTTGTTCTTGCACATGTTCCCGTCATGGTTTGCGGGTGTCGCCTTCGCCGCCATTGCCATCGGCGCGCTGGTGCCGGCCTCGATCATGGCGATCGCCAGCGGCAACCTGTTCACCCGCAATATCTACAAAGAGTTCATTGCGCCCGGTTGCACCGAGGCACAGGAAGCGCGCGCCGCCAAGCTGGCTTCGCTGGGTTTGAAACTGGGGGCGCTGTTTTTCGTGCTGCTGTTTCAGACCTCCTACGCCATCCAGTTGCAGCTTCTGGGCGGCATCTGGATCTGCCAGACCTTGCCGGCGGTGTTGATCGCGCTTTACACCCGCTTCTTTAATCCTTGGGCGCTGCTGGCGGGATGGACGGCGGGCATCATTGCCGGCACGGCGATGGTGGTGCAGTTGAACCTTAAAAGCTCGATCTATCCGCTGGAAATTTTCGGGCTGACGATCCCCTGTTATGCCGCCCTGATCGCGCTGGCGCTCAATATCGCGGTGGGCTTTGTCCTCAGCCTGATCCTCAACGCAACATCCACCGCGCCGCGACGCGACGAGACAATAGCTTCGGATTATATTGGTTAGCATTAGGCGCGAGGGATTTCGGGACTTGAGCAGGAGCGCGGAGCGACGTGTACAAGACGTACACGAGCGATCGCGCGACGAACTCAAGGCCCGAAAGAACCGCGCCTACCCAAACCGGCCGGTAATATATTGCTCGGTCTTCTTATTATCCGGCGCCGTGAAAATCTTTTCCGTCGGGCCATACTCGATCAATTCGCCCAAATACATGAAGGCGGTATGGTCGGATGAACGGCTGGCCTGCTGCATATTATGGGTAACGATCACAATGGTGTAATCGGCCACCAGTTCCTCTATCAGCTCCTCGATCTTGGCGGTGGAAATCGGGTCCAGCGCCGAGCAAGGCTCGTCCAGCAGGATTACATCCGGACGCGTCGCCACGCTGCGGGCAATGCAAAGCCGCTGTTGCTGGCCGCCGGACAGCGACAGGCCGGAGGCGTTCAGCTTGTCCTTGACCTCTCCCCACAACGCGGCGCGGGTCAGCGCATGCTCCACCCGGCCGTCCATTTCCGAACGTGGGATGCGTTCATAGAGTTTGATGCCGAAGGCTATATTGTCATAGATCGACATGGGAAACGGCGTGGGCTTCTGAAACACCATGCCGATGCGGGCGCGCAGCAGATTGAGATCCTTGGCTTTCAGAAGGTTCTCGCCATCCATCAGAATTTCGCCTTCTGCCCGCTGCTGAGGATAAAGCTCAAAAATGCGGTTGATGGCGCGCAGCAAGGTGGACTTGCCGCAGCCGGACGGCCCGATGAACGCCGTCACTTTGCGGTCCAGGATCGGCAGGGTGATATTCTTCAGCGCTTTGCTGGTGCCGTAATAGAAATTCAGGTCCTTGATATCGATCTTGGCCTTTTCCGATACCTGGGGCGCGGTCTGAGGGTCCGGGGTCAAATGCACGGCAGTGTCCATGGATCAGGTCCGATTCTTATTCTCAAGGATGCGGGCGATGATGGAAAGCACCAGCACCGTAGCGGTGATCAGGAGCGCCCCGGCCCAGGCAAGGCCGTGTTGGTCTTCATAAGGCCCGGTGGCGAAATTGTAGATGACGGCCGGAAGGCTGGCCATGGGCTGGTTCATGGCATCTCCCAAGTTCCAGTTCCAGCCGCTATTGCCCAGTGCGGTGAACAGAAGCGGCGCGGTTTCGCCGGAAATGCGCGCCACGGCCAAAAGAACGCCGGTGATGATGCCGGCGCGTGCCGCTTTCCAAGTGACAGCCTTGATGACGAAACTTTGCGGCGCGCCCAGCGCGCTGGCCGCCTCGCGCAGGCCGTTGGGGACCAACATCAGCATGTTCTCGGTGGTGCGCACCACCACCGGAATCACGATCACCGTCAGCGCCGCCGCGCCCGCCCAACCGGAAAAATGGCGCATCGGCACCACCAGAAGCTCATAGATGAACAGGCCGATGATGATGGAGGGCGCAGACAGCAGGATGTCGTTGACGAAGCGCACCACGAAGGCGAGTTTGCCGTGGCGGGCATATTCCGCCAGATAGGTGCCGGCGAAAATCCCGATCGGCGTGCCCGCCGCCACCGCGATGGTACTCATCAGAATGCTGCCGCCGATGGCATTGGCCAGTCCGCCCTTGCTGCCCGGCGGCGGCGTGATTTCAATGAAAAGAGTCGGCGACAGGGCCGAAATACCGTCCACCAGCAATCCGCCCAAGATGAAAGCCAGCCATGCCAGACCGAAAAAAGCGGCCGCCATGGACAGAATGATGAACACGCTGTTGGCCAGGCGGCGGCGAAGATAGAGCGCGGGATTGAGCGTCATCTATTTCCCCTTGTTCCGTTCCAGACGCAACAGCATCAACTGGGCGCAGGACAAGACAATGAAGGTGATGACAAAGAGAAGAAGGCCCAGCTCGATCAAGGCCGAGCGATAAAGATCGCCGGTCGCTTCGGTAAATTCATTGGCGATGGCCGCCGAAATGGATGTGCCCGGCGCGAACAGCGAAGGCGCAATCCGGTGCGCGTTGCCGATTACAAAGGTGACGGCCATGGTTTCACCCAAGGCGCGGCCCAGAGCCAGCATGGCGCCGCCCACAACCCCGGTGGAGCAAAAGGGCAGGCAGACTTTCCACATCACTTCCCAACTGGTGGCGCCCAAGCCGTAGGAGGCTTCTTTCAGCACGCTGGGCACGGTCTCCAGCACATCGCGGGTGACCGCCGCGATGAACGGCAAGATCATGATGGAGAGAATCAGTCCGGCGGTGAAGGTGCCGATGCCAAAAGTGGCGCCGCCGAACAGCGTGCCCAGCACCGGTACATCCGCCAGGGCGAGCGCCACCGGCTCCTGCACATGCAGCTGGAACCAGGGGGCGAACACGAAGAAGCCCCAGATGCCGTAGATGATGGACGGGATGCCGGCCAGCAATTCGATGGCGATGCCGACGGGGCGGCGCAAGGGACGGGGACAAAGCTCGGTGAGAAAGACCGCGATCCCGATGCCCACCGGCAGCGCAATGATCATGGCGATGGCGCTGGTGACCAAGGTGCCATAGATGGGGGCCAAGGCCCCGAAATGCTCCCGCGTGGGACGCCAGGCTTCCTCAATGATGAAGGTAAAACCGAACGCCTTCATAGCGGGCGCAGCCCCGATCACCAGCGAGGTGATCACGCCTGCAAAAATGACCAGCACCGTCACGGCCGCCGCCAGCGCGATGAAACGGAAAATTGCGTCGCCGACCCCGGTCCGGCGGGGTGTCTCGGCACGGGCAGAAAGGACGGCAGGATCGCGCAAACTGATATCGGTCAAAAACAGCCCCAGAAATGTCGGAACGGAGGCAATTCACACCTGGGCCACGCCACGAACATCACAATCTTGCAAAGCTTTTGTGACAGCGGCCAAGATATCGAATAGCCAATTGAAATAAATAGTGTTTTCCGGACGGGTCCCCGCCCCTTGGGGCTCCTGAGACACCGAGATCGGTACGGGAACCTTTAAGCGTTTCTGAAGGGAGATCGGGCAAAATCGCACCCGAAAACCCACCATAAGGCGCGTATTCTTAGTGTTGCGGATCGTTCGCATCCTCTTGGGCAGTATGGCGGGCGGCCTTCTGATCGCGGCGCTGGCCGATATCGTGCTGTTGGGCCGCCTCAGCCTGATCTCGCCGGCTGCCTTTGGCGCCCTTGTGACAGTGACGTTGGCCTTTTTGCTGCACAGTTTGCACAAGGCGCGCGGCCGCGGCGAAGTGCTGGCGCATCAGGCAGAACAACTCAAGGTCATTGCCGGGCGCTTGGAAGCCTCGCTGAAAAACGCCGCCGCCATCAACACGCGGCTGAATCAAAGCGAAGCGCGCTACAAGGGCCTGGTGGACGCACAGGGCGATGCGATCCTGCGCCGCGACAGCGCCAGCCGCCTTACCTACGGCAACGATGCCTTCTTCAAACTGTTCGGCTTGGATGCGGCGCACGCTATCGGCAGTCCCTTCATGCCGCAGCCGCATCCCGAGCATCAAGTTCCCGTGTTCGGCAGCTTTCTGGAAACAGGCCATAACCGCGCCCGCTATGACCAATATGTGAAAACCACGCAGGGCTATCGCTGGATCGCCTGGGAAGATTTCGCGGTGCGCGATTCCCATGGTCGCCTGGTGGAAGTCCAAAGCGTGGGCCGCGACATCACCGAGCGCAAGACCATGGAAGACGCGTTGACGGAAGCGCGCGACAATGCCGAGGACGCCAGCCGCGCCAAGTCGGGTTTTCTGGCCACCATGAGTCACGAGATTCGCACGCCCATGAACGGCGTCTTGGGAATGGGCCGTCTGTTGCTGGAAACCGATCTGCGTCCCGAACAGCGCACCTATGCCGAAGCCATCACCCAGTCGGGCGAGGCCCTGCTGAGCCTGATCGAGGACATTCTGGACTTTTCCAAGATCGAAGCCGGCATGCTGGACCTGGACCTGGACGATGTGGATTTGCGGGTGATGTTGTGGGGCGTTGCCGAACTCGTGTGTCAGCGCGGTTATCCCAAGGATGTGGAGCTGACGGCCATTGTGGCGCCCGAAGTGCCGCTGGCAATCCGTGCCGATGAGATGCGCCTGCGCCAGATCATCACCAATCTGATGGGCAATGCCGTCAAATTCACCGAAAGAGGCGGCGTCTGCGTCGAGGTCAAGGTGAGCGCAGGCATGTTGCGCATCGAAGTGCGCGACACCGGCGTGGGCGTGCCCGCGGCCAAGCGCCAGGACATCTTCGACGAGTTTGTTCAGGCCGATTCCAGCCATGCCCGCAAATTTGGCGGCACCGGACTGGGATTGGCGATTTCCAAGCGCCTGGTGAACACCATGGGCGGCGAAATCGGCGTGGAGCCGATGCCGGGGGGCGGTTCCTGCTTCTGGTTCACATTGCCCATGATCGGCGTGGCTCCGGCGGAGGATTGCGCGCCGCTGCAAGACATGCGGGTTGCGGTGGTCAGCCGCAATAGCGCTTTGCGCGAAGGCATCGGTTTGCAAGTGCTCGCCTCGGGCGGCACATTGGTGGAACGGCTGGAGGATGCCGATGCGATCCTGGCCGATGCGGGCACCGGCAATATGCCCGAGCTGGCGATGCATCCGCACGCCGCCATTCCCACCCTTGTCATGCTCACCCCCAACGCCCGCGGCCATCTCGGAAAAATGCGGGGCATGGGATTTACCGGCTATCTGGTCAAGCCGGTGCGCCAATCCTCGCTCGTCACCCAGTTGGTCTTGTGCCGAGACGGCATCGCCCCGACCGCGTCCGAGGACATGGCGGCGGCGCCGGTTTCCTTGATCGCGCCGCCTGAAGCGGACGCAACTGCGGACGCGCAAACGATGGCCTCCAGTTCCTATTGGGGCCCATCGGCAGAGGCGCGCCCGTCTTGCGGCCTGCGTATCCTTTTGGCCGAGGACAACCCCATCAACATGCTTTTGATCCGCGAACTGCTGCGCCGGCGCGGGCACACTGTCGCTGAGGTGACCACCGGCAATGACGCGGTTCAGGCGGTGTTGGCGGGCCAGTACGATCTGCTTCTGACAGACATCCATATGCCCGGCATGGACGGTATCGAGGCGGCGCGTGCCATCCGCGCCGGCGAAGCGCGCCAGGGACTAAGGCGTACGCCCATCATCGCCTTGACGGCCGATGTGTTGGAAGCCGGCAGGCGGTCTTGCCTGGAAGCTGGCATGGACGGCTTTTTGGCCAAGCCGGTGGACCCCGCCGCGCTGGAGGAAATCTTCTTGGCCTTGTTCCCTAGCACAGAGGGTTCGCATATCGTCGCGGCATGACCGCTTCGCAGCGATTTGGCCTCAAGGATTATCTCAATCCCCGCGTCCGCTTGATGCTGGTCCTGGGCTTTTCATCGGGCCTGCCCTTTTTGCTGGTCGGCAACACCTTCGCCTTCTGGCTGCGCGATGAAGGCACCACCCTGAAAGCCATCGGCTTCATCTCTTGGGTGGGCTTGGCCTATTCGCTGCAATTCGCCTGGGCGCCGTTGCTGGACCGGGTGCCCGCGCTGCGCTTTCTGGGCTTGCGCCGGGGCTGGCTCTTGGCATCGCAACTGGTGATTGCCGCAGGCTTGTTCGCCATGGCCTTTCTGGGAGTGCGCTATGGTCTGGGGGTTTTGGGCGTTGCCGCGCTGGTGGTGGCGTTCGCCTCCGCCACCCAGGACATTGCCTTGGCGGCCTGGCGGATCGAGATCGCGGCGGATTCCGCCGAACTGGGACTTCTGACCGCCGCCAACACGCTGGGCTATCGGGTCGCCATCATCTGTGCCGATTCCCTGATCCTGGTATCGGCGCAGCATTTTGGCTGGCCGATATCCTACACCATCTATGGCATCATCATGGTGGTCTGCATCGCGGCCACGCTGCTCGCGCCCGAGCCGATACGCGCCGATGAGATGGCGGCGCAAAAAAATCGCGATCAACCTTTGTGGTCGGCGCGCGGTCTGTTCGATGCGGTGGCAGGACCCTTTATCGCTTTTTTCAAGACACACGGGAAACTGGCCATCGTCATGCTGCTGGCGATTACGCTGTACCGGCTGCCGGACTTCATGCGGGGCCCCATGATCAATCCCTTTTTCCACGATCTGGGCATGGGCAAGGATGCCATCGGTCTTTCCCGCGCCACGGTGGGACTGGGGACGACCTTTTTGGGAACCGTGGTGGCAGGCCTGGTTTCGCTTCGGCTCGGACTGATGCGTACCCTAATCCTAGGCGCGGTGCTGCAAGGGCTGGGCGTCGCCGCCAATGCCCTGCTGATCTTCACCGGCACCAACCTGATCGCCTTCATGTTGGTGATGGGATTTGACGATTTCTCGCTGGGCTTCGCCGGGATCAGCCTGGTGGCCTATATGTCGTCGCTGACCAGCCTGGGCTATGTGGCGACCCAATATGCGCTTCTATCTTCCACCTATGCCATTTCGGGGAAGTTCCTTAAGGGCTTTTCGGGGGTGATGGTGGATGCGCTGGCCACCCGGGTCGGGTTGATGAATGCCTATGCTCTGTTTTTCCTGGGCTGCGCCGCCATCGCGGTGCCGTCTATCGGGCTTTTCCTGGCCGTATCCCGGGGCCATGGGCGAAAAGCCGCCCCCAACCTTAACCCTACGTAATTTCACAAAAATTCACCAAGACCTTGGATTGTGACAGCCCGATAGGCTAAAATTGCCAAACTGTCGCATAAGGGGTTTAAGCCCTGACAGAAGGCCCGGTGAGTCGTGGGGACTTAGACCGGCGCAAACAGGAAGCGATCGTGGTCAATATCTACGAAGCCGGACCTTTCGAGGGACGCCTGCAGCAATGGCCGGTATTGGCCGTGTCCGGGGCGCTGGAAGTGCGCCTGGCCGAAACAGACCATGAAGTCGAACAGGCGCAGCGCCTGCGCTATGTCGTCTTCTATGAAGAGATGAGCGCCATCCCCTCGCCCAAGATGCGCGAGCTGCGCCGCGACTTCGACAAGTATGATGACGTTTGCGACCATCTCTTGGTGGTGGACCGCGACGCTCATGACGAAGACGGCCAGCCCATGGTGGTGGGCACCTATCGCTTGACGCGTGAACGCGACGCGATGCGCGCCGGCGGTTTTTACACCGCCAGCGAGTATGACCTGTCGGCCATGCTGAACGGCTTGCCCGCCGGCACCAAATATCTGGAGCTGGGCCGTTCCTGCGTGCTGAAAAGCTATCGCTCGCGGCCCGGCACCATGCAACTATTGTGGAAAGGCCTGCTGGCCTATGTCGCGCGCTTCGATATCGACCTGATGTTCGGCTGCGCCTCGTTGCCGGGCACCGATGTCACCGAGATGGCGCTGCCGCTTTCCTATCTGCATCATTTCCATCCGATGCCGGAGCATCTGCGGGTCAAGGCGCGGCCGGAACTGTTTGTGGATATGAACCGGCTTGCCAAGGATCAGGTGGACGCCCGCGACGGGCTTCGCAGCATGCCGCCGCTGCTCAAAGGCTATGTGCGCGCGGGCTGCTGTATCGGCGAGGGCGCGGTGGTGGACCGCCAATTTGGCACCACCGATGTGTTCATCTACTTCCCGGTTTCGGGCCTGGATCCGCGCTACAAGAGCCGGTTTGGGCTGGTGAAGTGACATCGCGCCCAAGCGCGATGTCATCCCGTGAGCTTCGGCGCCCGCAGGGCGTGAGCATGTCCAGTGGACATGCGAAAGATGCGAACGCCGCGAGCTTGGGCGAGCGGCTGGCGCGGCGGGGAAATGGGCCCCATTCCAATAATCAGGCAAGATCAAACAGCAGCACTTCGCTGGGCTCTTTGGAGCGCACCGTGATCTGGGCTTGATCAGTGATGGCGGCGGCGTCGCCGGCTTTCAGCGTCTCTCCATTCACTCTGACTTCGCCTTTGGCCACTTGCAGCCAGGCCTTGCGTCCCTGCGCCAGGGGATGGATGGCTTCGACGTCCGCATCCAGCTTGGCGGCCCAGATTTCGGCATCCTGCACCAGCCGCACTTCGTTTTCGCGCGGCTCCGGCGCGGCGATGCGGGCAAAATGATTGTGCACGCTTTGCGGATCGATCCGCTTTTGCTCATAGCCCGGCGCGATCCCGCGCTTGGAGGGCATGATCCAAATCTGCAGCAGATGACAAGTTTCCGTGGCGCTGGCATTGAATTCGGCATGGACGATGCCGGAGCCGGCGCTCATGCGCTGGATCTCGCCGGGGCGGATGGTGCCGCCGCCGCCGGTGGAATCCTTGTGGGCGATGGCCCCCTCCAGGATGTAGGTGACGATCTCCATGTCGCGATGGGGATGGGGCGGAAAGCCCGCGCCGCCTTTGATCCAATCCTCATTGATAACCCGCAGCGGTCCGAAATTCTCATTGGCCGGATCGTAATAATCGCCAAACGAGAAGGAATGACGGGATTCCAGCCAATCTATCTTGTTGGTGCCCCGTTCTTCCGACCGCCGGACTGTGATCATTTGCGTTTTCTTTCAATGGCATCCCAGACCAAGCCCGCGATATCGGCGCCGCCGAAGCGCTTGACCTCGTGAATCCCGGTCGGAGAGGTAACGTTGATCTCGGTCATATAGTCACCGATCACGTCAATCCCAGTGAAGATCAGCCCCCGTTTTTTCAACGCTGGCCCGATGGCGGCGCATATCGCCGCCTCGCGCGGCGTCAGTTCGGCGGCTTCGGGCCGCCCCCCCACATGCATGTTGGAGCGCGCTTCGCCGGCCGCCGGCACCCGGTTGATGGCGCCGGCAAATTCCCCGTCCACCAGGATGATGCGCTTGTCGCCGCTGCGAACCTCGGGCAGGTAGCGCTGCACGATCACCGGCTCGCGATAGAACAGGGTGAACATCTCCATCAAGGCGCCGAAATTTTCGTCATCCGGCTTGAGCCGAAACACGCCCGCGCCGCCATTGCCGTAGAGCGGCTTTAGGATGATGTCCTTGTGTTCCTGGCGGAAGGCGCGGATTTCGCGCAGGTCCGAGGTGATCAGCGTGGGCGGAATAAAGTCGGAGAATTCGGTGACAAACAGCTTTTCCGGTGCGTTGCGCACCTCCATCGGATCGTTCACCACCAAGGTTTTGGGATGGATGCGCTCCAGGATATGGGTGGCGGTGATATAGGCCATGTCGAAGGGTGGGTCCTGGCGCATCAAGACCACGTCGGCCGCGGACAGGTCATAGACAAAACCCTCGCCCAGCGCGAAATGGTCGCCTTTGACGGCGCGCACATTCAAGGGGCGCACATGGGCGCTCACCTTGCCGTCACGGAAAGAAAGATCGCGCGGACCGTAATACAGAAGGCCGTGGCCGCGATTTTGCGCTTCCAAAGCCAGTGCGAAGGTGGAATCGCCGCCGATGTCGATCTTCTCGATCGGGTCCATTTGGATCGCAACGGTCAGCGCCATGAAAACCTCTTAAAAATCCGCCCGCCACACATCCCGGTGATGCACGGGAAGGCCGCGCGGCGCGATGGCAATAATATCAAAACGGCAGCCGCGGCGGGACAAATGCGGGCGGCTTGCGAGATATAGGGAGGCGGCGCGGGCAATGCGAGTCTGTTGCGCCGGGCCCACCGATTGCGCCGCGACAAGCGCCAAACTGCGCGCTTTGACCTCGATAAAACACACCGGTCCAAAGGGTGCGGCGGCGACAAGATCGATTTCTCCGGCGCGGGTCTTCAGCCGGCGCGCCAGAATGCGATAGCCCTTGAGCCTGAGCCAGAACGCCGCCCAATCCTCGCCGCGATGGCCGCGCCGTTCCGCGATCTGGCGCTCAGCCCTCATCTTTCAATTCCAAGGCGCGAGCATAGATTTGCTTGCGCGAGCCGTCGGTCAGGTTTGCGATCATGTCGGCCGCCGCCTTGACCGGCATGAAAGCCAGCGCCGCTTTCAGCGCCGAGTCGATCTTGGTCATATCGGCTCTCGTTTCGGCGGCGCCCCCGACCAAAAGCGTGACTTCGCCCTTGGGCGCACCCGCCTTGGCATAATGCGCCGCCAATTGGCACAAACTGCCGCGGCGCACTTCCTCGTGCAGCTTGGTGAGCTCGCGCGCCACCGCCGCCGGGCGATCGCCCCAGCTTTCCGCCATGGCGGCCAAGGATTCCGCAAGCCGCTGCGCCGATTCAAAAAAGATCAGGGTGGCGCGGACGCCGCCCAATTCCCCCAAGGCGCTTTTGCGTTCCCCCGCTTTGGCGGGAAGAAATCCCGCAAACAAAAAACGGTCGGACGGCAATCCGCTCAGGGTCAGTCCCGCCAAAACCGCCGACGGGCCGGGCACCGCGATGACAGGGGCGCCGGCGCCGACCGCTTCGCGCACCAGCTTGAAGCCCGGATCGGATACAAGCGGCGTGCCCGCATCCGAAACCAGCACCACGATCTCGCCCCGTTCCAGCCGCGCCAGAATCTTGGGCCGCATCTGCTGGCCGTTATGGTCATTATAGGCCATCAAGGGCTTGGAGATGCCGTGAATGGCCAAAAGCTTGGCGGTAACGCGGGTATCCTCGGCGGCGATCACGTCGCAAGCCTTCAGGATATGGAGCGCCCGCAGCGAAATATCGCGGGCATTGCCGATGGGGGTGGCCAGGATATAAAGCCCCGCCGCCAAATCGCCGCGATCCGGCGATACCAAGGCGGGCGATTGTCCCGCCTCCTTTAAAGGCTTAGCTTCCAAAGGCTTACGTTCGCGCGTCAAAGGATTTGCCGATGCCGGTTTCTGTGCGTTCCGTTACCCGCTTTTGTGCCATTGCCGGGTTGATTGCGATAGCGGCCTGTACGCCGCGCCGCGAGGGTCCGCCCGCCCCGCCGGTGGTGGCCTCCCCCCAAGAACCCGCCGCATCCAACCCCCTGGACCATGATCTGCCCAGCTATCTGCGCCTGCCGGGCATGGCGGCCGACACGGTGCCGGTCAGGGTCGGCATTATTCTTCCCTTCTCCAGCAGCGCGGCGCCAACCCGGGCGCTGGCCGCTTCGATGCTGAAGGCGGCGCAACTCGCCATGTTCGATTCCGGCAACAGCAACATCCTTTTGATGACCGCTGATGAGGGCAATGGCGGCGCAACGGCGGCCAATGCCGCCCAGCAGCTTTTGGCGCAAGGGGCGGAGATTATCGTCGGTCCCCTGTTCGGTCCTTCGGTGGCGGCGGTGGCGCCCATCGCCCGCGATCGCGCCGTGCCGGTGCTGGCCTTCTCGACCGAAAAGAGCGTCGCGGGCAACGGGGCTTATCTTTTGAGTTTTCTGCCTCAGAACGAAGTGCGCCGGGTGATCGGTTATGCCGCGGCCAAGGGTCATCGCCAGTTCGCCGCCCTGGCGCCGCAAACCGCTTATGGCGATGTCGCCAAGGACGCCTTCACCGAAGCGGTTGCCGCGGCCAAGGGCACGGTGGTGAGCGTGGAACGCTATGCGCCCAATGCCGCCGCGGTCGCCGGTCCGGCTGGCGCCGTGGCGAAAAGCGGCGCCGATGCGGTCTTGATCGCGCAAGGCGGCGTGATCCTGCGCGCCATCGCGCCGACCTTGTCGCTGGACGGCGCCACCCGGGACAAGGTGAAGCTGCTGGGTACGGGCCTGTGGAATGACGACGCCTCGCTGACGCGGGAAGCCGCCCTATATGGCAGCTGGTATGCCGCGCCCGCGCCCAATGCCGATACCGAATTCGTCGCCAAATACCAGGCCGCTTTCAGCGCCACCCCGCCGCAGTTGGCGAGCTTGGCCTATGATGCGGTGTCGCTGGTGGCCTTGCTGGCGCCGGGCACGCCCTATCGCCGTTTCACCGCGGCGGCCCTGATGGACCCCAACGGCTTTGCCGGGGTCAACGGCATTTTCCGATTCAATGCCGACGGCACATCCGAGCGCGGCTTGGCGGTGTTGGAAATGACGGCATCCGGTCCGGTAATGGTCAGCCCCGCGCCCACGACGTTCCTGGGGAAGAATAGTTAAGCCCCTGGAGGCCTCACCCTTCGACAAGCTCAGGGTGAGGATGAAAAGAAAACCCTCATGCTGAGCTTGTCGAAGCATGAGAGCTCCGCATTGCTTAAACCAGCACTTCAATCACGCGATTAAGAAGCAATCGTCCACTGGGCGTTGCCGTCAGCCGACCATTCGCGCGCGTCAGAAAGCCCTCGTTGGTCAGCACAGCGATTTTCGCCGCATCCAGTCCTGCGCCCCAGCGTTTTTCATAGGCCGCAAGATCAAGCCCTTCGGCCAGGCGCAGGTTCATCAGCAGATGCTCGCGCGCCGCTTCTTGGTTCGAGATCGGGGTCATTTCGGAAAATCCATGGCCGGTTCTTGCCACCCTGTCATGCCAGCGCTCCGGCAGCTTGACGGCGGCCATCGCGGTGCGTTGTCCGCTAAGGTGCAGCCGTCCATGTGCGCCCGGTCCCACCCCGGCATAGTCGCCATAACGCCAATAGATCAGATTGTGACGGCTTTCCTGTCCCTGCCGCGCATGATTGGAGATTTCATAGGCTGGGAGGCCCGCCGCCGCCGCCAACTCCTGGGTTGTTTCATAGAGCCCGGCCGCCAAGTCTTCGCCCGGAATCTGCAGGGCGCCGTTCTTATGCAACAGTGCATAGGGCGTTTCCGGCTCAATGGTCAGTTGATACAGCGACAGATGATCGGTGCCGAACGCCAAAGCCTGTTTCAACTCGTCTCGCCATTGCACATCGCTTTGGCCGGGACGGGCATAGATCAAATCCAATGAGACCCGCGCAAAAATGCCCATCGCCAGACGCAGCGCCGCCTTGGCTTCCGCCACATCATGCAGCCGCCCCAACGCTTTCAAATCAGGATCATTCAGCGCCTGCACGCCCAGCGACGCGCGATTGACGCCAGCGGCGCGATAATCGGCAAAGCGCGCCGCGTCGGCGCTGGCAGGGTTGGCTTCCAATGTGATTTCCGGATCATTGGCCATGGGCCACAGGGCGGCGATTTTTTGCAGGATTCGCCCCACCGATTTTCCGCTCATCAAGGACGGGGTGCCGCCGCCGAAGAAGACGGTTTCCACCACCGGGCGTACTTTATTGTTGGCCGCTCCGGCGCTCGCCGACGCTCCCTGGTTGCGCGCCACCCAATCCAGTTCCGCGAGAATGCCGTCCACCCAGCCGGCTTCGTCTATTTGGCTGCGGACATGGGAATTGAAATCGCAATAGGGACATTTGGCGGCGCAAAAAGGCCAGTGGACATAGACGCCGAAGCTCATTCCCCTGCCTCCCACTTGTCATGCCCGCGAAAGCGGGCATCCAACTCTGACAGGATAGCGTGGCAGAAGATGGATTCCCGCGTTCGCGGGAATGACAAAGAAGAATTAGAAAGACTCATTGAAAATGCCGGAATGCAGCAGCTTTTCGAACGCCTTGGCGCGGTGGCTCATGGCGTGCTTCCGGGCCGGATCGATTTCCGCAAAGGTCTGGTCCATGCCATCGGCGATAAAGATGGGGTCATAGCCGAAACCGTGGTCGCCGCGCGGCGGGAAACGGAGATGGCCGTGCACCTCGCCTTCAAAGCTCTGTTGCTCGCCATTGGGCAAGGCCAGGCAAAGCGCGCAGACAAATTTGGCGGCGCTGGTGGAAAGCCCTTTTTGGCGCAGCTCGTCCGCAACGCGGTTCATGGCAATGCGAAAATCCTTGTCCGGTCCGGCCCAGCGCGCCGAATAGATGCCCGGCGCGCCATCCAACGCCTCCACGCACAAGCCCGAATCATCCGATAGCGCGGCGTGACCGCTGGCTTTGGCGCAAGCCTGCGCCTTGATCCGGGCATTGGCGGCAAAAGTCAGTCCGGTTTCCTCCGGCTCGGGCAAACCCAGCGAGCCAGCGCTGATCGGCTCGATGCCATGCGGCCCCAGCAGCGCCTTGATCTCGCGCACCTTGCCCGCATTGTGGGACGCGACGACCAACTGGCTGCCGCGCGGCAACCTCAAGCGAGTGCCTGCTTCTGCAGTTGCACCAATTCGCCGATGCCCTTGCGCGCCAAGGTCAGCAGCGCCACCAACTGTTCCTCGCTGAAGGGCGCGCCTTCGGCGGTGCCTTGAATCTCCACCAGTCCGCCCGCGCCTGTGATCACGAAATTGGCGTCGGTTTCGGCGGTGGAGTCCTCGTCGTAATCCAAGTCCAGCACCGCCTCGCCCTTGACGATGCCGCAACTGATCGCCGCGACATGATCCTTGATCACCGGCGCGCTCACCATGCCGACTTTCTTCATGAAGGCGACGCACTGGCCCAGCGCGACAAAGCCGCCGGTGATGGCGGCGGTGCGGGTGCCGCCATCGGCCTGCAGCACATCGCAGTCGATGGTGATTTGCCGTTCGCCCAAGGCCGAAAGATCGCACACCGCGCGCAAGGACCGGCCCACCAGACGCTGAATTTCCTGGGTGCGCCCCGATTGTTTTCCGGCCGCCGCCTCGCGCCGCATCCGGTCATGGGTGGAGCGGGGCAGCATGCCATATTCCGCCGTCACCCAGCCCTTGCCGGAACCTTTGAGAAAAGGAGGCGCCTTTTCCTCCAGGCTGGCGGTGACCAGCACATGGGTGTCACCGAACTTGACCAGGCAGGACCCCTCGGCATGGCGGGAAAAGCCCGGGGTCAGGGAAACGGCGCGCATCTGATTGGGCGCGCGAGTTGAAGGGCGCATGGAGCCTCATATATGGGTCTGCTAACGTTGGGGCGTTACCTAGCGTCAGCCGGCGGCCAGGCGCAACCGGAAAGCAGAAAGTATAGGAATTTCAGTATCTTGACTTTTGAGGCCCGCACCCCCTTCGTCGTGCCGCAGGGTTTCACCGACCGCCCGCGCGAGGTTTTTCGCCATTTGGTGGAAGCCTTTCTGGCGTCCGGCGACCCGGTGGGATCGCGTACCCTCTCCCAGCGCCTGCCGCTGACGCTGTCTCCGGCCTCCATCCGCAATGTGATGGCCGACCTGGAAGCGATGGGCCTGCTGTATGCGCCCCATACCAGTGCCGGGCGGATACCGACCGAAAAAGGCCTGAGACTGTTCGTGGATGGCTTGCTGGAGATCGGCGAATTGGCGCCCGACGAGCGCATCGCGATCGAGGCGCGCATGTCGGGCAGCGGCCAGGGCATCGAAGATGTGCTGACACAGGCGACCCAAAGACTGGCGGGCCTGTCGCGCTGCGCCGGATTGATGCTGACGGCCAAGCAGGACAGCGCTCTCAAGCATGTGGAATTTGTCGCCGTCGCGCCGGGCAAAGCGCTGGTCATCATGGTCAGCGAGGACGGGCAGGTGGAAAACCGCGTGATAGACACCCCGCCGGGCCTGCCGGTTTCGGCCCTGTCCGAAGCCGGCAACTATCTGGGGGCGCGGCTGCGCGGCCGCACCATCGATGCCGCGCGCGCGGAGATTTTGGCGGAGCTGGAAGGGGAAAAGCGGGAACTGGATGCCTTGACCGCCAAGGTGGTGGCTGAGGGCCTGGCCACCCTGGCAGGGCCGGAAAAGGTCCTGATCGTGCGCGGCACCTCGCATCTGCTGGACAGCCAGGCGGACCTGGAGCGCATCCGTTCGCTGTTCGACGATATCGAGCGCAAGGCGGACCTGATCCGGCTGTTGGAATTAGCCAAGGACGGCGAAGGGGTCCGAATCTTCATCGGTTCGGAAAACCGGCTGTTTTCCCTGTCGGGGTCCTCGATCGTGGCCGCCCCCTATGCCGACGGCCAGGGCCGGGTCGTAGGCGTGATCGGGATCTTGGGTCCGACCCGGCTGAATTATGGCCGCATCATCCCCATGGTGGACCATACCGCCAAAGTCATTGGACGATTGCTCGCTTAAGGTTTAAGCACCCGCCCCAAGGAAGAATGTGACTAGTCATGAGTGAAGATCAGACCCAGATCCCCGATGCCGAAAATCCGCAAGCCGCGGAATTCGCCGTGCTGCAGGCGCTGCAGGCTGAAGTGGAGTCCCTGAAGGACCAGCGGCTGCGCGCGCTGGCGGAAGCGGAGAATATCCGCCGCCGCGCCGAACGGGAAAAGACCGAAGCCAGCCAATATGCGGTGACGAAATTTGCCCGCGACATGCTGGGCATTGCCGACAATTTTGCGCGCGCTTTGGCCGCCGTGCCTGCCGATGTGCGGGCCGCTGCCGACCCGCAGGTCAAGGCGGTGCTGGACGGCGTCGAGGCCACCGACCGGCAACTGCTCCAGACCCTGGAGCGCTATGGCGTCAAGCCTTTGGATACCAGTGACGGAAAATTCGATCCCAATCTGCATCAGGCGATCGCGGAGGTGCCAGGCAACGGCAAGGCGGCCGGCAGCATCGTGGATGTGGTGCAGGCCGGCTTTATGATCGGCGAACGGCTGTTGCGTCCCGCCATGGTCACGGTTGCAAGAAAAGACATACCGGCGGAAACCGCCAGCGTGGATACCAAGGTCTGAGAGGGGCCTCTATGTCTGACCTGAAAATCGTCGTCACCGGCGCGTCCGGCCGTATGGGCCGCACCCTGATCCGCGAGATCGCGCAAGGATCCGGCATTGCCTTGTGCGGCGCGCTGGAGATGGAAGGCCATCCCAATCTGGGGCTGGACAGCGGCACCCTGTCCGGCATGCAGCCCAATGGCATCAAGCTGACGGCCGATCCTTTGCCGCTTCTGGCGCATGCTGAGGCGGTGGTGGATTTTACCACGCCCCTGGTCTCCACTATGCTGGCCGATCTGGCGGCTCAGGCGCGCATTGTCCATGTTATCGGCACCACCGGCTTTGATGAAAAAGGCGAAGCGCGCATCGCCGCCGCCGCGCGTCATGCCGTGATCGTGAAATCCGGCAATATGAGCATGGGCGTCAATCTTCTGGCGGCGTTGGCGGAACGCGCCGCCAAGTCCCTGCCCGGCTACGACATCGAAATTCTGGAAATGCACCACCGCAACAAGGTGGACGCGCCGTCGGGCACCGCGCTTCTCTTGGGCGAGGCCACCGCGCGCGGCCGCGGCGTCGCGCTGAACAAGCATGCCGTGAAAAGCCGCGAAGGCCATACCGGGGGCCGTAAGGAAGGCGATATCGGTTTTGCGACCTTGCGCGGCGGCAGCGTGGTGGGCGAGCATTCGGTGATCTTCGCCGGCACCGGCGAGCGCATCACCTTGTCCCACACCGCGGAAGACCGTTCGATCTTCGCCCATGGCGCGCTGGCGGCGGCGCGCTGGGGCCATGGCAAGAAGCCGGGGCTTTATGCGATGACGGATGTTCTGGGACTATAAAGGCGCGGGTCTTTTGCGCCTCAAGCAGGGCTAACATGCCGAAACTTTTTTCCAAGGCCGACGCGGAAGACTTCTTCGCGCGGCTGAAGAAAATCGATCCCGAGCCCAAGACAGAGCTGCAATATGTCAATCCCTACACCTTGCTGGTGGCGGTGGCGCTATCGGCCCAGGCCACCGACAAAAGCGTCAACAAGGCAACCGCGCCATTGTTCAAGGCGGTGAAGACGCCGGAAGCGATGGTGGCGCTGGGCGAGGAAAAGCTAAAGGACGCCATCAAGACCATCGGCCTTTACCGCGGCAAGGCCAAGAACGTCATCGCCCTGTCCAAAATCCTGATCGAACGGCATGGCGGCGCGGTGCCGAAGGACCGCGATGCGCTGCAGGCTTTGCCCGGGGTGGGCCGCAAGACCGCCAATGTGGTGTTGAATGTCGCGTTCGGCGAGCCCACCATTGCGGTGGATACCCATATCTTCCGTGTCTCCAACCGCACCGGCCTGGCGCCCGGCAAGGATGTGCTGGAGGTGGAGCGGGGCTTGGAAAAAATCGTCCCCGCGCCCTACAAGAGCCACGCGCATCATTGGCTGATCCTGCACGGCCGCTATACCTGCGTGGCGCGCACGCCATTGTGTCCGGTTTGCGTGGTGCGCGATTTGTGCCGCTTTAAAGACAAGACCAAAGAGCAGCCGGTCCAAAAACCAAAACTCAAGACGTCTTTGCGGGCGAAATCCGTAGCGCGGTAAGGCAGGCCATGTCGGCGGCCTCTTTGGCGCCATGCGGCAGGGTCTCGACATGGCGCACCGCCAAAGGCGCACCATACAGGAAAAAGAACGCACGGCAGGCGTTCCCGTCATAGCGCCACATCTCGATAGCGCCGTCCTTGCGCACAAAAGCGGGGCGCCCGAAGGCGGCCTGCAAGGCCGAAGCCGGCATGTTGAGATAGAGCGCAGGCTCGCCGCGCGGCGGGGCGGGCGGAATGGCGGCGGCCGGGCGCACAGATTGCGGCGGCGGCGCCTTGGCGGCGCAGCCCGCGGCAGCCACCGCTATCAAGAAAATGGCAAGACGGCGGATCATACCGCCTTCTGCACCAGCAGGTCCCGGCGGACAAGCCCTTGCGCGTGGCCGCCGACCGCGTGTAAGCGGGACTTCCATCTATGGATAATCTTTCGGGGGTCGCATGACGCATCGGTATGATGTCGCCAGTCTGGGCAATGCCATCGTGGATATCATCGCCTCGGTGGATGACCGCTTTCTGCTCAACCACCGCATCGCCAAGGGCACCATGACCCTGATCGACGAGTTCCGCGCCAAGGAACTGCTCAAGGCGCTGGCCGACAATCAGCAGACTATGAGCGGCCTGCATGAAGTGGCGGGCGGATCGGCGGCCAATACCATGGCGGGCCTGGCGTCACTGGGCGGCAAGGGTCTGTTCCTGGGCAAGGTTTCCGCCGACCGTTTGGGCAAGGTGTTCGGCGACTCGATGTCCGCCACCGGCGTGGCGTTCCACAATGGCAACAGCCAAAGCAGTGCCGCCACCGCCTCCTCGATGATCGCGGTGACCCCGGACGGCCAGCGCAGCATGAACACATTTCTGGGCGCGTGCCGCGAAATAACCCCCGACGATGTGGACGAAGAGCAGGTGGCCGCGGCCCGCATCCTCTATATCGAGGGCTATCTGTGGGACGAGGAAAAGGCCAAGCAGGCCTCGCGCAAAGCCATCGCGGCGGTGAAGGGCGCGGGCGGGCGCGTCGCGCTCACCTTGTCGGACCCGTTTTGCGTCGGACGTTTTCGCGACGAGTTCCTGCATCTGCTGGACAAGGACGTGAACATCCTGTTCGCCAATGAAGAAGAAGCCAAGGCGCTGTTCCAGGTGGAGGATTTCGACGCCGTGATCGCGGGCGCCAAAAAATGGGGCGGTATCGCCGCTTTGACGCGCTCGGCCAAGGGCTGCGTGATTGTGGAAGAAGATAAAGCGCATGAAATCCCCGCTGCGCCGGTTTCGCGGGTGATCGATACCACCGGCGCGGGCGATCAATTTGCCGCCGGTTTTCTATACGGCCTGACCCACGGCAAGGGGTTGACCGATTGCGGCCGGTTGGGCGCCTTGGCGGCGGCGGAAGTAATTTCGCATTATGGCGCGCGGCCGGAAGCGTCGTTGAAAGACTTGGCCGTGAAGGCAGGATTGATTTAATCGCCGACGAGATGCAGCGTCACCTCGCGCTGGTGGGGCGCGTCGCGGTGTTCGAACAAATAGATGCCCTGCCACGTGCCCAATGAGAGCTTTCCGTTCTGCACGGGAATGCCGATAGAGGTCTGGGTCAGGGCGCTGCGGATATGCGAGGGCATGTCGTCGGGCCCTTCGGCGGTATGGCGAAAGGCCGGACCGCTTTTCGCCAGCCAGCCGAAAAAGTCGCGCAAGTCCCTTTGCACATCCGGATCGGCATTTTCCTGAATCACCAGGGACGCCGAGGTGTGGCGCACAAAACAGGTCAAAAGCCCGTTCTGGCACTTTTCGGCGCGCACAAAGGCCAGCGCCTGCTCGGTGAATTCATAAAGCCCGGGGCCCTTGGTCCGCAGCGTCAGGGTGTGAAAAGCCTGCCTCATCGCGCTTTTCGCAAATAGACATACAAGGCGCCCTCACCGCCATGGCGGGCATGGGCAGCCTGGCTGCTGGCGATCAGGCCTGCCAACTCCGGCTCCTTCAACCAGCGCGGCACCATCTGCTTCAACACGCCATGCGGCGACAGCATCCAAGGCGCATTCTCGTCATTCTTAGGATTGCCCTTGCCGGTGATCACCAGCACCAGGCGATGGCCGCGACTGTGCGCCGCCGCCAGCCAAGTGAACAGGGTGCGATGGGCCATCACTTGCGTCATGCCATGCAGATCGATGCGGGCATCGGGCTCGATCAGCCCGCGCCGTAAGCGGTCCTGGGTCGCGCCGTTGATGCCGCCGGGGCCGGACGATGCGCTTTTTTTCTTCGGCGCCTGTTTGGACATCACCGCCTTGATCGGACGGCCTTCTTTGAAGGTCTGCTCGAACAGCTTGCGCTCTTCCTCGCTGGCGGCACGGATGATGCGGCGGGTCATGGCGGATAGACGTGTCCTGTGCCGATCTTGTCCGCCAAGCCATTGGGCAGCAACAGATAAAGCCCGCCCTGCGCCTTCATCGCACCCGCACGGCGTTCCGCGTCTGCGCCAAAGCCGAAATAGATATCCCCCCTGACCGGGCCGCGAATGGCGCCGCCGATATCCTGCGCCACCAAAATCCCGCGCACCGGATCGGGGCCGCCCGCCGCCAAATAAAAGGGCGCACCCAAAGCGTGCAGCCGCTGATCCACCGCCAGGCTGGCAAGCGGTGTGAGATTGGCGCCCAAGGAGCCGGTGCTGCCCAAAAGCGTGTCGCCCAAGGGTCTTTCGACGAAGAAAATATAGCTGCGGTTGGTTTCCATCACCGCCCGCGCCCGCGCCGGATTGGCATGAAGCCAGGCGCGGATGGATTGCAGGGAAACATTTTCACGGGCCAGTTGCTCTTCCGCGATCAAGGTGCGCCCGATGGCGGTGTAAGGCTGGCCGTTTTCGCCGGCATAGGCGATGCGCGCGGCGCTGCCATCGTCAAATGCCACCCGGCCCGAGCCCTGAATTTGCAGGAAGAAAAAAGCGACGGCGTCGTCGGTATAAAAAAGGATCGGGGCATTGGCGATGCCGCCCGCATTGATCTGCGCCCGATCGGCATAGGGCACCAGAGCTTGGTCCACCACCTTGCCGGAAATGCGCTCGCCTTTCAGTTTGGCGTTGAACAGGCCCAGATCGGCCCGCACCAGATCGGTGGGCAGGCCATAAACCGGCGTCTGATAAAGGCCCTGGCGCGTGCGGCTCCCCCGGATCTGCGGCTCATAATAGCCCGTGAACAAGGCTTCGCCGCCGCCGGTGACAAAGGGCGTGAAATATTTTTCGAAGAAAATTCGCCCATCGCCCTGCGCCCCGGCGCAAACCGCGCGCCAATCGCCCACCGTTCCGGCATAGCCCGCGCCGGTCAAAGGCGCGGTATCGGGCTTGGCCGTCAGCACAGCACAACTGCGCTGAAAAGAGGCCAAAGCCGCGTCGGCATTGGCCGCGCTCCAACCCGGCAATGCGGCGAAGTTGACGCGGGTCAGGCGCAAGCCGGTTGGTTGCGGCGTGGGAGAGGTGCAGCCCGCAAGCACCGCCAACAACAGAACCGAAAAACGCCGTCGCTTATTCCGGCGCATCGCCCGAGGTCGCCACCAGCAGCCAGTTGGGATCGCTGGAATCCAGGTTTCGCTCGAACGTCCAGACATCGGTGATTTTTTCATTGGCGAATTCCGCCGCGAAGGCGACGGTGACTTCGGCCTGGCGTCCTTCCAAGGCCGCGCTGACAATGCGCGCATCCTGCAACTTGACAAAGGCCGGCGGCGGTTCGCTGCGGTTGGCGATCCCGGCATCGAACGCCGAATACACATCTGGCGACAGAAGCAGACGCAATTCGGTGCGGTCGCCTTTGGCAAATGCCGTCACAATACGCGCATAGGCTTCGCGCGCACCCGCCAGGAATTGGGACGCGTTGAACCTCGGATCGGCCCGTTGAATGTTCAACAATCCGTCGGAGGACGGCGCGGGCCGGTCCTGCGCCGGTCGCGGCAGGGGCGCCGGTGTCAAAGGCGAAGGCGCGGCTTGCGGCGGCGGCTCATGGCCGGTGCGCCGTCCCAGTATGGTGTAAAGGCGAAAACAGATGACGCCCGCGACCATCGCGGCGATCAGAAGACCCAATGTCTGCGAATCCGGCATGTGAAACCCTGCAATAACCGTCCCGCCCCTGGCTGCGAACCTAATCCCCGAAAACCGGGCTGAAAAGCACCTTATGACATTGTTTTGACGCACCCAACCTGGCCTTGGCTTGTCAGGCCCAAGCGATCCGTGGTAGCCGCGGGCCGCAATCCACTGTGAAAGAACGGCAATGAGCAGCGAAGGAACCCCTGCACCCGCAAACCAGGGCCAGCCGGGCGTCCCCAATCTTCAGGTGATGGCCCAATACATCAAGGACTTGTCCTTTGAAAATCCGGGCGCGGCCTCCAACCTCACCGACCGGCCGCATATCGATCTGGCGGTGGATCTGAATGCCGCGCGCCTGACCGGCGATGACGTGTTTGAGGTGGAACTGAAGATCCGCGTCAATGCCAAAAGCAACGGAAAGGCCTTATTCCTGCTGGAATGCGCTTATGCGGGCGTGTTCCGGCTCAGCAATGTGCCTGACACCGGAACCCAGCAGATGATCCTTCTGATCCAGGCGCCGCACATGTTGTTTCCTTTTGTGCGCCGCGTCGTGTCCGATGTGGTGCGCGACGGCGGCATGCCGCCCTTGATGATCGAGCCCATCGATTTCATGGCGCTGTATCAGGCGCGAGCCGCCCAAGCAGCCGGTGCCGCTCAGCAACCGCAGGGTAATGCTTAACTATTCCAAAGAGCTTTATCCCCCAGCTCGTTGGCGATAAAAGCGGCGTGGCGCTCAAGTTCCAGTGCGGTGACAAGCGGCAAAAGTTTTTGCGGCCGCTGGCGGGCGGCGCGAACCGTCTCGGCGATTTGGCCGGCGATCTCCACCGGCGCCAACATCAACCCGCGCTGACGCCCACCGATTAACTCCAGATAGATTTCGGCCGTGAGCTGGGCGTCCAGCAAGGCGCCATGCTTGGTGCGCGCCGAAAGATCCACCCCGAACCGCTTGCAGAGTTCGTCCAGGGAATAGCGGGCGCCGGGAACCTGACGCTTGGCGATTTCAATCGTGTCCACCGCCCGCGACAGAGGAATGGGCGCGCGGCCCACCCGGGTCAGTTCGGCATTGATGAATTTGATGTCGAAGCTGGCATTGTGGATGACCAGTTGCGCATCGCCGAGAAATTCCAGGAATTCGTCCACGACATGGGCGAACAATGCTTTGTCGGCCAAAAATTCCGCCGACAGGCCGTGCACCCGCTGGGATTCGATCGGAATATCGCGTTCGGGGTTGAGATAAAATTGCAGAGTGCGCCCGGTCGGAAAATGGTCCATCAGCTCGACGCAGCCTATTTCCACAATTCTGTGGCCGTCGCCCGGCTCGAACCCCGTCGTTTCGGTGTCGAAGACTATTTCACGCATGTCATTCTCTATTCTTTGCCGCTCTGGTTCTCACCAATGCGGCGCCGTATGTCCGCCAGGATCATTTTTACCTGTTCGCGGGCATCGTCCAAGCCTTTGTCCGTCATCACCAGATAATCTGCCTGTGCACGCTTTTGGGCGTCGCCCATCTGCCGTTCCGACAAAGCGGTGAATTTGGCTTCGGTCATGCCGGGACGCGCCAGAACGCGCGCTTTTTGCACGGCGGGCGGCGCCGTCACCACCACCACCGCATCCACTTTGGTGCCGGTTTCCAGCAGCAGCGGAATATCCAGTAGCACAAGGGGCGCCTGATTTTCGCGGACGAACCGTTCGCGCCGCGCCGCTACCAGCGGATGCACCAGACCTTCCAAGCGCGCCAGCGCATCGGGGTTGCCCGTCACCGCGCGCCCAAGCGCGGTGCGGTCCACGGCGCCATTCTTGGTCGTGCCAGGAAAGGCCGCCTCGATGATTGCCGCCGCCTCCCCCGCATACAGATCGTGGATGGCGGCATCGGCGTCGAACACCGGAATGCCTTGCGCCGCAAACAGCTTGGCAGTTTGGCTTTTGCCCATGCCGATCGAACCGGTCAAGCCGATCACAAAAGGCTTACGGGCGGGCACGGAGAATCTTTTCCAACGCCGCGCGCAAGGCGGGCGTGACCTGCGGTTTCGCGCCAAAGAACGCCTCGAAGGACGGCGCGGCTTGATGCATCAGCATGCCCAGACCGTCGATGGTTTGGTGACCGCGCGCGGCGGCGTCCTTCAGCAGCTTGGTTTCCAGCGGATTATAAACAATATCGCAGACCGCGGCAGATTTGGGCAGCGCCTCCAAATCTATATCCAGCGGCGGATTGGCGCCCATGCCGGCGCTGGTGGAATTGACGATCAGCGCGGCATCACCCGCGGCGGCGCCCCAATCGCGCAACGCGCCCGGCATGATTTGGGATTTGATTTGCGCCGCCAGCGAGCCAGCCAATGTCTTGGCGCGAGCGGCGTCACGATTGAGTAAATGGATTTTGCCCGCGCCCAGCATGTCCAGCGCCAAAATCGCGCCGCGCGCCGCCCCGCCCGCGCCCAGCAGCACCGCTGTCTTGCCGCCCAGCGTGCCGATCGCTTCGCGCAAGGATTCCGCCAAGCCCCAGGCATCGGTGTTGCGACCTTCGATTCCGCCTTCGCCAAACACCAAAAGATTGGCCGCGCCAGCGGATCTGGCGGCGGCATCCGCGCGGTGCGCCAGTGCGAAAGCGGCCTCCTTGTGCGGCACGGTGACATTCACGCCCTTGAATCCGGCGCGGCGCACTCCCTCGATCACGGCGGCAAAGTCTTCGATCCTTGCCGCCAGCGGCACCATGGCGCCATCGATGCCATATTCCGCCAGCCAATGGCCATGCAGCACCGGCGACAGCGAATGCGCCACCGGCCAGCCGACGATCCCTGCAAGCTTTGCTTTTCCCGTCAGCGTCATGATGCCAAGAGGCCTTCCTTGCGCAATTGGGCCAGGACCGGCAGCAAAGGCAGTCCCAGAACCGAGAAATAATCGCCATCCACTCTATCGAAAAGCTGCGCCCCGCGCCCTTCGAAATGATAGCAGCCCACCGAGGACAGGATTGCCGGCCCTTCGGCGGCCAGATAACCGTCCAGGAATTGCGGGCTCAAATCGCGCATTGTCATCTGGCACAGGCTGGCATGCGTCCACAGCAAGGCCCCGTCCTTTGCCAGCGCGGCGGCGGAAACCAGCATATGAGTCTGTCCTGACAGGCGCAGCAGCAATCGCCGGGCCTCCTTCAAGCTGGCGCATTTGCTCAAGAATTGGTTCTCAAAAGCGATCACGCTGTCGCCGCCCAGAACGATGCCGCCTGGATGACGGCGCGACACGGCAAGCGCTTTTTCCTGCGCCAGGGCGCTGGCGACAGCAGGCGCATCGGCGCCTTTGGCCTGTAGGGCGGTCATCAGGGCGGTTTCGTCCAAGTCGGCGGGGTCGCAAACAAAGGCAATACCCGCGGCCTTCAGCAAGCTTTTGCGGCTGGCGCTGCCCGAAGCCAGGACCAACATCAGCCCAGGGTTTCCTTGCGATCGGCCAGAAGATTCAACACCGCGGCGGCGGTTTCCTCAATGGAGCGGCGCGAGACATCGATCATCGGCCAATCCTGATTTTCGAACAACTGGCGGGTGGCGGCGATTTCAGCCCTGACCGCATCCAGCTCGACATAATCGCTGTCCCGGTTTTCCCCCATGCCGGTCAGCCGGTTGCGCCGGACCTGCACCAGGCGGTCGGGCGAAACCCACAGGCCCACGATCAAGGGCTTGCGGGCACTGAGAAGCTGGGGCGGCGGCGGCATGCGCGGCACCAAGGGCACATTGGCGGCGCGCACGCCGCGAATAGCCAGATACACGCAGGTGGGTGTTTTGGACGTACGGCTGGCGCCGGTGAGAATGACTTCCGCTTCGTTGATGGAATCCAGGGATTGGCCATCGTCATGAGAGATGGTGAAGTTCAAAGCCTCAATGCGGTCTAAGTAGCGCGCGTCCACTTCATGCTGGCGTCCCACTTTGTGGGTTTCGGCGCGGCCCAGAAAATGCCGCAGCGCCGTGACCGGCCCTTCCAACAGGTCTATGCAGCGCACGTCTATGTCCTTGCAACGCGCCATCAGCTTGTCGCGCAAGCCCTGGTTGGCCAAGGTAAAAAACACAATTCCCGGCATAATGGCGATATGATCCAGTGCCCGCGTCAGTTGCGCATCCGCCCGCACCAGGGCGTAAGAATGGACCAGCACATCCACATTCTCGAACTGGGCTAGGGCCGCATTGGCCATGGCATTGAGTGTTTCGCCAGTCGAATCCGAAATCAAATGGACGTGAAATTTATGATCCACAAGAGTATCCAAGATCGGCCGCCAGGCCTGGGGTTAAGAGGCAAACAAGCCACAGGCTCCTAGCCGGGAATGGTATGAAGGTGCAAACACGTATGCTTTGGGGACAGTTAGGTTTAACCGCCAACATACCATGCCCTTCCTTCGCGGCCGCCGCAATTCATCCAAGCGCTTGAGTCTCTGCGCGCCTTCGCTTAAGCCAAATTCTTCTCACATATCGGTCCACAGTACACAGCCCTAACATCATCTTCATCATCTTAGAATCTTAGGAGTCTTGTTTGACTGATGCTTCGAAGCTTGTGCGTGTGCTGGATGGGATCGCGGAAAAAACGCCTCCGGTCTGGTTGATGCGCCAAGCCGGCCGCTATCTGCCGGAGTACCGTAAATTGCGGGCAGAGGCCGGATCCTTCTGGACTATGGCGCTGACGCCGAAATATGCCGCTGAAGTCACCCTACAACCAGTACGCCGTTTGGGCTTTGACGCTGCGATCCTATTTTCGGATATCCTGACGGTGCCTGAAGCGCTGGGGCAGAAGGTAATTTTCACCGAAGGAGAAGGTCCCAGTCTTACGCCGGTAGCCTCTACCGAAGGGCTTCAGGAGGATCGTGCACAATGGTCCAGATATTTTGAGCCGGTCTATGAGGCCCTGCGGCTGACGCGGGCGGGCCTGCCTCCTGACACGGCCTTGCTGGGCTTTGCCGGCGCGCCCTGGACCTTGGCGACCTATCTGGCAGCTGGCGCAGGCGGCGACGAACAAAAAGCCGCCAAGCTTTGGGCCTATCGCGATCCCGAAGGCTTTGGATATCTTTTGGATATCTTGGGAGATTGTGTCGCCTTCCACCTGATCCGCCAGTTGGACGCCGGCGCGGACGCCGTGCAGATTTTCGATAGCTGGGCCAGCGGTCTTCCCGCGACCTTGTTCGAACAAGTGGTGGTCAATCCCACCAAGAAAATCGTCAAGGCAGTACGCGCGGCCAAGCCGAACGCCAAGATCATCGGTTTTCCTCGCGCCGCCACCTTGGCGGGTTACAAAATTTATGTACAGGCGACCGGCGTGGATGCCGTATCACTGGACACATCGACGCCTATGCGCTGGGCGGCAGAGAATCTAGGCTGCGCCTTGCAAGGTAATCTGGACCCCATTGCGCTGATCGCGGGCGGGGCAGCATTGGACCGGGCGGTGGATGAGATTTTGGAAAACACCGCGGGACGCCCCCATATCTTCAATCTGGGTCACGGCATCTTGCCGGAAACACCTATTGCCCATGTCGAGCAACTGCTGAAGCGCATACGCGGATGAGGCACCCCAAATGAGATTGGCCGTTGTCCTGTTCAATCTGGGGGGGCCCGATAGTCTGGACGCCGTGCAGCCGTTTCTGCGCAATCTTTTTTCCGATCCGGCCATAATCAATCTGCCCGCCCCGCTGCGCTTGCCCCTGGCTTGGCTGATCGCGCGCCGCCGCACGCCCGTGGCGCGCGAAATCTACGAACATATAGGCGGGTCGTCCCCCATTTTCGCGCAAACCCGCAAACAGGCGGACGCCTTGGAAAAAGCCTTGTCATGCGATGACGTGGAGGCAAAAGCCTTTGTCGCCATGCGGCATTGGCATCCCTTCAGCGATGGGGCGGCGCGGGCGGTCAAGGCTTTTGATGCCGATAAAATCGTGCTTTTGCCGCTCTATCCGCAATATTCCACTACCACCACCGCTTCCTCGCTGAAGGATTGGGCGAGGGCGGCGAAGAAAGTGGGATTGAACGTCCCGACATCGCGCATCTGTTGCTATCCCGCCGAAAACGGGTTCATCGCGGCAGCGGTAGCCCATATCCGCAGAGCGCTGGCGGACGCGCCCGCCGATATTTCCTATCGCCTGCTGCTATCGGCCCACGGCCTGCCCAAGCGCGTCATCCAACGCGGCGATCCCTATCAGCGCCAGGTCGAGCAAAGCGCCGCGGCAATCGTGACGGCGCTGGGCATGCCGGCATTGAATGCCCGGGTCTGCTACCAGAGCCGGGTGGGGCCGCTGGAATGGATCGGACCCGCCACCGATGACGAAATCCGCCGCGCGGGCGCTGAAGGCAAGGGCGTCATCATCGCGCCGGTTGCCTTTGTCAGCGAGCATTCCGAAACCCTAGTGGAACTGGACATCGAATATCGCAAATTGGCGCAAGAAGCGGGCGTTCCCGATTATCGCCGCGCCGCTACCCCTGGCATCCATCCCGATTTCATCGCCGGCCTGGCGGGGCTTGTGCGGCGCGCGGCGGATGGCGAAACTACAATCTGCAGCGACGGCGGCGGCAAACACTGATGCGCGACATTCTCAGCGGTTTCTATAGCTGGATTCTGGCCGCCCATCTCATCGCGGTGATCGCCTGGATGGCGGGCATGCTCTATCTACCGCGCCTGTTTGTCTATCACTGCGAAACCCCGCCGGGTTCGGAAGGCTCCGAACGCTTCAAGGCGATGGAGCGCCGCTTGCTCAAGGGCATCATCAGTCCTTCCATGACCGCGGCCTGGATTTTGGGCCTGACCCTGGTCTGGATCAGCGAGGCGTATTTGCAGATCTGGTTCCAGCTCAAGTTTCTTCTGGTGATCGCGCTGAGCGGCATCCACGGTTTTTTGGTGGGCTGCTGGAAGGATTTCGCCCATGACCGCAACACGCGCACCGCCCGCTTCTACCGGATTATCAATGAGGCGCCGGCGGTTCTGATGGTGCTGATCGTGATCTTGGTGATCGTCAAACCATTCCGCTAATGCCTTGTCCCAGCCTGAAACATTAATTGCACGCCCCCTTAATTGGGGGATATTTGCAAGCCCGCCAAATCAGGCTATAGTGATTGTGTCTGATTGACCCGCGCGGTCCCGGTGATGACGTGAAGACATCAGGGGCGCGGACCGTAAAACGGTAAAGGGTCAGAACCAACCTCTTCGATGATCGTGCCCGGGGTGCTCCGCCCTTTGTTCATCGAAACCAATCCCCCTTCAATTAGGTGCCTATCCATGACTGTCCAAGATGGCCTGCAGGCGATGAAGTTGCAGGATCTCAAGAATAAAAAACCCGCCGATTTGCTGGCTTTCGCCGAGGAATTGGAGATCGAGAACGCATCCTCCATGCGCAAGCAGGACATGCTGTTCGCCATCCTCAAGGAACTGGCCGAGCGCGAGGTCGAGATCACCGGCACCGGTGTGGTGGAAATCCTGCAGGACGGCTTTGGCTTTCTGCGCTCCCCGGAATCCAACTATCTGCCGGGTCCCGACGATATCTATGTTTCACCGTCCCAGATCCGCCGCTTTGGCCTTCGCACCGGCGATACCGCCGAAGGCCCGATCCGCGCCCCCAAGGAAGGCGAGCGTTACTTCGCCCTGCTCAAGGTCACCACCATCAATTTCGAGGACCCCGAGCAGATCAAGCACAAGGTCCATTTCGACAATCTGACGCCGCTTTATCCCACCAAGCCGCTGAAGATGGAGCTGGACGACCCCACCATCAAAGACAAGACCGGGCGGGTGATCGACATTGTGGCGCCGCAGGGCATGGGCCAGCGCGCGCTGATCACGGCGCCGCCGCGCACCGGCAAGACGGTGATCCTGCAGAATATCGCCAAGGCCATTGCCGCCAATCATCCTGACGCTTTCCTGATCGTGCTGTTGATCGACGAACGCCCCGAAGAAGTCACCGACATGCAGCGCACGGTGCGCGGCGAAGTGATCTCGTCCACCTTCGACGAGCCGGCGACGCGCCATGTGCAGGTCGCCGAAATGGTGATCGAAAAGGCCAAGCGCCTGGTCGAGCATAAGCGCGATGTGATTATCCTTTTGGATTCCATCACCCGGTTGGGCCGCGCTTACAACACCGTCGTTCCCTCGTCCGGCAAGGTGCTGACCGGCGGCGTGGACGCCAACGCCCTGCAGCGCCCCAAGCGCTTCTTCGGCGCGGCGCGCAATATCGAGGAAGGCGGCTCGCTCACCATCATCGCCACCGCCCTGATCGATACCGGTAGCCGCATGGACGAAGTGATTTTCGAAGAGTTCAAGGGCACCGGCAACAGCGAAATCATCCTGGACCGCAAGGTTGCCGACAAGCGCGTGTTCCCGGCCATCGACATCATGCGTTCTGGCACCCGCAAGGACGAGCTGTTGGTCGAAAAGGGCACGCTGGCGAAAACCTATGTTCTGCGCCGTATCCTATCGCCCATGGGTACGGTGGATGCGATCGAGTTTCTGCTCGACAAGCTAAAGTCTGCGAAGAACAACGCCGACTTCTTTGAGTCGATGAATACCTGAGAATATTCATCGACCGCTCTTTGTCGCAGCGCAGGCATGGCCGCCACCGGCGTCCTGATTTGCCCGTTCGGCATGATCGCGCGGTCGCCGTCCTTTGATGGCGAATGGGAAGCCTGAAGCAGCTTTAAGCGAGCTTCAGCCCACAATGTTTTGCAAAATGCCGGAAATCTTCATCACGAGTGATGAGTGGGACGTCATGGTCAATGCAGCTTTGGGCGATCAAGGTATCGCCCAGATTTGCTTTAAGTCCCTTTTCGCGGAGCAGGCGGCGATTGTGCCCCGCCCGGTCCCAGTAGCCGGGCTTGATTTCCAGAAATGCGAGATTCTGCAGGATGGCCTGTAGCTGCGCCGCGGCGCTCAGTGTCTCGACGATGACCACAGGAGGCAGCACGAGATTGCCGCCGACAGCCGCGGCCCCCAACTGCTCGACGGCCCGCCCCGGCACACCTTCAAGGAAAGCGATCAGCGCGCTTGTATCGGCCGCGATCATTCCCGCTCGCGCTTGATCTCATCATAGGAGACAGAGAACTTTACTTTGCCGCGCAGCTTGAGAAGTTCTTGCTGTGCTTGAATGGAAGCTAAGCGTTTCAACGCGGCTGTGACGGTCTGGGTCACACCCTCCCCGGTATAGGCCTGCGCCTTTTCCAGCAGGGATTCCGGGACCTGGACAGTGATTTTACGAAACTCGCCCATGCCAGTATCGATACCAGCTTTGACGCTGGTGCGCAAGCTGGCAATTAGGGGGTTAAAATGGTTGCCCCAATGGTTTGCTTGCCAGTCAATGCGTCATGCGCCTGGGCGGCATCTTTGAGAGCAAAGCGCTGATTGACGGCGATCTTGACCGCGCCAGAAGCGATCACCGCGAACAGATCGTCGGCGGTGTCCTGCAATTCTTTCGGTGTGCTGGTGTAATGCGCCAGCACGGGGCGGGTGACGAACAGCGAGCCCTTGGCCGCCAAAACCGACGGCGGGAAGGAATCCACCGGGCCGCTGGAATTGCCGTAGGTCACCATGATGCCGCGCGGCGAGAGGCAATCCAGCCCCGCCGTGAACGTGTCCTTGCCGATGGAGTCGTAAACCACCGGCACGCCCTTGCCGCCGGTCAATTCGCGCACTTGCTTTTCCCACCCCGGCTCCTTGGTGCTCAGCACATGGTCGCAGCCATTGGCGCGCGCCAGCGCGACTTTCTGCGGCGAGGTGGTGGTGCCGATCACTGTGGCGCCCAGATGCTTGGCCCATTGGCAGGCGATTTGGCCGACGCCGCCCGCCGCGGCGTGAAACAGAATGGTATCGCCCGCCTTCACCGGATGGATGCGGCGCAGGAGATATTGCGAGGTCATGCCCTTGAGCAGGATGGCGGCGGCGATTTCGTCGCTGACGCCGGCGGGCAGCATCACCAGCTTTTCCGCCGGCAGGTTGTTGGCATCCGCATAAGAACCGATCGCTCCGCCGCAATACCCCACGCGATCGCCGATCTTGAAATGGGTGACGCCTTCGCCCAGCGCCGACACCGTGCCCGCCGCTTCCATGCCCAAGCCTGACGGCAGCGGCAACGGATAAAGCCCGGTGCGGTGATAGGTGTCGATGAAATTCACCCCGATGGCGGTGTGCCGGACCTGCACCTGGCCCTTAGCGGGCGGCGGCAAGTCATAGTCCACATAGCGCAGCACTTCGCTGCCGCCGGTTTTTTCAAAGCGAATGGCTTTTATCATCGCAACAATTGTCTAATGTCGTGGGTTCGAAGTTCGCCACATAATTGATATCAGGCTCCGTGCGAACTTCGAAACCAAAACGACACTAGCGGCCCTGTTGGTGCTGTTGCACCAGGGCCCGTTGCTGCTCGCGCAGTTGCGGCGGCAAGGTCAAGGCAAAGCTCAACTCCGTTGCGCTGGTGAAAGGATCGGAACAGCCGCCTGCCTGGCAGATATAGGCGGTGGGTTTACCGCCCTCCATGCCGCGTCCGGTGGCGGGATGGTCCGGCGGCAGCGCCTCGCCCGGCTCGATCTGCACCAGCATGCCGTTGGGCATCGGTTTGCCCCAATAGGCGCGCACCAGTTCCTGCGTCTTGGCGTGGCCCTTATGGCCTACGATCAGGATCACCAGGCTGTTGACCATATATTCAAAGCCCGCGAAATAACTGCCCGACGCCATTGGCATGCGATTGGCTTCATCGCCGAAGGCGGCGGCCAGGGCGGAGGCGCGGTTCATATAATCGCGTTCGCCGGTCAGCAGCGCCAGCCGGGTCAAAACCACCAGCATGGTACCGTTGGCGCTGGGGGCCGGGTTGTCGAACAGCATGCGCGGACGCACCAAAAGCGGTTCGGCATCGTCGGCACAGAAGCAATAGCCGTTGACCTGGTTGTTCCAGAAATGACGGTCCAGGGTCTTGGTCCACGCCTTGGCCCGCTCCAGGAAGCGGTCGTCGCCGGTCACTTCGCGCAGTTGAAGCGCCGCGCGCGCCATGTCGGCATAATCATCCGCCGTGCCCATGCCGCCCTTAAGATGGGACAGCCGGTCGCCGTCGCCCAAGTCGGCCACCACCTGATCGAAAGCCTTGATGGCAGCCTGGATCCATTCCGGCTTTTCGAGCGCCATGCCGGCGCGCGCCAGCGCGGCGATGGCCAACCCATTCCAGTTCGTCATCACGCGATCGTCGCGCATAGGTGCGGCGCGCTTCTGACGCACCGCCAGCAGCATATCGCGCTGCTTGAGCAAGAGCACCTCATCGGCTTCGTTGGCGGGGGCGGGATTGCCCAGCCGGCGCGGCAGATTGCGGCCCATCACATTGCCGTCGCGGGTGATGCCGTAGACTTGCTTGAATCGGGCCGAGAAAGTGCCGACCAACACGGCGCCGATCTCCGCCTCGCTCCAAGTATAGTAGTGGGTGTCTTCCGCCTGATTGCCCGAGGCAATGGACGCGGCAAAGGCATCGCCCACCCTCATGTCGCGCAGCAGGAAATCCACCGTCTCCGGAATGCGCTGTGCGCAGAGCGGATTGCGGTTGAACTGCCAAATCTGGGTGCAGATATCGAGCATCATCGCATTGTCGTACAGCGTCTTTTCGAAAGCGGGCTCCAGCCAGCGTTCGTCCAAGGCGTGGCGGAAGAAACCGCCGCCGACATGGTCATAGGTGCCGCCCAACAAAATGCTATCCAGCGTGGTGAAGCAGATCTGGCTGAATTGCGGTGTGCCGGTGCGCAGGACGGCGCGCCAGATCACATCCAGCGGCAGAACGTTGAGAAACTTCATGCTGCCCTGCACGCCGCCGAAGAAGATGTCGTAGCGCTGGCCGATGCGCAGTGCCGCCACATCCAGGTTCATGCTTTCCTGGCTGGCGGTCATGTCGCGGTTGTAGAGATTCTCCAGCGCTTGGCGCACCTGCGCGCCGGTGTCTTGCGCGCGGGCGCGGTCGCTCTTCCAGAGATCGGCGGTTTCGTTGACCAGACGGCGGAAGCTGGGCAGCTCCGGCCTGTCTTCCGAAGACAGATAGCCGGTTATCCAGAAAGGCGCGCCATCGGGCGCCAGAAACACATTGAGCGGCCAGCCGCCGGTGTGCCCCATCGCGCCGGCCGCGCCCTGATAGACCATGTCGATGTCGGGGTGCTCATCCCGGTCCACCAGGACGGGAATGAAATTGGCCGCGATATCGGCGGCGGTTTGCGGATCGCTGAAGCTTTCGCGGTTCATCACTTGGCACCAGTGACAGCCGCTATAGCCGATACTGAGCAGGATGGGCTTATCCTGGGCCTTAGCCTCGGCCAGGACGTCGGGCCCCCAGCTCCGCCACGGGATGGGATTGGTCTTGTGCGCGAGAAGAAAAGGGCTGGCGGCGTTATCGATGCTCATCGTTCCGTTCCAAGGGGGGCACGGAAGGATGCTTCCCGCCGGCCCGCTTCTGTGGTGTTTTTGGGGCGGGGTTACTTACCCCGGAAGATGGGCAGCGAAAAGGTGGCCCCCCGCCTTTTGGCCCAAGCCTTGTCAGGAGATGCCGCCATGAAGGTCAATATCGAGATGGACATGACCCCCGAAGAGGCCCGCGCCTTCATGGGCCTGCCTGATGTCGCGCCCATGCAAAAGAAGATGATGGAGGAGATGCAGTTGCGGATGAAGGCGGCTTTTGACGCCAATGATCCCGAGGGGATGGTGAAGGCTTGGCTGCCCTTTTCCTATGGTGCGGGCGGGGAGGCCTTCCAAAAGCTGCAGAAAGCGATGTGGGACAGCGCCGCCGCCATGTTGAAGAAGGACGGCAAATAGCTTGTCCGATCCCACCATCTTCGCCCTGGCCAGCGCGCCGGGCCGGGCTGGCGTGGGCGTGGTCCGGGTTTCAGGGCCGCTGGCCGGCCCCGCTCTTCGGGCTTTGGCTGGTATCCTGCCTCCACCGCGCCAGGCGCTTCTGCGGCGGCTGACGCACAGGCAAACCGATATCGACCAGGCCCTTTTACTCTGGTTTCCGGCCCCCCACAGCTTCACCGGCGAGGACGTGGCGGAGTTCCATATCCATGGCGGGCGGGCGATCCGCGAAGCGCTGTTTGGGGCCCTTGCCGATCTTGGCTTGCGCCCCGCCGAACCTGGGGAATTTAGCCGCCGGGCGGTGGAAAATGGCAAGCTGGACATCACCCAGGCCGAGGCCGTCGCGGATCTGGTGGATGCCGAGACTCCTGCTCAGTTGCGCCAAGCCTTGCGCCAGCATGACGGCGTCTTGGCCGAGCTCTATGAAGGATGGCGGGCGGCCCTGGTCGCGGCGCTGGGGCGGGCGGAAGCGGCCATAGATTTTTCCGACGATGGAGTGGGGGATGCGGAATTCACCGCCGCCCGCGACGCGGCGAAGAAAATATACGAACAGATTCAATGCCATATGGATGATTCTGGCCGGGGCGAGGCGTTGCGCGAGGGTTTGCGTCTGACCATTCTGGGGCCGCCCAATGCCGGAAAATCTTCGCTGATCAACGCCCTGGCGCGGCGGGATATCGCCATTGTCTCCGACGCCCCCGGCACCACGCGGGATGTGATCGAGGCGCGCCTGGATCTGGGTGGTTATCTCTTGCTGGTCGCCGATACGGCTGGGGTTCGCGACACCCAAGAGCCTATTGAAGCAGAAGGCGTGCGCCGCGCGCTCATCCATGCGGCGGGCGGGATGACGCTGCTGTTGCTGGATGGCACCGCGCAAAATCCGCGCGCCGGCCTCCCCGCCGATTTGCCCGAGCCAGACATGATCGTTTGGAACAAAGCCGATCTTGGTTTTGTCCGTGACGGGCTTTGCATCTCACTCAAGACGGGCGAAGGAATCCCGGAATTGCTGAAAATGCTGCAGCAAAAAGTGCAGCATAGATTGGAGAGCGGCGCGCCGCTCCTGACCAGGCCGCGCCATCGCCATGCCTTGCAAGAAGCGGTCGCGGCCCTGCAACATGGCCTGGCGGCGCCGGCGGATCGTCCGGAGTTGCTGGCGGAGGATTTGCGCTTGGCAATGCGCGCCGTCGGGCGCATCACCGGGCGGGTGGATGTGGAAGAGCTGTTGGATTTTGTGTTTCGGGATTTCTGTATTGGCAAATAGCAAGTTGTGGAGAGAGCTATGAGAAACGTCGGTTTTGCGGGGCTTTTCATACTGCTGGCAACCGTCACGGCGGCACAGGCCGATTTGCGTGACGATGCCCTGGAGGCCGTGCTGCACTGTTCTGGTGTGAGCGACAAGGCGCAGCGGCTGGCCTGTTTTGATTCCGCGGCGGTCCGGGCGTCTGGCGCCCTCAGCGCTCCCGTGACGGCCTCCGCCGAAGCGTCGCCCCGGCCCCAGCCGCGCCAGCGCGCCGGTTTCTTTACCCGGATGTTGGGCTTGGAAAACCAGCGCCCGCCCCAAACCTCGGTGGCCCTGTTTGGGAGCGAGAGCATCGCCAATGGCGGTGCGTCCGCGTTTCCCAGCAAGATCCCCGGCGATACGGTCCATCAAATCCGCGCCCGGCTGACGGCTTACGAATTCACCGGCGGTTATCTGACCGCGACATTGGACAATGGCCAGGTGTGGCGCCAATCCTTAAGCGACTCGCCCTTGGGCGGCTTGGTCAAGCCGGCACCCTCCTATACGGCAGTGATATCGCGCGATCGGGGCGGCAGCTATGCCATGAAGCTGAGCGGGCTCGCGGGCACTATTGCGGTCCGACGGGTTCAATAACGCGCCGTCCCTAGAGTCCCGATTCCGGGATTCGCTTGATCTCCATATCGGGCTTTGGGCGAACTTCGAAACCACGACACTAGGCGGGGCTTGTGGATGGATTTGGCGGCGCGTATTAGCGCGCCCATGACCTACGACGTCATTGTCATCGGCGGGGGACATGCGGGCTGCGAAGCGGCGGCGGCCTCGGCGCGCTTTGGCGCCAAGACCCTGTTGCTGACCCATGCGATTGAGACCCTGGGCGAAATGTCCTGCAATCCCGCCATTGGCGGGGTGGGCAAGGGCCATCTGGTGCGGGAGATCGACGCCCTGGACGGGCTGATGGGCCGGTGCGCCGATGCGGCGGGAATCCAATTTCGTCTGCTCAATCGCCGCAAGGGTCCAGCGGTCCGGGGTCCGCGCGCCCAGGCCGATCGGGAACTCTACCGCGCAGCAATGCAATCCATGCTGCGCAGCATTTCCAATCTGGAAATTCGTGCCGCGAGCGCGGAAGACCTGATTTTACGAGACGGAATGGTTGCCGGGGTTAGGACTGCCGATAGCGATGAGATCGCCTGCGGCAAGGTCGTGCTGACCAGCGGCACTTTTCTGAACGGCTTGATCCATATTGGCGAGACAAAAATTCCCGCCGGGCGGATGAAGATCGCAGATGGGGTCGAGGCGCCCAGTATCGGGCTTTCCAGAACCTTGTACGGCTTTGGCCTGAAAATGGGGCGGCTGAAGACAGGTACGCCGCCGCGCCTGGACGGACGGACCATTGATTGGGCAAGCCTGGAAATGCAGCAGGGCGACGATCCGCCCTCGCCCTTCTCTTTCCTGACCGCCAAGATCGCCACGCCTCAGATTGCTTGCGGCATCACCCGAACCACCCTTGCGACCCATGCGGTGATCCGGGCGAACTTGCACCGCTCGCCAATGTATTCGGGCCAGATCGCCTCTACCGGCCCGCGCTATTGCCCCTCCATCGAGGACAAGATCAACCGTTTTGCGGACCGCGAATCACACCAAATTTTCCTTGAACCAGAAGGACTTAGCACGGATTTGGTCTATCCCAACGGGATTTCGACCGCCCTGCCCCAGGATGTTCAGATTGCTTTACTCGCGACCATTCCTGGCCTGGAAAAGGCCAAAGTTCAGCGATCCGGCTATGCCATCGAATATGACTATGTGGACCCCCGGGAGCTTTCTCCTGCGCTGGAAGTAAAGGCCGTGCCGGGCCTTTACCTGGCAGGACAGATCAACGGCACCACCGGCTATGAGGAAGCGGCGGCACAAGGCCTGATGGCTGGCTGGAATGCCGCTCGGGCTGCGGGCGGCGGACAGTCCGTCATCCTAGACCGTGCTCAGGCCTATATCGGCGTGATGATCGATGACCTGGTGACCAAAGGCGTGTCCGAGCCTTATCGCATGTTCACCAGCCGGGCCGAATATCGGCTGAATCTACGATCCGACAATGCCGATTTGCGTCTTACCAGCTTCGGGGAGTCAAATGGGATCGTAGGATCGGAGCGGGGCCAGAAATTCGCGGAAAAGCTGGAAAAACTGGCTGTTTCACGTGAAACAATGGGCTCCCTCTCTCTGACACCCAATGAAGCCGCCCAACACGGGTTGACGATCCGCCTGGATGGGGTCCGCCGCAGCGCCTTGGACCTTTTAAGCCTCACCGACTTTTCCGCTCTAACCAGGATTTGGCCGCAACTGGGTGGGCTGGAGCCTGAGATCATCGAGCAGCTGGAGATAGATGCTCAGTATGCCGGATATCTCGACCGCCAGGATGCCGACATCGTGGCCTTTCGCCGTGACGAAAGCCGTACTCTGCCCGCCGAACTTGACTATGGCGCTGTGGTCGGCCTCTCAAACGAAGTGCGCCAGAAGCTTGAACGCATTCGTCCTGCGACTTTAGGCCAAGCTGCCCGGATCGAGGGCGTAACGGCCGCCGCCCTGACGCTGGTCCTGGCCACTGTCAAAGCCGGCCAAAAGGCCCGGAAAGCCCAGAAGCGTGCCTGACTTCGGGCCGGAGGAATTTGCCGCCAAAGCCGGTGTTTCACGTGAAACATTGTCCAGACTCAAAGCCTATGCCGATCTTCTGATCGATTGGAATGGGCGGCACAATCTGGTGGCCAAAAGCACCCTGCCCGACCTATGGCACCGTCATATTTGGGATAGCGCGCAGTTGGCCTCCCATGTTCCGGCGCAGGCCAGAACCCTGGCGGATTTGGGGTCCGGGGCGGGCTTCCCAGGCTTGGTTCTGGCTGCCCTCTTACCCTCGGCTTCGGTGACCCTGCATGAAGCCACCACCAAGAAATGCGCCTTCCTGCACGCAGCCGCCGCGCGTATGGGGCTTGCCGTGACAATCCGGAATGCCCGGATCGAGGATTTACCGCCCTGCCCCTTTGACGTGGTTACGGCCCGGGCGCTGGCACCCCTACCCCGGCTTCTGGAATATGCCCACAGGTTTACGAATCCGAACAGTGTTTGCTTGTTTCTAAAAGGCCAAAATGTGGGGTCAGAATTGACCGAAGCCCATAAATGTTGGAACATGAAGGTCTCTCAAGTCCCAAGCCAGACCGATCCTTCGGGTGCTATAGTGACCGTGAGAGAGTTGGGTTTCCGCCATGTCATTCCCCAAAAAACCCCGAATCCTGGTCGTCGCCAACCAAAAGGGCGGCGTCGGTAAGACCACCACCGCCATCAATCTGGGAACCGCCCTGGCTGCGGTGGGCGAACCCACCCTGGTGATTGACATCGACCCCCAAGGCAATGCCTCGACCGGCTTGGGCATCCACCGCCAGGACCGCAAGCTCACCACCTATGAGGTGCTGACCGGCCAGGCCCGGCTGACGGACGCCATCGTGAAGACCCGCATCCCCGGCCTGTCGCTGGTGCCGGCGACGGTGGATTTGTCCGGCGCCGAATTGGAACTGGCGGATTTTCCGCGGCGCAATTTCATCTTGAAGGACGCTTTGGAAGAATACTCCGTACACGGAGAAAATGCTTTTTCGTATATTTTGATCGACTGTCCCCCGTCCCTCACCTTGCTGACCTTGAATGCGATGGCGGCGGCAGATGCAGTGATGGTGCCGTTGCAATGCGAGTTCTTCGCGCTGGAAGGGTTGAGCCAGTTGATGAAGACCATTGAGCTGGTGCGCGACAAGCTTAATCCCACATTAGACATTCAGGGCATCGTGCTGACCATGTTCGACAAGCGCAACAAATTGTCGGATCAGGTCGCCGCCGATGTGCGCGAGACGTTGGGCGAAAAGGTTTACACCACCGTCATCCCCAGAAATGTGCGTATTTCCGAGGCTCCCAGCCATGGCGTGCCGGCGCTGGTCTATGATCTGCGCTGTCCGGGCAGTCAGGCTTACATCAAGCTGGCGGGTGAATTGATTCAGCGCGAACGCATCCGGGCCGCGGCATGAATTCCGCTTCCGACCGTCCACGCGGCCTGGGGCGCGGCCTCTCGGCCTTGATCGGCGATGAAGCCGCCGCCGTCAAAGGCGAGCCCGCCGCCAAGAAAGACACACGCTCGCTGCCTGTCGCTTTCTTGCAGCCGGGCCGCTTTCAGCCGCGCATGACCTTTGACGAACAGCCGTTGGCCGAGCTGGCGGCGAGCATCAAGGAAAAGGGCGTGCTGTCGCCCATTCTGGTGCGGCCCATCGGTCCCGACCGCTATGAGATCGTGGCGGGCGAGCGCCGCTGGCGCGCGGCGCAACTGGCCAAGCTGCATGACGTGCCGGTGGTGGTGCGCGAGCTGCGCGACGACCAGGCGTTGGAAATCGCCATCATCGAAAACGTCCAGCGCGCCGATTTGAATGCGATAGAGGAGGGGGCCGCTTACGAAGAGCTGATCACCCGCTTTGGCCGCACCCAAGAGGATGTTGCCAGGGAAGTCGGCAAGAGCCGGTCCCACATCGCCAACACTGTTCGCCTGCTCAAGCTGCCGGACCAAGTCAAAGCCTGGATCCGGGAGGGCAAGCTGACGGCGGGCCATGCCCGAACGCTGTTAGGCGAGGCCGATCCGCAAGCCCGCGCCCGGGAATTGATCGAGGGCGCGCTGACGGTGCGCCAGGCCGAGCAGAAAAAGGCCGAACATCGTTCGGCAAAAAAGCCCGGTGGAAAACCCGCCAAGGACCCCAATATCGCCGACTTGGAAGCCAGTATTTCCAACCGTTTAGGATTGAAAGCCCAGATTATCCACAAAGGGGATAAAGGTGGGGAAATGCGGATCGCCTACAAATCCCTGGAACAGCTGGATGAGCTGACCCGGCGGCTGACGCGAAGCTGAGAATCTTATGAAGGTGCGGCAAGTGATCGGGCTGTTGCTGATGGTCGCCTGCATCGCGGGCCTGTTGGCCTTTAATATTCACCCGCCGGAAGGGGACGACAGCAACCTGTTGAACAGATTGGTTGTCACAGCGGTACTGGGCAGCGGGTCGTTTCTGGCCTGGAAGTTTCTGGTGAGACCGCGCCAAATAAACCGGGATCAGGCAAACCGGGATTAGGCCGGCGATCCTGTGCGCCGCAGCGCCTCGGCCACATCGATGCGGCCGTCATACAGCGCCCGTCCCACCACCACGCCTTCGATGCCGGGTTCGTTGGCCGCGAGCAGGGCGTCGATGTCGGCGATAGAGCCGACCCCGCCGGACGCGATCACGGGAATGGAAAGACCACGGGCGAGGGCGGCGGTGGCCGTGACGTTCACGCCTTTGAGCAGCCCGTCGCCGTCAATATCGGTGAACAGGATGGCGGCGACCCCGGCATCCTCAAACCGCTTGCCCAATTCGACCGGGGTTAATTCGCTGACTGTCGCCCAGCCTTGGGTAGCAATCTTGCCGCCCTTGGCGTCGGCCCCCACCACAATCCGGCCCGGAAATTTGCGCGCTGCATCCTTCACAAACTGCGGATCGGTCAGCGCCGCAGTGCCCAGGATGACGCGGGTAATGCCGGCGGCCAGCCAGGCTTCCACTGCCGCCATGTCGCGGATGCCGCCGCCCAACTGGATGGGAAGGGTGATGGCGGCGCGAATGGCTTTGATGGCTTGCGCATTGGCGCTATGGCCGGCGAAAGCGCCGTTCAGATCGACGCAATGCAGCCATTGAAAGCCTTGGGCGGCGAAGCTTTTGGCCTGCGCGGCGGGATCGGTGTTGAAGACGGTGGCGTCGTCCATCACGCCCTTCTTCAGGCGGACGCAGACGCCGTCCTTCAGGTCGATAGCGGGAAAAATAATCATGGACGCCAGCGCAGAAAATTTTCCAAAAGCTTCAGCCCTGTTTCCTGGCTCTTTTCCGGATGGAATTGGGTGCCCACCATATTCTCATTGCCGATGATCGCGGTCAGCGGCCCGCCATAATCGCATGTTGCGATCAGATCGTCCGGCAGCACGGGTTTGAGCTGAAAACTATGGACGAAATAGGCATGGGCACCCGGCGCGATCCCGTCCAGTACGGCATGGCGCTGTTCGATCTTCAGCTCGTTCCAGCCCATATGCGGGATTTTGAGAGCGGGCCCACCTTCAATTGAAGAGGACGGCGTGATCTTCACCACTTCCCCGGCGATCCAGCCCAGCCCGGCATGACGACCAAACTCCACCCCCACCGTGGCCATCAACTGCATCCCGACACAGATACCCAGAAAGGGCGCGCCTTCCTTCAGCACTTTCTCGCGCAGTGCCTCGATCATGCCCGGCACGCCAGAAAGCCCCTTCATGCAATCGGCAAAGGCGCCCACCCCTGGCAGCACCACCCGCTCGGCCTCCAGAACGGCTTCAGGATCGGCGGTGGTGACGATGTCGGATTTGCCCCCAGAAACTGTGGAGGCGGCGCGCGCCAAAGCCTTCGCCGCGCTGGCGAGATTGCCGGAGCCATAATCGATCAGGGCCACACTGGACATGGGCGGTCGTATAAAGGCTAGGAACGGATTTGTCGAAACCGGCGAGGGTAGGGTGAATAGCCCGCCGCTCGGCCGGCTATTTTGGACAGCTTGGTTCTGAATCAGGAACAGGCGCGATATGCAGGCTCACCCCGGCAGCCTCAAACCGGCTTAAAGGATGTGCCTCCGGGGAAATTTTGAAGCGGCCTTCTTGCAAGGCGGCCAGTAGACCAGAGCAGCGCAAGGGAATCTCTATACGTCCCTTTTGATGCCAGGCCCCGTCAGACTTTCGGATGAAAATTTGCCCGGTACCGCCCTTGGCAGGAAAAATCAGTATGTCCTGCTGCCCATCTCCATCGAAATCCGCCAGGACAGCCTGACAGGCGCCGACATTGGCAACCCGGCACGAGACGCGGTCCCAAGGCGTCTCAACAAAGTCGCGCGGCAATTTCTGTCCGGCAGGATAGACTTTGACATTCTGCGGCCAGGAAAGAGACGGCCCCGGCGTGTGCGGGTTCTTTTCCAGCAGCGCCGCGGATGCGCCGTCGCGGACGGTTGCGTTCGCGCTGCGCTTAAGGTCATTCAGCGCGGTCAGGCCATAGCGCCCACCATGCCACCGCAGATAGCGGAAATCGAAGTTCGCCGGCGAAATCCTGCCCTCTTTCAGCCGCGCCATTTGATCCGCAACCGCAATGCGCGCGGGGCTGGCGAGGGGGGTGAACAGCGCGATCATCAGCGCCAGCGCCAGTAGCGAGACATGAAAATTCCACGACTCTATCCGCGCCAGCCAGGGCCCCTGCATCAGGGCGGCGCGGGCGTAGCCGCCGGCATAGGCCAGCGCCACCAGGATGATGGCGGCGACGGTGACGCGGTCCACGCTCCAGCCATATTGATGCACCCGCAAAAACAAGGCATAGGCCGCGATCAGCGTCAGCGGCACCGTCAGGATTGCCGCGACGGTGCCTGCCAGCCGCAGAATTTTCGGCGGCATCCGTTCCGGCACGCCATCCTGATATGCGGCGTTGATAAGAACAATCAGCACCGCCGCCGCCGCCAGGAGCAAAGCCGTGGCGTGGCCGATGCTCCACAAGGCGCCAAGCCCGGTGAAGGGTAGGGTGGCGACAAAGCCCCCCACGATCATGGTGATCAGCGGCAACAGCCAGGACAACAAGGTCAGAAGCAAGGTGCGCGCGCCCTGCACCAGCACGGGCCGTATGTCGGTCAGATGCAATGCGCCCGCCGCCGCGACCGAAAGGACGGGAATGGAAAACCATGCGTGCTGGAGCAGCTTTTCAAAGAAATCCAGCTTGACCAAGCCGAATAATCCCGCGCCCAGCCACAGCAACAGCCAGAAAGCGCCGACAAACAAGATAGACAAGGCCAGCTGGACGGCTAGCTTCCACGCCACGTCAAAGTGTGTGGGATAGCTGGCCATGAAACGGCGGTCGGTTACGCCGCCCGTTACCAAGGCATGAGCGATGAACAGGCCGCCGGCGCCAAACAACACCAGTTGCGCGGATGGTATCTCAATGTCGAAGACCTGTGATGCGCCCATCCAACTGTCAAAAAAGCCCAGAAGCGCCACGAGGGCGCTGGCGATGCCGACCCATGTCAGCGCCTTGCGGCACGACATTGCGCCCAGCGATAGGATCAGGCCGACGGGCGCGGCTAGGCTCACCAGCAGAAGAGGCACGAATACCGTGCCTTGCGTTGCGGGCCATGTCTTGGCCTCGCCGGCGCTGTAGAGCAGATAAAGAACCAGTCCCTGCGCCAGACCGATTGCCAGCCGCGCCAGAAAAAGCCTTTGGCTTTGGGAACCCGCTTCCATAAACCGCCTCGCCCTCAGCCCAGCGGCACCATAACATCGGGTCTAGTTATCGTCCATCTTGAGCGCGGCAATGAAGGCTTCCTGGGGAATCTCCACCTTGCCGAACTGGCGCATCTTCTTCTTGCCCTCTTTCTGCTTGTCCAAGAGCTTGCGCTTGCGGGAAATGTCGCCGCCATAGCATTTGGCGGTGACATCTTTTCTTAACGCAGAAAGCGTTTCGCGCGCGATCACCTTGCCGCCGATGGCCGCCTGGATCGGAATCTTGAACATGTGGCGCGGGATCAGGTCTTTGAGCTTTTCGCACATCGCCCGGCCCCGGCCTTCGGCGCGCTGGCGGTTGACGATCATGGAGAGCGCGTCCACCGGATCGTCATTGACCAGGATCGACATCTTGACCAGGTCACCTTCCTCATATTTCTCGATGTGATAATCGAAGCTGGCATAGCCGCGCGACACGCTCTTCAGCCGGTCATAGAAATCGAACACCACTTCGTTCAGCGGCAGCATATAGATCACCATGGCGCGGTTGCCCGCATAAGTGAGCTCGACCTGGCGCCCGCGCCGGTCCTCGCACAATTTCAGCACGCTGCCCAAATACTCATCCGGCACCAGCACGGTCGCCTTGATCCAGGGCTCTTCGATGCGGTCGATGTAAGTGACATCCGGCATGTCGGCCGGATTGTGCAATTCCTTCATCGTGCCGTTGTTCATATAGATGTGATAAATCACGGACGGGGCGGTGGTGATCAGGTCAAGATTGAATTCCCGCTCCAGCCGCTCGCGCACGATTTCCAAATGCAGCAGGCCTAAAAAGCCGCAGCGAAAGCCAAAGCCCAGCGCGGCGCTGGATTCGGTTTCATAGGTGAAGCTGGCGTCGTTGAGATGCAGCTTGCCCAACGCCTCGCGCAAGTCTTCGAACAATGCCGCGTCCACCGGGAACAAGCCGCAGAACACCACTTGCTGCGCCGGCTTGAAGCCGGGCAGGGGCGTGGCCGTGCCTTTGCGCTCATCGGTGATGGTGTCGCCGACCTTGGTGTCGGCCACCTGTTTGATCTGGGCGGTGATGTAGCCGACCTCGCCGGGCCCCAGGCTTTCGACCCCGACCTTCTTGGGCTTGAACACGCCGATCTGTTCCACCTGATAGACCGCATCCGCCGCCATCATGCGGATCTTCTGGCCCTTCTTCAGTTCGCCATCGATGATGCGCACCAGCACCACCACGCCCAGATAGGCATCGTAATAGCTGTCGATCAGAAGCGCCTTCAGCGGCGCCTCCAGCACGCCCTTGGGCGGGGGCAGCCGCTTGACCACCGCCTCCAATACCTGATCGATGTTGAGCCCGGTCTTAGCGCTGATCGGCACCGCCTCGCTGGCGTCCAGCCCGATCACATCCTCGATCTGCTGCTTGACCCGCTCGGGCTCGGCGGCGGGCAGGTCGATCTTGTTGAGGACCGGCACGATCTCGAGGCCCGCATCGATCGCCTGATAGACATTGGCCAGGGTCTGGGCTTCCACCCCCTGGCTGGCATCGACCACCAGCAGCGCGCCTTCGCAGGCGGCCAGGCAGCGGCTGACCTCATAGCCGAAGTCCACATGGCCGGGCGTGTCCATCAGGTTCAACACATAGTCCTGGCCATCGGCGGCGTGATAATCCAGCCGCACGGTCTGGGCCTTGATGGTGATGCCGCGCTCCCGCTCGATATCCATCGAATCCAGCAGTTGGTCCTTCATTTCCCGGCTGGAAACCGTCCCGGTGAACTGGATCAGCCGGTCGGCCAGGGTGGACTTGCCATGGTCGATATGGGCGACGATGGAAAAATTGCGGATTTTGGACAGGTCGGTCATTGGCTCTTTTGATGGCCTATCGCTTCGCTGCTTGAGGCCGGGCGGGGTCTAGCAGACTGCCGCCCCCCATTCCAACGCCTTTTCCGGCTATAACGCCCCCATGCTGCATTACCTGTATCTCGATTATGGGGGTCTGGACCGTATGGGGCCCGGACCGCTACCGGCGGGAACTGAAAGACAGTCTGATTTCGCTGCGCCAGGAATTGGGGGCGGCGGCGGATGCCCGGATCGCGGTCTCGCGCCCCGGATTTACGCCAACAGGCCGAACCAGACTGAAAAAAATCTTTCGCCGGATTGGCACGACCTCACCCCGCCCAAAGAATGGGTGAAAATGGATAGCTGGAAAATCCGCGCCTATGATTGCTATTACGGCGCCATCCACATGTTTGACGGATGGCGCAAATGAAGCCGGAAAAAAACGCCGCATCCGATCTTTGGCCCGGCCAATCCGTGTCCTTGCTGAAGGCTTTGCACATCCTCACGCATAACGGCGGGTTGAACGCCGATTCCCGGCGCAAGCTGAAACAGGTGCAGCATCTGGCGCAGCTGATAAAGCCCGCAATTGACGCTGTGTTGGCCGAAAAAGACCAGCCGGTGCTGGCCGATCTGGGCGCGGGCAAATCCTATCTCGGATTCGTCCTCTACGATCTGTATTTGCGGCCCGCCGGACGCGGGCGCGTGGTCGCGGTGGAAGCGCGCGCGGAGCTGATTGGAACCGCCAGGAAGATCGCCGCCGAAAGCGGCTTTGACCGCATGGCTTTCGTCGAAGGCAAGATCGCGCAAAGCACGCTGGGCGCGGTGGACATCGTGACGGCGCTTCATGCTTGCGATACCGCCACCGACGAAGCCATCCTTTTCGCGCTCCACCATGATGCCAAATTCGTGGCCTTGGTGCCCTGCTGCCAGGCGGAAGTGGCACGCGAACTGGAAAACAAAAAGGGGCCGCTGGACCAGATGTGGCGGCATCCCATCCAGCGGCGGGAATTCGGGGCGCACCTGACCAATGTGCTGCGCGGATTATTCTTGGAGGCGCATGGCTACAAGGTGCGGGTGACGGAGTTCACCGGCTTCGAACACACCCAAAAGAATGAGATGATCTTTGCCGAGCGTCACCAGCGCTCAAACCCGCGCGCCAAGGCGGAATTCGAGAAATTAATCCAGGAAATCGGGGCAGGGCCGGCGCTGCTCGTCTTCTGATGTCACAGCCCCCAATGTCACAATGAAGTCACGGCCCCAGCCGGGAAAATCCCTTTATAAAGCAGGATGTCCGCACAGTACCGGCCCGACATCGATCGCGCCAAGGGGCTTGCGATCCTGCTGGTGGTGTTCGGCCACCTGATGGCGCGCGGCTATCCCCAAGGCAATGCCTGGTACGATACCGCCAAGCAGATCGTCTACAGCTTCCACATGCCGTTCTTCATGTATCTCAGCGGCTATGTCTTTTCCCTGACAGGAAAGCAGGCGATCGGCAGTGCGGCCTATCCGGCATTCCTGCGTGATCGCGCCTTCCGCCTTTTGTTGCCCTTCGCGCTGTTCGGATTTTTGATCGTGGTGGGAAAATATCTCGCCAATTTTTTTCTCTATGTGGACGATCCGCCGGAAAGCATTCTTTCGGGCCTCAGCCAATTGGTGGTCAACACCCGCAACAGCCCCGCTGTGTCCATCTGGTATTGCTATGTGCTTTTTCTTTACTGCGCCTTGATGCCGCTTCTATGGCGCGCGGGGGTGCGCTGGTGGACGGCGATCCTGCTGGGGGCGGTGCTGTTCTTTCTGCCGGGCACGGATTTTCTCTATCTGGACCGGGCGGCGACCTATTTCCTGTTCTTCGCCATTGGCGGGCTGGTGGCGGCGCAGCCCAGAATCGAGTCCTGGTTCCGGCGCGGGCGCGCCGCCTGGCTTTTGCTGTTCGCCATGACGCTGCTCACGCTATGGACCCCGATCCCCAGCCATACGCGCCTGCTGATCTGCGGCATCGCCGCAATCCCGGCTTTGCATGGGCTGGTGCAGGCCAAGGTCCTGGAGCGCGACCGCGTGCTGCTGACGCTGGGCGGCTATGCCTTCAGCATCTATCTGCTGAACACTATCGTGATCGGCCTGGCCAAGGCCGGTTATCTCAAGCTGGCGCCGTTCGAGGGTGCTTCGGCGACCCTGGCGCTGGCGCTGTTCTTTGTCGCCGGCACACTGGTGCCGATCCTGGTGCGCCAACTGACAGCCAATATGCCGGTGCTGTCGCGGATCATGCGTTAGCGGGGGCGGTTATCCGCGCAATGTCGCGCCAAGTTTGAGGGCGGCCGCAACGATTTTTTGCGCCAAACCTTCGATCTCCGCATCGGTCAAGGTGGCGTCCTTGGGCTGGATGCGCACCGCCACCGCCACCGATTTCTGGCCCTGCGGCACGCCTTTGCCTTCGTAGAGGTCAAAGACAGTCACGGTCTCGATCAGATTGCGGTCGGCCAATTTCACGGCCTTGACGATGTCGCCCGCCGCGACATTGGCATCGACCACAAAGGCGAAATCGCGCTCGATAGCCTGATAGGGCGAGGGCGCGAACAGCGGCTTGGCCTTGCCCTTAGTATCAGGAATGGCATCCAGGAAGATTTCAAATCCGGCGGCCGGACTTTTGAGGTCGAACACCGCCAGCACTTTGGGATGCAATTCGCCAAACTGGGCAATTACCTTGGGGCCCATCGCAATGGTGCCGCTGCGGCCGGGATGATACCAGCCGGGGGCTCCTTGGGTAATCGGTGCCGACATGGGTCCGCCGGTGATGGCTTCGAGGCTCCCCAGCAGATCGGCCTTCACCGCGAACAGACCGGAGGTTTCGTCACCCTTCTGCCAGTGTCGCTCGGGATTTCCAGTGCGGATGGCGGCGGCAACAGTTTTCTGCGCCTCCGGCATGCCGCTGTCGAACGCCGCGCCTATTTCGAACAATTGCAGATTGGCAAAGCCGCGCGCCGCATTGCGCGCCGCCGCCGCCAGCAGCGAGGGCAGGAGCGAAGGCCGCAGCGCATCAAGATCGGAGGCGATGGGATTGGAAAGCTGGCGGGCCTCATCGCCGCCGCCGAACAGCCTGGCCTGATCGCGGGCGATGAAGGAAAACGTCACGGCCTCATTGAAGCCGCGTGTGGCCAGGGCGCGGCGGGCGGTGCGGCTGCGGCGCTGCGCCTTGGACAGAACCGGCATCGCGACAGCGGACAAGCGTGTCAGCGCCACCGATGGCACATCGGCCAAACCGTGAATACGCACCACTTCTTCCACTAGATCGGCCGGGCCGTCCATGTCATGGCGCCAACTGGGTGGGACAACGTGCAAAGTGCCGTGGTCTTCGACCACAAAGCCCAAATCCTGCAGGATGCCGATCACCCGTTCGCGGGCTACCCGGATGCCGCCAAAGCTTTCGACCAGGGCCGAATCGAACAGGATCGGCTTGTGCGGCGGCGGCAAGGCGCCCGCGATCACCACATCGGAAGCCTCGCCACCGCACCATTCCAATATGTATTGGGTGCAAAGCTCCAGACCCGGCAGCACGAATTGCGGGTCGACGCCGCGCTCGAAGCGGTAGCGGGCGTCCGAGATAATGGCTTGCTTGCGGCCCGCGCGCGCGATGCGCGCCGGATCGAACCAGGCAGATTCGATGAAGACATTCTTGGTGTCCTCAAAGCTGCCGCTGTCCATGCCGCCCATGATGCCGGCAATGCCGCGGGCAAAACTGTCGTCGGCAATGACGATGGTTTCGCCGTCCAGCACATAGGTTTTTTCGTCCAGCGCCAGCACCTGCTCATGATCCTTGGCCATGCGGGCATGCAGATTGCCGCTGAGTTTATCGGCGTCGAACACATGCAGGGGCCGGCCGCGATCCTGGGAAATCAGATTGGTGGCATCCACCAGGGCCGAGATCGATTTCATGCCCACGCTTTTGAACTTGTCCTGCACCCATTTAGGAGCGGGCCCGTTTTTGACGCCGCGGATCAGCCGTCCGGCGAAGATCGGGCAGGCGTCCTTGTTCTGGGGCGTGAAATCCAAGGTGATCTTTTTGGGCGAGGGAAATTTGCCCGCCACCGGCTGAACCTTATCGGTCTTGAGCGTGCCCAGCCCGCTGGCCGCCAAATCGCGCGCGATGCCATAGACACTTGCCGCATCGCCGCGATTGGGGGTGATCGAAACGTCGAACAAGGGATCATTGGCGAGCAGGCCCGCATCCACCAGCGCCGCCACCGCCGGCTCGCCCACCTTGGCGCCGGGTTTCAGCTCGATAATGCCGTCATGGTCCTCGCCCAAGAGCAGTTCGCGCGCTGAGCACATCATGCCACGGGACTCCACGCCCCGGATGGTACCCAGCTTGAGCACATCGCCGCTGGCGGGAATGGTGGTGCCAGGCCGCGCCAACACCACCTTGATCCCGGCCCGCGCATTGGGCGCGCCGCAGACGATCTGCAATGTGCCCTTGCCGTCACTCACGCTGCACAGCCGCAGTTTGTCGGCATTGGGATGTTTTTCGGCGGTGATCACTTCGCCGACAATGAAATCTTTCAGCACCGCACCCGGATCGGTGATGCTTTCCACCTCCAGCCCGATAGCGGTCAGCCGCGCGCCGATGGTCTTGGCATCGGCGTCGGTGTCGAGATGTTCTTTGAGCCAGGATAGAGTGAATTTCATTGCGACAACCCGCCATCCAAAGTGGGTATGTCCAGCGCCGCAAAGCCGTAATGTTTCAGCCAGCGCAAGTCGGATTCAAAAAAGCTGCGAATGTCGGGCATTCCGTATTTCAGCATCGCCATGCGGTCTAGCCCGAAACCGAAGGCAAAGCCCTGATACTTTGACGAGTCGATGCCGCAATTTTCCAGCACCTTGCGATGAACCATGCCCGAGCCGCCCAGCTCCAGCCAGTCATTGCCGCTGCCGAAAGTGATCTTGCCCGGCACGCTGCGGTCGCAGCGCATGTCCCATTCCAGCGACGGTTCGGTGAAGGGAAAGAAGCTGGGGCGGGCGCGCAGCTCGATCTGGTCGATTTCGAAAAACGCCTTGCAGAACTGTTCCACCGTCCATTTCAGATGGCCCAGATGAATGGCTTCATCCACCACCAGCGCCTCGACCTGATGAAACATGGGCGAATGGGTGGCGTCGCTGTCGACGCGATAGGTGCGGCCCGGTGAAATGATGCGGATCGGCGGTTTGGTATTCAGCATGGTGCGCACCTGCACCGGCGAAGTGTGGGTGCGCAGCACGTGCGATGAGCCGTCCGCTTGCGGCGCCACGTAAAAAGTATCCTGCATCTGGCGCGCGGGATGGTCGGGCGGAATGTTCAGCTTGGTGAAATTGTAATCGTCAAACTCCACGTCCGGACCTTCGGCGACGCCAAAGCCCAGATCGGCGAAGATGGCGACCACCTCTTCCAGCACCTGTGAGATGGGATGGACGGTGCCGCTGTTCTGCGGCAGGGCGGGCAGGGTGACATCCAGCTTTTCCGATGCCAGCCGCGCGTCCAGCGCCATGTCGGCCAGCGCGGCCTTGCGCGCGGCAATGGCTTCGGTGACGGCGTCTTTCAAGCCGTTGAACTTGGGGCCTTGGACTTTGCGCTCATCGGGCGAGAGACTGCCCATGGTGGCGAGTAGGGCGCTGACCGATCCTTTCTTGCCCAGGGCCGCGACGCGCAGGGCTTCCAGCGCGGCCTCATCGGCGGCGCCGGCCACGGCGGCGAGTATCTCGGACTGAAGGGCGACGATATCGGTCATGCAAACTCCGGGTGGGACTGACCGGCGGGCATGGGGCGCCCGCCGAATCTCCGGTGAAGTCTGCTTAGGCTTTCGACGCCTGATCCACCAGAGCCTTGAACGCGGCGGGCTCGTGGATCGCCAGATCGGACAGGACCTTGCGGTCGATCACGATCCCGGCGCCGGCGAGCCCGGCGATAAATCGGCTGTAGGTGACGCCATGCTCGCGCACGGCGGCGTTGATGCGCTGAATCCACAAGGCGCGGAAGTTGCGCTTCTTCTCCTTGCGGCCGATATAATTATGCTGCAGCGACTTATCGACCGCGGCATTGGCCGTGGTGATGTTGTTCTTGCGGCGGCCGCGCATGCCCTTGGCCTGCTTGAAGACCTTCTTGCGGCGGGCGTGGCTGGGAACGGAACGGGGTGAACGGCTCATGGTTTAGATCCCCCCGCCATACGGCATC
>DATEMS010000025.1:0-55858 GCA_035275465.1 Rhizomicrobium sp. | reverse complement strand
AGATTTCTGGACAATTAAATGATCTCGAGCCGCGCGTTCCGCGCGGCGACCATCCGCTAGGGCCATGAACCGCCTCCCCCTTCGGCGCAAAGCGCCAAGAAGGGGGAGGTGGCCGGTCCATAGCGACAGCGTATGGACGGGCGTAGCCGCGAAGCGGCTGCGTGATAGTCGAGGCCGGAGGGGGTAAAAAATTAAGAGAGCTAAGCCGGACTACTCACATCATTTCCCGAATAAGTGATCGCCGCCGGCTGGAATTCCCAGCCGCGCAAGATATTCACCACCGTTTCCAACGCATCCTTCACCATTCCCCGCGCAATGGCGTCCAGCATCTGTTCGGTGTTGAGAGAAACCGTCGCCGCCTGATGACCGCGCGGGCCCGGCACGGACAGGAACAGGGGCACCGAATTCATCACCCCCGTCACCACAAAATTCTGAAAATATTTCTGCCGCACTGTCTTGAGCGGATTTCCAATCAGCATCAAACCGATGCCGGTGGAGAGATCGAAACCGTCGGAAATACCCTCGGTCTCGACATAGGGCATCACGCCGGATCGGTCGGGCCGCCAATCCTCATCGAATATGTCCACCGTTCGCCAGGCGCAATAATAACTGCGGCAAACCGGGGGCCGACTGTCATAGATGGCGCAGCCGCGGCCCGTGCAATGGCGGCAGCGCGTACCGGATAATTTCTGTATCTCCGGTTTGTTAATGGATGGAAACACGCAGCAGGCGGTGCATTCGCCGCATTCGCGCCCCGGTATCAAGGTCATGCCGTCCCACATGGCCCAGCTTGGCATGGCCGCCGGGCCGGCCGCCACCTTGAAAGTGCCGCAAATATCGGTCAGCTATCGGCGATGTTCGAGCGCCTCCTGGATATTGGCGAATGGCGCCGCCTGGCACGCCTGGGTCAGCCTTACGCGCCAGCCTTCGCCATCACCATGGCCGCGATCGCGGTGCCCTTGGCGCTGATCTATCTCGCACCCCTGGCGCTGGGGCTTTTCGCACCGCGCCTGGATCCCGCCATCGACCTGTATGCCGTGAACCGGCCCTTGGCCTTCACCTTTCTGGACGCTGACGGCAAGGAAGTCGGTCATCGCGGCGCCATCGTGGGCGAAAGGCTGAAACTGGACGAGATGCCCGCCTATCTTCCCGCCGCCTTCATCGCCATGGAGGACCGGCGCTTTTATTCTCACCATGGCATCGATCCGGTGGGCTTGGGCCGCGCCATGCTGCTGAATATGCGCGCCCGGCGCTGGGTGGCTGGCGGCTCCACCATCAGCCAGCAGACGGCCAAGATCGTTTACACCGATCAGCAGCGCACCATGTCGCGCAAGCTGGTGGAGTTGATCAACGCCGCCGGCCTGGAAAAGTCCCTGACCAAGGAACAGATCCTGCAGCTCTATCTCAACCGCATCTATATGGGCAGCGGCGCCTATGGCGTGGACGGCGCGGCGCGGGTCTATTTCGGAACCAGCGCCCGGCGCCTGACCTTGGCGCAAGCCGCGATGCTGGCCACCCTGACGCGGGCGCCCTCGGTCTTTTCGCCCCGCCGCGATCTGTTGCGCGCGCAACAGCGCACCAGTCTGGTTCTGGATTCCATGATGGACAATGGCGCCATCACAGAAGCGCAGGCGGCCGAGGCGCGCGCCAATCCGGCCAGGATCATCGACCGCGCCAGCGCGGATGCGCGCAATTATTTTCTGGATACCGCCGCCGAGGAGGCGACACAGCTTGCGACCGTCAACGGCAAGCCGCCCAGCTCCGATATGGTGGTTCACACCACCTTGGAACCCAAGGTTCAGGAAGCCGCCCGCTTGGCGGCGCTGCGCACCATCGCCAAATACGGCAAGAAAACACGCACCCGCGAAGCGGCGGTGGTGATCATGAAGCTGGACGGCGCGGTCAGCGCCATGATCGGCGGCGTGGACTATCGTGACTCGGTGTTTAACCGCGCCACCCAGGCCCATCGCCAGCCCGGTTCTGCCTTCAAGCCTTTCGTCTATCTGGCGGCGTTGGAATATGGCCTCACGCCCTGGGACACGCGCGATGACGAAGCGGTGGACATTGGCGGTTACCGGCCGACCAATTTCGGCGGGAAATATTACGGCACGCTCACCTTGGCCGACGCCCTGACTCACAGCGTCAACACCATCACCGTCAACCTGGCGCAGGAAGTGGGCATAGGCAATGTCGTGACGGTGGCCAAGCGTGTCGGCATCACCTCGCGCTTGGAAGCCAATGCGTCCTTGGCGCTGGGCACCAACGAAGTGACGCCGCTGGAACTGACGTCCGCCTATGCCGCGTTTGCCAATGGCGGCTTCCGTGTGACGCCGTACCTGGTCACCCGGGTGGATATCGGCGGCCAGCCGGTCTATCTGCGCCAAGCGCCAAGGCCTCGCCGCGTTATCGACGCCGAAATAAACCGCGATCTGACCGCCATGCTGTGGAGCGTGGTGGCCCATGGCACCGGCGGTTACGCCTCGCTGCATGGACGCGAAGCCGGCGGCAAGACGGGCACCACTCAGGATTCGCACGATGCCTGGTTCGTCGGCTTCACCACCGACTATGTCGGCGCGGCATGGACCGGCAATGACGATTCCTCGCCCACCCGCGGCGTCACCGGCGGCACCCTTCCCGCCTATATCTGGCGCGACACCATGCTGGTGGCGGAGCAGGGCCGCCCCTTGAAGCCGTTGGACCGGTCCTTGCCGCCGCCGCCCGAACAGGGTCTGCTGGCTTCCGGCGTCATCTGGGATGGCCCGAATGATGAAGCCCTGAGCCGGTTGCCGGATCTGCCTGCCGAAGAGCCGGAGCAAGCGCGCCCCGAGCGCAAGCGTCGTGGATTGCTGGACTGGCTGTTCGGCAGTAGCGAGGATGATGAAGAGGAAAATAAGCGGTCAAGGCGCCGGGGCGACGCCGACCGTTAGAGACGGGCAAAATCTGCTATAAAGCGGCCATGAACCGCCGCATGTTCCTGACCTCCGCGATATTCGCCGGCCTGCCGCAAGGCGCCGCCGCCGCCGCCACCATTCGCTTCATCACCGACTGGAAGGCGCAAGCCGAGCATGGCGGATTCTATCAGGCCGTGGCCGAGGGACTTTATGCCAGGCGCGGACTGAATGTGAAAATCATCCAGGGCGGTCCCGATGTGAATGTGCCGCAGCTTTTGGCGGGCGGCGCGGCGGATTTCGGCATGGGATCCAACAGCTTCATCCCCCTTAACATGGTGCGCAGCGGCGTGCCCATACGCGCGGTGATGGCGGTCTTTCAGAAGGACCCGCAGGTCCTGATTTCGCATCCGCGCCGCGACATCAACAGCCTGGCCGATATGCGCGGCAAACCCATCCTGATCTCGTCCGCCACCATGAGCGCCTTTTGGCCATGGCTGCGCGCCAAGTTCGGATTCAGCGACAAGCAGATTCGCAAATACACCTACAACTTGGCGCCCTTCATCCAGGACCCCAATGCGATCCAGGAAGGCTATCTGACCAGCGAACCGTTCACGATCCAGCAACAGGCGCATTTCACGCCCAAGATTTTTCTGCTCTCCGACTATGGTTATCCGGGCTACGCCAATATGGTGCTGGTGCCGCAGAAATGGATCGACACCGACCGCAAGACGGTGCAGTTGTTCGTGGACGCCTCCCGTTCGGGCTGGCTGCGATATCTGGAAAATCCCGCCAAGGGAAATGCGCTGATCAAACAGCAAAATCCCGACATGACCGATGCCATTCTCGCCCAGGCCTTGGAAAAGATGAAGCGGCACGAAATGCTGCTCAGCGGCGACGGCCGCGCCTTCGGCATGGGGAGCATGACGGACCTGCGGTGGAAAAGCTTCTATGACACCATGACGGCGCTGGGCCTTTACCCCAAGGGACTGGATTACCGCAAAGCCTATGACCTGAACTTTGTGCGCGCGACCTGGCAGGGCTTTCCGTGAGCCTTTTGTCTTTGTCGCAGGTCGGCAAGCGTTTCGACAGCGGTGTGCAAGCGCTTGAGGATATTTCCTTTGACATCGCCTCCGGCGCTTTCGTTTCCCTGCTGGGTCCCAGCGGCTGCGGAAAATCCACCGCGCTTCGGCTGGTGGCGGGCCTGCTGACGCCGGATGCCGGCGCCATCGTCTATCCGGGCGGCAAGCCGGAAATCGGTTTTGTGTTTCAGGAACCGACCTTGATGCCCTGGGCGGACACGCTCACCAATGCGCGATTGCCGCTGGACCTGAAGCAGGTGCCGCGCGGGCAAGCCAAGGAACGCGCCGCCGCCGCGCTGGCGCGGGTGGGCCTGGCGGGATTCGAACATGCCTTTCCGCGCGAATTGTCGGGCGGCATGAGAATGCGCGTTTCGATCGCCCGCGCGCTTTGTTCCTTTACGGACGCGGCGCGGCCCAAACTCCTGCTGCTGGATGAGCCTTTTGCCGCGCTGGATGAGATCACCCGCAATGCCTTGGGCGACGATCTGCTCCGATTGTGGCGCGAGGACGGGCTGACGGTCTTGTTCGTAACCCACAGCATCAGCGAGAGCAGCTATCTTTCGCAGCGTGTTCTGGTCATGACACCGCGCCCGGGGCGTGTTGCCGCGGAGCTGGTCCTGCCCTCCAACCGCCATGCGCGCTTAGCCCCGCAGACCATCGAAGCCCAGCGCGTCATCGGTGCTGCTCTGAACCAAGGTGCGGCGGCATGAAGCGATATTGGGATGTTGCGCTTCCCGTCATGGTGGCGGCGTTTCTGCTGGGGGCTTGGGAAGGCGCGGTGGCGCACTGGCAAGTACCGCCTTACATCCTGCCCGCTCCCAGCGCGATCGCGCGCGCCTTTGGGGAGAATTTCACCGCGCTGATGGCGGCCTTGATTGCCACCCTGACGATAACCCTGCAGGCTTTTTTCGCAGCCGCGATACTGGGGGTGGCCACGGCCATCGCTTTTTCCCAAAGCCGGCTGTTGGAGCGCACATTTTATCCCTACGCTGTGATCCTGCAGGTGACGCCGGTGGTGGCCATCGCGCCCTTGATCCTGATCTGGGTGGGATTTGAGCATATCAATCTGGCGCTGACGATCATCGCCGCCATCGTAGCCTTTTTTCCTATTCTGGCGGGCACGACGCTGGGTCTGAAAAGCGCCGATTTCAACCTGATCGATCTGTCTCGTCTCTATGGCGCGTCGCGGGCGCAAACCTTGTGGCGCATCCGCCTGCCCACCGCCCTGCCCTATCTGCTGTCCGGCATGAAGACAGCCGGCGGCCTGGCCTTGATCGGCGCGGTGGTGGCGGAATTCGTGGCGGGCTCGGGCACCGCCACCGGCCTGGCATGGCGGATTGTGGAATCCGGCAACCGTCTGGAGATCGCCACCCTGTTCGCGGCGCTTGCGCTTCTGGCGCTGACCGGCGTGGCGATCTTCGCCGCCTTGTCGCTGCTGGAATGGGCGCTGCTGCGGCGCTGGCATGAAAGCGCTATCGCGATCCCGTCTTGACCGGCGCGCTTTCGCGCACCGCCAGCATGGCGCACAGGGCCACCAGCAAGGCCGCGCACATATACCACGCCGGCGCAATGGGCGACTTGGTGACGTCTGCCAGCCATGTGACCACGAACGGGGCGGTCCCGCCGAACAGCGCGATAGCAACGGCATAGATGATACCGATACCGCCGGAGCGCAGATGCGCCGGCAGATTCTCGCTCAAAAAGGCCAAGGTCGCAGGCGTCCCCAAAGCCAGGAGACTGACCATCAGGGCGGCGGAGGCATAGAGCACGGAGGCGGTGCGCAACTGTGCCATCAGCATGAAGCAAGGCACGCCCACGGCGCAGAGAAGTGCGAAAGTTGTGATCATCACCGGTTTGCGGCCCAGCCGATCACAAAGCCATCCCCCGATAGGGCAGCCGATTGCTCCGCATATGCCGCCAATAACGACGGCGCCAAAGGCTTGCGCCGGTGTCAGACCCAAGGTCGTGGTGGCAAAGATATTCAGGGTGATCAGCGTGTAAGTCGTGATGGTTGCGGCGGCCGCCATTGCCAGCATCAACAGCGACAGGCCCAACTGGGCGCGGGTGATAGGGGGCTGCTTGACGCCTGCTGGCCGTTCGAATGTCTCGGGCAGGCGGCGGCGGATGATCAGCGCCAAAGGTACCACGGCGGCGCCCAGCAGCATCGCCACGCGCCAACCCCAGGAGACCAGATTTTCCGGGGTCAACAATTGCGCCAGCAACACGCCGATCACCCCCGCGGTCAGGGTTGCCGCATACTGGGTGGAAAGCTGCATCGAGACATAGAGACCGCGTTTTTCCGGCGGCGCGGCTTCCATCAGAAAGGCGGTGGTGGGGCCCACTTCACCGCCCAAGGCAAAGCCCTGGAGCAAGCGGAAGATCACCACCAAAATCGGCGCGGCGACACCGATGCTGGCATAGGAAGGCGTCAGCGCCATGCCGACAATGGCAAAGCCCATCAAGCCGAAGGAAAACAGCATGGCGGGCTTGCGCCCGATCCTATCGCCCAGGGGACCGATCAGAAGGCCGCCCAAAGGCCGGGCCAGGAACCCCACCCCGGAAACCGCCAGAACGCGCAGCAAACTGCTGGTAGGAGATTCGCTGGGGAAGAATGTCGCCGCGATCGGCACCGCGAAAAAAAGGAAGACCAGGAAATCGTAGAATTCCAGCGCGTTGCCCGCCATGACGGCGCTGAGCTGCGGAATGGTGAGGCTTTTGCCTGTTTCTCGCATGTCTCCCCCCCATTTTCTCGATTATGCCTGTATTCCGGCATATTATAATACATATAAGATATGTGAATATTTCAAAACTACACTTTTGACGTGTTAAAGTCTTGATTTCGCCCGCCGGGCATGATCTTTCCCGCCTCCATGGCGCATCAAAATCAAGGCCTGCAAATGTTGACCGCCAACCGCTTGCGCGATGGGGACGTGCTCTATCGCAAGGGCAATGGCTGGGTCCCGATTCTGGCCGATGGCGATGTCTATCCCGACCAGGCCGGCGCAGAGGCGGCCTTGGCGGCCGCCACGGCGGAACTGGCACGCAATCAGGTGGTCGCGCCTTATCTGTTCGAGGTACGCGAGGTGAATGGCAAGATCAAACCGGTGAAAGAGCGCGAGATCATCCGCGCCGCGGGGCCGACCGTGCACCCTCATACCGGCAAGCAGGCGGGCCAATTTCATGCTTGAGGCGCTCCATGCTTAACGCCATCGTCAAGCCCGTGGCACCCAACATGTACCGCTATGACGAGTTCGACGCCCAATTCGTCAGCGAGCGGGTCAATCAATTCGCCGGCCAGGTGGCGCGCCGCCTGTCGGGGGAATTGACCGAAGACCAGTTCAAACCCTTGCGCCTGATGAATGGGCTCTATCTGCAGCTGCACGCTTACATGCTGCGGATCGCGGTGCCCTACGGCACCCTTTCGTCCAAACAGGTGCGCAAGCTTGCCCATATCGCCCGCACCTATGACAAGAATTTCGGGCACTTCACCACAAGGCAGAATCTTCAGTTCAACTGGATCCGGTTGGTGGATGTCCCTGCGCTCTTGCGCGAGCTTGCCGATGTGGAAATGCACTGCATTCAGACCAGCGGCAATTGCGTGCGCAACGTCACCGCCGATCAGTTTGCCGGCGCAACCGATGAAGAAATAGAAGACCCGCGCCCTCTGGCCGAGATCATCCGCCAATGGTCGTCTTTGCATCCGGAATTTGTCTTCCTGGCCCGCAAATTCAAGATTGCGGTGGGCGCCTGCGCGCATGACCGCGCGGCGCTGCAGTATCACGATATGGCGGTGCAGATTGTGAAGAATGCCAAAGGCCGCATCGGCTACAAGGTGATGGCCGGCGGCGGCATGGGCCGCACCCCCTATATCGCCCATGTGATGAGTGAATTCGTCGAGCGCCAGGACATTCTGGCCTATCTGGAGGCGGTGCTGCGCGTCTACAACCAGGATAGCCGCCGCGACAATATTCACAAGCAGCGGATCAAGATCCTGATCAACACCATCGGGCCCGACGAAATGCGCCGCCGCGTGGCGCGCGAGTTCGAGGAACTCAAGCGGATGGGCACTCTCCAACTGCCGCAGGACGAGTTGGACCGCATCACCGCCTATTTCGCGCCGCCGGCGTTCGAGGCCGGCCTGCCCGACACATTGCCCGATGCCGGCCAGGATTTCGCCCATTGGGCCAAAACTAATGTGCATAAGCACAAAGCGCCCGGCTATGCCATCGCCACCATCACCTTGAAGACACCCGGCCAGGTGCCGGGCGACGCCACTTCCGAGCAGATGGACGCCATCGCCGACCTGATGGATCAGTACAGCCTGGGCGAAGTGCGGGTGACGCATGAGCAGAATCTGGTCCTGCCGCATGTCCGCAAACAGGACCTGCCCGCCATTTATGCCAAACTGAAAGAGCTGGATTTCGCGTCACCCAATGCCGGGCTGATCACCGACATCATCGCCTGCCCCGGCCTGGATTATTGCGACCTGGCCAATGCCCGTTCCATTCCCATCGCGCAAAGCATTGCGCGCAAGTTCGAGAACCTGGCGCGCCAGCAGGAGATCGGCGAGCTCAAGATCAAGATTTCGGGCTGCATCAATGCCTGCGGTCATCATCATGCCGGCCATATCGGCATTCTAGGCGTCGACAAGAAGGGCGTGGAATTCTACCAGCTGGTGCTGGGCGGCAGCGGCGCCGAAGACGCCAGCATCGGCGAGATCATGGGACCGGGCTTTGGCGAGCATGAGATCGCCGACGCGGTGGAGCGGGTGGTGAATGTCTATCTGAAAACGCGCCAGCCGGGCGAACGCTTCCTGGATACCTATCGCCGCTTGGGCATGGCGCCGTTCAAGAACGCGGCCTATGAGAAAGAAGCGGCGTGACCAAACTTATAACCTTTTCCAACAAGGACGCAGGGGGCGCTTACGCGCAGGATCATTTTGCGCCTGTAGCGGATGACGCTGGCCTGCCGGAAGGCGCAGTCCTGGTTTCCCTGGCGCGTTTCCAGAAGGAAAAGGACAGCCTGCTTGCACGCAACACGCCGTTGGGCGTCAGGCTGCAAAGCCACGAAAATCCGGAATTGCTGGGGGACGACGTCAATCGCCTGTCTCTGGTGGCGCTGGAATTTCCCAAATTCCGCGATGGCCGCGCTTTTTCCTGGGCCCGCATCCTGCGCACCCGGCTGAACTTCAAAGGCGAAATCCGCGCTATGGGCGATTTTCTATACGATCAGGTGAACTATCAGCACCGGGTCGGTTTCGATGCCTGGGAAGTCCCCGACCATTTTACGCTCCCGATGTTCAATCGCGCCTTGAGCGAAATGACCGGCGTCTATCAGCCCTCCAGCGACGGCAAAAAGACCATCTGGCAGTTGCGCGCGTCATCCTGAACAATCTCTTCCTTTCCCAATCCTGCCTCAGCCCTTGCTTCGCGGAACTGTCACGGTCCGGGCGGGGAAAATCGCTTGCGCTGAGGCCCCCCTTGGCCCAAAACGCCAAGCCATGAACGCCCCGGCCCGTTTTGACTCGCTGCCGCGCTTTGCCTCCGCGCTCAAGGCCATCGAAAGCCTGAAGCCGGGCGAGCCGCTGTATCTGGTCCATCCGGAGAAATTCGCCGCCGCCGCCAAGCAATTCCTGGACGGTTTTCCCGGCGATGTTCTCTATGCGGTGAAGGCCAATCCGCATCCGGTGGCGCTGACCCATCTGTGGAACGCCGGCATCCGGCATTTCGACACCGCCAGCCTGGGCGAAATCGAAGCGGTAAAAGGCCTGTTGCCGGACGCCATCTGCCATTTCATGGCGCCGGTGCGCCTGCCGGGCCAGGCCAAGGCGGCCTTTGAGAAGCACGCCGTCACGGACTTTGTGGTGGATAGCGATGCCGAGCTGGACAAGCTGCTCGCCGAAACCGGCAAATCGCCCAAGCTGCGGATTTTCGTGCGATTGGTGGCGCAGTTGGGCGGCGCGCTGCTGGAAATGTCCAGCAAGTATGGCTGCCGCCCGGAAGAAGCCGCCAAGCTGCTCAAACGGGTGCGCGCTGCCGGCGCCGCCCCCTGCCTGACCTTTCATGTCGGCTCGCAATGCCTGTCGCCTTTTTCCTATGCCCAGGCGATCGAGATCGCCCAGCGCACGATTACCCTGTCCGGCGTGGATATCGCGGCGCTCGATATCGGGGGCGGTTTTCCCGCCGCCTATTCCGGACAGGAGCCGCCGCCCTATCACTGGTATTTCGACATGATCAAAGAGGCGCTCAACACCCTGAGCCGCCCGGATCTAAAAGTGATGTGCGAGCCGGGCCGCGCCCTGTGCGCGCCGGGCATCTCGCTGGTGGCGCAGGTGGTGATGCGGCGCGGCGACCGGCTGTATCTGAATGACGGCATCTATGGCAGCTTCGATGAGCAGCGCTTTGCCGGCTTCGATGAAGACTATCCGCCCAGCGCCATCAGCCTGGACACCAAAAGCAAGGCCAAAGTGCTGACCGGCGAGAACCGGCCCTTCCGCGCTTATGGACCGACCTGCGATTCCGCCGATGTGCTGCCGCGTCCGGTGATGCTGCCCGACAGCATCGCCAATGGCGATTATGTGCTGTTCGACGCCATGGGTGCCTATACCGTGTCGTCGCGCTCGCCCTTCAACGGCTATTATCCGGACAGTTGGGCTGTGATCGGCTAGCCGCTGCCGCGCAGCCCAAAGGCTGCTTGGCGTTCGGCTGGCAAAAGCTCCACTGGAGCTTTTGCTGATCAGCCTCACGGGCGATCATAGGATAGGACGCCACCGCGTTAGCATCTGCCGCGGATGGCTGCCAAAAATTTCTTTACCGGAAAAATACTTCTGTCCGTTAGCCTTGGCGCTCGCAAGCATGGCTTCGTGAGGGAGGCATGGTCAGCAAGGACTTCCTGGCACAGCTCGAAGGCTACGGCCTGACGACCGCGGACATCCACTATCACATGCCCGATCACCCCAAATTGCTGCAACAATTCATCTGGCAAGACTATGACCTGGCGCCGCTTTTCCCCGGCCTGAAGCAATTCCTGGATTTCTGGCAGCGGGAGCTGGAAGGCGCGCTGCACTCCGTCCGTGTCGCACATGACCAACTGATCAAGCCGGCGGAATGGAAGAAGGTGGGCGGCTTGTTCCGCCTGAACTGACCTGCCCGATTTACCGTCCGTTAAGCAGACGCCAACACAACCTTAAGAGTGATGGGCCAGCATATCCTGCAAAGGACATCCCATGGCTGCGTCCGACAAGCTTTCGCATCTGCTACAACTGGCCGACCGCGGTCCGGGCTTGCGCGCCGCGCTGGCCGAGGATGTGGCCGAGCTTTTGATCGAATGGCAGCCGGACTATCCCGAAAGCATGCGCGCCATCTGTGAGGCCTTGCTGGCGGAAGCGGTGCGCAATGTGGACGCCCCGACTCGGGCGCGGTTGCGCGTGCGGCTCTACAACCATCCGGAGCTGGCGCAGCGTGTGCTGCCGCGCGAATCCAAGACCCAGAATTTGATCGAGGCCGCGCGCAGCGGCGAAAACCTGTCCGCCATCCTGGCTGAGATCCTGGGTGTGGATGACGCGAAAGTGCGCGAAATTCTGGACGATCGAACCGGATCGGTATTGGCGGTTGCCTGCAAGGGCGCCCATTTCGACCGCACCACATTTTCCGCCCTGGCCTTGCTTATCCATTCCGCGCCGGACCGCAGGCGCGCCTTCGCTCTGCTGGACAGTTTCGACACGGTGCCGATAAGCGAAGCCACCCGCCTGTTGCGCGGCTGGCGCACCGGGGAAACACACACGGCCCAGGCTGTCGCCTAGAGTCTGTTGTGATCAAATTTACCCGAACTTGTCATCCCGGAAGCCGCGTAGCGGCTATCCGGGATCCATCGTGCCGCCTGCAAGATGGATCCCGGCTCCGCGCGATGCTAGCGCATCGCTTGGCCGGGATGACAAGCTGGGTTTGATTCAATCAGAAAACAATTCACTCTAATTTTCGGCGTGGACTTCGTGGCGCTCTCTGGTTTTCAAGAACTTCACAGTGGGAAAGCGATCTGCGACATAGCCGATTTCCCAGGCGCTTTTGGCCAGGAACACCGGCGCGCCATCGCGGTCCGACGCCATGCCGCCCTTGTTGGCGTTGGAGAATTTCTCGATTTCGGCATCGCTGCCCGATAGCCAGCGGGCGCTGTCGTAAGGCGAGGCTTCCAGTTCCGCTTCCAGATCATATTCGGCCACCAGGCGCGATTTGAGCACGTCCAGCTGCAGCGCGCCCACCACCCCCACAATCCATTGCGAGCCGATCATGGGCTTGAACAATTGGGTGACGCCTTCTTCGGCCAGGGATTCTAAGGCGCGGGCCAGATGCTTTTGCTTCATGGGATCGGCAAGCCGCACCCGGCGCAGGATTTCCGGCGCGAAGTTGGGAATGCCGGTGAACACCACCTGACCGCTTTCCGACAAAGTATCGCCCACGCGCAGCACGCCATGATTGGGAATGCCGATAATATCGCCCGGCCAGGCCTCGTCCACCGTCTCGCGTTCGCTAGCAAAGAACAGGATGGGATTGTGCACCCCGATGGTTTTGCCGGTGCCCGATTGCTTGAGCTTCATGTTGCGCTTGAATTCGCCCGAGGCCAGCCGCAGAAACGCCACCCGGTCGCGGTGGTTGGGATCCATATTGGCCTGAACCTTGAAGACAAAGCCGGTGACCTCCTTGTCGCCCGGCTCGGCGGCACGGCCAACTGCGGCTTGGGCGCGCGGGCTGGGGGCGTTTTGCGCCAGCGCGTCCAGCAATTGCGCCACCCCGAAATTCTTCAGCGCCGAACCGAAATAGACCGGCGACAAATGGCCTTCGCGATAGGTGGCGAGATCGAAGCGCGGCAGCCCTTCGCGCGCCAGCATGACGTCTTCTTCCAGCTTGGCTTTCAGCTCGCCGTCCAGCTTGCCGTCATGGAAGGAAATGAACGCATCCGTGGTCAGGTCGTACACGCCCTTGAAATTCAAGCCCATGCCCGCCGGCCACATCATCGGTGCGGTTTCGATCTGGAGCTGGTCGGACAGCTCGTCCAACAATTCGAACGGGTCGCGCGCCTCGCGGTCCATCTTGTTGACAAAGGTCATGATCGGAATATCGCGCAGCCGGCAAACCTCGAACAGTTTGCGGGTCTGGGCCTCGATGCCCTTGGCGGCGTCGATCACCATCACCGCCGAATCCGCCGCCGTCAGCGTGCGGTAAGTGTCTTCGGAAAAATCCTCATGGCCCGGCGTGTCCAGCAGATTGAACACCGCGTCCCGGTATTCGAAGGTCATCACCGCCGACGTGACCGAGATGCCGCGCTCTTGCTCGATCTTCATCCAGTCCGATTTTGCGCGCCGCGCCTCGCCGCGCGCCTTGACCCGGCCGGCGGCATGGATCGCCCCGCCCAGCAGCAGCAGATGCTCGGTCAAGGTGGTCTTGCCCGCGTCAGGATGGGAAATGATGGCGAAGGTACGACGGCGCGCGGCTTCGCTGGCGGGGGTGCGGCTCATGGGCGCGGGTTAGCAGCCTCCAAGCCCGGATGCAAATCAGGGCGCAATCAGACGCCAATCAAACGATCGGCTCGTCCACAAAAGCGCGGCCCTCGCGGTCTTCGATTTCCACGATCCACAGGTCGGGGTCGAATTTCACTTGGCGGTCGCACCACTCGGCAACGCGTTTTTCGTCCGCCCAGCCGCCCAGCGGCTGGGCCCAGACCAGATTGCCCTTGCCGTCCCGCGCTTGGTTCAGCACCAGCACCGTGCCGTCCAGCTTGGCGATCTTGAGGATGATAGCGCCGGCTTCCTCGGCGCCGCTGCGCACCACAAAGGCCGAGGCGCCCGCCACCTGCACCCTGCGCAGCAGCGCGCGCACAAAGATTCCAGCTTTCAGGCGCGGCGGCGATGTCATCCGGCGGTTGTAGAGCAATCAAAGGCGCGAGCGCGAGGGATTTTGCGACCTGAGCAGGAGCAAGGAGCGATGTGGGCGAATAGCCCATGAGCGACGAAGCGACGAACTCAGGGCGTAAAAGACCCGCGCTCGTATCAGGAGGCAGCGCGGAAGGGTAAGACCTTGCCCGTCGCCAGCCGCTCGCCCTTGGCGTCCACCGCCGCATAAGGCAGGCGCACCGTGACGGTGGTGCCTTCACCCAGCACCGAGTCCAGAATGGCCGAACCGCCATGCATCTGGGACAAGGATTTGACCAGCGCCAGCCCCAATCCCGTGCCTTCCTTGGCGCGGGTTTCGGCATTCTCGACCTGCTCGAAGGGCTTGCCCAGCCGCTCCAAATCCTCCTTGGAAATGCCGGTGCCGGTGTCGCTGACGGTGATCTCGATCCCTTGATGGGCGTCCAGCGCCTTGGCCGATACCCGCACTTCGCCGCCGGGCGGGGTGTATTTCACGCCATTGGAGAGAAGATTGACCAGAACCTGTTTCACCGCGCGCCGGTCGGCAAACACCAGCCGCGCGCCCGGCGCCACCGTCAGTTTCAACGCCACGCCGGCGCGCTCGGCCGGAATCCGCAGAAAGCGCACCGCGCTTTCGGCCGTCTCTTCCAAATCGAACAACTCCTCATGCAGCTCGAACTTGCCGGCTTCGATCTTGGACATGTCCAACACCGAATTGATCAGCTCCAGCAGATGCGCCCCCGATTCATGGATCAGGCGGGAATATTCCTGATAGCGCGGCCCCAGCGCGCCGAACATTTCGCGCGTCATCACTTCTGAAAAACCGATAATGGCATTCAACGGCGTGCGCAGCTCATGGCTCATATTGGCCAGGAAGCGCGACTTGGCGCGCGACGCGCCCAAAGCGGCGTCGCGTGCTTCCACCAGCGCGCGCTCATGCGCCTTGCGCTCGGAAATATCGCGCGTCACCGCCACGATGTCGGCCGGATCGCCCAGATGCATTTGCGCCGGGCGGCAACGCATTTCCGCCCACACATAATGGCCGTGCCTGTGGCGCAGCCGTACTTCCGCGGTGCCGACGCGGCCGTGATAGCTGGATTCCGTCAAGGCCGCCTGGATCGCGGTCAAATCCTCGGGATGCACCAGATTTGGCATGGCCTGGCCGATCAAATCTTCCGGCAAGCAGCCCAGCAGCGCCAAGGTCGCCGGACTGGCATAGCGGATACGTCCATCGGAGGAATGACGGGTGATCAGGTCCAACGCATTGTCGGCCAGGAAACGGTACATGGCCGCGCCTTCCGCGGCGGCGGCATCCGCCGCCCGCTGGCGGTCCTGGGCCGCGGCGGCAATCAACGCCGCTTGCATCAGGGCGGCCAGCACCGAACAGGCATGGACCTGCCATAAAGGAAGCGTCAGCCGGGATGCCGGCAATTGCCCCATGGCTTCGGCGGCGGCCACGGCCAGAAAAGCCAGGGCCGCGGCAATACCGGCCCGTATCACGGCGGGCCGTCCGCCCGACAGCGCGGCCTCGGCGGGGATCAGGGCAAACCAGATCACCAGGGGCGACGCCACCCCGCCCGTCAACACCGTGAGATAGCCGATCAAGGCCGCCGAATAGGCCAGGCCGATCTGCTCCAGCACCGCCAGGGAAATCGGCGTCAACGTTAGCAAGGCCAGCAAACCGGGAACCAACAGGCCCAGGAAGGCAACAAGCTCGGCCGTGTCGGGCTGCCCGACCAGCGCCAAAAAAGCCAATCCCAGAGACGCGCCCACACCGGCCTTGGCGGCCTGCAGCCAGGCAAACAGCCGGCGCTGCGCCCGAAAATCCAATAGGGGGCTCGAAAAACTGTTCGTCTTCATCACCATCAGGCGTGCCGCAGGCCGGAATGAAAGCCGGCGCAGTCTCACTGCACAGGCTTAACGAAAGCTAAAGCGCGCCGGGTTCCGTTCAGTTTTCCACAAGGATTGGGCCGGTTGGAAAGGGCGCAATTTCAGCCTTTGTTAGCGAAGATGGCGCGATTCGGGCCGGGCGCGAAATTTCCGTCTCTGAGCGTACACAGTGCTTGACGCAACCCTAACCAATCTTCAACGCAAAACATTGCATTCTTGCCCCCGAGACCCGGGTACAGAGCAAAAACATGGCCGCGGCCCATCCGGCAGCGCGTGACCGCACGGAGTTCCAGGAAGACCCCGCGACGCTTCTGCGTTCGCTGGATTCCTTGCGCACGGCCCTCACCATTTTCAACCGCGAGGGCCGGCTGCTCTATGCCAATGCCCATCTCAATTATCTTTTCCGTTCCTTTCCGCCGCGCGAACAACTGATCGGCAGAAGCTATGAAGACCTGATCCGGCTGGAGATCGAAGGCGGCGAGATCGCGCCCAGCGCCTTGGCGGGCGGCGTCAAAGCCTTTTTTGCCCAGCGTCTGAACCAGCTTCGGGACGACGAATATGCGCCGCGCGACGTACCGCTGCGCGACCACCGCGTGGTGGAGATCAAGGCCCGCCGCGGCCAGGCCGGCCACACCGTTTTGCTATGGACCGACGTCACCGCCGCCCGCGCGCAGCTGACGCGCTTGCAGGAAGCGGTCTCCCTATCCGTGGAAGCCTTTGCCTTCTATGACGCCAATGACCGGTTGATCCTGGCCAACGATCTCTATGCCCATCTTTGCGGCATGAAGAGCCTGGATGAGATGATCGGCAAGGCATTCCCCGAGATCGTGGCCCAGGTCGCCTATAACGGCCGCTTGGCATTGGACGAGACGCCGGAGCAATGGCTGGAGCGCCGTTTGCACAATCACCGCACCGATGCCGGCGCCATGACCTTGCGCACCAGTACGGGCGAGGCCTATCTGGTGCGCGACCGCGCCGCGCCCGATGGCGGCCGCGTCATGGTTTTCACGAACGTTACCGACAAGGTCCGGGCCGAAACCGCCCTGAAGGAACAGGAACATGCTTTGGCGGACAGCCGCGCGGAAGCGGAAAAGCAAAGCTCCTATCTCGCCGATCTGACCACGCGCCTGGATCAGGCCAGCGCCAGCGTGCACAGCGCCAAGACCACCTTGCTGCGCACCATGGGGCATGAGCTTAAAACCCCGTTGAATGCCATTTTGGGGTTTTCCGATTTGATGGGGACCCTGGCGGACAATCTCAATGCCGCCCAGATTCGCGAATATGCGGGCTTGATCCAACAGGGCGGCAACAATCTGCTCAAGATCATCAACCAGATCATGGATCTCACAAAGATTTCCGCCGGCCGCTACGATCTTCGGCGCATGCCGGTGGATGTGGGCAGCGTGCTCTGGCTGACTCGCGACGCCTTCCTGGCCCGCGCCGAGGCGCGCGGCATCACCATTAATGCGGAAAATTACCCCGCGGGACTGATGGTGGATGCCGATGAAGGCGTCTTCACCGCCATGGTCCATAGCCTGCTGGACAATGCCGTCACCTTTACCACCGGCAGCCGCGTTACCTTGACGGCGGCGGCCTGCGAAGCGGGCATCACCCTCACGGTGGAAGATGATGGCGCAGGCGTGTTGCCCGAGGACCTGGCCCGCATTCTGGAGCCGTTCGAGCATGCCGGACGCGGCGAAGGCGCGCAGCATTCCAAAGGCGCCGGTTTGGGCCTGACCTTGGTCAAGGCCTTTGCCGAGCTGCATGGCGGGTGGCTGGAATTGGACAGCGGGCGGGGCGAAGGCTTCCGCGCCAGCATCACCCTGCCGCCGGCGCCCTTGCCCATCGCCCCTTAACGCCCAATCCTGAATCCTTCACGATGGCCATGTTTACACGGCGAAATCGCCGTGTTCTTAACGATTGGCGGCATTTGCCGAAAATTTTAAAGATATCCAACTTAAATACGCGGCTTTTTTGAATCGAAGCGAAACGATCCCGTCAGCATTGCGTTGGTGCTGGCATGAGAGAGCGTCCAACTCATTCCAATTTTAGACAAACAACTAAGCGCCTGAGAAGAGCGCGCACTGCATGCTCCTCGCGTGGAGCACAGAAGGGCATGAAATGATTTTCCGGGCCATATTCTGGATCGGTCTCGTGTCGCTGTTGACGCCGCATGAACCCGATCTTGGCCTGGGACGCCCGGGCGCCGGCACATTGCATTCCCCCCCCGCCACAATCCAGTCCGCCGCTAAAGGTCTCTCGCGGACCGGCCAGGATTGTGGTTCTGCTTGTGCCGGCGGCCTCGGTCTGCTCTCTGTGTTCCACCTCAACGCCCATAGCGGCTTCATGGCCGGGCTGACCGATGTGAAGGCTCAGATCGCCCAGGACCGCCTGGCGCGGGCCCGCCACGCCAAGGCGATCTAAGCGCTCTGGGCCAAAATTATACCTTTGTTCTTGAATCAGGATAAAAGGGCGCCATGCGCTTCTTTATTTTTGTCCTGATGCTTTTGCCGCTCACCGCTTGCAGCCTGTTCGAGAGCAAAGCGCTGCGTACCTTGCGCAGATCGCCCGACTATCGCGCCGGTTATCAGGACGGCTGCAACAGCGCCTGGAGTCCCGGCGCCAACAAGCGTCATGACGACACCATTGTGCGCGATGACACGCAATATCAGAAGAACCGAGCCTATCGTGTGGGCTGGAATCGCGGCCTCAATGCCTGCCGCAGCACCGGTTATACCGGCGGCGCCTTGCCGGGAACCGGCAATAGCGGCCCTATTCCGGATATGAATCCGGGCAATGGCGGACGGCCGCGCGGTCTCTGATCGGCACAGGAGCCCGAACGCCGAGCACCGTCAGGTGCGAAGGCCGGACCCGAAAGGGTCACCTACAAAGCTTCGTGATATCCAGGGTCTGGCGGGTGCGCTGATCCAGCGCTCCGGTATCGGCGCAAAGCGGCGCGGCAATGTTTTTGGCTTCTTGGCCGCGATTTTGAACACGCACGGTTAAGGCCAGAAGCGCCAAATTCCAATTCTCAAAATCGCGAGTCATGGCGGGGCTGGCCGCGCCCATCCGGGCCGCGTCACGGAAATAAGGCTCGGCATCGGCCGCATTGCGTTTTTCCAGCATATACAATCCGCGAAACATATGAGCGCGTGGGTCCTTGGGATATTTGTCCACCAGATTCAAGCTGCCGGCCTTTAAGGAGGCCATATCCTTCGGCATTTCCGCCGGCGGGATATAGTCCAAGCCCGGCTTGGCATAGCTGACGAAGGTGGTCGTGGATGCCGCAAACGCCCAAATCGTCATCGCCACCCAAAAACCTGCAACACCGGCAGCCAGGGAGCGGTAAGGCAGAATCTCCTCCTCATCGTTCCACACAATGAGCAAGACAAAGGCAATGGCCGCTCCGGCCAAACATCCCCCCAAATGGGCATTCACATCGGTCACCGCACCCGCGCCAGCGACTGCGGGCATCAGAGCGGGAAACAGAGAGCCGCCCGCCACGCGGCGCATCAAGCGCGGCCGGGCAGCACCGGCATGAAAGCTTAAGGTGAACAGGGCGGCGAGGGTCGCCATGATAGCGCCGGAGGCGCCGACCGAAAGCGCATCGGCGCCATTGAACAGCATGGAGACGCAAGCGCCCACAAAGCCGCCGGTAAAATAAATGGCGGCGAACCAACCAATGCCGATCATCGGTTCCAGCAAGAAACCCACGGTCAGAAGAGTGACAAGATTGCCGATCAGATGGGCGGGCGAACCGTGCAGGACGGTGGCGGTAAACAGCCGCCACCATTCGCCCTGACCAAGAACTTGGGCGCGGTCTGAGGCGCCCATCGCCAGCAAGGTGAAATGGCCTGGCGCATAAGGCGCGATATAATCGGTGGCGCGCTTGAGTTCCGTCGCAAAGCGGGCGCACAGCGCATAGCTGAGGACCAGGGTGAACCACGGCACCCGCGCCAGAAAACGGACGATAATGCCGTTAAGACCTTCCGGCACAGAACCGGATACCGGCAAGGCGGCCGCATCCATGCGCGGCGGGGGCGCCGCATGCTGGGTCGCCGCCTGTGTCCGTTTCCCGAAAGTCCTGTTGGCGGACAAAAAATCCTCGAGCCCGATGGCTCGCAACCCTATCCCCGCATGGCTTTCCGCAGGGTAAAACCCAGATGTTAAGACCTGCGAAACCTTATTGCGCGGCGGCCCTGACGGCGTGATGCTCCTGGGTCAGATTTTGCGCCGCAAAATCCCAGTTCAGAATCTTGCCCAACACGGCCTCCAGATATTTGGGCCGGGCATTCTGGTAATCCAGATAGTAAGCATGTTCCCAGACATCGACGGTCAGAAGACAATTGATGCCCTTGGCCATGGGGGTCCGTGCATTGGCGGTCTTTTCGATTCCCAGCTTGCCGTCCTTGCTAACCAGCCAAACCCAGCCCGAGCCGAACTGGGTCTTTCCGGCTTCCGCCAATTGCTGGACCAACGCCGCCTTGGTGCCGAAAGCGGCGGCGATGGCGCTGTCCAATTGCGCGCTGGGCGCGGTTTTGGCGGGGGTCAGGCTGTGCCAATAGAAGTCATGGTTCCATGCCTGAGCGGCATTGTTGAAAATCTGCTTGTCCTTGGCCTCCCCCGCATCGGCCGTTTTCTGCACGATCTCTTCCAGCTTCATGCCGGCATAGAGGGTGCCCTTCACCAGCTTGTTGAGCGTGTCCACATAGGTCTGGTGATGCTTGCGATAGTGCAATGCAATGGTGTTGGCGGAAATGACGGGGGCCAACGCATCCTCATCCCATGGCAATGGTGCGAGCGCGAACGGACCCGACATGACAATTCCTCATGAACGACATGGTAGCGTCCCGTTAACGTCGTGCCTGTTAGAAAGCTCCATAGGTAACAAAGTTTAAGGATCAGGCAGATCGCACAATTTGTGATCGCTGTAACTCAAATGTCATTCGACATTCGCGTGTCTTTCGCGCAAAACAGCAACAAGCGGGATGGATATTCACAAGAGCTTTTTCGGAGCCCATCATGCCTGCATATGAAATCTGCTATCTCGATCATGACGGCGTTCTTACCTACAAATTTTCTGCCAATTGCGACAGCGATCAGCGCGCCAAGATTTTGGCCCATGCGATGAAGACACCCAGCGCCAAGACGCTGGAAGTGTGGAATGGCGAGGCCTTGATCTACACGCGCCCCAGCGCAGTTCTGGAACGGCAGATTTTGCAGGCGAGCTAAGCGAACAGTCCTTCGCGCCGCGCCCAGTCCAAGGTCTTGTTCAACCCGCGCTCAAAGCGGTCGAACAACTCATTTATTTCCGCTTCGCTGATCACCAAAGGCGGGCACAGCGCGATACGGTCGTTGATCAGCGGCCGCACGATCACGCCCTCCTCCTGGCAGAACTGGCCGCATTTGGCGCCCACACCCTTGGACGGCTCGAAATTGCGTTTGGCCATTTTGTCGGCCACCATTTCGATGGCCCCGATCAGGCCGACGCCATTGGCCTCGCCGACCAAGGGATGATCGGCCAGCGCCTTCAGCCGCGTCAGAAAGACCGGCGCCACCTTGCGGACATGGCCAAAGGTGTCGCGGCGCGCATAGAGCTCCAGCGTTTTCAAAGCCACGGCTGCGGCCACCGGATGGGCGCTGTAGGTAAAAGCGTGCCACAGCCCGCCAATCCTTGTGGCTTCCTCTTCGATGATCTCCACCAATTCGGGCGACAACAGCACTGCTGAGATCGGCAGATAGGCGGAAGACAGCGCCTTGGCCACCGACATGGAGTCCGGCTGATAGTGGAAGGTCTCGCAGCCAAAAGCATGGCCGGTGCGGCCGAAACCGCAAATCACTTCGTCGTCCACCAAGCGAATCCCGTATTTGCGCAAGATTGCCGTGATCGCCTCGAAATAGCCGCGCGGCGGCACCATGGCGCCGCCGGCGCCCATCACCGCTTCCACAAACATGGCGGCGATCGTGTCAGGGCCTTCGCGCACGATCGCGGCTTCCAAATCGGCGGCCAGCCGGGCTGAATATTGCTCTTCGCTCTCCCCGTCCCGCGCGCCGCGATAATAATGCGGGCCTTCCACCCGCACCGTGAAATCGAACGGCAGGTCGAAGCTTTTGTGAAACGCGTCCAAACCGGTCAGACTGGCGCTGGCCAAGGTCACGCCATGATAGGCGCGATTGCGGGCGATGATTTTCTTGCGTCCCTTTTGCCCGCGGGCATTGGCGGCGTACCACATGAATTTGATCTGGCTGTCATTGGCTTCGGAGCCGGAATTGGCGAAGAACACCTTGCCCACTGGAAAAGGCGCGATCTCTTTCAGCTTTTCGGCCAGCGCGATGCCCGGTTCATGGCTCTTGCCGCCAAAGACATGGGCGAAGGAAAGTTTGCGCATCTGTTCAGCCGCTGCTTCGACCAGCTCTTCCTCGCCCCAGCCCAGCGCCGTGCACCACAGCCCGCCCATCGCCTCCAGATAGTCCTTACCGTCGCTGCCATAGACGAACACGCCCTTCCCCCGCTCCACCACCAGGGGGCCGGTCTGGCGCAGGGTAGTGAGGTTGGTGAAGGGATGCAGCAGGCTCGCCATGTCGCGTGCCTGTGTATTGGACAAAAGGGTGTTGGACAGAAGGGGCGGAGAAAGCGTGGGCATCTTGGGCTCTCACTATCGCGGGGCGTGAAAATCTACCCTATGGTGCGAGCCGCTTAAAACGTCCATCTGCGGATTGCACCCATGCGTTTCCAACTGTTTGCGGCGCGAACCGCATTCGCCGCCCTGATCCTGGCTGTCCTGGCCGGTACGGCAGCGGTCGCCGGGGTGCGGCTGGGCCAGCTTACCGACAAGGCCGGGAGCAATCTGATGATCCCGGCCACGGGATTGGGGCTTGTGGCGCTGGCGCTGGCGCTCCTGTGGCTGCGCTCGGCGCTGGCGCGCAATGCCGGCGAAGGCAAGCGGATGGGCCTGACCGCCCTGATCGGGTCGCTGGTCTTTCTCTATCATCCGCTCACTTATGTCTATTACGGCTATGTCCGTCTTCCCATCCATGACGCCACCACCGCGCCGGAAGATGCGCCGCAATTCGTGGCCCTGGCCAAACTCCCCACCGCCAACAGCCGCGCCTTCGATGCCACCCGCAAGATCACCTATAAAGGCGAAGAGGTGACGCTGGCCTATGCCTTCCGCGAGGAGTACGCCGCCTTGACCAAGCCGCATGCCGCGCTACTGGTGTCGCCGCAAAAAGCCTTTTGGCGCTGCTTCGAAAGGGTGAAGACGTTGGGCTGGACGGTTGTGGACGCAAGCGAGAAAGACCTGCGCATCGAAGCCACCGACAAGAGCCTGTGGTTCGGACGCATAAGCGACATCGTGATCCGGGTACGTTCCGCCGGCACCACGGGCAGCCGGGTCGATGTCCGTTCGCAGAGCCGCGAAGGTGTGCTGGATCACGGCCGCAATGCGGCGCGGATCAAAAAACTGGTCACCGCGTCAGGCTGTCAGGCGCCGAATTCCTGAGTCCAGCACGCTTGGCCGCGGTCGAAATTCATTCTCTGTTAACCCACCATATCGCCCCGCCACCCTAATTCAGGCCCTGCGCGGTAAAGCAATGTTAAGCGAAGCCCTTCAATCTACGCGGGTTTTCGCAATTGGGTGCGGCGATGGCCAACGATCGTTCCGTCCGCTTTTTGAGCGCGCTGGGTGGCGCCTCGACCAGCCGGGTGCTGAATCTTTTCCGTATCGGCATCGATCATGCCAAGGATCCCGAGCATGGCGAAAAGCCGCTGTTCGTTTCGCCCACCATCAACCGCTCTTTCCTGCTCAAGCACCGCACCCGCTCGGATGAGAACTATCTGTTCGCCAGTCCCCGCGCGGTTGCGACCAAGATTATCATTCCGGTGGATCCCACCGATCTTCGGGCCGGCGGCCATTCGTTGTTCGTGGATCAACGCGGCTACACCGAAGCGCTGCGTACGGCGGGCAATTACAGCAACGAGGCTTTGGAACGCGACCTGTTCGTGCTGCGCCTGTTGAACGCGGTGCCGTCGCTGGACCCTTTCCTGGTGCGCGAACATCTGCGCAACAACGGCGTCGAAGTCTCGCCCACCTATTTCGCCATTTCCGAAGGTGACCAGGCGCGCATGCACGCCTTTGTCAGCCAGGAAATGTCCAAGCTGATCATGCTGGCGGGCGGCGGCGATGAATCCGGCAACCGGCTGGTTTCGGCCATGCTGTCCAATCAGATCGACGAAAAACTGGAACCGCTGCGCCTGACCCTGGGGCTGACCGGCGATGATTTCCGCGAAGGCGTGTTTAGCTGGCGCGGCTTTCTTTACTACAAATGGTCGATGGGAAAATTCTGGCCCGACGTGATGGGCGTGTTGCGCGAGATCAACAAAATACAACCCCTTGGCGGTTTGACCACGGAACAGAAAATCTATCTGACATCCTCGCGCCGCAACATCATCGAGATGGTGCGCGACAATGGCAATCATGTGAACAAAGTGCTGGCGATCTACGACAAGTCGTTCCGCGACCTGGTGGAAAACCAATCGCCCAAGACTTTCCGCGACTTTTTGCTTAGCGCGCCGCACATGTTCCTGGAACTGGGAGAAAAGCTGGGCGCCATCTCCCATATTGTCAGCTTCTGGCGCTACCGCTTCAGCCCGGCCAATTCCGCCAATATCGACGCCGATGAACTGTCGGCCATCTTCCAGGACTTCTCCAGCGGCTTTGGCGAAAAGATCAAGGAAGAAAGCTCCCTGATCAAAAAGCCCGTGGTGATTGACACCACCGCCGCTTAGGGCTTGCCTCCTCCTCCAAATAGAGGAGCCCTTTTGCGAAGTTTCGACCTACTGGCCGCTTTGGTTCTGGCCGCCGCCCTCTTTATCGTCCTCAAAGTCCTTGGCTTGGTGGCGAAATTGGCCTTGGCGGCGGCCGTCATCGGCTTTGTGGCGGGGCTTATCGGAGCGCGCCTGCTGCGGCGGTCCTAGAGCAAGTTGGTTCTGGAACTTTCGTGGTCAGGCTGCGTTAATGGCGGCATTGGACCTCGAAAGGATTTTCCCATGCTCCAGTCATTGCTCAAGCTGGCCACGGCCGCCGCTCTCGCCACCGTCTGCTTTACCCTGCCCGCCCGCGCGGCGGCGGAAGACGACACGGCGGAACTTCTGCGCGACGCCAACCGCACCGTCAATCACTTGCGCACCGATCCGGCCTTCGGCACCGCCCGCACCATGCTGCAGGGCGCGGAAGCCGTTTACATCGTGCCCCATCTGGTCAAAGGCGGCTTCATCTTCGGCGCCGAAGGCGGCAGCGGCGTACTGCTGCACCGTACCGGCAAGGGCTGGAGCAATCCGCGCTTCTATCACATGGGTTCCGCCTCGTTCGGCCTGCAGATCGGGCTCGAGAAAGCCGAATTGGTCTTCATCATCAATTCCAAGCGCGCTTTGCGCGGCATCGAAAAAGGTGAGGTCAAGCTGGGCGCGGGCGCCGGCATCACCGTCGTCACCCTGTCGGGCGGCGCGGAAGGCGCCACCACCGCCCATGGCGGCGACATGGTGGTCTGGACCTCGGGCACCGGCGCCTATGGCGGGCTGACCTTCAACGGCACCGTCATCAAGCAGGATAAGGAGATGAACGCGGTTCCCGCCACCGGTCCGGCGGCCCAGGCGCTGCGCAAGAACTTGGCCAGTATCTGGTAACCGATCTGGTAAGCGCCCCAATTTCGGGAGTAGGCTTGGGGCGTCCGGCAATGATCCGGGCGCCCCAATTCCTTTGACCCCGTTCTTTCAAGAGGAAATCCCCATGAAAAAGATCGCCCTGCTTGCCGCCTCGGCGGCGCTGATCGCCACCCCTGCCTTGGCGGATGTCGCCGCCCAGCTTTCCACCGCCCAGACCCATGCCGGCATGGCCGCCAAGCAGACCGACATCAAGGATGTGCAGAAGCATCTGCACCATGCCGTCAACTGCCTGGTGGGCCCCAGCGGCAAGGGTTTTGACGCCGCTGCGGGCAATCCTTGCGCCAAGGCCGGCACCGGTGCGATTGCGGATTCCACCGACGCCGCGCAAAAGGCCAAGCTGCAAGCCATCGCGGATTCTGCCGCTTCTGGCCTGACCGCCACCGACTTGGCCCATGCGCAGCATTCCGCGCAAGCCACGGCGGACGCGATTGGCGCTGCGAAGTGAGAGCCGCATTCCGCCGTTAGGCGGACGAAATGGTCCAGTGGACCATTTCGAGCGGCGAACGCCCGGAGCGTAAGCGAAGGGCCAAAGCTTGTGAAAAAGAAAAGGCCGCCCGAAAAGGTGCGGCCTTTTTATTTTGAACCAACCGTCCGCGGAGCGGGCGACGGCTTAATGCTCTTTGGGCTTCTCGGCTCTGTTGCCGATCCAATCCATCATCGCGAAAAGCAAGCCCGAAACCACAAAGGCCAGGTGCAGGATCAGCATCCAGCGCAGCCGCGCCTCATCCAGCACAGCCCCTTCCTCGGTCAAGGTCATGAAGGCGCGCAGCAGGGAGATGGCGCTGATCGCCACGATGCTGCCGATCAGCTTCATCTTGAGGCCGGAGAAGTCCAGCGTCCCCATCCAACTGGGACGGTCCTCGGCATTTTCGGTGTTGATCTTGGAAACAAAATTCTCGTAACCGGAGAAAATCACGATCACCACCAGATTGCCCGCCAGCGACAGATCGATCATTCCCAAAACCGCCAGGATCACCCGCTCGGGATCCACCGATTCCAGATTGAAGGCCATGGGAAGGGCGTGGAGCATCTCGGCCACAAAGGCGGAAAGCAGCATCAGCAGCGACACCACCATGCCCAGATAAAAGGGCGCCAGCAGCCAGCGCGACTTGAACAGGGTCTGTTCCAGAACCTTTTCAATCATATTGCGTTGGTGCATTCCGGCCTCCCGCGTCTCGAAAAAACGCCATAATTAAGGCGAATCCCGCCTTCTGGCGCGAAGTTTCGCGCCTGCGTCCTGCTTTCGCAAGTGCGACGTCCGGGCTAGGCTTGCCTGATAACAAAAACAATCGGGCAGGATGCTGGACCGGATTCTGGCACTGGTGGTGGACGTCAAGCCGGGTGAGCGCCGCGCGCTGTTCTGGTCCTTTGCCTATTTCTTCCTGATCTTGTCGGCCTATTACGTGCTGCGCCCCTTGCGCGACAATGCCGGCATCACCGGCGGCACGCGCGCCTTGCCCTGGCTGGTCACCGCCACCTTCTTTGTGATGCTGGCCGCCGCCCCGCTCTATGGCTGGCTGGTGGCGCGCCTGCCGCGCCGCCGCCTGATCCCGCTGGTCTATCATTTCTTCGCCGCCAACATCCTGGTGTTCTGGCTGCTGCTGACTTTCGGCATCGGCCAGCAATTTGTCAGCCAGGTCTTCTTTGTCTGGCTCACCGTCTTCTCCATCTTCGCGGTACCGGTGTTCTGGTCCTATCTCGCCGACCTGTATCGCAGCGATCAGGGCAAACGGCTTTACGGTTTCATCGCGGCGGGCGGCTCGCTGGGCGCGCTGGCCGGGCCCACCGTGACGCGCGCGCTGGTCGAGCCGCTGGGGCCGGTGAACCTGCTGCTGCTGCCGGTGGTGCTGATCGAACTGTCGCTGCTCTGCGCCGCGCGGCTGGGGCCCGCGGCCGCCGACTTCAACCAGACCCCGCCATCACCGCCCGCCATTGGCGGCAACGCCTTTGAAGGTTTCGCCGCCATTCTGAAATCGCCCTATCTGGGCGGCATCGCCCTGTGGGTGGTGCTGCTCTCGCTGGGCAACAGCATGCTGTACATGTCCCAGGCCGAAGTGGTGAGCGCCGCAACCCAGGACGCGGTGGAACGCACCCGCATCTTCGCCACCATCGAGCAATGGACCGGCATGCTGCAGATCCTTTTGCAATTGGCGCTGACCGGACGGCTGATCCAGCGTTTCGGCACCGGCATCGCCGCCGCCTTCCTGCCGGTGGTGTTCGCGCTGGGGTATGGCGCGATGTTCCTGGCGCCGGTGCTGGCGGTGGTGATGGCGTTCCAGGCGGCGCAGCGCACCGCGAACTTCGCCATCTCCAACCCCGCGCGCGAAATCCTGTTCACCGTCGCGGACCGCGAGGACAAGTACAAGGCCAAGAATGTGATCGACGGCCTGGTGTTCCGCGGCGCCGATGTCGGTTGGGCCTGGGTCTTTACCCTGCTCTCCAAGAAATTGATGATGAGCATTCCCGCCATTGCGGCGGTCACGGTGCCCGCCATGCTGGGCTGGGCGGGCCTCAGTCTGTTTTTGGGCCGCATGCAGGAAAAACGCGCCCGTCTTTTGCAATCTCAATCCCAATAGGAGGCATCCCCATGACCGACCTCACCCGCCGTACCGTCCTTGCCGCCACCGCCGCGAGCTTGCTGCCGCATGCCGCTTTGGCCCAAAATTCCGCGAGCGGAGCCGGCACGCCGATCCTCAAACGCCGCGTGCCGCAGACAGGCACCATGCTGCCGGTGGTGGGCATCGGCACGTCGCGCGTGTTCGAGTTCGAAAACGATCCGGCCGCGTTGGAAGAGCGCAAGCAGGTGGTGCGCAATCTGGTGGCGGGCGGCGGCAGCCTGATCGACACCGCCGCCGGCTATGGCACGGCAGAAAACAATGTCGGGCTGGTGGCGGCCGAGACCAACCTTCGGCCCAAACTGTTTCTGGCCACCAAGTTCAGCAGCCGCGATAGCCGCGAGGAAGCCGACACCGAGATGCGGCAGTCGCTGGGGCGGCTGAGGACCAATTATGTGGACCTGCAGCAGGCTTGGAATGTCAGCGATCCCAATTTTTCCACCGCCCAGATGAAGGCGTGGAAGGCGGCCGGCCACTGCAAGCATTACGGCATCACCTCCAGCTTCGATGGCGCCTATGAGGCCTTGGCCGTGGTGCTGAAGCGCGAGAAGCCGGAATTTTTCCAGATCAATTATTCGCTGGGCGACCGCGATGCCGCCAAGGTGCTTCTGCCTCAGGCCCTGGACAGCGGCAGCGCCGTCTTGACCAACCTGCCCTTCGGCCGCAATTCCATGTTCCAGAAGGTGCGCGGCAAGGAACTGCCGGACTTCGCCAAAGAGATCGACTGCGCCAGCTTTGCGCAACTGTTCCTGAAGTACAATCTCTCCCATCCGGCCGTGACGGCCGTGATCCCCGGCACCGACAAACCGCAATATATGCTGGACAATCTGAATGCCGGGCGCGGGCGGATGCCCGATGCCGCTTTGCGCCGGCGGATCGAGCAATGGTGGGACAGTATCTGACCGGCTTTTCGTCTTAAAAAATCGGAGCGCCCGCCCTATATTGGGCCATGGCCCACAATAACGGCATGGTTCCCCGGACCCGCAAAGCCCGCGCCCCGAAAGGCGCGTCGGATACCGCCGCCAAATATCAGGCGGCGGTGGATTCGCTTGGCGTGTTCCGGCTGGAAGGCGATCCCGCCATCGATCCGGCCTACCAAACCGTACCGATCAACGAATTTGTCCCCCACCGCCCGGCGCGGCCGGAGAAATCCGAAGGCGGCAAGACATTCAAGCTGGTCAGCGACTACACCCCGGCGGGCGATCAGCGCACTGCGATTCCCGAACTGGTGGCCGGCGTCAATGCCAAGGAGCGCGACCAAGTGCTTTTGGGCGTCACAGGCTCGGGCAAGACCTTCACCATGGCCAAGATCATCGAGGCGACCCAGCGCCCGGCCCTGATCCTGGCCCCCAACAAGACCCTGGCGGCGCAACTGTACAGCGAGTTCAAAACCTTCTTCCCGGAAAACGCGGTCGAGTATTTCGTCAGCTATTACGACTATTACCAGCCGGAAGCCTATATCCCGCGCACCGACACCTATATCGAAAAAGACTCATCGGTGAATGAAGAGATCGACCGCATGCGCCATTCCGCGACGCGGGCGATTCTGGAGCGCGACGATGTGATCATCGTGGCCTCGGTGTCGTGCATCTACGGCATCGGATCGGTGGAGACTTATTCCGGCACCGCAGTCGGCATTACGCGTGGCGACAAAATAGACCGCCAGGCCGCGATCCAGAATCTGGTCGCTCTGCAGTACCGCCGCAATGACGACAATTTTACCCGCGGCGCGTTTCGGGTGCGCGGCGACACCATCGATATTTTCCCGGCCCATTATGAAGACCGCGCCTGGCGGGTGGAGCTGTTCGGCGATGTGGTGGATCAGATCACCGAATTCGATCCCCTGACCGGCCACAGAGCGGGCGCGCTGGATGCGATCAAGGTCTATGCCAACAGTCACTATGTGACGCCGCGCCCCACCCTGCAGCAGGCGATGAAGGGCATCAAGGCGGAGCTGGTCCACACCCTGGCCGACTTCCGCGCCAAGGGAAAATTGCTGGAAGCCCAGCGCCTGGAGCAGCGCTGCACCTTCGATCTGGAGATGATCGAGGCCACCGGCAGTTGCGCCGGCATCGAAAATTATTCGCGCTGGTTGACGGGCCGCAAGCCCGGCGAGCCGCCGCCCACTCTGTTCGAATATCTGCCCGACAATGCGCTGGTGTTCTGCGACGAAAGCCATGTCAGCGTGCCGCAAATCGGGGCCATGTACAAAGGCGATTATCGCCGCAAATTCACCCTGGCCGAGTATGGCTTCCGCCTGCCCAGCTGCATCGACAATCGGCCGCTGAAATTCGAGGAATGGGACGCGATGCGGCCGCAGTCGGTCTATGTCAGCGCCACACCCGGCAATTGGGAGATGGAGCGCACCGGCGGCATCTTCACCGAACAGGTGATCCGGCCCACCGGGCTGATCGATCCGCCGGTGGAAATCCGCGCCGTCGAAACCCAGGTGGACGATCTGATCGCCGAATGTCATCAGATCGCCAAGGCGGGCTATCGCGCCCTGGTCACCACCTTGACCAAGAAGATGGCGGAAGACTTGACCGAATATATGCACGACCAGGGCATCCGGGTGCGTTACATGCATTCCGATGTGGAAACGCTGGAGCGGATCGAGATCATCCGCGATCTTCGTTTGGGCGCTTTTGATGTCCTGATCGGCATCAATCTGCTGCGCGAAGGCTTGGACATTCCCGAATGCGGCCTGGTTGCCATTCTGGACGCGGACAAGGAAGGTTTTCTGCGCAGCGAAACCTCACTGATTCAGACCATCGGGCGCGCCGCGCGCAATGTGGACGGCAAGGTGATCCTCTATGCCGACAAGATCACCGGCTCGATGGAACGGGCCATGGCCGAGACCAACCGCCGCCGCGCCAAACAAGAAGCCTACAACAAAGAACACGGCATCACGCCGGCCAGCGTCAAGCGCAACATCGCCGATATCATGGGGTCCATGTATGAGAAGGACCATGTGACGGTGCGCGCGATGGCCGAGGAGGGCCGCGAATTCGTCGGCCACAATATCAAAGCGGTGATCGCGGAGATCGAAAAGAAGATGCGCGCCGCCGCCGCCGACCTGGAATTCGAGGAGGCCGCCCGGCTGCGCGACGAACTCAAGCGGCTGCAATCCACCGCCCTGGCGATTGCCGACGATCCCTTTGCGCGGCAATCCGAAGTCGCCCGCGCCACGCTGGACGCGGACATCACCTATGCGACCGACGACAATCCCTCCAAGCCGATCCCGTCCGGCAAGCGCAAGAAATTGCAGCGCGCCGGCCGGCCCAATACGCCCAAGACATTCGGCAGCAGGGCGCGTTGAGCCACAAACCAAGCCCCCCTCCCGCCCATCACGATCTGGAAGAGGTGATCGACCACATCATCGCGCTGTGTATTCACAACGGCCCGGCGCATGACGGCCATGGCCGTGTTTCCGTCGCCGACCTGATGGACACGATCGGCGAGCGTTCCTTCGGGCCCTTGCTCTTGGTGCCCAGCCTGATCGCGGTGTCGCCGGTGGGGGCGATCCCTGGTCTGCCCGCCGTCACCTCGGCGGTGATTGTGCTGATCGCGGCGCAGATCCTGCTGCGGCATGAGCATTTCTGGATTCCCGGCTGGCTGGCGCGCCGCTCGATGGATGCGGGAAAGATGGAGCGCGGGCTGGAAACATTCCGTCCCGTGGCGCGCTTCATCGATCATCTGCTGCGCCCGCGCCTGGCGCTTCTGACGCGCGGCGTCTTTTTCTACGCCATCGCGGCGCTGTGTCTGGCGATCGGGCTGGTGACACCAATCCTGGAACTGGTGCCGTTGGGCGGCATTCCGCCCAATGCGGCGGTGGTGGCTTTTGCGCTGGCGATCACGGCGCGCGACGGCTTGTGGGCGCTGATCGCCTTTCTCTTCACCGGCGCCACCATCGCCTGGCTGGCGATGCTGGCGCTGTGAGAGCCGCTTACAAGGCTAGTTACATTGGCAAATGGCCGACGCCGTGCAGGGAGGAGGGCCAGCGACCGCCTTGCAGACTCCGCCCTTGGCATTGCCGGTACCTGCGCACCAGGCATTGCAGTTGAACGTGTCGGGATGCCCCAGATCACCCGCATGCGCGTGGATCACGCCGGCGCCGGGATTGGATTCGATCAGAATCTGATCGCTCTGGCACGCTTCACCGAAGAACCGCCCATTGCGTTTGCCGTCTTGCGTCACACCGACATGGCAACCGGCCACCTTTGGCGCGACGCCATCGCTATCGTCCCAGTAGGTGGAGACTTTGCCTTTCCAGTCGGTCGGTTTGTATTCGATGGTGCCCAGAGCGCCGGGCATGCCTTTGGCGCCGGCGGACGGTTCGTGTTCCGCCGCGGTAGCATTCATCAACATGAACACGGGAACACAGACCGCGATCATGATGGCAAGCATCGATTGCTTGAAGTGCATCTGCTTATCCTCTTAACCCTGCGCAACCCTATCACGGTTCCTGCCGGAAGCGCTGGGGCTTTGGGCCAATACCGCCTCCGGAGACTGCCGCGCCCGGGCGCTAAGCGGCTGTTCGCATGAGACGATTCCTGCGCGCCGCGCTCGCAGATTGGCGCACCGCGCCTCGCCGGCGTTGTTATTTGGTCAAAAACGATTATACTAGGTCGTACGTGGTTCTTGCGTCCTAAGTCAGACGAAGCGCTTCTGTCTTTCTGACCTGCCCTTTCTGACCAAGAGGCGCGCCGGACGAACCGAAAAACTTCCTAACGACCCGATGTTCTGTTGCCACGGCCGCCCCCGCATTTTGCGTGGGCGGAACCCGATGTTTTGAAGGAACAATTATGACCATCGGTACCGTGAAGTTTTTTAATGCCACCAAAGGTTTTGGATTCATCTCGCCCGAAGGCGGCGGCAAGGACGTGTTTGTGCATGTCTCGGCCGTCGAAGCGGCGGGCATGCGCACCCTGAATGAAGGCCAGAAGGTGAGCTTCGACATCCAGCCGGATGCGCGCGGCGCCAAGGCCGCCAATCTTTCGGCCGCCTAACGAAAACGGACGGGCGGTGCGCCAAGGCACGCCGCCCGTTTGTCCTTGTCTGAAGGAGAGTCCTATTTCCGATTTCCCCAATGCCAAAAAGAAAGCCGCGACCCGCACCGCCAAGGGCGTGTTCGAGGCCTGGGAAAAACGCACCGAGCTGGTGAAACGGCAGACCAATGCCGAAAGCGCCGCCAATGACGCCAAGACCATACGCCTCAGGGCGCTGCGCCTGGAAAAAGAAGCGCAGGACGCCGAAGCCGCGCGCATCGCCGCGCAAAACGCGCCGCCCGCGCCCGTGAAAAAGCGCGCCAAGCGCAGCACCAGCTGATCTTGCCGCTGTAATCCCCATGGCCGGGACGCGTCGCCTGTTCCAGGCCATGCCGGTCAGCGGCACCTTTACCGGCCACAGCAACGACCCAATACGTCTAACCGTCGCCGTGCGCGTTTCAGAACAGAATTGAGAAAAGGACATACTATGCAAGTGAGCAACGCCGAAATTGAAGCTTTTGTGAACGGCTGGGTGACGCAGAATGTCCGCAATGTACCGGGCCTTGCCAATCTGCAGCATGAGGTGGACCGGCTGGCGGCCAGCCTGACCGGCGATGCCAGGGCGCTGGGCATCAGCGGCGGCGACCTCAACCGGGCGCTGGGCGATATCGACGATTATCTGACGGGCCAGTATCAACAGATCAGCGCGGCGGCCTGAGAGGGCGCTTGCACGTTGTCATTCCCGGCGAGCCGCGCGCAACAGCGCGTGGCGAGGGAAGGGAACCCAGGCTGTCAGAACCTATATATGGCAGACGCCTGGGTCCCCTTCCCCTCGCATTGCTCACGCAATGCTCGGCCGGGGGATGACAGTTCGTGCTAGGATCAAGCCATGTCCCGCGCATTCGTCAAGGAAACCGCTGAATCAGCCCCACCACCCGAAAGGATGGTGGACGAAGGCCCAAATCTCGTTACCCCAGAAGGGTTAGCCCAGATAGACGCCCACATCGCCCGCATCGAGGCGAGCATGAAAACCGAAAGCAATGTGCTGCTGCGCGAAACCCTGGCCCGCGATTTGCGCTATTGGGAAATCCGCAAGGCCAGCGCCGAAATGATCGAGACGTCCGACACGGACGCCGTGTCATTCGGCTCCACCGTCACCATCCAGCGCAAAGGCCGCCAGCAGACTTTCCGTATTGTCGGGGTGGACGAGGCCGATGCCTCCAAAGGACTGATCAGCTTCCGCAGCCCGATGGCCCAGGCCATTCTCGGCGCGCGGCATCACGACGTTATCGAGGCTGCCCAACCTCTTGGCGAGATCGAAGTCATTTCCGTAGCCTGATCGACGCTTGGACGCTTTATCTTTGCTAAAGCAGCCCCTCCACCATCTCCCCCGGCCGGCACAATTTCGCGCCTTTGTCCGTCACCACAATCGGCCGGTTGAGAAGAATCGGATGCGCCGCCATCGCCGCGTGCAGCGTGTCGTCGTCCACGCTATCCAGCCCCATCTGGGCATAGACCGGCTCATTGGTCCGCATCACCGCGCGCACATCTACTTTCAAGCGGTCATGGATCAGGTGCCTAAGTTTTTGCGGCGTCAGCGGCGTCTTTAAGTACTCGACGATCGTAGGCTCGATCCCGCGCGCGCGGATGATCTCCAAAGCTTTTCGGGAATGGGAGCAGGAGGGATTGTGATAAATCGTGACAGTCATGCGCGAATCCTGTTCTGCCCCGGACCTGCTCATGCGCTTTGCGCACCGCTCCATCCACTTCGTGCCGCGGGATCCTGCGCCCATTCCGTCACGTCCTCGGCGCGGTTGATGATCCATTGCACAAAGCCGTCCTTGCCCAGAACCGGAATGTTGGTGACCTCCCACCAGCGTTCTTGAAAATGCCCAAGATCGGGCTTTATGTCATAGCGGACCAACGGCATCACATCGATCTCGCGCGTCTTCAGCACCTTCAGCAGCGACTGGCGCAACACGGAAAGACCGTCGGCGTTGGCATGATCGGGATTGTCGGGGAAGGCATCGAACACATTTTTGCCGATCACCTCCCGCGCCATGGTCAGCGTCGCCCGCGCATGTTCGTCATTCTGCGCCACGATGATGAAGGCGGGATCCAGCACCAGCCACAGGCCGGGCAGCCGATTGAAGATCAGCTCGTAATCGAGCTTGGCGGCGGGGCGGGTGGGCAAATCGATGGTCATGCGGCATCCCCGGTTCAGGACTGCGATAAGACTATCCGACCAAGGGCACCACCCGCCATGTTTACGCCGCCCGGACAGAAGAATGAGTGACGATAAATCAGCTTTCCCCTGATGAGAGCAGGCGCAACGCCAATCCTTGCGCCGGCGGATGTGGGGCATACTGCCGGTAGGCGGGCGGCCTGCGCACGGGGAGCGTCCGTATACGGACGGCAGCCCGTTTCCGCGATGCAACCGGATGTTCCGTTCTTTTGCGGCGCACAGCTTGCGCCGTAAACCTACGCCCCGTTGCGCGCGGGCGGCCAAGCGCTTATTGTCCGGCCACGCGGCGTTACGCCCCGTCACAGTGAAGCGCACCTAGACTTATCCCTGCCCGCCCTTGAGTGCGCGCCTGGACGACGGTTGAACTTCCTTCCCTGCGACAGCGTAAATCCCGTCCGTTCCGGCATTTTGCCGGCGCGGCCATCATCGCAGGAACTCGACATGACTATCGGAACCGTGAAATTCTTCAACACCTCGAAGGGCTTTGGCTTCATCGCGCCGGAAGGCGGCGGCAAGGACGTGTTCGTGCACGCCACCGCCGTGGAAGCGGCCGGCATGCGCTCGCTGAACGAGGGCCAAAAGGTCTCGTTCGACATCGTGCCGGATGCGCGCGGCGCCAAGGCGGCGAACCTCAAGGCCGTCTAATACGGTTGCGAAGTTTAGAAAAAGGCCGGCGGTAATACCGCCGGCCTTTTTTATTTTTCTACCCCCATCCGTCGCAGCTCAGGTCTGCTCCGCAGACACTTCGCTGCGACACCTTCCCCCTCCAGCGGCTTCGCCGCGAGGGGGAAGGAAGCTGTCGGATGCTGATGGTCGCCCCGCGAAATACGGGGCTCGAGTTCACCATAGTTATCGCACCGGTGTTTCTGGCGGCTGCGCGATTCCGCACCGCCGATCAGGGCGGTGGCCATGAGCGTACAAACTGTCCCTCCGCTCCAGAAATTGTTCCACCGGTTCCGCTGCTGTGGCAGGGTGCGCCCATGCGTCTTGCCTCCATCCTTGTTCTTCTGACGGCCGTGATGGTGCCCGTGCCGGCCGAAGCCGCGCGCAAGGCCAAGGCCGTCGCCAAACTCGCCAACCGCGAGGGCAAAGCCGTGGGCACCGTCACTTTCGATGCCTTGAACCACGGCGTGCTTGTCACCTTCGATCTGAACGGTTTGCCGCCCGGCGCGCATGGCGTTCATCTGCACATGGCGGGCAACTGCGACGCCAAATCCGGCTTCACCGCCGCCGGTCCGATCCTGAGCCTGGTGCCGGGCAAGCGGCACGGCTATCTGGCGCAAGGCGGACCCTTGACGGGCGATCTGCCCAACCAATTTGCCGGAGCCGATGGGCGGCTGCGCGCCAGTGTGGTGACGGCCAGCTTCACCCTGGGCAATGGCAAACGCTCTATCTTCGACCGCGACGGGGTGGCGATCATCCTCAACCAGCGGGGGGACGATTACCGCACCCAACCCCTGGGCAATGCCGGGGACCGGATCGCCTGCGGCGTGGTAGTGCGGACGGTGGGACCCGCGCCACGGCCGCGCGGCAAACAAAATGCGCCGCCCCGCCCCCGCCCAGTGCCCTAACCCGCGCCAAAAGAGCGCAAAGCCCAGCAAAGACAACCGGGTAGCAACGCGCACCCCCCCATGACATGATCCGCGCCGCCATGGGCCTGGAAAAACCGCAAACCCTTGTCTTGAAGGACCTGATCGACGCGGACGCCCTGCGCCGCGGCCTGAGCGCGCTCGGCACGCAGGGCGGCGATACCGGCGCCATGCGCCAGGCGGGGTTGGCGCTGATCAAACAGGCGTTCCAGGATGCCCGCGACAAGGTGAAATATGCGGTGGAGAAGGAAGGCCTGCCCGGCCTGCCCGCGGCGCGCGCCCTGTCGCAGCTGCAGGACACCATCATCCAGGTGATCTACGACTTCGCCACCCAGCAAGTGTACCGCCCCAAAAATGCGTCCGCCGCCGAACGCATCGCGGTGGTCGCCACCGGCGGCTATGGCCGGGGCGAATTGGCGCCAGGCTCCGACATCGACCTGCTGTTTGTGCGGCCCTTCAAGCAGACCGCTTGGGGCGAAAGCGTCATCGAATTCATTCTCTATATGCTGTGGGATCTGGGGCTGAAGGTCGGCCATGCCACGCGGAGTCTGGCGGAATGTGTGCGGCTGGCCAAGCTGGACGTCACCATCCGCACCGCCGTCTTGGAAGCGCGCTTCCTGTGGGGCGACCAGAGCCTGTACGAGGAACTGCGCAAGAAATTCTGGGCCGAGGTCGCCACCGGCAATGGCCGCAATTTCGTCGAGGCCAAGCTGGCCGAACGCAAGGAGCGTCATGCCCGCCAGGGCGAAAGCCGCTATCTGGTCGAACCCAACATCAAGGACGGCAAGGGCGGCCTGCGCGACCTGCAGACCCTCTATTGGATCGGCAAATATCTCTATCATGTCGATGACGCCGCCGATCTGGTGGAGCATGGCGTCTTCACCCGCGAGGAATACCGCATCTTCCAAAAGGCGGAAGCCTTTTTGTGGAATGTGCGGGTGCATCTGCATTATCTGCTGGGCCGCGCCGAGGAGCGTTTATCCTTCGATGTGCAATCGGCGCTGGCCGGCCAATTGGGCTATATCGATGCGGAAAAGCCGCGCCGCGCGGTGGAAGCCTTCATGCGTGCCTATTTTCTGGTGGCCAAGGATGTGGGCGATCTGACGCGCATCTTCTGCGCCGCACTGGAAGAACAGCACCGCAAAGTGCGCCCGTCCCTGCGCCGCATGCTGCCGGGATTCTTGAAGCCGCGCAGTCCCCATGACGATTTCTATGTCGAGAATGGGCGGCTGACCGCCAATCCCGCCATCTTCCGCGCCGATCCCGCCAATATTCTGCGCATGTTCCAGATCGCCGACGCCAAGGGGGTGGACGTCCATCCCCATGCGCTGCGCACCGTGACGCGCTCGCTGGACTTGATCACCGATTCCCTGCGCCACAATGCCGTCGCCAACCAAGCGTTCTTGGAGGTGCTGACCTCGCGCCAGGATCCGGAGCGCGCCCTGCGCCTGATGAACGAAGCGGGAGTTTTGGGCCGCTTCATCCCGGAATTCGGCCATGCCGTGGGGCTGATGCAATTCAACATGTACCACCATTACACGGTGGACGAACATTTGATCCGCGCCGTGGGCAATGTCGCCGCCATCGAGCGCGGCGATCACAAGGACGCCAACCCACTCACCAGCGACATCATCAAGCGCCTCCAGTCGCGCAATGTGCTGTATTGCGCCATCCTGTTGCACGATATGGCCAAGGGGCTGCCCGGCGATCACAGCGAAGTGGGCGCGGACATCGCCAAGAGCCTGTGCCCGCGTCTGGGCCTTTCGCCCAACGACACCGCCGCCGTGGCTTGGCTGGTGAAAAACCATCTGGTGATGAGCGACACCGCCCAGCGGCGCGATGTCTCGGACCCCAAGACCGTGCGCGACTTTGTCGAGATGGTGCAGTCGCCGGAGATGCTGCGCCTGCTGGTGATCCTGACGGTGGCCGATATCCGCGCTGTCGGTCCCGGGGTGTGGAACGGCTGGAAGGGCCAGCTGCTGCGCGAGCTTTACTATGCCGCCGATGCCATGATGACAGGCGGCGATCAGGCGCCCGGCCACAGCGCGCGCGTCGCCGCCGCCAAGGCCGCGCTGGAGCAGCGGCTCGGCGACCTTACGCCCGCGCAGCGCGACAGGGCGCTGAACCGTCATTACGACAATTACTGGCTGGCCTTCGACGAAGACGAATTGGAACGCCATGCCCGGCTGATGACCAAGGCGGATGCGGACCAGAAGCTGCTGGCGCTGGCGGCGGAAACCAACCATTTCCGCGCCGTCACCGACATCATCGTCTATACCCCCGACAATGCCGGCCTGTTCTCGCAATTTGCCGGCGCCATCGCCATGGCGGGCGCATCCATCGTGGATGCCAAGGCCTACACCACCTCGGACGGCTTCGCGCTGGATGTGTTTTCGGTGCAGGACGCCGAAGGCGAAGCCTTTGGCGATGCCGAACGGCTGGAACGCTTGCGCCGGTCGATCGAAAAGACCCTGCGCGGCGAAATCCGCCCCCGCCAGATGCTGACCCGCAAGCTGCCGCGCGGCAAGGCCAGCGCCTTTTCGATCAAGCCCAAGATCCTGTTCGACAACGAAGCGTCCCGCATCGCCACCGTGATTGAAGTGGAATGCCTGGACCGCCCCGGCCTGCTCTACGACATCACCCACGCCATCTTCGAGGCGGGGCTTTCCATCTCCACCGCCATGGTCGCGACCTATGGCGAGCGCGCCATCGACGTCTTTTATGTGCGCGACGGCTTCGGTCACAAGATCGTGCAGGCCTCGCGGCTGGAAGCGGTGGAGCGGCGGCTGAAGGCGGCGCTAGGGCCGGAGGTGCGAAGTTCGAAAAATGCTTGATATCGTACTTATTTCGGAATCGGGACACCGGCCGTCGCCTCTTGTGGCCCCCAAGCCCGCCAAGGCATAAGGCCGCCTATGAGCCACAAACCCCTGGTCCTTTCGGGCATGCAGCCCACCAACACCCTGCACCTGGGAAATTACCTGGGCGCGTTGAAGAATTGGGTGAAGATGCAGGAACAGATGCCCTGCCTGTTCTGCGTGGTGGACATGCACGCCATCACCGCCGAGGCGGGCTATGGCAAGCCGGGCGAACTGGCGCAAGCGACCCGCGAAGTCGCCGCCGCCTATATCGCCGGCGGCGTGGACCCCGGCCGCACCCCCATCTTCAACCAAGGCCAAGTGCCCGAGCATGGCGAGCTGGCCTGGATATTCAACTGCGTGGCGCGGCTGGGCTGGCTGGATCGCATGACCCAGTTCAAGGAAAAATCCGGCAAGCACAAGGAACGCGCCAGCGTGGGGCTTTACACCTATCCGGTGCTGATGGCCGCCGACATCCTGGTCTATCGCGCCACCCATGTGCCGGTGGGCGAGGACCAGAAGCAGCATCTGGAGCTGGCGCGCGATATCGCCGCCAAGTTCAACAATGATTTCGGCGCGCTGGATTTTTTTCCCCAGCCCGAGCCGGTGATCATGGGGACCGCGACGCGCGTAATGTCCTTGCGCGACGGCACCAAGAAAATGTCCAAGTCGGACGAAAGCGACATGAGCCGCATCAACCTGACCGACGATGCCGACACCATCGCGAACAAGATCAAGCGCGCCAAGACCGATCCTCACCCCCTGCCCGCCAGCAAGGATGAACTCAAGGACCGGCCCGAAGCGGAAAACCTGCTCAACATCTATGCCGCCTTGGCCGACCAGGACCGCGATACGGTGATGCGCGCGTTTGCCGGCCAGCAATTTTCCGGCTTCAAGAGCGCGCTGGCCGATCTGACCGTGGCCAAGCTGGAACCCATGGCCAAGGATATGCGCCGGTTTTTGGCCGATCCGGGCGAAATTGACCGCATCCTCAAACAGGGCGCCCTGAAGGCCCGCGCCATCGCCACCCCGGTGATGGAGGAGGTCAAGAAACGCGTCGGATTCGTGACTTGAAGAGGAGCATCGACCAGGCGAGCGCTGTTAAACCGTGGGGCGCGCGACCATGAAAAATGTTCTTGTTACCGGCGCCGCCAAAAGACTGGGACGCGCCATCGCCCTGGATCTGGCGGCGCAGGGCTGGAATGTGGCGATCCACTATAACGGCTCGGAAAAAGACGCCGATAGCGCGGCGCAAGCGGTGCGCACCTTTGGCGGCAAAGCCGTCCTGCTGAAATGCGATCTGTCCCAAGAAGCGCAAACCGCCACCCTGGTGGCGCGCGCTGTCCGAGAATTAGGACCGCTGACGGCGTTGATCAATTCCGCTTCGCTGTTTGAGAAGGACGACTGGCAAAGCGCGACCCGCCAAAGCTGGGACGATCATATGGGGGTCAATCTGCGCGCGCCTTTGGTCTTGTCGCAGCACTTTGCCGAACAATTGCCTGCGGGCACCAAGGGCAGCATCATCAACATCATCGACCAGCGGGTGCTCAAACCCACGCCGCAATTTCTGTCCTACAGCCTCAGCAAGGCCGGCCTTTATTGGCTGACCACCACCCTGGCCCAAGGCATGGCGCCCCATATCCGCGTCAACGCCGTGGGGCCCGGTCCGACTCTCAAAAATCCGCGCCAGTCGGACACGGACTTTAACCGTCAGCGCGCCGCCACCATCCTGGGCCATGGCGCCGACCCCGCCGATATCTGCGGCGCGGTACGCTATCTTTTGGAGGCCGATGCGGTCACCGGCCAGATGATCGCGGTGGATGGCGGCCAGCATCTGATCTGGCAGACCCCCGATGTGCAGGGCGGCGAATGAGCAAGATCGAAATCCCCCGCATCGCCAGCGCCACCAGCGGCATCCGCCATGTCTTCATCCGCAATCTGGAGCTGCCGGCCCATATCGGCGTGTACCGGCAGGAGGAAGGCCGCACCCAGCCGGTGCGCATCAATGTGGACCTGGCCACCGAGGACATCGCCGACGCCCAGGACATGCTGGAAAATGTGGTGGACTATCATGTGATCGAAAAGCGCATCCGCGCCATCATCGCCGAAGGCCATGTGAAACTGGCGGAAACCCTGGCCGAGCGCATCGCCGCCACCTGTTTCGAAGACCAGCGGGTTCGCACCGTGCGGGTGCGGGTGGAAAAGCTGGCGGCCCTGACCCATGCCGAAAGCGTGGGGATAGAGATTGAGCGCACGCGCTAATATATTAGGGACATGGATTTCGCCGATCAGCCTCTAAAAGGCGCGGACCGCATCGCCGCCTATCTCAAGACCTTACCCGACGCGCCCGGGGTCTATCGCATGATGAACGCGGCGGGCGATGTGCTGTATGTCGGCAAGGCCAAGAGCCTGAAAAAGCGCGTGACGTCCTACGCGCGCGGCGGGGTGCACAGCGAACGGCTGACCCGCATGGTGGCGGAAACCGCGGAGATGCTGTTCGTCACCACCGCCAGCGAGACCGAAGCGCTGCTGCTGGAATCCAACCTGATCAAGCGGCTGAAGCCGCGCTACAATGTTTCTTATCGCGACGACAAAAGCTTTCCCAATATCCTGCTGCGCCAAGACCATCCTTTTCCGCAGCTTCTGAAGCATCGCGGCGCCAAGGCCAGCAAGGGCGTATATTTCGGCCCTTTCGCCAGCGCGGGCGCGGTCAACCGCACCCTCAACACCTTGCAGCGCGCCTTTCTGCTGCGTTCTTGTTCGGATTCGGTGTTCGACAGCCGCACCCGTCCCTGCCTGCTGTTTCAGATCAAGCGTTGCAGCGCGCCGTGCGTGAACCGTATTGCGGCGAGCGGTTATCGGGAACTGGTCGCGGAAGCGGAGAATTTCCTGCGCGGCAAAAGCCAGGCGGTGCAGGACCAGCTCAAGGCCGAAATGACGCGCGCCTCCGACGCCATGGATTTTGAAGCGGCCGCCAAATTGCGCGACCGCCTCAAGGCCATGAGCCACATCCAGTCCTCTCAGGGCGTCAATCCAGCAACCTTCCAGGAGGCCGATCTGTTTGCCGCCCATAGCGAAGGCGGCCACACTTGTATCCAAGTGTTCTTTTTCCGCGCCGGGCAGAATTGGGGCAACCGGCCCTATTTCCCGCGCCACGACCGTGACTTGCCGCTGGCGGAGGTTCTGGAGTCCTTTGTCGGCCAATTTTATGACGAACGCACCGCGCCCAAATTGATCCTGACCTCGGAAACATTGCCGGGCCGCGGTTTGTTGGCGGAAGCATTGGCCTTGCGCGCCGAGCAGCGGGTGGAGATTGCCCAGCCGCAGCGCGGCGAAAAGCGCGAGATCATGGACCGCGCCCTGGCCAATGCCCGCGAACAACTGGCCCGCCGCCTGGCCGAGAACGGCGCCCAGACCCAATTGCTGGAAGGCGTGGCGGATGTCTTTGGCTTGGATCAGCCGCCCCGCCGCATCGAGGTCTATGACAATTCCCATATCCAGGGGGCGCATGCCTTGGGCGCCTTCATCGTGGCGGGGCCGGACGGCTTTGAAAAAGCGCAATACCGCAAGTTCAACATCAAGGCCGAAGACCTCGCCCCCGGCGACGACTATGCCATGATGCGCGAAGTGCTGACCCGCCGCTTTGCACGGATGGTGAAGGAAGAAGCCGATTCCCCGGGCAGCGGGCCCGACGATACCAAATGGAAGCGCCCCGACCTGGTCTTGATCGATGGCGGGCCGGGCCAGCTTTCCATCGCCTGCCAGGTCTTTGCCGATCTGGGGGTGGAGGATGTGGCCCTGGCCGGCATCTCCAAGGGGCCCGACCGCAACGCAGGCCGCGAGCATTTCCATATGCCGGGCAAGGCCCCCTTCCGTCTCGATCCCAAAAGCCCGGTTCTGTACTATTTGCAGCGGTTGCGCGACGAAGCCCACCGCTTTGTCATTGGCGGCCATCGCAAGAAGCGCAGCGCCGCCATCGGGGCCAATCCATTGGACGAAATCGCGGGCGTGGGCGCGGGCCGAAAACGGGCCCTGTTGCAGCATTTCGGCTCCGCCCGCGCCGTGGCCGGAGCCAGCCTGGCCGATTTGTCCGCGGTTTCTGGTGTGAGCGAGACACTGGCCCAGAAAATCTTCGATTTCTTTCACTCGGGCGGGTGACCCGAAGCAAGCAGGCTCTTAAAGTGGCCTCATGTTCGCCCTTCCCAATGCCCTCACCATCCTGCGCATCGCGCTGGTGCCGGTCTTTGCCATCGCCTTTGTCCTGCCCGGCGAGGCCGCGCGGCTGATCGCATTCGGCATCTTCGTGATCGCGGGCGTCAGCGACTGGCTGGACGGTTTCGCGGCCCGCAAGCTGAAAGCCGGCTCGGATTTCGGCCGCATGCTGGACCCTATCGCCGACAAGGTGCTGGTGGCGGTGGCCTTGATGATGCTGGTGGCGGAAGGTGACGTCCGCCAATTCGACCTGGGCACCTCGGAAGGCCTGCGTTCGCTGCTTCGGCTGGTGCCGGCGCTGATTATTCTGGGGCGTGAGATTCTGGTGTCGGGCCTGCGCGAATTCTTGGCGGGCACCAAGGTCAGCGTGCCGGTCACGGCCATCGCCAAGTTCAAGACCGCGATACAGATGATCGCCATCGGCGCGATGATCCTCACGCCTTTGGCCGACCGCCTGGTGCCGGGCATTCCTGCCCTTACCTATGCCGCGATCGCTTATGTGCTGCTGTGGGTCGCCGCCGCGCTGACGGTTTATACCGGCGTGGTCTATTTCAAGAGCGGCATGGCGCATCTGCGCCCCGGACCCACGCCGGAAACATCGCGCTGGCGCGAAACCATTTGACGTGAGCTATCTGTGGGTCGCATTCACCCTGCTGGGCGCAGTGGGCCAGACTGCGCGCAACGCCATGCAGCGCGAACTGACCCCCAGCCTGGGCGCGCTAGGCGCCACCTTGGTGCGCTTCCTGTTCGGCTTTCCTTTCGCCTTGCTGTTCCTGGCGGTCGTGCTGGCCTGGACGCAGGCCGCTCTGCCCGCGGTCAATCGCGACTTCGCGCTCTGGATTGTGTTGGGCGCATTGACCCAGATCGGCGGCACCGCCCTGATGCTGATGACCATGGAGCAGCGTTCTTTCGTGGTCACCGTCGCCTATCTGAAGACCGAGCCGGTTCTGGTGGCGCTGATGGGCCTGGTATTTCTCAGCGATCCGCTGACGGCGGCGATGACGCTGGCGATCCTGGCCGCGATGGCTGGTGTGGCGCTGATCTCCGTCAAGCCGGAAGCGCTGACGGGAGGTTTGCGGCCGGCGCTGATGGGCCTGTCTTCCGCTGCCTTGTTCGCAGCGTCCGCCATTGGCTATCGCGGCGCCATCCTGGCCTTGCATCAATCGAGCTTTGTGCTGGGCGCGACCTTCTCGCTGGCGGTTGGCCTGAGCCTGCAAACCCTGTTGCTGCTGGGCTGGCTGCTTGCCTTCCATCGCGGAACTGTGTCGACAATGATGCGGCTGTGGCGGCCCAGCCTGATGGCGGGTTTCAGCGGCGCGGCAGCCTCGCAATGCTGGTTCCTGGCGTTCGCCTTGGCCAGCGCCGCCAGCGTGCGTACCCTGGCCCTGGTGGAAATCCTATTCGCGCAAGGCGTGACGCATTTCCTCTTCCGCCAGAAGACCAGTTTGCGCGAGGCAACCGGCATCGTCCTGCTGTTGGCAGGTGCAGTCTTAATTGTCTGGGTCAGTCCGAAAGCCTAAACGGTGACCGTCGCCACGCCCCGCACTTCGTCAGCATAAGCATTCATCAGAGATTCGGTCAGCGCGCCGGGCTTGAACCGCCAGGACCCGATCTCCGACACCGGCGTCACTTCCGCCGCCGAGCCGGTGAGGAAGCATTCGCTGAAGCCGGACATTTCTTCCGGCTTGATGTGGCGCTCCACCACTTTGATGCCGCGCGCCCTGGCGATGGCGATCACCGATTGCCGCGTCAGGCCGTTGAGGAAGCAATCGGGCGTGGGGGTATGCAACACACCGTCCTGGACAAAGAACACATTGGCGCCGGTGGCTTCCGCGATATAGCCGCGATAATCGAACATCAAGGCATCGGCATAGCCTTTGGCCTCGGCCTCATGCTTGGAAACAGTGCAGATCATGTAAAGCCCCGCCGCCTTGGCATGCACCGGCTCGGTCTCGGGCGAGGGCCGCCGCCAGCGGGAAATATCCAGCCGGATACCTTTGAGCTTTTCCGCCGGGCTGAAATAGGAGGGCCAAGGCCAACAGGCGATGGCGACATGGATGGTGGTGTTCTGGGCCGACACCGCCATCATCTCGCTGCCGCGGAAAGCCACGGGGCGCAGGTAACCATCCTTAATGTTCTGGGCGGCGGCGGCCTCGATACAGGCCTGGTTGATCTGATCCTGGGTGAAAGGGATTTTCATGCCTAAGGTTTCGGCGGAAAAGAACAGCCGCGCCGTATGTTCCTTGAGCTTGTAGATCTTGCCGCCATAGATGCGCTGGCCCTCGAACACGCAGGAGCCGTAATGCAGCCCATGGGTCAAGACATGGGTCTTGGCGTCCTTCCAGGGCACCAGCTTGCCGTCATACCAAAGCGAGCCGTCGCGTTGGTCGAAAGGGATCGCATCTGCCATCGTCACAATCCTCGAAAGCCTGGCCTTGAAAAGCCGGGTGGGCTTGCCCCCTTGGGTGCGAGGGCCTAGTTTTTCTGTCATGTATTGCAGCATGGCCGACGCGAAAACCGCAAGTGTCACAAGGGCTTTTTCGCCCCTCTCCCAGGCATGGCAGCCATGAGCCCCTCATGAGCCTGCCCGGCCCCGACGAACCGCATCTGCTGGTGGTGGACGATGACGAGCGGCTGCGCGCCCTGTTGCAGCGCTATTTATCGACCAATGGTTACCGGGTGACCGCCGCGCCGGGGGCGGCCGAGGCGCGCGCCCTGATAAGGGGCATGGAATTCGACCTGCTGATCCTGGATGTGATGATGCCGGGCGAATCCGGCCTGGACCTTACCCGCAGTGTGCGCAAAGAATCCGCCGTGCCCATTCTGATGCTGACGGCACGCGGCGATCCCGCCGACCGCATCGCGGGCTTGGAGCAAGGCGCCGACGACTATCTGCCCAAGCCGTTCGAACCGCGCGAATTGCTGCTGCGGGTCAATTCGCTGCTGCGCCGCGTGACGCCGGCGGAAGCGCCCGCGCTGGGTCCGGTCCGCATGGGCGAAGCCTTGTTCGATCCCGGCACCTCGCGGCTGACCCGCGCCAATAAGCCGGTCAAGCTGACGGGCGCGGAAGCGGCCTTGTTGCAGCTCTTCGCCACCCATGCGGGGCGGCCCTTCAGCCGCAGTGAATTGTGCAAACGGCTGAATGTGGCGCTGGAACGTTCGATCGACGTGCAAGTGACGCGTCTGCGCCGCAAGATCGAGGAAGACCCCAAGCTGCCGCTCTATCTGCAAACGGTGCGCGGGGTTGGCTATATGTTGGTCCCGGACCGTGGCTGAGGGTCTTTCCCTCAAGCGGTTTCTGCCGCGCGGACTGTTCGGGCGCTCTCTGATCATCATTGTCGCGCCGATTGTGCTGTTGCAGGCGATCATCGCCTATGTCTTTTTCGAGCGCGACCTGGACACCACCACCCGCCGGCTGGCGCGCGACGTCGCCGCCGATATGGCGTTCCTGGTGGCGCTGGAAGACAATTACGGCGGCGCGGAACGCTTAAGACTCAGGACCTTGGCGGACCGTCAGCTCGATTACCGCATCCGCCTGTTGCCGGGCCGGAACCTGCCGCGTTTCCACGGCCAGCCGACCAGCACCATTGACGTGGCCCTGGATGACATCCTGGACCAGCGCATCGGCGCCGACCGCGACTTCCGCACCGAACGCAAGGGCAATGATTTCGAGATCCAACTGGATGTGCGTGACGGCGTGCTGGCGGTTCTGGTGCCGCGCGACCGCATCACCGTTTCCAAGCCGGATCTTTTCATTCTCTATATGGTGGGCTCCTCGCTGCTCTTGATGGGCATCGCCATTCTTTTTCTGCGCAATCAGGTGCGGCCCATCGAGCGGCTGGCGCGCGCCGCCGATAGTTTCGGCAAGGGCCGGGCGGTGCCGGATTTCAAACCGCACGGCGCCGCCGAGGTCCGCCGCGCGGCGCAAGCCTTCATCACCATGCGCGAGCGCATCGAACGCCATGTCAATCAGCGCACCGAAATGCTGGCCGGTGTCAGCCATGACCTCAAAACGCCACTCACCCGTTTGAAGCTGACACTGGCGATGATGCCCGATGGCGGGGGGCACGATGCCCCGAACGACATAAAATCCATGCGCGAGGATATCGCCGAGATGGAGCATATGCTGGACGACTATCTGGCCTTTGCCCGCGGCGAAGGCGGCGAGGAGGCCGTCATCACCGACCTGGGCGAATTGGTGCGCGAAACCGCCGCCGCCGCCGAACGCACCAGGCAATCGGGCCCCATCACCGTCACCGCGCCCCAGCACATCGCGGTCAAAGTCCGGCGCGCCGGTTTGCGCCGTGTCCTGGCCAATCTGATCGACAATGCCCTCAAGCATGGCTCCCAAGTGGCGGTGGGCCTGAAACAGGACGAGCGGCTGGTGGAGATTTCGGTGGAAGACAATGGACCGGGCATTCCCGAACCCCGCCGGGAAGAAGCCTTCCGCCCCTTTCACCGCTTGGATGAGGGGCGCAATCTGCAAAGCGGCGGCTCGGGACTTGGTTTGGCGATTGCCCGCGACATTGCCCGCGGCCATGGCGGGGAAATCTTGCTGGAAGAAAGCGCGATGGGCGGATTGAAGGCGACGGTCAGGTTGCCGGTATAACAACTTCAAATCCTCTCCATGGCCGGCCTTGAGCCGGCCATCCAGGGCAACGATCACCTCTGTAGGAGCAAACGGCTCTGGATGGGCGGGTCAAGCCCGCCCATGGTGAGCGAGGATCTCACCCCAGCTCCTCCGCCCGCTTGCGCGCGGCGCGCACCGCGTGCTTCATCAAAGCGGTCAGGCCATCATCGGCCATCAGCACCGCCAACGCCGCCGCCGTGGTGCCGCCCGGACTGGTCACAGCCTCGCGCAAGACCGAAGCCGCAGATTTGTCCGCCGCCAGCAAGGCGCCGGCGCCGGCCACCGTGGCGCGGGCGAATTTCTCCGCCTGGGCGCGCGGCAAGCCTTCGGCCACGCCCGCTTCGGTCAAGGCTTCGGCCATCAAGAACAGATAGGCGGGACCGGACCCCGACACCGCCGTCACGCTGTCGATCAACCTTTCCTTGTTCACCCACTCCGCCGCGCCCAGCGCCGACAGCAGCGATAGGGCGCGTTTCTTGTCGGCGGCGGTCACGCCCTTGGCGGCAAAAAGACCCGTGATGCCGGCGCCGATGGCGCCCGGGGTGTTGGGCATGGCGCGGATGATGCGGGCCTTTTTTCCCCAGGCGGACGAAAGCGCTGCCACCGAGGTCCCGGCGGCGATGGAAATCATCAGCGCGCCCTTTTGTGCGAAACCGGCCAAGGCCGCCGCCTCGCCTTTCAGCACTTGCGGCTTGATCGCCACCACGCACACATCCGGCTTGTGACGGACCAAGGAGGGCGCGGCGAACAAGGAAAGTTTTCTTGCCCTGGCCAGTTTGCGAATCTCGGGCGACGGCTTGGGCTCGACCACGGTGATGGATCGGGCGCCACGCTTAAGCCAGCCCTTGAGCAGCGCCGCGCCCATCCTGCCTGCGCCAATGAGAAGAATGCTCACGACTTGGCCATCACGCCTGGCCGGCGCACTCCAGCACCGCCGCCGAAATCGCCTCTTCCGCCGTCTTGCCGCCCCACAGCACAAACTGGAAGGCGGGGTAATAATGCTCGCAGGCTTCCAGCGCCAGATTGAGCAGCGCCTCGCATTGGGCGGCGCTGGCCTCGGCATCGGGGAAGATCATGGCATGACGGAAGATGATGGTGCCGTCCTGGGGCCAGAGGTCGAAATGGCCGATCCACAGCTTGGCGTTCACATGCATCAACAGGTCGGCGACATTCTGGCGGCGCACCCCTTCGCTGATCCGCATGTCGAAGGCGCTGGACAGATGCAGGGACTGCAAATCCTCGCGCCAGGAGAAGTTGAAATGATGGTCGCTCCATTTGCCGGCCACCGACAGGTTGAGTTCGTCCCGGCCCGCCCGCTCGAAGGCCCAGCCATTGGCCTCCACCGCCCGCTCCAGCAGGTCCAGCGGATGCAGGGTATCCAGCGGCTCGTCGTCCAGGTGGGTGATGGTCATTCGCGCAACAACTCCAAGGGGCTTCGGCCACAAAACGAAGCAGTCACGATCCAAACTGGCACAAGATTTAGAGAAAACAAGAGTCCGCGAGTCCCCATCCCCGTCTGCGGAAAAGATTCCACAGCTTTGGATTGACGCTGAGTCGTGCAGGCGGGTGCCTGCGCTTCCACTCACAGATTCACGCGGCCGGGTCGAAACGACTCCCAGGATCGTGACCCACGGCCATGACTAAGTGTCTGATTTGGATTCCAAAGCGCCCACTTCCAGCTTTTGCAGTCGGGCGGCCAGCGCCTCATTCTCGGCCCGGGCCTTGGCCGCCATCGCCTTGACCGCTTCGAATTCCTCGCGGGGCACAAAATCCATGTCGGCCACCAGCCGTTCCAACCGCTGACGCATAAACGTGTCGATCTCGGTCCGCACGCTCTGGGCCATGCCGGCGGCGTCGGTGAAGGCCTTTGCCACGCCATCCAGGAAGGGATTGTCGGTCTGTGCCATCGAAACCTCCGCTTTTCTTGTTATATGGCGTTCCGCCCAACTTGACACAAGCGGCGAAGCACGCACGTTACCCCTCCATGGACCTGGCGCTGCTGCCCTTTCCCAAAATCGATCCGGTATTGCTGCAGTTGGGACCGCTGGCGATCCGCTGGTATGCCCTGGCCTATATTGCCGGCATTGTGCTCGCCTGGTGGGGGGTGGCGCGGACCTTGCGGCGCAAAGCGCTGTGGGCCCCGCCGCCTTTCCATGGCCGCGCGCCCGCCACCGAAGACCAGATCGGCGATCTGGTGGTGTGGGCCACCTTGGGCATCATTCTGGGCGGACGGCTGGGCTGGGTCCTGATCTATGGCACCTTGTTGTGCGGCGTCACGCCCAATTATGCCGCCTTCTGTGAGGGCCTGCCGATGGGGTTCCTCACCGATCCCTTGCGCATCATCGCGGCCTGGGAAGGCGGCATGTCGTTCCATGGCGGTTTGCTGGGGGTGGTGGTTGCGGTCTGGCTGTTCTGCCGCCGCAACAAGGTCGCAATACGCCCGGTGGGCGATCTGGTTTGCGCCTTTGCGCCCATCGGCCTGTTCTTCGGCAGGCTGGCCAATTTCATCAATGACGAATTGTGGGGCCGCCCTACCGATGTGCCCTGGGCGATGATCTTCCCACGTGGAGGACCCATACCCCGCCACCCCAGCCAATTGTACGAAGCCGCACTGGAAGGCGTGGCGCTGTTTGTTCTGCTGCAGATCGCCTTGCGCGTGTTTGGCGCCCATCGGCGGCCCGGCTTGATCTGCGCGCTCTTCTTCCTGGGCTATGGCACGTTCCGCTTTGTCTGCGAATTTTTCCGCGAACCCGATACCCAGTTCATCGGCCCAATCAGCATGGGCATGGCGCTGTCGATTCCGGTCTGGCTGACGGCGGGCCTTTTGTTCTGGATCGCCTTTCGCAAGCCGCGCCGCGCATGAGTCTGAAGGCGCGCATTGCCGCCCTGATTGATGCCCAGGGCCCCATGTCCGTGGCGCAGTTCATGACCATCAGCCTGCTCGATCCCCAACAGGGCTATTATGCCACCCGCGATCCCCTGGGCAGCGGCGGCGATTTCACCACCGCGCCGGAAATCAGCCAGATGTTCGGAGAAATGATCGGGCTGTGGCTGGTGCAAGCCTGGGCCGATCAGGGGCGCCCCAAGGCACCACGCCTGGTGGAACTGGGCCCGGGGCGCGGCACCTTGATGGCCGACATTCTGCGCACCGCCCAGGTCGCGCCCGATTTCCTGGCCGATCTGGAGGTGGTGCTGATCGAGGCCAGCCCTGCCTTGCAACAGATACAGGCCGACAAGTTGCGAGGCGCCGGCAAGGGAATCATGGCGGCGGATGTGTCCTGGCAAGCGCAATTTGACGACAGTTTGGCGGACAGGCCGCTTTTCCTTGTGGCCAACGAATTCTTCGATGCTTTGCCGGTGCGGCAATATGTGAAAACCGAGCGCGGCTGGTGCGAGCGCATGGTGACGGCGCTCAATGGGGAACTGGCGTTCGCGCTGGCGCCGGTGCCCGTGCCCCCCGCCACCATTCCCGCCGACCGGGAAGGAGCCCCTGATGGCGGCGTCTATGAAACCTCGCCCGCGGGGTGTGCGCTGGCGCAAGACATTGCCCGCATCATCGCCACCCGCGGCGGCGCGGCCTTGATTGTCGACTATGGCTATACGGAAGTGGCTGGCTTTTCGGAAACCTTGCAGGCCGTGAGCGGTCACCGCTTCGCCGATGCCCTGGCCGAACCGGGCGAGGACGATATCTCGGCCCATGTCGATTTTGCCGCTTTGGCGCAAGCGGGCCGGCGCGGCGGCGCAGCCGTGTTCGGACCCACGACACAGGGTCAGTTCTTGGCCAATATCGGCATTACCGAACGCGCCGAGCAATTGATGAAAACCAACCCGCAAAACGCCAGCGAGCTTCTGTCCGCCACCGAGCGCCTGATCGGCAATGACCAGATGGGCCGGCTGTTCAAGGCGCTGGCTTTTTGTCCCTCCATGGTCACGGATGTTGCGGGATTTGCGCCATGAAATGGCGGACCGCCGCGCAATTGGAAGCGCCCGGCATCGCGCATGGATTTTTCAGCCGTGCAGGCGGCGTCTCCGGCGGACTCTATGAGTCCCTCAATTGCGGTCCGGGGTCCAAGGACGATCCCCATGCGGTCGCCGAGAACCGCCGCCGGATCGCCGCCGCGCTGACGCCCGAAGGTCCCGAGCGCGCGCGGCTGATCAGCCTGTCGCAAATCCACAGCGCCATCGTGCATAGCTTTCCCGCCTGGCAAGAGCCTGGGGAAGGTGACGCCATGGTCACCGCAACTCCCGGCCTGGCGCTGGGTATTTTGACGGCCGATTGCGCACCTGTGCTGCTGGCCGATGCCAAAGCCAAGGTGATCGGCGCCGCCCATGCCGGCTGGAAAGGCGCTTTGGGCGGGGTGTTGGAGGCCACGCTGGATGCCATGGCGCGATTGGGTGCCCAGCCAGACCGCATCGCCGCCGCCATCGGCCCGTGCATTTCCCAGGTCAACTACGAGGTGGGATGGGATTTCCGCGACCGCTTTTTGGAACAAGGCCTGCGGCATCGCCGCTTTTTCACGCCTTCCGGAAAAGAAGGCCATTATTGCTTCGATTTGGAAGCCTATGTTGCCCATCGCCTGGACGCCGCCGGCGTGGGAAGGGTGGAAAAGCTGGGCGTCTGCACCTATCCGCCGGAAAACGGCTATTTCAGCTTCCGCCGCGCCACCCATGCGGGCGAACCCGATTATGGCCGCCAGATTTCGGCGATTGTGCTTACCGGGTAACAGCCTGGCGCCTGTTCCACTTGTTAATGGGGCAAATCGGCGTTGCGGGCGCCGGTCCCAGCCGCTAAAAGCCCGTCATCAAAGCTACATGTGATGCAGCAGCGCATCCTCCCCCTGCGCGCGTCAGCGCTGGCATGGGGGGAGGGTGAGTAGCGACAACGTGCGAACGTAGCAGCGCTTGCGATGCGAAGGCCGGAGGGGGAATAAGTCGATGACAGATCTGAACGGATCGCGAGGCATGCGCCTCATCACCGGAAATTCCAACAAGACTTTGGTGGACGCCATCGGCGCCCATCTGGGGCTGATGCCGGTCAAGGCGGATGTGCGCCGCTTCTCGGACGACGAAGTGTTCGTTGAGGTCCATGAGAATGTCCGCGGCGAGGACATGTTCGTGATCCAATCCACCAGCGCCCCTGCCAATGACAATCTGATGGAATTGCTGATCATGATCGACGCCTTGCGCCGTGCTTCGGCCAGGCGCATCACCGCCGTGATCCCCTATTTCGGCTATGCCCGCCAGGACCGCAAAGTCGGTCCGCGCACGCCGATCTCGGCCAAGCTGGTGGCCAATCTGATCACCGAGGCCGGCGCCAATCGGGTGCTGACGGTGGATTTGCATGCCGGCCAGATTCAAGGGTTCTTTGACATTCCGACCGACAACCTCTTTGCGATGCCGGTGATTGTGAAGGACATTGCCGACAATCTGAAAGGCAAAGACCCGATGGTGGTGTCGCCCGATGTCGGCGGCGTGGTGCGCGCCCGCGCGCTGGCCAGCCGCCTGAACACCGATCTGGCCATCGTGGACAAGCGCCGCGAGCGGGCCGGCAAGTCGGAAGTGATGAACATCATCGGCGAGGTCGAAGGGCGCACCTGCATTTTGATCGACGATATCGTGGATTCCGGCGGCACCTTGAGCAATGCCGCCGACGCCTTGGTCAAGAATGGCGCCACCGAAGTCTATGCCTATGCCACGCATGGGGTGTTGTCGGGCAAGGCGATGGAGCGCATCCAGAACTCCAAGCTGAAATCCATGGTGGTGACCGATTCCATCGAGGCGACGCCGGAGATGAAGAATTGCCGCAATCTTCGCGCCATCACCATCGCGCCGCTGTTGGGCGAGGCAATGCGACGGATCAACAATGAAGCAAGTGTTTCAAGTCTATTTGATTAACCCCCATCCGTCGCAACTCGAATCGGCTTCGCCGATATCTCGTTGCGACACCTTCCCCCTTCCTGGTGCTTCGCACCGAAGGGGGAAGGGATCTTTCGGATGCTGCTGGTCGCCCGGCGAAATGCCGGGCTCGAGATCAGGCGAGTAACGAGATCACAACGGCTTCTATCACAACCGCCAGCACCCAATGGACGCCGTCAATCGCGGTCAAAGTGAGGGATTTGCCCTGGAACAGGTTGTTGACCAGGGTGGAGGTCAGCAGGAAGCCCGCACCGACGGTCACCCCGGCCATGGCGGCATGGGCTACCCCGGTCACTCCCATGTTGTTGAGCAGCTGGTACATCACCGCCGACATCACCACCGCCGCCAGGAAGGACGCGACCATGGGGGCCATGGGCATCTTCTTGTCCTTACAGTCGTCGGGATTGAGGCCCTGCGCGCGCTGCCAGGGCTTGCCAAGGGCGGTGTACCAGATGGCGCCGAAAATCCACCCGGCCAAGCCCGCCGCCAGGATCGCAACTAAAGGATGGAGCATCTTATCCTCCCGGTTTTTTCACAGGCTAGCATGGATTTTCACCCCGCAAAGTGCTCCCAAGCCGCCATGTTGCGTCCTTGCCCACCATCGGCTACAAGCCTCGCCTTTCCGGGGGCCCAAAGGCCTTTTCCCGGCTGCGAAGGATCAGGAAAATGGCGCAAGTTCAAGAACTTAAGGCAGAAGTGCGCGGCGGCACGGGCAAGGGTCCGGCCTTCCAGGCGCGCCAAAAGGGGCTGATCCCCGGCGTCATCTATGGCGGTAGCGCAACGCCGGAGAATGTGGCCGTCGATAGCCGCACCCTGGAGCGCCATGTCGAGGCGGGCCATTTCCTCACCACCCTGTTCCTGCTGGAAGTGGGCGGCAAAAAGACCCGCGTGATCCCCCGCGAAGTGCAGTTGGACCCGGTCAGCGACCGTCCGGTGCATGTCGATTTCATGCGCCTGGCGGAAGGCGCCACCGTGCGCCTGGAGATTCCGGTGCATTTCAACGGCCAGGACGTTTCCCCCGGCCTGAAGAAGGGCGGCGTGCTCAATATCGTGCGCCACGCCATCGGCCTGATTTGCCCGGCCGACAGCATCCCTAACACCATCGAAGTCGATGTCTCCAAGCTGGACATCAATGAGTCCATCCACATCAACGCGCTCACATTGCCGCAAGGCGTGAAGCCGGTGATCCGTGGCCGCGACTTCACCGTCTGCTCCATCGTCGCGCCGACCAGCGTGATCGAAGAGCAGAAGGCCGCCGCTGCTGCCGCCGCCGCGCCCGTCGCCGAAGCCGCGCCCGCCGAAGGTGCCGCCCCGGCTGCT
>DATEMS010000024.1:0-26648 GCA_035275465.1 Rhizomicrobium sp. | reverse complement strand
ACGTTGGTTGCCCCGGTCATTTTCTTGCAGTCGGTGCAATGGCAGGCATTGACCGCCAGGGGCCGCGCCTCCAGCTTCCAGCGCACCGCGCCGCAAAGACAGCCGCCCTCGTAAGGCGGATCGGGAATGGGCGGACGGATCACTGCTTCGCCTTTCGGAAATTGATGCCGGTATCGGCCAGAACGGACAGCGTCGCCGCCCAAGCCGCCACATTCTGCCGCAGTTGCGCCGGATCGACGATGGCCAATGTGTCGTCCTGACTATGGTGATAGTCGAAATAGCGGCTGGCATTCTGGTTCAGCGCAAAGACAGGCACACCCGCGCCATGGATATCCTGCAGGTCCGCGCCGGCATCCTCGGGAGGCGTATGCCGCGCGATGATCTTGAGCGGCGCCAGCACAGATTCCAGCGGCGCGATGTCGGCCGCATCCCAAGCGCCGGCAGGCAGTTGCAAGCCGTAAACATTGTCGGCACCCACATCGCTCTCGCCGGCGATGGCAATATCGCCAAGATCGCTTTTGTGGGCGGCGAGATAGGCGGCGCCAGACCCGCCGGTCTCCTCCGAGCCCCACATCACCACCCGGATGGTGCGCCGATGCGGCGTAGCCGCCACAAGCTTTGCCGCCGCCACCGTGATGGCAATGCCTGCCCCATCGTCGATGGCGCCGGTACCCTGGTCCCAGCTGTCCAGATGGCCGCCGATCACGATGGTACCCGCCTTGGCATCACTGCCGGGAATGTCGCCCGACACGGTCCAAGCGGTGGTATCGCTGACATGGGACTGCAACAGCAAGTGTATCGTTACCGGTCCGCGTGCCGCCAGTTGAGCAATCAGATCGGAATCGGGCACACCCAGCGCGGCGGCGGGAATGGCACGTTCGCCCGGCTTCCAGGGCCGCATGGCGCCGGTATGCGGCGCGCGCGCCGTGCCGGTGGAGATAGAGCGGACCAGATAGGCCACCGCGCCACGCGCGGATGCGTCCGGCGCGGCATATCGCGCCTGTACCGCCGCAGCATAGCCATCCGCCCCTTGTGTCCGGGTCATGGGTTGATTCACCAGCACAATCTTCCCAATACAGCAGGACTCAGGGGCCGCCTTCAGGTCCGCCAGATTGCCGAACATCACGACTTGCGCGGTAATTCCTTCGGCCGGTGTGGAGACGCCGTTGCCCAGCCCCAGCAGCGCCAACTTGTGTGAACGCGGCGCGATGATCTCGCCGGCCTCGGCATCGCGCAGCCACGCCTTTTTGGGAAAGGGCTCGACCTGGACATTGGCGAAGCCAAGAGCTGTCAGCTTGGCCACAGCCCAGTCGCGCGCCCGCGCGGCAGCCGGACTACCGGCTGGGCGCGGGCCGACCTCGGTGGTGAGTGATTCCAGCACGCTCCAGGCGGTATCGTCCCGCAGAGCCGTATCGCGCAATTGCGCCGCCTTCTGGGGATCGGCCCAAGCCGCTGACGCGGCAAGGAAAAGCCCAAAAATGGCAGCGCGGAAGTGCATCAGACTCTCCCCCAACGGGGGAAAGCTAATCAGGCCTAGGTGTCCCCGACCAGTCTGTTTTTGGCATTCCAGATAGGCGCGCAGTATTTTGCGGCCTGAGCAGGAGCGCCGAGCGATGTGTACAACTCGTACATGAGCGAAGGCGCGACGAACTCAGGACGCAAAAGACAAGCGCCTCAATTCTTGGCGGTGTCGACCAGCTTGTTCTTGGCAATCCACGGCATCATGGCGCGCAGCTTGGCACCCACTTCCTCGATCTGATGGGCGTCGCCCAGGGCGCGGGTGGCCTTGAAGGAGGACTGGCCGGCCTTGTTCTCCAGCACCCAGTCGCGGGCGAACCTGCCCTGCTGGATATCGGCCAGCACCCGCTTCATCTCGGCCTTGGTTTGGGCGGTGATGATGCGCGGGCCGGTGACATATTCGCCATATTCGGCGGTGTTGGAGATGGAATAGTTCATGTTGGCGATGCCGCCTTCATAGATCAGATCGACGATCAGCTTCACTTCATGCAGGCATTCGAAATAGGCCATTTCCGGGGCATAACCCGCCTCGACCAGGGTTTCGAAGCCGCCGCGGATCAGCTCGACCAGGCCGCCGCAGAGCACGACCTGCTCGCCGAACAGGTCGGTTTCGCATTCTTCCTTGAAGTTGGTCTCGATGATGCCGGCGCGGCCCCCGCCGATGGCGCTGGCGTAAGACAGGCCCAGGTCATGGGCATTGCCGGATGCATCCTGATGCACCGCGATCAGGGTCGGCACCCCGCCGCCCTTCAAATATTCGCCGCGCACGGTATGGCCAGGGCCCTTGGGCGCCACCATCAACACGTCCATGTCGGGACGCGGCTCGATCAGCTTGAAATGGACATTGAAACCATGGGCGAACAACAAAGCCGCGCCCTGTTTCATGTTGTTCTTGAGTTCGTCCTTGTAGATGTCGGCCTGCAGCTCGTCGGGGGTGGCCATCATCATCACATCGGCCCATTTGGCGGCATCGGCGACGGCCATCACCTTGAAGCCGGCGGCCTCCGCCTTCTTGGCCGACGCGCCGGGGCGCACCGCGATCACCAGCTCCTTGACGCCGCTGTCGCGCATGTTCTGGGCATGGGCATGGCCCTGAGAGCCGAAGCCGATGACGGCGACCTTCTTGTTCTTGATCAGATTGAGATCGGCATCCCGATCGTAATAAACGCGCATAAGTCCACTCCTGGAGGTTATAAGTTTGAAAGGGTGATTACATCGCCTCGGGGCCGCGGCTGATGGCGGCGACCCCGGTGCGGGAAACGTCCACCAGCCCCAAGGGCCGCATCAAATCGACAAAGGAGTCGATCTTGGCGGGCGAGCCGGTGATCTCGAACACAAAGCTGGATTGGGTGGTATCGACGGGACGCGCCCGGAAGGCATCGGCCATGCGCAGCGCCTCGACCCGCTTTTCGCCGGTGCCGGCCACCTTGATCAGCGCCATTTCGCGCTCGATTCCCGCCTTGGCAGACGTCCAGTTGGTGACCTTGTGGGTCGGCACCAGGCGGCGCAGCTGAGTCTCGATCTGCTCGATCACCTGGGGCGTGCCGCTGGTGACGATGGAGATGCGGCTGGTGCGCGCCATGGGATCGACCTCGGCCACCGTCAGGCTTTCGATATTATAGCCGCGCCCGGAAAACAGCCCGACCACGCGCGCCAACACGCCGGCCTCATTGTCGACCAGCACGGTCAGGGTGTGGCGCTCGATGTCGCTCACCGGTTTCACCTTGGTGTCGTGCATCAAACCAGCATCTTTCCGGCGTCGCTGATCTCGCCGCCGTCATCGGGCGACAGCAGCATCTCATTGTGCGCCCCGCCGGACGGGATCATGGGGTAGCAATTCTCCGCCGGATCGACGCGGCAGTCGAACAGCACCGGCTTCTTGACCGCGATCATTTCCTGGATCTTGCCATCCAGTTCCGACGGTTTCGTCGCGCGCAGGCCGACACAGCCGAAAGCTTCCGCCATCTTGACGAAATCCGGCAGGGCCTCGGAATAGGAATGGGAATAGCGCTTGCCGTGCAGGATTTCCTGCCACTGGCGCACCATGCCCATATATTCATTGTTCAGGATGAAGATCTTGATCGGCAGGTCGTACTGCATGGCGGTCGACATTTCCTGCATGGTCATCTGCACCGACGCCTCGCCCGCGATATCGATCACCAGCGCATCGGGATGGGCCATCTGCACGCCGATAGCAGCCGGCAGACCATAGCCCATGGTGCCCAGCCCGCCACTGGTCATCCAATGGTTGGGCTCCTGGAAATGGAAGCGCTGCGCCGCCCACATCTGGTGCTGGCCGACTTCGGTGGTGATGTACACATCCTGGCGATGCTTGGTCAGTTCATACAGCCGGTCGATGGCATATTGCGGCTTGATGATGGAATCGCAATTGCGATAGGACAGGGACTTCTTCGCCCGCCAGCTATCGATCTGCTGCCACCAGTCCTTCAGGGCCGCAGCTTGGACCTTGTGCTTCTGGGTCTTCCAGAAGCGGATGATCTCGCGCAACGCTTTGGCCGCATCGGCCACGATCCCCAGGTCCACCCGCACGATCTTGTTGATCTGCGAGGCGTCGATATCCAGATGGATCTTCTTGGACTTGGGCGAGAAGGCGCTGACCTTGCCGGTCACGCGGTCATCGAACCGCGCCCCCAGGCAGATCATCAGATCGCAATCATGCATGGCATGATTGGCTTCCCAGGTGCCGTGCATGCCCACCAAGCCCATCCATTCGGGGCGCGAGGCCGGGAACGCCCCCAACCCCATCAGGGTCGAGGTAATGGGAAAACCGGTCAAATCCACCAGCTCGCGCAGCAATTTGCTCGCTTCCGGTCCGGAATTGACGATGCCGCCGCCGCTATAGATGATCGGCCGCTTCGCCGCCGCCATCATCTCCACCGCCTTCACGATGGCCGACAGGTCGGGATCGGTCTTGGGCCGATAGGTGCGGTGATGGATCGATTGCGGACCATGATAGGCGCCGTTCTGGAACTGGATGTCCTTGGGAATATCCACGACCACCGGACCCGGGCGGCCGGTGGTGGCGATCTCAAAGGCTTCGTGCAGCACGCGGCTGAGTTCGTTCACGTCCTTCACCAGCCAATTGTGCTTGGTGCAGGGCCGCGTGATGCCGACCGTGTCGCATTCCTGGAAGGCGTCGGTGCCGATCAGATGGGTGGGCACCTGGCCCGTCAGCACGACCAGGGGAATGGAATCCATCAAGGCGTCGGTCAGGCCGGTCACCGCATTGGTGGCGCCGGGACCGGACGTCACCAGCACCACGCCAGGCTTGCCGGTGGAGCGGGCATAGCCTTCGGCGGCATGGGTCGCGCCCTGTTCGTGGCGCACCAGCACATGGGTGATGCCTTCGACTTTGAACAGCGCGTCATAGATCGGCAGCACCGCGCCGCCGGGATAGCCGAAGATATGGGTGACGCCCTGATCCTTCAGGGCGCGGATCACCATCTGCGCCCCGGTCATGGTTTCGGCGGACGCCTGGGCGGCGTCTCGCGCCCCCCCCATCGTCAATGTGTCGTCCTTATCCATCGTCCGTCCTTCGAAAACCCAATGCTCGTAATTGCACCAAAGATAAAGGGGCGTTTCCGCCCCTTGTCCGCATGACCGCTATGTCCGCAAAGGTTCAGCTTCGCGGCGATAGCGGCCCAACTCCTACGAGCGTCCAGTTCATGGCGCGGGAACCTAAAGATGCTGCGATGCGGCGTCAAGCAATTTCATGCAGAAATATGCCTGAATTGTGTAATTAAATTGCTAATAAATGGGTCAAACCAGATATAATGTGGCATTCTGTGGCGAAACCACGTCATCTGGCGTTTGGCAAATTGCCGCGTTCCGGTGATGGCGGCATCCAGCGCCTCGGCCCGGGTTAAAGTCCCGCTCCCCAGGGCTTGGAGCGGGCGCAATCCCAACAGCTTTGCGGCCGGCAGGGCCGGGTCCAAGCCTTCCAGGCTCAGCGCTTCCTCCAACCCGCCCTCGTCCAGCATCGCCTCGAAACGCTCCGCGATCCGCGCCCGCAGCACGGGCCGCGGCGGGTCCAGGACAAAAGCGGCGATCCTTTTGTCCTTCAGCACCGGTTCGGCAGGCGCGCTCTGCCATTCGGCCAAAGGCCGCCCCGTCGCCTTGAACACTTCAAAGGCGCGCAACACGCGCTGCGGATCGGAGGGGCGCAGACGCGACGCCGTCAAAGGATCGCGGTCGGTGAGCCTGGCGTGCAAGGCTTCCACGCCGATATCGTCCAGCAGCGCCCGCGCCGCATCGCGAATTTCCGGCGGCGTCGGCGGCACATCGGCCAAGCCGTCGGTCAGGGCCATGAAATAAAGCCCGGTGCCGCCGGCAAAGATCGGGATACGATTCATCGCTCTTGCTTGGGCCAATGCTTTGATGGCGTCCGCGCGCCAGCTTCCAACGGAATAGGCTGCCCTAGCCCCGACATGGCCATACAGCAGATGCGGCACACGCGCCTTGTCCTGCGCGCTGGGCTGGGCGGTGAGAATGGGCGCTTCGCGATAGACCTGCATGGAATCGGCATTGATCACCACGCCGCCAATGTCCTGCGCCAAAGCCAGCGCCGCCGCCGACTTGCCGCTCGCGGTGGGCCCTGCAATAAGGACGGCGTCAAATTCCATGCGGGCAGAATGTTTGTTCTGAATGTCATCGGCAAGGGCGCGCAGCCGGCTTTGTTCGCCGAGTTTGCCAAGGGCGCTGCGAAAATCCTCTCCCCTGGCCATGCCTTCGACCTGCCGGTTTGCGGCGATGTCCTGCCCCAAGCGCGCGCGCTGGCCGCCGGCCTGGCGTTGGATATCAATCTGATCGCCACGGACAGACGCCGCAAGAAACTGCTGCTGGCCGATATGGATTCTACCATCATCAATGTCGAATGCCTGGACGAACTGGCCGACATGGCCGGGCTTAAGCCGCAGATCGCCGCCATCACCGAGCGCGCCATGCGGGGAGAATTGGAATTCGAGGCGGCGCTGCAGGAACGCGTCGGCATGCTCAAGGGGCTGCCGCTCGATGCGCTGGAACGCACTTATGCCGAGCGGGTGCGGCTTAATCCCGGCGCCAAGTCGCTGATCGCCACCATGCGCGCCCATGGCGCCCATACCATGCTGGTGAGCGGCGGCTTTGGCTATTTCACCCGCCGGGTGGCGCAAGACGCCGGCTTTGACGCCGAGCGCGGCAATATCTTGCTGGACGACGGCGCGCGGCTGACTGGCGAGGTTGCCATGCCCATCCTGGGCCGCGAGGCCAAATTGCAAGCCTTGGAAGACGCCGCCGCAAGCCTGAAGATCACCTTCGCGGAGACGCTGGCGGTGGGCGACGGCGCCAATGATCTGGCCATGATCGGACGCGCCGGACTTGGCGTGGCCTATCACGCCAAGCCGATTGTGGCCGAGGCGGCGGGCGCCGCGATCAACCACAACGACCTGACGGCGCTGCTCTACTTGCAGGGTTATGGCGACGACGAGATCGTGCGGACCGAATAGTCCTCATGCTTCGACAAGCTCAGCATGAGGATTTCCTCACCCAGAGCTTGTCGAAGGGCAAGGAAATCCTCATGCCCGCGTGAAATGCGCGAAAGCGTGTTGGCACGCGTGCCAGGGAAGGTAGAGGGTTAGTTCAATTTAAGCCCTAGATACTGCAGATCGCCGCCCCGGTTGATCAGCATCAGCGCAACCTTCTTGCCGGCGTTGGCATCGGCCTCCACGCGCTTGACGACATCCTCGGGCGTCTTCACCGCCACCCCGCCCACTTCCACGATCACATCGCCCGCGCGCAGATTTTTTTCCGCACTGGGGCTGCCGGGCTCGACAACCGTCACCGCCACGCCTTGCACGCCATTACCGATCTTGAATTTGCTGCGGGTGGGCGCATCCAGCGCGCCCAAGCTAAGGCCCAACTGCGCCAAGGGCGATTGCTTCTTGCCAGGCTTGGGCGGCGGCAACGGCTTGGCTGGTTTGTCCATCCTGGCGTCGTCGGCCAGCTTCTGGACCGTGATCTTTCTGCTTTGTTTTTTGCCCTTGCGCAGCAGATCCAAGCTCACGGTCTTGCCGATGGGCGTGTCGGCCACGATACGCGGCAAGGCGCGGTCGTCATTCACCGCCTTGCCGTCAAAGGCGGTGATCAAATCGCCATTGACGAGTCCGGCGCGCGCCGCAGGCCCGCCCTTGGTGACATCGGCCACCAGCGCGCCTTGCGAGGTGGGCAGACCCAGACCTTCGGCGATCTCCGGCGTCACTTGTTGGATGCGCACCCCGATCCAGCCGCGCCGCGCCACGCCGAACTGGCGCAATTGCCCCACCACCTCGCGCGCCAGATTGGCGGGAATAGCAAAGCCGATACCGACGCTGCCGCCGGACGGCGAGAAGATCGCCGAATTGATGCCCACTACATTGCCGTCCATGTCGAACAGCGGCCCGCCGGAATTGCCGCGATTGATCGGCGCATCGGTCTGGATGAAATCGTCGTAAGGTCCGGCATTGATATTGCGATTGCGCGCCGAGACGATGCCGGCGGTGACGGTGGAGCCGATGCCGAAGGGATCGCCGATGGCGATCACCCAATCGCCAACCCGCGTCGTGTCGCTATTGCCAAAGCGTGTGGCGGGCAAAGGCTTGCGCGGCGCCACTTTCAGCAGGGCAATATCGGTCTTGACGTCACGGCCCACCACCCGGGCCGGCAACTGCGTGCCATCCTGCAGCGCCACGGTGATCTGTTCGCTGTCCTCGATGACATGATTGTTGGTGACGATGTATCCGGCCGGATCGATGATAAAGCCCGAGCCCAGCGAGGTGACATGACGCGGGGTGTTGGATTTGGGTCCCAGAAAGTTTTTGAACAGATCCTCCAGCGGCGATCCCGGCGGCAATTGCGGCATGGCGTTTTGCGGCGGCGCCTTCAAAGTCTGGCTGGTGGAGATATTGACCACCGTGGGGAGCAGCTTGTTCGCCAGATCGGCGAAGGAATCGGGGGCGGGCCGCGCCCAAGCGGGCGTGGCGATGACAAACGCCAAAAGGACAAGCAGAGCACGCATGGTCGTTCCCGGAACGGTCAGGAGGAGGAATCGGTCGCCAGTTTAGGCAGGGAAAAAGGGAACAAATAGGCAAAAACCCGATTTCGGCATGGTTTTTTCGCACACCGGCCGGCGACTAGGATTCTGCCAGGGCGGGGGCTATACCCCGGCCCATGAGCGTCGCCCGCGAAGAAATTTTGCAAGCCCTGGATCAGGTGACGGACCCGGTCAGCGGCCGCACCGTGGTGCAGCAGGACATGATCCAAGGCCTGGTGGTCAAGGATGGCCATGTCGGCTTTGTGCTGGAGGTTCCTCCCGGCCGCGGCCCGCAGTCCGAACCCTTGCGCAAGATTTGCGAGGCCATGGTGCTGGGGGTGAAGGGCGTCAAATCCGTCACCGCCGTCTTGACCGCTCATGACGATCACCCGGCGCACCGTCATGAACATGCCCCCAAGCCTGCGGTCGCCCGCCAAGCTCCGCCGCCTCCCGCCGGCATTCCGGGCGTCAAAAACATTATCGCGGTGGCCAGCGGCAAGGGCGGGGTGGGCAAATCCACTGTCGCGGTCAATCTGGCGCTGTCGCTGTCCAGATTGGGTCTGAAGGTGGGTCTGCTGGACGCCGATATTTACGGCCCATCCCTGCCGCGCCTCTTGGCCATTACGGAAAAACCGGAAAGCACCGGCAAGACTCTGCTGCCCATCGCGCGGCACGGCCTCAAGACCATGAGCATCGGTTTCCTGGTCAAGGAAGACGAAGCCATGATCTGGCGCGGCCCCATGGTGCAAAGCGCGCTGACACAGATGCTCAATGATGTCGCTTGGGCAACCCCTGGGGCGCCGCTGGATGTGCTGGTGCTGGACATGCCGCCGGGCACGGGTGACGCCCAGCTCACCATTGCCCAGCGCGTGCCGCTCAAGGGCGCGGTGATTGTCTCCACCCCGCAGGACATCGCCCTGATCGATGCCAAGAAAGGCATCGCCATGTTCAAGAAGACCCAGGTGCCGATCCTGGGCGTGGTGGAGAATATGTCCATGTTCACCTGTCCCGATTGCGGATCGAGCCATGCGATTTTCGGCCATGGCGGGGCGCGGGAGACGGCGGAAAAATTGGGCGCGCCCTTCCTGGGGGAAATTCCCCTGGTGCCGCGCATCCGCGAAACCTCCGACTCCGGCAATCCGGTCAGCGTCTCGGCCCCCGATGGACCCGAAGCCCAAGCCTTTTTGGATTTGGCAAAAAAAGTCGCGGCGGCGCTGGAAAGTGCCAGCAAGCCGGCGCCGCGGATTGTTATCGAGTGAGCGTCACGTAACTGTAGCGCAACCCATCTGGCGTAATGTGATCTTCGCGCGCCGTTTCGCGCCAGCCGGCACGATCCAGCTCGAACCGAGCATCGCCCTCGAAATCCTTGTGCACCTCGGTCAATTCGATCCGAGATGCCAAAGGCAAGGCGCGCCGATAAATTTCCGCGCCGCCAATCACCATGACGGTACCGGACGTGCCAGCCGCCGCCTGGTCCAGCGATGACGCGGGTACCGCGCCTTCAGCCTGCCAGTCCTTTTGCCGGGTCAGCACCATATTGATCCGGCCAGGCAGCGGCTTTTTGGGCAGCGAATCCCAGGTCTTGCGGCCCATCACAATCCTATGGCCCATGGTCAGCGCCTTGAAGCGCTTTAAGTCGTCGGAAATATGCCAGGGGATCGCGCCGTTCTTGCCGATGACGCCGTTGCGCGCGATGGCCACCACCAAAACGATCTCGCTCATGGGCATAGGCTTTTAAGGCCTTCGCCCTCCAAACGGTAGGTCAACCAGTCTTCAACCGGCGCCGCGCCCAGGCTTTTGTAGAAGGCGATGGAGGGCGCATTCCAATCCAGCACCTGCCATTCCAGAAAACCGTTCTGCGCGCGCGCTTTTTCCGCCAGATGGACCAACAGTCTGCGGCCCAGGCCCTGGCCGCGAAATTTTGGCCTCACATACAGGTCTTCCACAAACAGACCGCGCCGAACGCGAAAGCTTTTGTAGGTCCAGTACCAGGTGGCGATGCCGCAAGGCTCCCCACCCAAAAACCCCACCTCGCAATGGCAGGCCTCTCCCAGCATGTCGCGGCGAACCCGGTCTTCGTTCAAGACAAAATTTTCCAGCAATTTTTCATAAGCCGCCAAGTCCTTGAGCAGCGACACGACAATGGCGGCATCTTCCTGCGTGGCGGCACGGATGCAAAATTCGCTCATTGTTCCGACCATAATGCGCGGCGGAACCAATGGGAACCCAATCGGTTGACGCCGGTTACTAATGGGTGGTTTTGCGAGGTCGTTTGATGCGCCGATCTTTGATGGCCATAGGCATAGTCCTTTTGGCTCTTGGGCCGGTCACGGCTGAGCCACCTTCCAACCGAGTCGGCAAGGCCAGCATTGCGCCTGAGGTTCAGGACCGAGCGCAAGCCGAATTGCGCCGCCAGGCCGGGCCCGAGCAAAACAACCGGCAGAACAACCGCATGGAACGCAGCGGCGATCGCGGCGAGCGGGACGCTCTACGCGGCAACGCGCCCCGGTCTCAAAGCGACAATTCCCAGGGCGACAATCGCCGCGCAGACCGCGGCCGCGGTGAAGAGCGGCAGGAAGGATGGCAACGGGACCGTGGATGGGACGGCAATTGGCGGCCCCATGACAGACGCGACTGGGAAAGACGCGCCAGCGACAGACGGGACTGGAATCGCGATGGCCGCACCTCCTATCGCGCGCCCTATGGCGGTCCGCGCCGCGATTTCAGCGGCTTCCGCGATTTTCACCGCAGCTATTATGCGCCGCGCCGTTTCCGCGCGCCCAACTACCGCCGCCCTGCGGGCTGGTACGAGCATCGCTGGACGTTTGGTGAATTCCTGCCCACAGCCTTTTGGGCGCGGGACTATTGGCTTGGGGATTTCTGGGTCTATGACCTGCCGCCCCCGCCCTATGGCGCCATTTGGGTACGGGTAGGCCCCGACGCCCTGTTGATAGATGAGGATTCCGGCGAAGTCATCACGGTGGCTTACAGAGTCTTCTATTGATTAACCCCCATCCGTCGCAGCTCGGGTTTGCGTTCCGCAAACACCTCGCTGCGACACCTTCCCCCTTCCTGGCGCTTCGCGCCGAATGGGGAAGGAAGCTGGCGGATGCGGCGGGTCGCGCCGCGAAATGCGGCGCTCGAGCCTTGTGGAAAAATAGCTATGCGGCGGATTGCCCCTTACGCCGCGCCCCGCGCCTGCTATAAGCGGCCACCGTGCCCGTGCTCCCACGGGTTGAGCAGGTTGTCAGGGTACGGAAATACCATATGTCCAACGTCACGGTGATCGGCGCCCAATGGGGCGACGAAGGCAAAGGCAAGATCATCGACTGGTTGTCCAACCGCGCCGACATGGTGGTGCGGTTCCAGGGCGGCAACAATGCCGGTCACACCATCGTGGTGGGCGACAAGACCTACAAGCTGTCGCTGCTGCCCTCCGGCGTGGTCCAGGGCAAGCGCTCCATCATCGGTAATGGCGTGGTGGTGGATCCCTGGTCGCTGCTGGAGGAAATCGCGCGCGTCGGCGCCGCCGGCTTGACGGTCACGCCGGATATTCTAGTGCTGGCGGAGAATGCCGTGCTGGTTCTGCCGCTGCACCGCGAATTGGACGCGCTGCGCGAGGAAGCCGCCTCCCAGAAACTGGGCACCACCAAGCGCGGCATCGGTCCGGCTTACGAAGACAAAGTCGGCCGCCGCGCCCTTCGCGCCATTGACCTGAAAGACCCGGCCTCGCTGCCCGGCAAGATCGATCGGCTTTTGGCGCACCACAATGTGTTGCGCAAAGGCTTTGGCGCGGCGGAGGTGGACGCGGGCGCGTTGCTGAAATCCTTGAACGAGATCGCGCCCCGAATCGCGCCCTTCCTGGGTTCGTCCTGGCGCGAGCTGGACGGCGCGCGCAAGGCGGGCAAACGGGTGTTGTTCGAAGGCGCGCAGGCCGTGCTGCTGGACATCGATCACGGCACCTATCCCTTTGTCACTTCGTCCAACACCGTTGCGGGCCAGGCGGCGGCGGGCGCGGGCGTTTCCCCGCGCGCCATCGGTACCGTGCTGGGCATTGTCAAAAGCTACACCACCCGCGTCGGTGAAGGGCCCTTCCCCACCGAACTCAAGGACGCCACCGGCGAAAGGCTGGGCGAGCGCGGCCACGAGTTCGGCACCGTGACGGGTAGAAAACGCCGCTGCGGCTGGTTCGATGCCGTCCTGGTGCGTCAAACCTGTGTCACCGGCGGGGTGGATGGGATCACCCTGACCAAGCTGGATGTGCTGGACGGTTTCGAGCAGATCAAAGTGTGTGTCGGCTATCGGCTGGATGGCGAGATGTTGGATTACCTGCCTGCCGACGCCAACCTGCAGGCGCGGCTGACCCCGATCTATGAGACCCTGGAAGGCTGGAGCGAAACCACTGCCGGCGCCAGAAGCTGGGCCCAGCTTCCCGCCAACGCGATCAAGTATGTGCGCCGGGTGGAGGAATTGATCGGCGCGCCGGTGGTGTTGCTCTCCACCAGCCCCGACCGTGACGACACCATCATGGTGCAGGATCCTTTTGTGGATCGGTGAAAAGAGTCCTCATCCTGAGCTTGTCGAAGGATGAGGATTTTATCGCATGATTTAACGGGCCGCTGCCCGAACCCAGCCCCGGCGCGGTGCGGATCGCTTCCTGGACATAGGCATGCGCCCGGGCGACCGCGTCCTTCAGCGGCATCTTCTGCGCCAAGCCGCAAGCGATCGCCGTGGCCAAGGTGCAGCCGGTGCCGTGGGTATGTGGCGTATCCTGACGCGGCGCTTCAAAAGGAATGAACTCTCCGCCGCTCCACAGCACATCGCACAGGATATCTCCTTCGCCATGCCCACCCTTGAACAGGACATTGTCAGTGCCCAGCATCTTGAGCACCATGGCGGCATTGCGCAGCCGGTGTTCGCTTTTGGGGTAGATGCCGGTCAAGACTTCGGCTTCCGGGAAATTCGGCGTCACCAAAGTTGCGCGCGGCATCAGCCGCTTCTTGAGAATCCCGATCCCTTCCTCGTCCAACAAAGCCGCGCCGCTGGAGGAGAGCAGAACCGTGTCCAGCACCAGGGGAATGTCGATCCCTTCCAGCGCATCGGCCACGGCGCGCGCGATGGCGCCATTGCCCAGCATGCCGATCTTGACGGCATCGGCGCCGATATCCTGAAGGGCTGCGGAAATCTGCGCCGCCACGATTTGCGGCGGCAGGGGATAGACAGCTTTTACACCGGTGGTGTCTTGGACCGTGACGGCGGTGACCGCCGTCTGAGCATAAACGCCGAAAGCCTGCGCGGTCTTGAGATCGGCTTGGAGTCCGGCCCCACCGGAGGAATCAGATCCGGCGATGATAAGCACCCGCGGCACCGTCGTATTCATGCCCCTTCACCCTTCGACAGGCTCAGGGCGAGGACTTTGCTTAATCCTCATGCTGAGCTTGTCGAAGCATGAGGATAATGAGGTCAGGCCGCAACCTCTTCAATCGCCGAAGCGATCTGGCGCACCACGGCGCGCACCAGTTTTTCATCCTCGCCTTCCGCCATCACGCGGATCAAGGATTCGGTGCCCGATTTGCGCACCAACACCCGGCCCGTCGCGCCCAGTCTGGCATGGGCAGATTCGATGCTGGACTTGACCTTCACATCGTCCAGGGGCGAACCCTTCTTGAAACGGACATTCTCCAAAATCTGCGGCAACGGCTCGAACAGATGCGCCGCCTGGGAGGCGGGCTTTCCTTCCTGCGCCAGCACCGCCAGCACCTGCAATGCGGCGATCAGCCCGTCGCCGGTGGTGGAGAAATCCGACAGAATGATGTGGCCGGACTGTTCGCCGCCGACATTGAAGCCGCCCTTGGCCATTTCCTCCAGCACATAACGGTCGCCCACCGGCGAGCGCGCCAAAGACAGGCCCAAGGCCTTGAGATAACGATCCAAGCCGGCATTGGACATCACCGTGCCCACCACGCCGCCGCCCTTTAGCTGTTCGTTTTTCGACCAGCTCTTGGCGATCAGCGCCAGGATCTGGTCGCCATCGATGACCTGGCCCTTTTCGTCGGCCATCACCACCCGGTCGGCGTCGCCATCCAGCGCGATGCCGAAATCGGCGCGCACCTCGCGCACCCGCGCGCACATGGCTTGGGGCGCGGTCGAGCCGCAATCTTGATTGATATTGGTGCCGTCCGGCGACACGCCCATGGTGACGATGTCGGCGCCCAGTTCCCACAACACTTCCGGCGCCACTTTGTAGGCGGCGCCGTTGGCGCAATCGATGACGATGCGCAGGCCTTCCAGACGCAGGTTGCGCGGGAAGGTGCGCTTGGCGAATTCGATATAGCGCGCCTGGCTGTCGTCGATGCGCTTGGCGCGGCCGATCTTGGCGCTGGGGGCAAGCCCCTGCTCCAGGCCCGCCGCCATCAGCGCTTCGATTTCCATTTCGACCTCGTCGGACAGTTTCTGTCCGTCGGGGCCGAAGAATTTGATGCCATTGTCTTCAAAAGGATTGTGCGAGGCGGTGATCATCACCCCCAGATCGGCGCGCAGGGAGCGGGTCAGCATCGCCACCGCGGGCGTGGGCAGCGGGCCGAACTGGAACACGTCCATGCCGACGGCGGTGAAGCCGGAGACCAGCGCGCTTTCGATCATATAGCCCGACAGGCGGGTATCCTTGCCGATCACCACCCGATGGCGGTGGTCGCCGCGGGTGAAGATGCGCCCGGCCGCCATGCCCGCCTTCAGCGCCACTTCCGGCGTCAGCTTGGCGGTGTTGGTGCGGCCTCGAATGCCGTCGGTGCCGAAATATTTGCGGGTCATGGGCGCTAGTCCTGATGATGGATGAGTTTTACCACAAAGTGATTGCCGGAGGTTAACACCACTTTCCCAGGTTTTTCAGGACCTTAAGACCATCCCGCAAAGGCGCTGGCGCATGCGTGCGGATATAATCGGCGCCATGACTGGCGGCCTGGAGTTCGGCGGCCAGGCTGGCTGCCCCCGCCTCTGTGGACGGGCGGTCCACCAGTTTGCGCAGAAAGCCCTTGCGGGAGACCGAAACCAGCAGCGGCAAGCCATAGCGAGCTTTGAGCTCCGGCAGGCGGCGCAGGATGATCCAGGAGTTTTCCGGATCGCTGCCCAAAAATTGCCCCATGCCGGGATCCAGGATCAGCCGCTCCAGCGCGACGCCCGCTTTTTCCAGAGCCGTGATGCGGGCATCGAAGAAGGCGGTGACGCGGTCGAAAATCTCAGCCGAAGGCACATCGGTGCGGACGGCGACGCCGCGTTTCTGCACCATATGCATCACGATCAGCTTGGCGCTGGATGACGCCAATTGCGGATAAACAGACGCATCGGGAAAGCCGTGAATGTCGTTGAGATAATCCACGTCCTGCGCCAACGCCCAACGCTGCACTTCAATCGCAAAACTGTCCACGGAGAGCGCAAGTCCCCTTGCCTTCAAGGCTGGAACGACGGATGCCAAGCGCGCGATCTCCGTCTGCGCAACCACAGGCGCGGCATCGGGGTTGGACGAAGCCGCGCCGATATCGATGATGTCGGCGCCGCCCTTCGCCAGCGCATCCGTATACGCCAGCGCCGCATCCGGCGCCAGATACTTGCCGCCATCGGAAAAGGAGTCGGCGGTGATATTGAGGATGCCGAGGATTTTCATGTGGCCTCAAGTTGCGAAACGATAGGCCAAAAGAAAAGGGCCGAAGCCACCCTTTTTCAGATCGTATCTTTTGCTACTGCCGGCGCGCGGGATTTTGCGACCTGAGCAGGAGCGTCGCGCGGAGCGGGCTTAACGCCCGTGAGCACGCGCGACGCACTCAGGGCGCAAAAGACAAGCGCCTACCGTGGCTGTGGTTCGGGCGAAATGATCGGACCGGGACCAGCCGGACGCGGCTTGCCCGCCACGGGGACGGAGGTGCCCTCGCCGCGGGCCGGCAGCACCGGATCCTCATACGGCGTACGCACCGGGGGAATGCCCTTGAGCAGGGCGATGATCTCGTCGCCGGTCAGGGTTTCATATTCCAAAAGACCGCGCGCCAACACATTCAAGTCGGCATGACGGCTGGTGAGGATGTCCTTCGCCCGGTTGTAGCTCTCATCGATGATGCGATGGATTTCGCTGTCGATCTTCTGCGCCGTGGCTTCGGAGATATTCTGAGTGCGCGACACGCTATGGCCCAGGAACACTTCTTCCTGATTTTCGGCATAGGCGATCGGGCCCAAACTGTCGGACATGCCGAAACGGGTCACCATGGCGCGCGCCATGCGGGTGGCCTGTTCGATGTCGCTTTGCGCGCCGGTCGTGACTTTCTCATGACCGAATACGATTTCCTCGGCCAGGCGTCCGCCAAAGGCCACCGCCAGATCGGCCAGCATCTTTTGGCGCGTCAGCGATAGCTGGTCGCGTTCGGGCAGGCGCATCACCATGCCCAGCGCGCGGCCGCGCGGAATGATAGTCGCCTTGTGGATGGGATCGGAGCCTTCGACGCTGATGGCGACGATGGCGTGGCCGGCCTCGTGGAAGGCGGTGAGCTTTTTTTCCTCGTCGCTCATGGCCATGGAACGCCGCTCGGCGCCCATCATCACCTTGTCCTTGGCGTCTTCCAGCTCGCTCATGGTGACGACGCGCTTGCCGCGCCGCGCCGCCAGCAGCGCGCCTTCATTGACCAGATTGGCCAGATCGGCGCCGGAGAAACCGGGCGTGCCGCGCGCAATGGTGCGCGGATCGACATCGGGCGCCAGCGGCACTTTGCGCAAATGCACGCGCAGAATCTTTTCGCGGCCCGCCAGGTCGGGATTGGGCACCACCACATGGCGGTCGAATCTGCCGGGGCGCAGCAGCGCCGGATCCAGCACGTCGGGCCGGTTGGTGGCGGCGATCAGGATCACGCTTTCATTGGCTTCAAAGCCGTCCATTTCCACCAGCAACTGGTTGAGCGTCTGTTCGCGCTCGTCATTGCCGCCGCCCAGGCCGGCGCCGCGATGGCGGCCGACCGCGTCGATTTCGTCAATGAAGACGATGCAGGGCGAATTCTTCTTGGCCTGCTCGAACATGTCGCGCACGCGGCTGGCGCCGACGCCCACGAACATCTCGACAAAGTCCGAACCCGAAATGGTGAAGAAGGGCACATTGGCTTCGCCCGCAATGGCGCGCGCCAGCAAGGTCTTGCCGGTACCCGGCGGGCCGACCAGCAGCACGCCCTTGGGAATACGACCGCCCAGGCGCTGGAATTTCTGCGGGTCGCGCAGAAAGTCGACGATTTCCTTCAAATCGTCCTTGGCCTCGTCCACGCCCGCCACGTCTTCAAAGGTCACGCGGCCCTGGCGCTCGGTGAGCAGCTTGGCGCGCGATTTGCCGAAGCCCATCGCCTTGCCGCCGCCCGATTGCATCTGGCGCAGGAAGAACACCCAGACGCCGAAGATCAGCAGCATGGGGAACCAGTTGATGAAGATGGTGAGCAACGTCGGCATGCCGCTATCGGCCGGCGACACGGTGGTGTCCACTTTGTGCGCCTTCAAGGTCGGCCACAGGGTGTCGTCATTGTTGGGCACGGTGGTGCTGAAGGACTTACCGCTGGCCAACTCGCCCTGCACGGTGTCCCCCTTGAAGGTGACCTTCTTGATCTGGTTCTGAACCACCAGCTCGGTGAATTGGGAATAGGTCAGCGCCGACATCTGCGTGCGCGGACCTGTGCCCTGGAACATATTGAACAGGAACACCAGCAAGAGCGCGATGACGATCCAGAGCGCGAGATTTCTCAGATTGTTCAAGAGCCGTCCTTCTTTCCATCACCGGGGAAGCTGAAATCCCGCCCCTATTAGATAGGGTGGTTTTAGCCTATTGCCAGCCAGCAAAACGTTAAGAGTTTTGGGGCTCTACCGCAACACAGCAACCAAAGCTTTCACTCCCTGGAGTCAGCGGAACTCCCGGTTTTCCTTGGACTTTCCGGCGCCACCGCCAAATCGAACGGGGCAAAATCTTTCTTGGCCCGGCCCAGCGGGCGGATATGACAAGCATGAAGGGTGGCACCGCCCGAAAGTTTTGCCTGGGCGATCCGGTCAAAAAGCCGCTCCAAAGACTCAAATCTGGGCCGATAGGTCTGCCGTCCCACCGCCATCAAAACCGACGCCAACGCCCGCAGCCCCACTTCGCGCGGCGCCGCCGCCAAAGCGGCGGAGTCCAGCAGAACACCACCCGCGACGCCTTCCCAAGGCTTGGCGGCCCGCACCAGCACCGCCTGGGTGACAATCTCCAAACTTTCCCGCGCCCGCGCCAAATGCGCCGCGGCTGCCGCCAGACGCGGCGATGACAGGCCTGCCTGCGCCAAAACAGCCTGGGCTTTGCGCATCTTCACACGGTCGAAGCTGTCGTCCTGGTTCATCGGGTCTTCCAGCCAGGCCTGGCCTTGGGCCTTGAGATAGGCGCGCAAGTCCTCGCGGCGAAAACCCAATAGCGGGCGCGCCACGCCAAGCTGCGGAAAATCGGACGACGGCCAGGGCGCGCGCGCGCGCATCCCCGCAAGGCCGTCCAGCCCGCTGCCGCGCGCCAGGCGCTGCAAAAAAGTCTCCGCCTGGTCGTCCTGGTTGTGACCGACGAACAGGGTGGCGATGCCGCGCTGGGCCAGCCACGCCCCCATCAGACGATAGCGCGCCTCCCGCCCCGCGGCCTCCAGGCCATTTTTGGGTTTTTTGCCGCGCCATGTCAGCACATGCGCCTTCAGCCCGGCTTTCCTGGCCCAAGCCGCCACTTGTTTGGCGTCCTTGGCGGAGGATACGCGCAGACCGTGATCCACCGTCAGCACCATGGGCGGCTCAAGCCTATTGGCCTGGGCAAAAGCCCGCAGCAAAAGCATCAGTGCCAGGGAATCGCCGCCGCCGGAAACCGCGACCGCGCCCAGCGGACCCGCATGCTCCGCCATGGCCATGGCGAAGGCCTGCTCCAGCTTATTTGGCGCAGGCCGTTTTGCGGAGATTGGCGGCGCTGGCGAGGGTTTGCGGCGAGCCATTGGGATATCTGGACCTGATAAGGGCAAGCGTGGTGCAGCCTTCCGATTTCTGACCCAGTGACATAAAGGACTGCGCCAGCTTGAGCATAGCGTCCGGCGCGCGCGGCGACTTGGGGTATTTTTTGATTACTTCCGCAAAGGTGCGCTGCGCCGAGGCATAGTCCTGGCGGATGAAGCTGATATTGCCGATCCAGTAGATCGCCTGGGGCGAAAGATCGGCATCATTGGGATTGGCGTCGGCATAGGCGCGGAAGGCCGCCGACGCTTCGGAATATTGCAGCCGCCCCATCAGATTGATCCCTTGATCGTACAGGGCGGGATCGGCCGCCTGGCCCGGCGGCGGGGCTGCGGGCAGCGTACCCAAGGTGCCCGGCGGACGCCCGCCAACGGCCTGGCCATTGCCGGGCGGCGGCGCATTGCCGGTGGCATCGATGGTGCCTGCGCCCAGCGGCGGCAAAGCAGCGCCGGGGCGCATGCCGCTTGGCGGCGGCGCATATGGCGCCGCGCCGGCTGAGGCAGTACCTGCCGCGGCACAATTGATAGAATCGCCCGCGCCCAATTGCTGCGCCGACAGGGTGCAGAGCTGATAGGCGAAATCCCGCTCCATCTTGCTGATTTTGTCGTTCTGGAGGCGGATCTGATGTCCCAGCTCCTCATTGGTGCCGGTGGCCTGGCTGAGGCTTTGGGTCAGCCCGCGCACTTTGTCTTCCAATTCCCGGATACGGCTGTCCTGTTGCTGGGCCCGGGCGGTCAAATCCTCAATGCCGCTGTCCTGGGCTGCTTCGCGCGCCTTCTCCTCATCGCTGGGACCAAACAACTGGGCACCGGCGGGCAAGGGCGCCCACGCCAAACCGAGAGCAAAAGCCAGGATTGAAACGCGCTGGAGAGTCATGGGCGACCTTTTATGCAGCCTGGAAAACAAAAAGGGGCGCAGGACATCGCCCACGCCCCTTCCTGTCAGATGCGCCGATTATGAATTCGCACCGGCGGTGACAAGGGTGGTGCCGCGGCGATTCTGCGCCCAGCAGGCCTCATTGGAGTCGGTGCAGATCGGGCGTTCCTTGCCGTAGGAAACGGTTTCGACCCGGGCGGTGGAAACGCCCTGGCTGACCAGATATTCCTTCACGGCATTGGCGCGGCGCGCGCCCAAGGCCAGGTTATACTCACGGGTGCCGCGTTCATCGCAATGCCCCTCGACGGTGACGCGCACCGCCGGATATTTGGCCAGCCAGGCGGACTGACGGCCCAACACGGCCTTATCGGCTTCCTCGATATTGTACGAGTCGTAAGCGAAATGGACGGTGTCGCCGACATTGACCCGGAAATCCTCGGCGCTGCCCGGAAGAACGCTGGAGGTGACAGGCGCGGGCGCGGACGTGGCGGCGGGCGGCGGGGTCTGCGGCGGCGCGGTGGTCGCGGCTTCCTGCTTGTGCGTACAGGCGCCCAGAATCAGAACCGCCGACAGGCACACGAATTTCAGAGGATGGGGAAATGGCATCATATTGGAATCTCCTGGCAGCGAAGGCCGCCGGTGCGGGCGGCGCCAACGCTTAAGAATAAAAACGCACCTAAATCGACAAACGCATTAAGGGGCAAAAAGAACCAAAGAATACGTTCGAAATTAGGCCGGATTCTAGGAAAAGAGCCCTACTGGATCAAGGGAGACCAGGCCGGATCGGATGCTGAACCGGGGGTTAACACCCGCCGCTCATTTCTGCCGGTCACGTCCACCGACCAGATCTGAGAGCCGCGACCGCCCTGCAAGGAACGCGAATACATCAAAACCCGGCCATTGGGCGCCCAAGTCGGGCCCTCATCTTCCCAGCCGGTCGAGATGATCCGCTCGCCCGTGCCATCGGTCCGCATCACACCGATATTGAATCGGCTGCTGTCCTGCTTGGTGAAGGCGATCAAATCCCCGCGCGGCGACCAGACCGGCGTGCCATGACGGCCAGACGCGAAGCTGATTCGGCGCTGGCCGGAGCCGTCCACATTCATGACATAAATCTGCTGACTGCCGCCGCGATCGGACTCGAAGGCGATCTGTTTTCCGTCCGGCGAAAAGCTGGGCGCGGTATCGATGCCCGGATCGCTGGTCAGCCGCTGGATGGCGCGATTGCGCAAATCCATGATGTAGATGTCGGAATTGCCCGCCGTCTCAAGCGTCAAGGCCACGCGGTTGCCGTCCGGCGAGAAGCGGGGCGAGAAGGTCATGTTGGGGAAATTGCCCAGCACCTCCTGCTTGCCGGTTTCGATGTCGAACAGATAGACCCTGGGCTTGCCCGCGATATAGGACATATAGGCGATCATCTGCGCCGTCGGATTGAAGCGCGGCGTCAACACCATATAACTGCCATTGGTGAGGAAGATCGGATTGAAGCCGTCCTCATCCATGATGGCCAGCCGCTTGACGCGCTTTTGCGCCGGACCGGTCTCGGAAATAAAGACGATTCGGGTGTCGAAATAACCCTTCTCGCCGGTGATGCGTTCATAGATGGCGTCGGAGACCATATGGGCGATGCGCCGCCAGTTTTCCGGAGTGGTGAAGAATTGCAGCCCCAGCATCTGGCTTGCGCCATAAACGTCCCATAGGCGGAAATCCACGCGCAACCGGCCGTCCGGCTGCTGCGTCACTTGGCCCGTCACCAGGCCTTGGGCGGTGATGGTGCGCCAGCTGGCAAAATTGGGCACGGTGTTGATGTTGGTGATGCGTTCGACAAAGCCTTTCTGATCCAGGGGGCGAAACAGGCCCGAGCGTTCCAGATCGGCCCTGACCACCCCGGCGACATTGGCGCCGGGGTGGGCATCGCCGATAAAATCGGGAATGGCGATGGGCAAGGGCTGGGCATTGCCCTGGGTCACATCCACCTGCAAAGCGGCCAAGGCAGGCGCGGGAAAAAGTGCGGGCACGGCCAAAACCGCCAACGCAAGCAAAAATCTCTTCATGCCGTTCTCCGGGCAAATACTTGATACTTACAACATGGCTCCAACATGGCAGCCCGCTTATCGTTCCATCATCTGGCGCGGGTCAAAACGCAAGGGACTGATTTCCCGCCATTGACCGTAACGCTCCGGCGGCAGGCGGTAAGGCGCGCATTGATAGATGGCGCGCCGGGCCGCCTCGGCTGCCGCCTTGGTGAAGCCATTGCCGGAGGTAAGATCATCGGACGTCGCGGTAAGCGGCCGGCCGTCCGGGCTCAGCGTCAGATCGAAATTCACCACCAGGTCATTGGCATTGGGAGCCCCCACCGGCGGGCTCCAGCAGCGGTAGATCTGGCTGCGCAGCGAGTCCGCCAGATCGGCGGTCATCAGGTTGCTGTTGCCCACGCCCGGAATAGCGCGCGGCGCCGGCTTGGCATTTCGCACCGGCTTTTCCGGCGCCGTCAGCTTGTTGAGCAGGTCGTCGAAATTGGGTTTTGGGGGCTCGACGGGCTTGGGTTTTTCCTTGGCGATGTCGAATTTGGGCACCGGCGGAATGGGCGCGGGCTCGACTTCCTGCAGCTGCGGTTCGGGCGGCGGCTCAATCACCGGCTCCGGTCTTTCCATCTTCTCGGGTTCCGGCGCCTGGGTCGCCACATTGGTTTGATCGGCGATGGTGACCAGTTCGACCGGCACGATGTGGCTGTCTTGCGGCGCCTCGAAGTTGCGATGGAGGGTGAACAATGCGGCGGCGAAGATCAGGCCATGAAACAAGACCGATCCCACCACGCCATAGCGCGGCCCCTGCGCCGTGGTGGGACGCATGCGCCGGGCAGCGGCGACCGCCGCCACCTTGCTACGGGTTGGGCTTTGGCTTGACGACATCTGTCACCAGCCCGATATGGGTGAAGCCGGAGGCGGCCAAAAGGCCCATCACTTCCATCACCTTGCCGTAATTGGCTTGGGTATCGCCGCGCACAAAGATGCGCTGATCATAGCCGTTCGCGGCGATGGCCTTGAGCTTGTCCACCAGGGCGGCCTGGGGCACCCGCTCTTTCTGTAGGAAGATGACACCGTCGCGCCGGACCGTGATGGAGAGCGGCTCGCGGTCCTGGCCCAGCGCGGGTGCGCGGGTCTTGGGCAAATCCACCGGCACGCCCACGGTCAAAAGCGGCGCCGTCACCATGAAGACGATCAACAGCACCAGCATCACGTCCACAAAGGGCGTGACGTTGATTTCGGCCATGGCGCGGCGGCGCATCCGGCCCCGGCCGCGCGCACTGGTGTGCTGAATACCGGCGGCCATCAGCGGTTTGCCTTCTCATCCAACTGACGCGACAGGATGGCGGAGAATTCATCCGCGAAAGCGTCCAGCGAATTCACATAGCGCCCGATCTCGGCGACAAAGCGATTGTAGAAGATCACCGCCGGGATTGCCGCCAAAAGCCCCATGGCGGTGGCGAACAAGGCTTCGGCGATGCCGGGCGCCACCACCGCCAAGGTGGTGTCATGGCGCGCGGCGATGGCCGAGAAGCTGTTCATGATGCCCCACACCGTGCCGAACAGGCCGACAAAGGGCGACACCGAACCGATGGTGGCCAACATCCCCAATTGGCGCTCGATGCCGTCAGTCTCGCGCAGGATGGTGACGCTCATGGCTTTTTCGATGCGGTCCTTGACGCCGGGCAGCATGGCTTCGCGCAAACCGCCCGAGCCTTCAAAGGCGCGGCGCCATTCGCGCAAACCCGCGATGAACAGGGCCGCCAAGGGATGGTCGTTGCGGGCGGAGAATTGCTGATACAGCTCGTCCAGCGACTGACCGGACCAGAACAGTTTTTCGAACTTGCGCGCTTTCTGCTTCAAATGCGACAGCGCCACCAGCTTGTTGAAGATGATGGTCCAGGACCAGAGCGAGGCCGCCAAGAGCAGCGCCATCACCGCCTGCACCACGATGTCGGCGCGCCGGAGCATGGAGACCACGGAAAAACTGTCCGCGGCGCCGCCGGCGGCGGCCTCGGCGGTGCCCGGCAAGGGCGCCAAATTCTGGGTCTGGGCCGCCGGTCCCGTGGGGGCCGCGATCGGTCCCCTTTGCACGCCTTGGGCAAGAGCTTGCGAAAACGGCGCGAACAGCAGCGCGGCAAGAATCACAAGGGCGGCGGCGAGGGGCTTGTTCATGGAAAAACCTTTTGGCGCCAACGCGCTACAAGCTCATGGCGCGCGATCTTGGCCGAAGTTTGACGAATAAGTTTCAAGTTTCATCCGCGACACAAAAAGGCGCAAGAGTCTCAAGGACGTTTTTGGGCAGCCGGCGCGGCTTACCCCTTAACGTGGTGATGCAGGCTTCGATCCGCGCCTCCACCAACAGTATTGCGCCGTGCCGCACGCGCTGAAGCACCTTCAGCCGGGCGCCCGACACCTCGGTCAGCACCGAATGCACCGCAATTCGGTCGTCCAGCCGCGCGGGACGCAAATATTCCACCGCGATGCGCCGGATGGTCCAGGCGGTGGGCTCCTCATCGTCCAGCCGGGCGCGGGAGATGCCGGCGAGACGAAAAAACTCGGTGCGCCCCCGCTCCATATAGCGCAGGTAATTGGCGTGATAGACAAAACCGGAAAGGTCCGTGTCTTCGTAATAAATGGCGATGGGCAGGATATGAGTCCTGCCGTCAAAGCTGCCCAGGCCGTGCAGCGAATTTTTCGCGCTGTCATTCATCGCCATCGCCCGCAAAAAGTCCGGTCTGCACCGGCGATTGCGGCGGCGGCGCCAGCCCCAGATGACCATAGGCCGCACCCGCCAGAACGCGGCCCCTGGGCGTGCGTTGCACGAAACCCTGCTGCATCAGATAAGGCTCGACGATCTCCTCGATGGCATCGCGCGCTTCGCCCAGGGCGGCGGCAAGGGTCTCGATCCCCACCGGGCCGCCCCCGAACGTCTCCGCGATCAGGCCGAGATAGCGGCGATCAAAACCGTCCAAGCCGCGCGCGTCCACTTCCAGCCGGGTCAGCGCCGCATCGGCGGTCTTGGCATCGACCCGCGCCTCTTTGGCCACGGCGGCAAAATCGCGCACCCGCTTGAGCAGCCGGCCCGCGATGCGCGGGGTGCCGCGCGAACGCGCAGCGATCTCGCGCGCGCCATCCTGGGTCAGTTCAAACCCCAGCACCTTGGCGCCACGCACGACAATCGAGAGCAGTTCGTCGGGGGTATAGAAATTCAGCCGCACCGGAATGCCGAAACGGTCGCGCAGCGGCGTGGTGATCAGGCCGGAGCGGGTGGTGGCGCCGACCAGGGTAAAGGGCGCTAGTTGAATCTTCACCGAACGCGCCGAAGGTCCCTCGCCGATCACCAGATCCAGCTCATAATCCTCCATGGCGGGATACAGGATTTCCTCCACCGCCGGACTGAGGCGATGGATCTCGTCAATGAAGAGAACGTCGCGCGGCTCCAGATTGGTAAGAATGGCGGCCAGATCGCCCGCCTTGGCCAGAACCGGGCCGGAGGTGGAGCGGAAATTGACTCCCAGCTCGCGGGCCACGATCTGGGCCAGGGTGGTTTTGCCCAGCCCGGGCGGGCCATGAAACAGCACATGATCCAGCGCATCGCCGCGCGCCTTGGCGGCGGCGATGAAGATGGAAAGATTTTCCCGCGCCTGCTGCTGGCCGACAAAATCCGCCAGCCGCTTGGGCCGCAGTGAGGCCTCCAGCGTATCGTCTTCGCTGCGTTCGGGGGTTACGATGCGGTCTGTCTTGGCGTTGGCCATGAATCAACCAAGAAACTTCTGAATTTGCGCCGCGACCGCGCGCGCATCCTTTGGCGGCAACTTGCCTATCCTGCGCAGAATCCGCTCGCTATCGACCGTGGCAATCTTCGCCGGCCGCACCAGAGAAGGCGCCGGCAACCCCGTCACGGTCAAATCGCTGACCGGGATATCGCTGTCCCAGCGGCGGTTTCCCGCACTGGTGATCATGGCCAGCCACACAAGCCCCTGCTGGCGCTCCAAGCCCGGCGCGCTGATCACAATCGCGGGCCGGCGCTTTTCCGCCAGACGGTCGGCATAGGGAAACGGCACGACCACCACGTCATAAGGCGCGAACATGTCAGAGTTTGCCGAATGCCCGCTCATCGGCTTCGCTCCCCCATT
>DATEMS010000023.1:0-3103 GCA_035275465.1 Rhizomicrobium sp. | reverse complement strand
GGCCATGCCTTGGGCGGGGGATGCGAACTGGCCTTGGCCTGCGATTTCATCATTGCCGCCGACACCGCAAAGTTCGGGCAACCGGAAATCACCTTGGGGATCATGCCGGGGCTGGGCGGAAGCCAGCGCCTAACCCGCATTATCGGCAAGTCCAAGGCCATGGATATGTGCCTCACGGGACGCATCATGGATGCCGCCGAAGCAGAGGCCAGCGGACTGGCATCGCGCGTGGTGCCGGCGGACATGCTGATGCCGGAAGCCCTGAAGGCGGCCCAGAAGATCGCCGCTCAATCCTCGCCCGCCGCCCAGATGGTTAAGGAGGCGGTCAACCGGGCGCTGGAAACCAGCCTGGCCGAAGGACTGCATTTCGAGCGCCGCCTGTTCCACGCCATGTTCGCCACAGCCGACCAGAAAGAGGGCATGGCGGCCTTTGCCGAGAAGCGGAAGCCGGGCTTCAAGGACGAGTAGGGTTGCCCTTCGCCCTTGTTGACCGCCGGGCCATCCGGGGCTATACGCGCCCCTCTTTTCGGCAGAATCCAAGGACTTCCCATGCCCAATATCGCCTCCGCCAAGAAGCGCGTCCGCACCACCGCCAAGCGCACCGCCATCAATACGGCGCGTAAAACCCGGGTGCGCGGCTTTATCCGCAAGGTGGAAGAAGCCATTGCCTCCGGCGACAAGAAGGCCGCCCTGGCCGCTTTGAAGGCCGCCGAGCCGGAAATCATGCGCGGCGTCTCCAAGGGCGTGTTGCACAAGAACACCGGCTCGCGGAAAGTGTCGCGCCTGACCAAGCGGGTCGCAAAACTGTCGAAATAACGAAACATCTGGAATCCTTCGGATTTCAAGTCCAGATTTAGGCCCGGAGGATAAATCCGGGCCTTTTTATTTGTCCGTGTGCTGATGTTCGCAAGAAAGCCATATTTCGCACCTGCAACACGGATCAATTACCGGCTAAGTGACTGATTCAAAAAAGCTTGGCGAAAAACTGGCATTTTCCGTATACGTCACAACCATTTAGCCTGTTTCACAAAAGCGAAAAAATTTTCGAATCAGTGGCTTTGTTCGCAGTTTATTCCCTTGTGGGCCTGCGCGGCTTAGACGTATCTTAACCAACGGATGGGACGAGCGCCGAGCATGCTGAAGACTAAATCAAATAAACACCAAATATTCAGCAAGTATCAGTTGGCTTTTGGGCACATCCGAAAGCCTATAAGTCTCTAAAATCTTCAAATTTTGATGTGTTTTGCTGGGCGAGTATCCCGGCAGACCTTTAATTGTCTCCAAGGCGTAGCAATGGCTCCTTCCTCTTCTCTCGAATATGCCGGTGAAGTCAGCGCGGCCCAGGCCTGGCAGCAGCTCACGGCTGACCCCAAGGCCCAGCTGCTGGACGTGCGCACCATGGCGGAATGGAACTTTGTCGGGCTTGCCGACCTCTCATCCCTGGGCCGCCAGGTCCATTGCATCGAATGGCAGGGCTTTCCCACCGGGGCGCGCAATCCCGCTTTTGTTACTGAAGCCATGAAGGCCTTGAGCGACAAGGACGCGCCGGTGCTGGTGATGTGCCGCTCCGGCGCGCGCAGCCGCGCGGCGGCCATCGCCCTCACCCAGGCCGGCTATCGCCAAGCGATCAATATCGCAGACGGCTTTGAAGGCGACACGGACGAAGACGGCCATCGCGGCAATTGCAATGGATGGAAGCAGGCGGATCTGCCCTGGCGCCAAGGTTGAACAAAAGTTTGAACAATGGGCTGAACGGAAAGAGTTGCGTGAGGGACGGCCGCGGACGGGAAAACCTGACGGGCGGACGAAGACGGGCCAAAGAACCAACAAGCGGGATGGGTTTGACAATGGTGCAAGTGGGAAAATCGATACCGGACTGGCGTGCGGCTTGGGCTGCGGTGCGCGAGCGCATGCGCCGCGAATTGGGGGATCCGGTGTTCGACGCCTGGATCGGGCCGCTGAATCTGGAATCCTTCGACGCCGACGAGCTGAAGATCGGCGCCACCAAACCCTTTGTGCGCAATTGGGTGGCCAATCATTATGTGGGCCGCATCGAGAAAGCGTTCCTGGCCGAGGGCTTCGCCCCCGCCTCGCTGGCCATCGTGATCAGCGCCCCCGCCATCGGCGGCGCCATTCCGCGCGAGGCCCAGCATCAGGGCCTGGCCGAAACGCCGGCCAGCATCGCCTACATCTCGCCGCGCAGCGAAAGCCGCACCAATGAGGACGACAAGGGCTTGTGGACCCGGATGCTGCATCCCCAGCAGACCTTCGACAGCTTCATTCCCGGCGCGGCCAACCAATTCGGCCATGGCGCGGCCAAGAGCTTTGCCGACGGCCAGCAGTCCGATATTCCGCTGCTCTATATCCATGGCGGTTTCGGTTTCGGCAAAACCCATTTGCTGAATGCCGCCGCGCTGGAATTCCGCAAGCGCGGCAAGCGCACCTTGTTCCTGCGCGCCGAGGATTTCATGCGCCACTTTTTGGGTGCGCTCTATCGCAAGGACACGCTGGCCTTCAAGGAAGAGCTGCGCACCGCCGAGGTGCTGATCATCGACGATCTGCAGCATATCTGCCGCTCCGCCGCCACGGCGTCGGAGTTTCTCTACACCGTCAACGCCTTCGCGGACCTGCGCCGCCGGGTGGTGATCGCCGCCGACCGCCCGCCACAGGCCCTGGAAGGCTTGGGCGCCGATGTGAAATCGCGCCTGGCCGGCGGGCTGTGCGTGGGGCTGGACAAGCCCGACCGCGACACAAGGTTTGCGATCCTGAAGTCGCGCGCCGCCGAATTTTCCCGCCACAAGCCTGATGTGGTGCTGCCGGAAAGCGTGCTGGACCGCATCGCCGACATCGAGGACGCTTCTCCCCGCGAACTGATCGGGGTCTTCACCAAGCTGGCGACCTATGCCGACCTCACCAAGAAGCCGGTGACCCTGGAAGTGGCGGAGGAAGCGGTGGGCCTGCGTGCCGGACCCGGCGCCAAGACCTCGATCGAGGACATCCAGAAGAAGACGGCGGAATTCTACAAGCTGGACGTCAAGGACTTCCATTCGCCCCAGCGGGCCCGCCGGGTCGCCCGGCCGCGTCAGGTGGCGATGTATCTGTC
>DATEMS010000022.1:0-65897 GCA_035275465.1 Rhizomicrobium sp. | reverse complement strand
GGGATAACAGGCTGATCGCACCCAAGCGTCCATAGCGACGGTGCGGTTTGGCACCTCGATGTCGGCTCATCACATCCTGGGGCTGTAGCCGGTCCCAAGGGTATGGCTGTTCGCCATTTAAAGTGGTACGTGAGCTGGGTTTAGAACGTCGTGAGACAGTTCGGTCCCTATCTGCCGTGGGTGTTCGAAACTTGAGAGGACTTTTTCCTAGTACGAGAGGACCGGAAAGAACGTATCTCTGGTGGATCGGTTGTCACGCCAGTGGCATAGCCGAGTAGCTAAATACGGACGAGATAACCGCTGAAAGCATCTAAGCGGGAAACTCACCTCAAAACCAGGTTTCGCTTGAGAGCCGGGGAAGACTACCCCGTCGATAGGCCAGGTGTGTAAGTACAGCAATGTATTGAGCTTACTGGTACTAATTGCTCGATTGGCTTGATCGCAAGCAGCACCGTTCCATGTCTGGAAACAAAGCCAGGCATACAACACCACAAAACAACAAACTTCGGTCGCCGTGTCGTATTCATCTCGTGCAGTGCGCGTGAAAACGCGCAACTTGATTTCTGTCCTTTGCCGACCTGGTGGTCATAGCGAAGGAATTCTACCCGATCCCATTCCGAACTCGGCCGTCAAAGCCTTCTGCGTCCATGGTACTGCGGCTCAAGCCGCGGGAGAGTAGAGCGCTGCCAGGTCTGCCAAGGACAGAAGTCAACCCTTTGTGCGCTTCCGCGCACGGGGAGAGAACCCGCCCGAACAATTCGCAAAAACCCCGGTCACGAAAGTGGCCGGGGTTTTTGTTTTGCGCGCTCGCACAGCCCGTTGCGCTTGGCGCTGTGCCTTGAGCAGGTCGTGGCGGTTCAGGAGTGAAGATCGGAACAGCGGACGCCCTGGCCCGGCTTAGTCGTTCAAGGCCTGGCGGGTTAGCTCTTTGGCGATGAAGCCGCTGACCGGATAGACCCGGCTGCCGAAGCTGCCGGAGGGGATGTGCCACACCCGCACCAAGCTCCAGTCATTGTTGCGGCTGACGTCCAGGACCGGGGTGGCGTGATCGATCTCGCCTTTATTCTGCCAATTGGCCTGATCCACGATGATCTCGCGCGGCGAAACGATGTCGGTCACCACCGCAACATGGCCGCGCTTCAGCCGCTTGGAGCCGGAAAACACCATCACCGCGTCTTCCACCGGATGCGACAGGCGGGTGTAGAGGTTGCGGGCTTTTTCCCACCAATGCTTGGCGTCGCCAAACACCGCCAGGCCGGAACGCATGCGGGCATACTCCACGCAAAACAGCTTGCGCAGTGGAATTTCCACGCGCGGCTTGGCCCTGGCCGGAAGGCTGGGCGGGTGAACCTCTATGGAAGGCACGGGTGTCAGCATGAGTTCGCCCGGAGCAAGTTCCAGCTTGGCAGGTGCGGGAATCTGCTGGGGATCGGTGGGATTGTTGACCTGATCGGGGCCAAATCCCAGATAGCTGGCCACATCGTGGCTGAGATTGGCTGCCGGGTGATTGGGGGCCGCCTGGGCGGGCATGACCAGCAACTGCGCCACAAGGGTGGCGGCTGCAGCCAGGTGCAGGCAGTGATGTTTCGGCAAAGAGAGCCCCAACCCTTATTCTGTCTTGTTTTGTCCCTGTCCGGCTTTCGCCGGTGGCGGCCTGAACCGGCATTCGCCGCCCGGCCTGGGCGAACTAAACCAAGATCAGGACCTGTCACAAAGACGTATCATTGCCACGGAGGCGTGATATTTCAGTCACTTTAAATCATTGAAATAGCTTCAATTTTTCCAAATCGTGGCAACGCGGCATCACGGATCTGTGACCGATTGCGACGGGCCATGCCGCAAAATACGTCATGCCAAAAAAAGACCCGGCATGGGAAATGCCGGGCCTTTGTCTGGAAAAGGGATGAACCGCTATTTCGCGCCGCTCACGATCGCCAAGGATTTTTCGACATGCTGGTCGGGGGACAGGCTGTCGAGCTTGGACGACAGAGTCGCCAGGACCTTGCCGTCTTTGCCGATCACATAGGTGACGCGCTCAATGATGGCGTGGGTGAGATCGTTCTGCTTGTTGTCCTTGGCGCCCGGCTTTGGCTGGTTGACGGCCAGATTGTAGGAGGCCGCAATCTTGGTGTCCGCGTCCGAAGCGACGGGGAATTTCCCGGCGCAGAAGGCCGGATCGGCGGAGAATTTGTGCAGCCGCTCCAGGCTGTCGGCCGAGACCCCCAAGATGGAAGCGCCCGCGGCGGCGAACTTCTCGGATTTTTCGGCAAAGGTATGGGCTTCCAAATCGCAGCCGCCGGTAAAGGCGGAAGGATAGAAATAGACCACCACCGGGCCCTTCTTGAGCGCATCCTTGAGCTTGAAGGTGAAATCCTTGCCGCCCAGCGAGCCGGGGGCGGTAAAGTCGGGCGCGGTGTCTCCGGGTTTCAGCGCGGCAAAAGCGGGACTGGCGCAGAACGCGGCCAAAAAGCCGATCAGAATCTGTTTTTTCATGGGTCGTCCTCGAGAGGGGCGCGGGACGCTATCATGCTCTTTGGCCTGGTTGAAAGTAAGGGGCGTTAGAGGTGGAATTCACAATTCGGCCGGACTAGCGTTGCGGTCACCGCTAAGGGATCGAAAATTTGGGCGTTTCGGCACTGGAGCATGTCACCATCCGTTGTGCGCAGTTGCAGCGCACCCGCGACTTTTATGTCGATCTGATGGGGCTGACGGACGGCGAACGCCCCAATTTCCCTTTCCGGGGGCATTGGCTCTATCTGAGCGGGATCCCGGTGGTGCATCTGGTGGAGGCCACGGATACCGCCGGGGCCTGGGGCCGAGACATTGCGATCCCCAATCCCGAAGAGGGTACAGGTTCCTTCGACCATGTCGCCTTTAAGGGCGATGATTTTCAAGCCATGCGGATCAAGCTGCAAAAGGCCGGTCTGACCTTCAAGGAAAGGGTGGTGCCGGGCGGGCGGCTGTCGCAACTCTTCGTGCCCGATCCCGAAGGTGTGCTGGTCGAGATCAATTTCCGGAACGACGTATAAAGCTGCGCATGGTTTGCCCCGTCACGGTTTTGAAAGCACCGGGCCGTGGCGCGCCGGGTTCGGCCGCGATGAAGGTGAAGCGGTCCTCTTCCAACATATAGATCGCGGCCAGCGTCTTGCCCGCATCGGCTCCGATGCTGTCGGTCCAGTCGATGGTCTTTGGGGTGCGTGAAGCATCCAACGCAAACGTCCCTTCCAGTAACAGCAGTCCGGAACGCGCGCGCACGGAAAAGTGATTGCCACGAAAGCTCGTCAGAGACCCTACCGAGCCGCCATAGCTGTCAGGGGCATCCGGATTGCCGTCTTCTTCAAACGCCACCTGCTCCCAAGTGCCCTGAAGAGCCGCCAAATCCAGTTCTGACGCCGATGCGGGCAAGTCAGTCCTTCGCCCGCTCGACATAGGCGCCGTCTTCGGTCATCACCACCACGCGGGTGCCGACGGTGATGTGGGTGGGCACCATGGTCTTGACGCCGTTGGACAGCATCGCCGGCTTGAACGAGCCCGAAGCGGTCTGGCCCTTCACCACCGGCTCGGTCTCCACGATTTCAAAGGTGGCGCGCTGGGGGATTTCGATGGAGATGGCATTGCCTTCGAACAGTTGCAGCTGCACGTCCATATTCTCGGTCAGGTAAGGCGCGGCATCGCCGACCACATCGGCGCTGACATGCAATTGGTCGAAGGTCTGCGGCTGCATGAACACATATTGTTCGCCGTCCTGATACAGATAGTTGAAGGTCTGGTGCTCGACAAAGGCTTTTTCCACGCTGTCGGTGGTGCGCAGCCGCTCCACGGTCTTCACCCCGTCGCTGATGCGGCGCATTTCCAGATGGGTCACGGGCGTGCCCTTGCCGGGATGGATATTCTCGGCGGTGATGACCAAATAGAGCTTGCCCTCCTTCTCCAGGACATTGCCTTTGCGCACGGAGCTGGCGATAACCGAAACCACGGGAAACCTCTCAAATCGGCGGATTTGCGGGGGTCTTTAGCAGGGAGGCTAGGTCCGCGCAAATGGCTTGGTGGGATGCCCAAAACCATGCCGACCGGCGTCCTTTGCTGCTGACACGGGGACGGTTAAAGACCGCTATCCGGGGATATTTTGAAGCGCAAGGCTTCACCGAGGTGGAATGCGGCGCCTTGGCCGTTTCGCCCGGCAATGAGACCCATCTGCATGCCTTTGAGACCCGTCTGACCGGATCGGATGGCGTCAGCCATACGCGCTATCTGCATACCTCGCCGGAATTCGCCGCCAAGAAATTGCTCGCGGCGGGGGAGACGCGGATTTTCGATTTCGCCCGGGTGTTTCGCGATCGCGAGCGCTCCCGCTTGCATGCTCCCGAATTCACCATGCTGGAATGGTACCGCGCGCACCAGGACTATGACGCGGTGATCGCCGACGGCCTGGCGCTGTTGCGATTGGCGGCGGATGCGGCGCAGACCAAGCTGTTTCAGCATCGCGGCGTCACCTGCGATCCGCGCGCCCCGGCCGACCGGCTGACGGTGGCTGAGGCTTTTACCCATTTTGCGGGCATCGATCTGCTCGCCACCCTGTCGTCTATGGGGGAGGGCGATGCCGCTGCCTTGCGGTCGCGGGCGCGCCGGGCCGGTATTGACGTCGCCGATGACGATGATTGGTCCGACATGTTCAGCAAGATTCTCACCTTGCGGGTGGAGCCGCGGCTGGGCTTGGACCGGCCCTGCGTGCTTTATGAATATCCGGTTTGCGAGGCGGCGCTGGCGCGCGTCAGCCCGCGGGACAGCCGGGTGGCGGAGCGGTTTGAGCTGTATGTCTGCGGCGTGGAGCTGGCCAACGGCTTTGGCGAATTGACCGATCCAAAACAGCAGCGCGCCCGCTTTGAAATCGAGATGGCCAAAAAGGAACGGGTCTATGGCCAGCGTTACCCGCTGGATGAGGATTTTCTGGCCGCGCTGGCGCATATGCCGCCGGCCAGTGGCGTGGCCCTAGGCTTTGACCGGCTGGTGATGCTGGCGGCGGGCGCACCGAATGTGGACGCCGTGCTGTGGACGCCGCTTTCCTGAGTTTCTTGCGCCTGCGAACATGACGGCATTGCAGGAATTTCGGTGGTGAAAATCCCGTCATGGCTTAGGGTTCGCGCGCCATGACACAGATGACCCAACCTGAAAGAATAGTTACAGCCATCGGGTTGCTCACCATGTTCCTTCCCAACTTCAAAGTGCATAAGCGATGACTCTCGAAGATGTGGCCCGGCGCTATGCGGTGGCGGTGTCGCCGCACCTGCTGTCGCTGATGGACCCCGCCGATCCCAGCGATCCGATTGCACGCCAATTCCTACCGTCTTTGGAAGAATTGGTGACCCTGCCGCAGGAGCTGGCCGATCCCATTGGTGATGCGGCCCATTCCCCCGTCGTCGGCATTGTGCATCGTCATCCTGGCCGGGCCCTGTTCAAGGCGGTGGCGGCTTGTCCGGTTTATTGCCGCTTCTGTTTCCGGCGCGAAATGATCGGGCCGGGCCATGACAATAGTTTGTCCAAAGACGATTTTGAGGCTGCGCTTTCTTATATCGCCGCTCACCCCGAGATACGCGAAGTGATCCTGACCGGCGGAGATCCCTTCATTCTGTCGCCGCGGCGGGTGGCGGAGATCGCCGGCCGGCTGGCGGCGATGGCGCATGTGCGGATCGTCCGCTGGCACAGCCGGGTCCCGCTCACCGACCCCGAGCGGGTGACGGACGCTCTGGTGGCGGCCTTGCATGCCCCCGGCGCCACCACGTGGGTTGCGGTTCACGCCAATCACGAACGGGAATTTTCTCCCCAAACGCAAACCGCGATCGCCCGTCTGGTGGATGGCGGAATCGCCTTGGTCAGCCAATCGGTGTTGTTGAAGGGCGTGAATGACACCGCCGAAGCGCTCGCCAATCTGATGCGCGCTTTTGTCGATAACCGCATCAAGCCTTACTATCTGCATCATCCCGATCTGGCGCCGGGGACCTCGCATTTCCGCCTGAGCATAGAGGAGGGGCTTTCTCTGATGCGGCAATTGCGTGAACGGCTGTCCGGTTTGGAAATGCCCACCTATATGCTCGATATTCCGGGCGGCTTCGGGAAAGTGCCGCTGGAATCCGCCGATTTGGAGAAAACCGATACCGGCTACCGCATCCGTGACATAAGCGGGGTGTGGCGCGACTATTTGGCAGGCTGACCTCCGGCCCTGCGCTTACGCTTCGGGCGCTCGTCGTTCTCGCATGTCCACAGGACATGCTCACATCCTTTCGGATGCCGCTCCTCGCCCACGCAGTCTTTTGAAAAAAGCGCTGACGCGGTGGCGCAATTGCTCGCGCCGCACAACGCCCATATCGGTCACCCAATTGAGCTGGATCACCCGGCGCGGGCCTTCAAAAGCGTGAAAACCGTGCCAGGCATTGGGCTCATTCTTGAAGATCAGCATGGTGCCTTCGTCAGGCGGCACTTCCGCGATCACATCGTCCAGATTGTCGGGTGAGCGCAGCAGCCGCAGCCGCCCGCTTTTGGATTCCCAGGCATTGTTCATATAGATCAGCACGGTGATGATCTTGGTGCGTGAGTCCGTGTGGATTTGGCCGTCGCGCGCCGCCGAAACGCCCCGCGCCGTCACCATGGTGGGCCGTCCGCCAAGGTTCACGCCCAGTTTTTGTTCCACCGCGCGGGTGAATTCCGGCCCCTGAATGGCGGCGATGAAGGCCGCAAAGGCGGGCCCATAGCGAAGCGTGGGAAGCGGGAAGGAGCCGGGATGGCGGACCAGTGGATAGTCGGCGTTGATCGCCGTCATCGCTTCGGGCTTGACGAAATGCGGCACCATGGCGAAGGCGAAAGGCTCGCGCGTCACAGGCGCGGCGTAAAAGGCTTCCAGATCGATCGGCAGGGCGGACATGGGTGCGGAAATAGCCTTTCACGCCACAAAACGCAAAAAACCTGCGCGAAAAAAAGGGACGGGAGCTGCTGGTGCTCCCGTCCCATGCTCCGGAACGCCTATTTTGCCCCCAGGACGTCCGGAAGAAAGCTTAGGGCTGACCGGTGCCGTAATGAATGATCCGCGCCGTGTTGCCGAAGGCGCCGGAGGATGCGCCCACATCGCCGCCGACATTCACGACATTGGCATTGACGGTGGACACGGTTGCCATGGCGTTGGTCTGCTTGGTGTTGATCGGCATGTTGAGCGCGTTGGAATCGGCTTCAAAGCTGTTGCCCACCATCGAATTCTGGATGATCGCATGACCCGCGACGTTGCTGATCGTGGCGCCGGTCTGGGAAAAACTGTCGAGCCCCTGGCAATCCTGGACCGATGTCACCGCGGTGCGTGCCGGATCGGTGGAGACGCTGGCGCTGTTGCACACCACCTGATTCTGAACGCCGACGCTGCCCCAGACGTTTTTGGCATCCAGCGTGGTGGTGGCGCGGATCGTGGCTTGAGGCGCCGAGAACTGGCTATTGTTCACGGTGGTGTTGTTCATGGTCATGATGTCAACCAGGTTGCCGCCCGCCGCGCTCTGGGTCACCACATCGCCGCCGACCGTGTCCACCTTCAGATTCAAGGTCGACCAGTCGTGCTGCAGGTTGATCTGGTTGTTGAGAACCAGGCTGTCGGCCAGGGCGCCGGTGGCGGTTCCAGCGGCGGTCAAAGTGAGCGCCGACGCGGCAAGCAAGCGTTTGAAAATTGTCATGGTGCGCTCCTAGGAAGTAAAGCATTGCGGGGTTCTGTGAGGTTCATAGTCCACCCCGCAGCCCGAACATGCCGGATTCGCCGTTGTAGTAACCGCGATAAGGGCTGCTGCGCCCGGCCTCGCCATAGTTGGCGCGGGCGGGGGGCGGTGCGTAATAGGCCGGTTGCTGTTGATAGGGCGCGGCAGGATAAGGCTGCGGATAGGGCGCGGCATAGGCGGTTTGCGCGGGAGAATAGGGATAGTCGCTGGCGTCGCGCAGCGGGTCTTCCTGGGTGCCAAGCGGAATGGCGCAGGAGGCGCCCGGCACGCGATAGATTCGAGTGATCATTTCCAAGGTCGCGCGCTCGATGATGGATCGCACCGCCAGCTGGATCGGCTCCAACGCGCTTTCGCCAATGCTGATGTCGAAGAAGTTGGTGCCCAGAAAATCGAACACCCCGGCGGAGATCTGCCGTCCGATGATCTGTTTCTGATAGGAGATGACGTCCGCCACTTCCAGGGTGCTGGTGTTGACCAACCGCATGTCCAGCCCGACATTCATCACATACAGGCTGCCTCCCGCGGTGCCGGTGGTGGCGTTGGTGCGCGTGCCGCCGCCCGTGCCGTTGGCGTTTGCGCTGCGGATGTTGAAGTTCAGTTCGGTGATGCCGCCCACGATGTAATAATCCGATCCCGGAATGGAGCCCGCCAGAATCTTGCGGAAATCGCCGGTCTGCGGATTGGGATGCTGGTCGTCGCCGATCAGCTTGTTGTTGGCGTATTTCAATTCCATTTCCGCCACGGAAGTGTCGAAACGTTCGACCATATGCACGCCCGATTTGCTGAGCGCGCTCATTGCCATCAGCGCCGCGCCGGCGGTGACCTTGCGGCCCGAACCGTCGGCTTCCGCCTTGCCGGTATAGTCGGCGATCTGGCCGACTGCGATGCGGATGGGATGCTGGCGGACGAATCCGGCCATGCAGCGCAGTGCCGCGGAATAGGGCGTTTCGTTGGAGATCACGGGCGCCCCGCCGATCGGCGCGGTGTAGCGGCCGGCCGAGTTCGGGAAGGGGCTGATGCACCCTTGCAGCATCACGGCCGCCACCGACATCACCAGCGGTTTGTAGAGATATTTGCGAACGCGGCGGGTCATGGGAGGGGCATCCCTATTTCCTTCACTGCCTGTTCAGCGCAGTGCTGGCCGTCTGGTTGCCGTTGTTGATCTGGGTGGAATCGATCACGGTGGTGTTGTGGCTGCCCACAACCACCACCGACAGCTGGTTGCCGACGGCATTGGCCTGCCCATAGGTCGATGCCGTATTCGCGCCGGCGCCGCTGGTGGCATATTGGGCGCCGCTGCTTTGCTGCACCAAAGACGGCGCCACCTGACCGTTGATCAGGGTGAGGTTGCCGTTGGCGTCCCGCATGGAATAGTTGGAAGCCTGGTTCTGGGAACTGGCGCCATAGCCATTGTATATGGCCGAATTGGTCCAATCGCCCGCCCGGGCCGATGTCGGGGCCAGGAGCAGGCAAGCCAGCGCTAGCAATGTCCTCGAACGGGTCATGGGGCCGCTTTTCCAATTCTGTTGCCTGGAACAGAGCAACCCCCATGCCAGTGCTTAACGGCAATTAAGATTTTTTTGTGTCGTCCTGGCACGATGGCCGTCGAAACACTTTGAGACAGCTCGCTTTTATGCACGGTCCTGGCTCGGGCCTGCGGCGGCGCTTCTTGGGCAAGGCCGCGATATTCCCCAATAGCGCGCCCCCCTCGGGCAGGCTGCCGCGGGGCGTACCGCAAGATTTGTGTTCCGCCTTGGCACAGAGCTGCGTCCGCGCGGCTTGGCGGGGGCGGCGAAGCGCCCTAGATAGACTTATGGCTTTTCTGCAATCCCATCCTCCGCGTCAGCCGATCTTTCGCGCGCCGTCCGTGGTTTTGTGGCTAATGGCGGCGCTGGCAGCCCTGCACCTGGCGCGGGTGACCAGGCCGGGCGATGAGCCTCACACTATCGTCTATGAATTCGGGCTCTTTCCCTTGCGCTACAGCCGCGCCTTCCTGGAAAGCCACATGGCCAATCCAGGTACGCTCTGGGAACGGGCGGTGCCGTTCATCTCCTATATGGGACTGCACAATGATTGGACCCACCTGGTCATCAATTGCTTCTGGCTGCTGGCCTTTGGTCCCATTGTCGCCCGCCGTTTTGGAGGCGCGCTGTTTCTTACCTTCTTCGCCGTTTGCGGCGTGATCGGCGCGGTCACCTATCTGGCTTTCAACTGGGCCAGCCCGGTGCCGGTGGTTGGCGCATCGGGGGCGATATCCGGCTTAATGGCGGCGGCGCTGCGCATGCTGCCGGGCCAGGCGCCTTGGGCGCTGCCGGGAGAAACGCCCCTGGCGCCGATTTTTTCCCGCCAGATTCTGATCTTCACCGCGCTTTGGGCCGCCCTTAATCTTTTGACCGGCCTGACAGGGCTGGGGATGGGCGGGGGAGACGGGCTGATCGCCTGGCAGGCGCATTTGGGCGGTTTTGCCGCCGGATTGCTGCTGAGCAGTCCGTTCGACAGCCTGCGGCCCCGGGCCGTGGGCGCGCCGGTGGACCGTTAGCTACTCCGCCGGCGCCACATGCGGCCCGGCGGGGCGCACCTTGCGGCTTTTCAGCCGCGTGCTGAAACGGTCCAGATAGGAATAGATCACCGGCGTGATGTAGAGGGTGAGAAGCTGCGACAGAAGCAGGCCGCCCGCCACCGCAAGGCCCAGCGGACGGCGGCTTTCCGCGCCCGCGCCCCCGCCCAGCGCGATGGGCAGGGTGCCCATCAGGGCCGCCATGGTGGTCATCATGATAGGACGGAAACGGGTGATGGCGGCCTCGTAGATCGCCTGTTCCGGCGACAGGCTCGCATCGGACCGCTGCCGGTGGAGCGCGAAGTCGATCATCATGATGGCGTTTTTCTTCACGATGCCGATCAGCATGATCATGCCGACAAAGGCATAGAGCGTCAGCGACATGTCGCTATGGGTGAGGCCCGCCATGAACAGAAGATGCGCGATGTAAAGCGTGATCAGCGCGCCCACCGCCGCGCTGGGTAGCCCCGACAGAATGGTCAAAGGATGGATGAAGCTCTCATACAGGATGCCCAGGATGATGTAGACAACCACCATCGCGATCACGAGCAGCATGCCCATATTCTTGGTGGAATCCTCGAACGCCGCCGCGGTGCCCTGGAAATTACCTTGGATGCTGTCGGGCATATCGATGGCTTCGCCGGCTTCGCGGATGCCGGTGACGGCGTCGGACAGCGCGCGGCCCGGCGCCAGGTCGAAGGAAATGGTGATGGCGGGAATCTGGCCGGCATGGTTGACCGAGATCGGCATCGTGCTGGTGGTGGTGTCGGTGACGGCGGTCAGTGGCACCAACATGCCGTTGGCGCCGGTGACATACAGTCGGTCGAGCGCGCTGGCATCGTGCTGGAAGCGCGGCATCAACTCCATGATCACTTCATATTGGTTGGAAGACGTGTTGATCTGGGAAATGCGCTGGCCGCCAAAGGCCGAGCCCAAAGCCTGTTCGATCTGCATCGCCGAGACGCCGAAGGCTGCCGCCCGGTCACGGTCGATTGTGACCTGCACCGACGGCATCGCGGCCTCATAGTCCGAAGTCACATCGACAAAGCCGGGCCGGGACTTCAGATTCGCCATCAGCTTGCCGGAATATTCCTCCAACTGCCCCAGATCCAAGCCCTGCAGTGTGTACTGATAGTTGGAGCGAGAGCCGCGCGCGCCCAGCCGGATCGCGGGCGGGTTGGTCAGGAAGACATTGACGCCGGCAATGCGTGACACTTTGGGGCGCAGGCGAGCGATGATTTCTTCGGGCGTGGAATCGCGCTCGCTCTGGGGCTTAAGCGAAATCATCATCATGCGGCCATTGTTGGTGCCGGCCGCCCCGTTGGAGCCTTCCATGTTCGCCAACACGCTGTTGACGTCGGGATCCTGCTCCACGATGCGGATCACCTCCTGCATGTAACGCGCCATCTGGGTGAAGGAGGTGCCGTTGGCGGCCTGGACGGCGCCTTGCAGGCGTCCGGTATCGTCGCTGGGCAGGAAGTCCTGTTTCATTACTTGCATCAACAGCACGCTGGCGGCCAGGCTGGCGAAGAACACCCCCAGGATGACGGGGCGGTGCTCCAGGCTCCAACGCAAGGTGCGGTCGTAAAAACCCTGCACGCTGTTGAAGGTGTTTTCGCTCCAGCGATAAAAGGCATTGTGCTGCTGGCCATGCTCGTCCTTGAGGATGCGGGCGCACAGCATGGGCGTGAGCGTGACGGAAATGATGCCGGAGAACAGGATCGCCAAGATGATGGTGACAGCGAATTCGTACAGCAGCCGGCCCACAATGCCGCCCATGAAGACGATGGGAATGAACACCGCCGCCAGGCTGATGGTCATGGACAGGATGGTGAAGCCGATTTCGCTGGAGCCTTTGAGCGCCGCTTCATAGGGCTTCATGCCCTTTTCGATATGCCGGACGATGTTTTCCAGCATCACGATAGCGTCGTCGACCACAAAGCCCACCGAAAGCGTCAGCGCCATCAGCGAAAGATTGTCCAGATTGAAACCGAAGGCCGCCATGCCGGCAAAGGTGCCGATGATGGCGATGGGCAGCGCCAGCGACGGAATGACGGTCGCGGTGACACGGCGCAGGAAGATGAAGATCACGCCCACCACCAGCGCACCGGCGATCAACAGCGTGTGCTGCACATCATTGATGGAGGCGCGAATGATCTGGCTGCGGTCGAACACCACATCCAGGGTCACCGCGGGCGGCAGGTTGGCCTGGAATTGCGGCAGGACTTTGCGGATATTGTCGATCACCTCGACCGTATTGGAGCCGGGCTGGCGGAAGATCGCCAGCATGATGGCGCTGTCGCCCTTGTACCAACTGCGGGCGTAGGGGTTTTCTTGGCCGTCAATGACCTGGGCGACGTCTTTCAGCCGGACGGGCGCGCCCTTTTCATAAGCGACGATCTGGTTTTCGAATTCGGCGGCGTTGTTGAGCTGTCCGCCGGTATGGATGATGGTCGAGCGGGTGGGTCCGTTGAGCGCGCCGGTCGCCATATTGACATTGGCGGCGGCGATGGCGGTTGTCAGCTTGTCGATGCCGATCTGACGGGTCGCCAGGGCCGATGGGTCCACCTGGATGCGCACCGCATATTTGGCATTGCCGAACACGCCCACCTGGGCGACGCCTTCGATGGTGGAAAGCTGACGGGCCAACAGCGTCTCGGCATACTCGTTGACCTGCGACGGCTTGAGCGTCTTGGAACGCATCGCCAGGAACAAGATGGGCAGGTCGGCCGGGTTCACCTTGCGGAAGGTGGGCGGCTGCGGCATCGCCTTGGGCAATTGGCGGGTGGCGGCCGAGATGGCAGCCTGCACGTCTTGGGCGGCGCCATCCAGATCGCGCGACAGGTTGAACTGCAACTGGATGCTGGTGGAGCCTTGCTGGCTCGACGAGGTCATCTGGTCGATGCCCTGGATGGTCGAGAGTTGATTTTCCAGCGGCGAGGCCACCGAAGAGGCCATGGTGTCGGGATCGGCGCCCGGCAGCGACGCATTCACCTGGATGGTGGGAAAGTCGATATTGGGCAGGTCGGAAACCGGCAGGCTGGAATAGCCATAGGCGCCGAAAATCACCAGCGCCGCCATGACCAGCGTGGTCATCACGGGACGTTCGATAAAGGTTTTCGACAGATTCATCTCAGTCTACCGAACCTTTTGGATCAGCCGTCACGGTCTTGGGCATGCGGCGCCTTGCGGCCGCCGCTGGTTATCCGGGCCTTGCCGCCGGCGGCTTTCTTGGTGCCGGTGACATGGACCTTGGCGCCGGGAATCACGCGCAACTGGCCATCGGTGATCACCTTGTCGCCGGCCTTCAAATTGCCTTGCACCGCGTCATTGACGGTGTCGTCGAACAGAACGCGCACCGGCACCTGTTGCGCGGTGCCGTCCTTGACCAGATAGACGAACTGTCCGTCGGGGCCAGTGTTCACCGCTTCACGCGGCACCACCGTGGCATTGGGAATTTCCGACAAAGCCACCACCACATCCACCAACTGGCCGGGGACCAGCGCCATGTCGGCATTGGGATAGGTGGCGCGCAATTCGATCGTGCCGGTATTGCCGGTGACGGCATTGGAAATGAAATCCACCTTGGCGGTCAGATTGTCGCCGCCGCCCGCGTCACGCATGTTCATGGTGATGGTCAGCCCCTTGGTGCGCGCCATTTCCTGAATGCGCGGCAGGTCCGATTGCGGCAGCGAAAGAGAAATCTTCACCGGCTGGATTTCGTTGATGGTGACCAGCGGCGTCGTGCTGGCGTTGGCGCTGGAGGAGGACGCCACCATGTTGCCCGGCTGGATCAGGATCGGGCCGGTCTTGCCGTTCACCGGCGAGCGGATCTGGGTGAATTCCAGATTGAGGCGCGCGCTTTCCGCAGTGGCCCGGTTTTCCAGGTAACTGGCCTGGGCGTCATCCACATCCTGGGGCGAGATCGCGTTTTGGCTTTTCAGTCTGGTATAGCGGTCGAATTTGGCCTTGGCCGAGGCCATCGCGGCGGTGGCATTGTCATACGTCGCCTGATAGGGGCGCGGATCGATCTGGAACAGCAAGTCGCCGGTCTTGACCATCTGGCCTTCCTTAAAGAAGGCGCGGGTAAGCTGGCCGGTGACGCGGGCGTTCACCGAAACGGTGGAATTGGCCATCACGGTGCCGATGGTGCGTTCGATCACAGCCATGCTGCGTTGTTCGACCACCGCCACCTTGACAGGCGCGGCCGTCACGCGGCGCGGCGGCGGGGCGGCGTTATGGGTGAAATACCAGAATCCGCCCAGCGCCAATGCCAGCGCCGCACCGCCGATCACATAGGTGCGGTTGATTCCGAAAGGAGCGTCGCCCCGGTCCCGCGTCGGCGGGGGCTTGATCGGGGTCATCTGAACATTCATGCGGCACGATCCTGACGGGCCCCAAAGCCCGACTGGTTCCAAGTATATACGTTCAAGCCCGCTGCACGGCGGCGGAAGTGTGTACTGGTTCCGCGAATGCTGGTGCTTTGCCGGTCCATTCGAAAACGGCCAGACCAGGAATATTGGCTCCCCATGGGCGGGTTATAGGCCAAAACCCTCTCATAAATGTGCCAAAAACCGCCTTTCTGGCGGCGCACAAGTGCCGGAAAAAGCTCCTAAATGGCGTTAATCTGGGCAATTTCGCGATGACCGGGGCCCGGTGATGTTGCTCCGCAGCAGGGCCAGCGTCTATAAGCCCCGCAACTCTCGTCCCTCTTGCTCGATTCTGGTCCCATGGAAATCCGCAACATTGCCATTATTGCCCATGTCGACCATGGCAAAACCACGCTGGTTGATCAGCTGCTGAAGCAGTCGGGGTCGGTGCGCGAAAACCAGCAAATGGCCGAGCGGGCCATGGACTCCAACGATCAGGAGCGGGAACGCGGCATTACCATCCTGGCCAAATGCACCTCGGTGGAATGGAATGGGGTCCGTATCAACACGGTGGACACGCCTGGCCATGCCGATTTCGGCGGCGAGGTGGAGCGCATCCTCTCCATGGTGGACGGCGTGGTGCTGTTGGTGGACGCCGCCGAAAGCGTCATGCCCCAGACCAAATTCGTGCTGTCCAAGGCCCTGAAGCTTGGCCTCAAGCCCATCGTGGTGATCAACAAGATCGACCGTTCCGACGCCCAGCCCAAGGAAACGCTGGAATCGATCTTCGACCTGTTCCTGGCCCTGGAGGCCAATGACAGCCAACTTGACTTCCACCATCTCTATGCCTCGGGCCGCAACGGCTGGGCGGTCAACGAATTGGAAGACGAGCGCAAGGACCTGTCGCCCTTGTTCCGCCGCATCGTGGAAGACGTGCCGCCGCCCAAGCCTCAGGCGCTGGCGGGCGAGGACAATCCTTTCAAGATGCTGGTGACCACGCTGGAGGCCGACAATTTCCTGGGCCGTATTCTGACGGGCCGCATTGAATCCGGCGTCATCACCACCAACCGCAACATCAAGGTCTTGAACCGTGGCGGCGAGGTGATCGAGAAGGCCCGCGTCACCAAATTGCTGGCTTTCCGCGGCTTGGCGCGGGTGCCGGTGGAGCGTGCCGAGGCCGGTGATATCGTCGCCATTGCCGGGCTGGAAACCGCCACCGTCGCCGACACGCTGTGCGACTTGACGGTCGACCAACCCATTCCCGCGCACCCGATCGATCCGCCGACCTTGGCGATGACCATTTCGGTCAATGACTCGCCGCTGGCGGGCCGCGAAGGCGACAAGGTGCAGAGCCGCGTCATCCGCGACCGGTTGATGCGCGAAGCCGAAGGCAATGTTGCGCTGAAGGTGCAAGAAACCGGCGAAGGCAATTTTGAGGTCGCGGGCCGCGGCGAGCTGCAGTTGGGCGTGCTGATCGAATCCATGCGCCGCGAGGGTTTCGAGCTTTCCATCTCGCGCCCGCGCGTCTTGTTCAAGACCGAGAATGGCCAAAAGCTTGAGCCGATCGAGGAAGTCACGGTGGACGTGGACGACGCCTATACCGGGGTGGTGATCGAGAAAATCTCAAACCGCAAGGGCGAGATGGTGGACATGCGCCCCACCGGCGCCGGCAAGACGCGTATTGTCTTTCACGGCCCGGCGCGCGGCCTGATCGGCTATCACGGCGAATTTCTCACCGACACGCGCGGCACCGGCGTGATGAACCGCATGTTCCTGGACTATGCCCCGCACAAAGGCAATGTCGGCGGCCGCGTCAACGGTGTGTTGATTTCTACGGAAAATGGCGAAGCCGTGGCCTACGGCCTTTGGTATCTGGAAGAGCGCGGCAAGCTGTTCGTGACCCCTGGCACCAAAGTGTATGAGGGCATGATCATCGGTCAGAACGCCAAGGATAATGATCTGGACGTCAACCCGACCAAAGCCAAGCAGCTTACCAATATCCGCACCACCTCCAAGGACGAGGCGGTACGCCTGACGCCCATCGTGCCGATGACCCTGGAGCAGGCCATGGCCTATATCCAGGACGACGAGCTGGTGGAAGTAACGCCCCAAAGCATCCGGCTTCGCAAGCGCGCGCTGCTGCCGCATTTGCGCAAGCGCGCCAAGCAGGAAATGGACGCCTAGCAGCGCGGTCTTTTGGTCCCCGAGTGTGTCGCGCGTGCTCACGTGCGTTAAGCACGCTCCGCGCGCGCTCCTCCTCGGATGACCAAAATCCCTCGCGCTGCATTGAGGCACCTCGCCCTACCATAGGTTTTCGGGCTATCATGGGTCCGGTTGAAGGATTCCCGCGATGAAGCTGTTGGCCAATATGCCGGTCCTGGCATTCCTGATCGCCGCCACGGCGCTGGAAGTGGCGGGCGATGCCATCATTCGCAAATCGCTGTTTGAACATGCCGGTCCGGCTCGCATCGCGCTGTTCCTGCTGGGAGCCGCGCTGCTGGCGGGTTATGGTACCTTCCTCAATCTGGCGCCATTGGAATTCGGCCAAGTGGTCGGGCTCTATATCGCTACCTTGTTTGTGATGTGGCAAATCATCACTTTTCTGTTTTTCCGCACCCTGCCGACCGCGCCGATCCTGGCGGGTGGTGTGTTGATCGTTGCGGGTGGATTGATTGTGTCCTTTTGGAAAACGGCATGACGGTAGATGAAAAACTGGTCGCTTTCGCCCATCGCCTGGCCGATGCCAGCGGCGCGGTGATCCGTCCCTATTTCCGTCAGCGGATCGAAGTGACGCACAAGCCCGGCATGCATGCCTTCGACCCGGTGACCGAAGCCGACAGGAGCGCTGAACGCGCCATTCGCGCCATCATCGAGCGCGAACGCGCCGACGACGCCATTCTGGGTGAGGAGTATGGCGAAAAGCCCGGCGGGCCTTGGCGCTGGGTGCTCGATCCGGTGGACGGAACGCGCGCCTTCATCACCGGGCGGCATGAATGGGGCTCACTGATCGCCCTGGAGCATGAAAATGTGCCGGTGCTGGGCATTCTGGATCAGCCGGTGCTGGGCGAAAGATTTTTGGGCGTGAATGGGCGGTCTTTTTTGTTGGAAGGCGAAAAACGCACGCACCTGAAAGTGCGCGAATGCGCCCAGTTAAAAGACGCCATTCTCTGCGTCACCGACCCCTTTGCCTATTTCACCCAAGCGCAGGCCGCCGCGTTCCAGCGCGTCAGCAAAGCGGCACGCATGACGCGCTATAGCGGCGACTGCTATCTGTTCGCGGCGCTCACGCTGGGTTTTGTCGATGTCATCATCGAGGCCGGGTTCAAGCCTTGGGATATCGCGGCGCTGATTCCCCTGGTCGAGGGCGCCGGCGGCGTCATTTCCGCCTGGGATGGCGGCGATTGCCGCGATGGCAAGACCATCCTGGCTTGCGGTGACAGACGCATCCACGAAGAAGCCATAAAGCTGCTGAAATATTGAGCTTGCGCGGCAAGCATTGCGGCAGCGGCGTCCAATCTTGCCGCAATTTGCCTTTGTTTGAATCTCACGAAACCGTCGCGCCCAGATCACGTTCTCCTACCGAAGTCCCACTCATTCCTTCAGGAGGAACGCATGTCTTTGCGAGATTTCAATGCCCCGGTTTGCGATGATCCCATCGCTCTGCACCATCAGCCCGTGGGCAATGCCACAGGGCTGGAAAATTTCCACACCATCCATCCCGAAGACATCGAACCCAACAGCACGCCCAAGATCGTGGGCGCCTTGGCCGTGGCCTTGATGATCGGTGCTGCCGGGGTTGCGCTGTACACGTCGATATCGTCCCGACCTCCCGAACCGGTGACCATGGCCGCCAATCTGCCGGCGCCCGCCGCGCCGCCGGCGCCGCTCCCCGCCGCGGTCACGCCGGACACCAATACACCCGCCAGCATGCCGGCCGCCGCACCGGCACCAACACTGGCCCCGGTACAGGCGAGCGTCCCGCGCCAGCCTTCGCAAACCGCATCGGTGCCGCGTAGCGCCACGCCTTCGGTTGGCAAGGATGCCGCTTCGGTGCGCTTGGCCGCGGACGCTGCGCAATCAACCGTTCAGCCGCCGGCTCCAGTGATCGCAGAGCCGATCGCGAAACCGATGGCGCCTACCCCGTCGCCTTCGGACGTCGCAACCAACACGATCCAGTCGGGTGTGGCGGTGCCGCCGAACGCGACCATGGCGGCTGATATACCGGCGCAGGGTCAGGCCAGCAGCGCCCCCCAGCCGTTGCAGCCCTCTACGCCGCCAGCTAGCGATGCGGCTCAGGATCCGCAGACCGGCGCCGCTCCGGCGCAATAGACGAAATCTGACACTGAGCATTGGCGTCCCGGCGCAAGCCGGGACGTTTTTCATGCGTGCTGCCGCATGAAGGCGTCGAAGGTTGCCCAGAATTGCGTGCGGATAGAATTGCGCTCCATCAGAATCTCGTGCTCCGCCTCTTTGATTTCCACATAGCTGGCCTTGGCCAGCCGCCGTGCAAAGGCTCGAATTTGCGGCGTCTGGCAAATCCGGTCTTTACCGGCTCCCACCACCAGCAGCGGGGTGGTGATGCTTTCCGCATATCCCGGCTGGCGCAGCCAGTCCATGGATCGCAACGCCGCCGCCAGCCAGCCCCAGGTCGCGCCCGCCAGCCGCAAATGCGGTTGCTCGCGCAACAACATCTGGGTGCGCTCAAAGCGTTGCGGGTCGGAGGTCACCAATTGGGTCGCGAAGGAGACTTTGTGGGGATCGCGCCCCTCCATGCCCCACACCCAATCGGCGTGCTTGCCGCGCCACATGTGATAGCCCGTGATCGCCCGCACCAGGAATTCCCGCTGGCCGCGAAATGAGATGGCGATCATGGGGGCGCTGAGGACGCAGGCCCGCCATTCACCGGGCCGCCGCGTCAGGCGGCGCAAAAGATTGTGCGCCCCCATGGAATGGGCCAGGGCGACCGGCTTTTGTCCTTCCGCCAGCATGGGCTGAACGATCCCGTTTATCAGCGCATCCAGGTCCTCGTCATATTCGCTGAAGTCGCCGATGAAACTTTTGCGGCTGTCCTCGGTCATGCGGGTGGAACCGCCCTGGCCGCGCCAGTCCATGGTGGCTACGGCAAAACCGCGGCCGCGCAAGTCGTCGATCACCTCGAAATATTTTTCGATGAATTCGGTCTGGCCATTCAAAAGGACGCACACGCCTTTGCCGGCGACATCGGGGGCGGCGGGGAACCGGGCGGCGCGCAAGCTGGCGCCTGCCGCCTTGATGGGCACGGGTTCAAAAAGCGTCGCGGCGGGGATCATTTTTTCGGAATCAGATACTTGCATAGGAACTTAAGCCCTATTTTCAAGCCCCTGAAAGGGTCTTGAAGGCGCGTGCTTCGACCCCAAATAGCGTTTGTCCGGCGCCCTTGGGGCCGGTCCCGTGTCCCGCGCAGATGGTCTGGCGGGTCTGTTGCAACGCTTTTAGGAGGTTGTCTCATGCGTATCGATTATTCGCCCTTTTTCCGTTCCACCGTCGGGTTTGACCGTCTGCTCGGTTTGCTCGAGTCCGCGTCCGAGCAGGGCTATCCGCCCTACAATATCGAGCGCAGCGACGAGAATAACTACCGCGTTACGCTCGCCGTCGCCGGCTTTGCCGACAAGGATCTTGCGGTTGACGTGAAGGATCGCGTCTTGACCGTCACCGGCAAGCGCGAAGACGCCGAAAAAACCGCCGCGGCCTTCCTGCATCAAGGCATTGCGGGCCGCGCTTTCGAGCGCAGCTTCCAGCTCGCCGAACACGTCGAGGTCAAATCTGCCCGGTTGGAGAATGGCCTGCTCCATGTCGACCTTGAGCGCCTTGTGCCGGAGGAAAAGAAGCCCCGCCGGATCGCCATCAACGCGCCGGCGCTGACCACCATCGAAGGCAGCAAGGCCGCCGCTTAAAGCGCTCCGATACGTCCGGCACCTGCCCATGGCGCGCCGCGCCATGGGCAGGTGTCTCTCTTTAGAGCAGCCCGCTTTTTTGCTAGCTTGCGCGCCGAAATCCTGCTTCGGCGCGTTATGGCGTTCTGGCCGCAACAGTCCCAGGGCAAGCTGCTTTCCGTGGAGGATTTGCGGGCGCGCTATGCTGCTTCCTTTGCGCGCTTCGGCGCGCCTGCGGCTATAGCCTGCACATCGGCCAAACTGGGCGCCATTGCCGGTGAATGGGTCGGCGTCCATCAAACCGCCCGCACCATCCTGTATTTTCACGGCGGCGGGTTTGTCGCCGGGTCGCCGGAGAGCCACCGGCCCTTGATCGCCAAGCTGGCGGAAGCCAGCGGGGTCGCCGCTTTCAGCGTCAAATACCGCCTGGCGCCGGAATGTTTTTTTCCCGCCGCGGTGCGGGACGGCATCGATGCCTATCGCGCGCTGCTCGCCAAGGGCGTGGCGGGTTCCTCCGTCATTCTGGCGGGGGATGAGGCCGGCGGGGGGCTTGCCTTCGCGGTGGGACTGGCGGTCCGCAACGCCGGCTTGGAGATGCCGGGCGGGGTGGTGGCGCTGTCGCCTTGGGCCGATCTGTCCTTGTCGGGATTGTCGCTTCTGAGCAACCGCAAGGCCGATACGGTGCTGGAATGGGAAAGCTTGTTTCTTTCCGCGCGCCATTATCTGCGCAAGTCAAATCCGGGCGACGCCTATGCCTCGCCGGCTTTCGCATCCCTGGCCGGATTCCCGCCCGTCATGGTGCATGCCGGCGCCCATGAAATTCTGCGCGACGATGCATCCAAGCTGGGCGACCGCGCCGCGGACGCCGCCGTGCCGGTCAGTGTGGAGATTTATGACGGCATGGGTCATCTTTTTCAGGTCGAATCCGGCCGCAACGAAGCCAAGGTGTCGTTGTCGCGTTTGGCGCAGTTCATCCGCGCCAAAAGCGCCGTCCTGGCCGCCTGACCAGGCAAAAAGCGGACGGGTGGATGGCTCCTTTGGCCTGTGGTGCTTGATCGATTCCACAATTTGGCACCGTGATGCCGGGAGCAGTGACAATTCATCAGTATGTAGCTGTGCGAGGCACTTAGGGGCGGCCATATTTACGAGGTCCAATTTGCGAGCGCCAGAATCGAAAGGCGTATCAGTTCACCCGCATATGGAAAGATCGTTATGCTGGGGTTTTATCCCTTGTAAGATAGGGGCCAGCTTAAGTGAGCAAGAAAACATTTTGCATGACAGATTTCTTAGGAGAAACGCATGAGGAAAGTTCTTTCTGCCTCCCTGATTGTTGCAGCTCTGGCATCGGCGGCCGGTGCGCAACCAACCCCTAAGGCGCTTGAGAATTATGCCCGGGAGGCCGATGCGCTGATCCAACCCTATATCAAGGCCGATGCTTTCAGCGGCACTGTGCTGGTGGCCAAGGACGGCAAGATTCTGTTCCAGAAAGCCTATGGCCTTGCCGATCGCGAATGGAATGTCGCCAACACGCTGGATACAAAATTCCGGCTTGGCTCCATCACCAAACAGTTCACCGCCGCGGCGATTCTTCAACTGGCCGAACAGGGCAAGCTTTCCATCGACGATCCGATCTCGAAATACTACACGGATGCACCGGCAAGTTGGGCCAAGGTGACGATCAAACATCTGCTGACGCACATGTCAGGCATCCCCAGCTACACGGATATTCCGGGCTTCTTCGAAAACCAGACCTTTAACGACCTGACGCCGGAAGGAATTATCAAACTTACGCGCGATAAGCCGCTGCAGTTTGAGCCGGGCACGCAATTCCGTTACGACAATAGCGGCTACGTACTTCTGGGTTATGTCATTGAGAAAGCTTCGGGACTGGCCTATGCCGACTATGTGCAGAAGCAGATTTTCGACGTTCTGGGCATGCGCAATTCCGGCTACGATTCCAGCACAACGATCATTGCGCGCCGCGCTTCGGGTTATCAGCCCAAGGGCAAGGGCTGGCAGAACGCCGCTTATCTGTCCATGACGTTGCCCTATGCGGCCGGCTCGCTCTATTCGACGGTGGGCGATCTTCTGATTTGGGACCAGGCGCTTTACACCGACAAGGCGCTGAACGCGGCATCCCTGAAACAGCAATTCACAGATTACGGCAACAAGTATGGCTTCGGCTGGGGCATCGACAAAGCCTATGGCCATGACCTTGTTTCGCACGGCGGCGGCATCAACGGCTTTGCCACATTCATTGCTCGCTATCCGCAGGAGAGGCTTTTGGTCGTCGCGTTATCCAATTATGTAAACGGCCCGTCCTTCCGGCTGGCGGCTGAGCTGGCGGGTCAATATTACTATGACACCGGCACGAAGCCCACAGTGGCGACGCTATCGTCCGCGCAACTCGATGCCTATGTCGGCAAGTTTCAGACGGCAAACTCGGTCATCACCGTGGCGCGGCAGGGCAATGAATTGTCGTTCGAGAATACCCCGCTGTCGCAGGAAAGGCCTTCGCCCGCGCACCGGATGCTTGCACTGAGCCAGACCGAGTTTGTTCTGGCGCCGCTGGAATCCAAGGTCGCTTTTACGCGCGATGCCGGCGGCGCCGTCACGGCGCTAACGGTCAACCAGAATGGCGCCGCAACCGAAGCCAAGCGAACCACCCAGGCCGAAATCGACAGCCGCACGTTGGCGCTGGCCGACCGGATCAAGAGCAACAAACCGAGTGCGGAAGCCGAGGCGGCTCTACGCCGGATTATCGCGGGCATCCAGAATGGTCAACCGCCTTTCGAGGAATTGTTGCCGGCCCTTGCCAACGCTATGCGCCCGCAAATGGCGGCGTTGCAGTCCATGGCCAAAGGCTGGGGCGCGTTGAAAACGCTCACTTTCAAAGGGGTGGGGCCAGCCGGCGCGGACATTTACGAGGTCGAATTCGAGAAGGCCAAAACCGAATGGCGTATCGGACCGCCGGTGGACGGAAAGGTTGCCCTGCTCAACTTCCGGCCTCTATAGAGGTCTGCACTGTGATGTTGCTGGCAAAAAATTTCAATTATTCTGGCAATCTCTATATCCCCCGTCGGTGGTAGGAATGCTGCGATTGCTCGCAGCTGGCGCAAACGGAAATGTCCGCTTTTGGCGCAAAGCGGACAATCAGATCGATGCCGCTAGAGCGTCGGCGAAGCGTCCCGGCAACTTGGCGCCCATGAAATTCTGCGCGACGACGCATCCAAGCTGGGAGACCGCGCCGCGGACGCCGCCGTGCCGGTCAGTGTGGAGATTTATGACGGCATGGGTCATCTTTTTCAGGTCGAATCCGGCCGCAACGAAGCCAAGGTGTCGTTGTCGCGTTTGGCGCAGTTCATCCGCGCCAGAAGCGCCGTCCTGGCCGCTTGAACGCGCAAAAAGCGGACATGGCTGCTTTTGATCCAAAGCGGGTGTTCCCAAGACCAGCTATACTGGCAGCATGAATCGAGAGAGATTCTGAGGGGGCGCGAGGGGCGCAAGAATGAGTCTGGCAGGCCACAGAACGAGCGCGGCGCCAATCGCGCCATCTCAGCGGATCGATTCCGTCGACGCCTTGCGCGGTTTGGCGTTATTTGGCGTCCTTACGATGAATCTTGAGATCATGTTTCGCATCTCAATTTTTCAATGGTTTCAGCCCTTCACGACGGACCAAGGACTGAATTGGATAGTTGATGGCCTCCTGGAAGTTTTTTTCGATCTGAAAGCTTTCGCAATATTTTCGCTGCTCTTCGGCGTCGGTCTTGCAATCCAATATGAGCGGCTTGCTGACAATTCTCGCCGGACCGTGTTGCTTGTTAGACGATTGCTGGCGCTGCTCCTGTTTGGCCTCGTTCACCTGTTTCTGATATGGAATGGCGATATCCTGACCGAATATGCCTTTGCGGGCATGGTTGTGCTTCCGTTTCTGTTCGCGCCCAACTGGGTGCTGTGGCTCGGGGCAGCATCCAGCCTGCTTCTCTATTTGGTGACGCCAGTTTTGCTTCCGCCCATGGCTTTTCAGGATTCAGCCTGGCTGGCGAGCCATATCCAAGCCGCAAACCGCGTGTATGGATCGGGCGATTTCGGCCAAATACTCGCATTCCGCATCAAGGAAGTGAGCCCCCTCCTGCCTCTGCACGCCTTAGTCTTCCCTCGTACAGTTGGGCTTTTCATGCTCGGGATATTGTTATGGCGGTTGGGAGTCGTGCGAAACGCAAAGCGCCACGCCCGCAAGCTTTGGCACGCGGCGGCATTGCTCATCACGCTGGGGCTCGCACTTACCTTATCGACAACCGCCAGATGGTTTTCGGGATGGCCATTCCTCGGCGGCATAGACCCATTTGCAGCCTCTGCGGCGACCATCATCCTGTCACTTGGTTATTGCAGCTTGGCCTTCGCCGTTGGGAGTGCCGGTCGCTGGCTGGCGTGGTTTGAACCGCTTGGACGGATGGCCTTCACGAATTATATTGTGCAATCGTTGCTGTTGGGGTGGATTTTCTACGGTTATGGTTTGGGACTATTCTCAAAGATCGGCCCCGCTGAAGGCATGGTGTTCGTAGTAGCGATTTACGCCGCACAAGGCATCTTGAGCATGTGGTGGCTCAAGCATTTTCGGCATGGCCCGCTGGAATGGTTGTGGCGTGCTATGATGTACGGAAAGCGGCCAAAGTTTCGCGTTGCATAAGCGGACGCCTGTTTTTGGCGCAAAGCAGTCAGTCAGATCGATGCCGCTAGAGCGTCGGCGAAGCGTCCCGGCAACTTGGCGCCCGAGAAATCCGCGCCATGCATTTCGCTGTCGCGGATGTCGGCGTCGGCGAGATTGGCATAGCACAGATCGCAACCGGACAGCCGCGCGCGGCGCAGATCGGCGCCGCGCAAGTCGGCATAGCGCGCCAGGGCATTGTCCAGGCGCGCGGGCAGGAGCCGGCCGCCCGCAATCATCAAAGGTCCCAACTTGGCGTCGCGCAGATCGGCATGATTGAGCTGCGCGCCGGAAAGATTGACGCCGCGCAGATCCGCGCCGCCCAGTTTGGCCGACCGCAGATCGCAGTTCGCCAGATTGGATCCCTGCAAGGAGGTGCCTTCCAGATTGGCGCCATAGAGCAGCGCGCCCGGCGCGATCAGCGCCGTCAATCTCCAATGCGAAAGCTTGGCGATATGGCGCAAATCCTTGCCGGTCAGATCGGCGGGCCGCCCTTCGCGGCCGTCGGTTTCGGCCCAGCGCGAATGGCTGGCCAGCATGTTCTCGATTGAAGTGATCTCTTCCGGATTGAGGGGCACGGCCTCGGTCAAAGTCTTGGTCAGATCGGCGCCATGGGTGGTGGCGAAATCCATCTTGGCTCCGACCAGGATACAGCCGGCAAGATCGGCGCCGGTCAGATTGCAGCCCGACAGATCGGCATTTTCCAGATTGGCGCCGGTCAGCCGCGCCTGGCGCAGATTGGCGCGGGTCAAGCGGCAGCCTTTCATCACCGCGTCGGTGAAATCGGCTTGCACCGCGATCGCGCCGGTCATTTTGGCGCGTTCCAGATTGGCGGAGTTCATCATGGCGGCCGGCAGTTCGCAGGGCCCCAGATCGTGTTGCAGCACCCTGAGGTTTCCGTATCGGTCCTTTTCCGCGATGGTGCCCTCGCGCAGATCGGCCTCATACAGATCGGTTCCGATCATGTTGGCGCCGCGCATGGAAGCGCCCCGCATGTCGGCGCGGCGCAAGGAGGCTCCTGACAAGTTGGAGCGGCGCAGATCGGCGCCGAAGAAGCTGGCCGAATCCAGCTTGGCGCCTTCGAAATTGGTCTCTTCCAGGACCGCCCCGGTGAAATCGGCATCGGCCAGATTGCGCCCCGCCAGGTCCAGGCCGGACAGGTCGCAAAAGGCGAATACGGCGCGGGCGCCGCCGATCCGGCCGGAATAGAGCATCTCGTGGCGCGCGATACTGGCGCTCACATCCTTCTGGGTGAGCCTGGCGAAGCCGGTATGCCGGGCTTTGGTCATGGCGTTGGTTTTGCGGGTTAAGGCTTTTTCATGGGAGATTTTGCCCGCCAGGGCGCTAACACCCGATTAAGACGGGCAAATTTGGCCGCAAAGCCATGGCAGGGCGAAAATTGCTGTTGAACCGGGACGATAGCCGGGTACAAAGGCGCTGCAGGAGCGCCCACCCGGCCCCATCCGGGGGAGGACCGTTCGGGCGAAGGGTAAAATGGGTGCGTGGCGGCACGCAGATGTGCCGGCCTTAAGGTCCGGGAGCGGGCCTGGCGACAAGACAATGCCGAGACTGGCGACTGAGACTGGCGGCGCCGCCAACGGCGATTTTTTTAAGAGGCTGAGTTGATCAAGCACCGTTTGATGCTTTCCGCCGCTGCGGCTGCCCTGCTGGCGGCGGCCCTGGCCACCATTCCCGCCCGCGCCGATATCACGGTCACCACCAGCACCACCACGCCGCTGGCCACCGCTACCAATGGCACTATCGTTATTGACGCGACCGGCGGTGTCGCCATCACCACCGCCAGTACCCCGGCGGTCACTCTCAACTCCAATCATAGCGTCCTCAACAGAGGCTCCATCGCCAATTCCGGCACCAGCGATGGCATCGGCGTGTCGATCGACACCACCGCAGGCAATATCTTGTCTTCGGGCTTTATCTCGACCGGCACCATCAATGTGGGCGGCAGCGGTACCAACAAGCGCGGCATCGTCATCCAAGGCGGCAATACATTTTACGGTCCCATCGCCCTGACCGACCTGACCACGACCACATTAGGAACCGCCGCTGCCGCCCGGTCCTCCGCCATGACCGTTCAAGGCGATACATCGGCGGCTTTTTTGCTGCAGCAAGACACCAAAGTGACCGGCACTATCCAACTGGGCGGCGGCGGCATCGTTCAAACTCCCAGTCTCAATTCCACCCAGTCCAACAGCATCATGGTGGATCTGGAAGGCCGGTTGAACGGCAATCTGATCATTACCTCCGGCCTGTCAGGCGTGGGGGGCGGGTTGACCGGCGTCCAGACCCTGGGCGGCATTCATTCCTGCGCCAGCGATACCGCGCTGCCATCGGGCTTTACCTGCCCGACCTCGTCCGGCGGCTCGTTCGTCAATGCCGGCGCGATTTCGCTGATCGGGAGCCAGACCTTCAACAGCCGGGGCGGCAATCCGGAAGCCGGCAGCGCGGTGATCATCGGCGGCAGCGTCGATGGCGGTTTCGTCAATGCCGGTCCCGGCACCTCCAGCAACCAGAGTCCGGCGCAGATCTCATCCTCGGGCGTGGTCCTTGCCGGGGGAACCAACCAGGCCGCGGTTTTCAACCCGACCGTTTTGATCGACCCCACCAAGTCGATCACCGGCACCCTGACGGCGCCTCGCGGCCCCGTGATCCTGGGGCCGGTGACGGCGGACATCGACTCGATCGATTACGGCTACGCCTTCATCAATCGCGGCAGCATCACCGCGCTGCCGACCGATCCCGACTTGAGTGCCGTGGCCGTCGTCATCCAAGGCTTTTCCTCGACCTATTTCACTTGCCTTGGCACGTCAGCAGGGTCCGCTTCAACGACGGCGGCCAACTGCGCCACACCGCAAAGCCGGACAGACAATGTCACCACAACCGCCAATGGCGCCACCACCACCACGCCGGTCAGCTATACGGCGCGGGGCGGCCTGCTGAATACCGGCACAATCGCAGTGCAAGCCAACACCAATTCACCCACGGTCACCGGCACCACCGTCACCGCTCTGTATGTCGGCGCTTATGCCACCATCCCGCGCCTGGATGTGAAGTCGCAAACCATCAACACCAGCAACAGCACAGACGGCAAAATCAGCGCGCTGGTGACGGGCATCGGCCAGGGCAGCGCCTTCGGCGTCGTCGTGGCAAAGGAGGCCACCGTGCCGGAAATCAATGTCGGCCGCGGCGCCAGCATCATTGCCTCCGTGAACACCGACACGATTTCGCCGGCCAAGAATATCGCCACTTCGGCCTCGCCCTTCAATCTTGTGTCCCAGGCTATCGTGGACCAGAGCGGCAGCCTCAAGACCATCAACAATGCCGGCAAGATCCAGGCCGCCAACACGGTACTGTTTCCCGAGAACGGGGCGGTGGCCGGTTCCGTCGCCGACGCCATCAACCTGTCGGCTGGCAACACCGGTGGCGTCACGATCAACAATGGCGGCCGCATCCTGGGCAATGTCCGGCTGCATGCCTCCGGCAATGGCGATATATTGAATGTCGGCAATACCGGCGCGGGTGGCGCGGTCAATCCCAGCATCATCTCTGCCATGCCAGGCACCGCCCCCAACACCGCGGCCAATTATGCGATCGTGGCAGGGAGCATTATCGCCGAGACGGCGGGTTTTTCACCCCTGACCACGCCGGCGCTGATCGATTTCGGTGCGGGCACCGGTCATCAATTGCATGTGGGCGGTTACGGCTATGTCAATGCCGTCATCAGTTCCGGGGCCAATTCTTCCGCCCCCGGGGCTCTGGCCGTCCAGGTGGATTCCAACGGGCAACTGTTCCTTGCCAACACCAACTTTCCGTTGCAGGCTTCCACGTTCAATGTCGCCCCCAACGGCACGCTGGGCTTATCCATTTCCCAGACCAATCTCAACAACCTCAATCCGGTGGTGCAGGCCAACAGCGCCGACATTTCCGGCGCCACCCTGGCGCTGCAGTTCGGCACCTATATTTCTTCGGGGCTCACCGCCTCTAGTATCGCCAATCCAACCGTCCAGGACATCACGCTGATCCGGGCCAACACGATCACCGACACCACCCTTGCCACCCAGAATGGCATCCTGGGACAGAACATCCCGTTTCTGTTTGAAACCCCGGCCGAGAGCAAGCTGCAGCCGCTGAGCATCGTCACCGATCCCAACGACTCCAGCCATCAGCTTTTGCAGCTGCACCTGTTGCCGCGCTCCCCCGACGCTTTCAATGCAGACAAATCTCCGGGCTTGAACCTGTCGGGCCAAGCCAAGAGCCAGTTTCCCTTTACCGCGCGGGCATTGGCCAACGACAACGAACTTGGCGCGTCTATCGCCACCAGCATGACGGTCTACAACACGCCCGGCGTGCCCAGCAGCGGTATCAATGTGGCGGCGTCTCAGCAGCAGGCGCAGCAGGTCTTTTCGCAATTCGCGCCGGACGTGTCCGGTGGCACGCGCGAGGTCGCGATCCTGCTCACAGATCAAGCCAGCGGCCCGGTCGCGGCGCGCCAGAGATTGTTGCGCAGCTTCTCCCATGAGCCGGGCGACATGACGCTATGGGGCGAGGAATTCACCGGCCAGATCAACAACAAGGGCCGGGTCGCCGCCGACGGCACACTGACCTCCTACAAGGATCATGGCTTTGGCTTTGTTCTGGGTCTGGACGGCGGCAGCGCGCGCAATGGCTGGTACGGCGGCGCCTTCACTTTTTATACCGGCGACGTCACCCAGCAGCTGCCGCGTTCCACGCGCACCAATACCCAATGGTACATGCTGACAGGCTATTCCCAATGGCGCGGCAAGAAGGTCTTCCTAGATACCCAGCTCAGCGCCGCCTATGGCGATCTGAACGCCACACGCAATATCAGCGTCGGCGCGGTTTCCCGCACCGCCACCAGCCGCCGTCCGGCCGCCATGCTGGCCCTGGGCGCCAATACCGGCGTCATGCTGCGCTATGGCGGCTTGCGGATCGACCCGCATGTCAGTCTGGACGGGTTGACCTTGCGCGAGGAAGGCTATCGGGAAGCCAATGGCGGCGCCGGATTCAATTTGGATGTGGCGCCGTATTTCGCCACTTCGTTGCGCACCGCCATCGGCGCCGACATCAAAGGCACGATCAAAATTTGGGACTTCGACCTGACGCCCGAGGCGCGGCTGGGCTATCGCGTGGATCTGCTGCAGGAAGCGGTAAAGCTCAAGGCGGCCTTCCAATCCACCGGCGGCCGCGCCACAGCCGGCAATACCCTGACCTTTGTGGGCCCCGATCCTGACAGCGGCAATGTCATCGCGGGCCTGAGCTTGGGGGCCTCGACCGATACCTGGCATTTGGGCGTGCATTACGATTGGATCCGCGGCAACAATGGCTCAACCACGCAAGTGGGCATGATCACGGTCCTGGGCCGCATTTAGCGCGGTCTTTTTGCGTCCTGAGTTCGTCGCGCCCGCACGCTGCCGCTACCGGTTTGCGCTTTAGGGTCAGTGCGAAAGGATCACCAGCTGCCGGTGTTGGGCATCGAAGCCCAAGGCTCTTTCGGCTCCAAATGGCCGTCCTGCAGCAGCTCGATGGAAATGCCATCGGGCGAGCGGACGAAGGCCATATGGCCGTCACGCGGCGGCCGGTTGATGGCCACGCCCCCCGCCATCAGCTTTTCGCACAGCGCATAGATGTCGGGCACGCGGTAGGCCAAATGTCCGAAATTGCGTCCGCCGCCATATCCCTGTTCGTCCCAGTTGTAGGTGAGTTCGATCATGGGGCTTTGCGCGCCCCCGGCGGCGATGCGGCGCGCATCCTGGGGTGTGGCCAAAAAAACCAACGTAAATCGGCCTTTCTCGTTTTCCCTGCGCCCCACTTCCACCAATCCGAGGTGGTCGCAATAGAAATGGAGCGACGCCGTAAGGTCGGATACCCGCACCATGGTGTGGAGATACTGCATGGAAGAAGCCTCAAATGGCCGCCATTTTTACCAATTCATCCTCACGATTTTTGGGCTCGGGAAAAGGCCGGCGGAAAAGCGAAGATGTCGCAAGGGAACTCACCAATGCAGAACCGTTGGTGATTTTGGTGAACTCTTTCGCGTACGAAAAACCCATATCGCGCAAAGGCAAATCCGATTTCCATCGGCTGCGCCAAGGCTTACCTGATAATTTGTCCAATGCTGCATATGCGAAATGTGCAAGCGCAGCAGATGCCCCTGCTCTCGCGACAATAGAATGCGCCATCACGTGATGAAGACGGTGGCGTTTTCCGGGCTCCGAGACGCGGTTGATATCTCTTGCAAAGAGGGTAAGCGATTGCTTTAACAGCCCCCCGTAAGCGCCAGGATACGGCGCAGCGTTGGGTTAGGTTTGGTTTCGAACAATCGGTTGGACCGGGCAGTATTGCCGGGTTTTGTCTTTGAGTGGAGCGCATGGAACGTCCAAATCACTTGAATGTCGCCGACAAGAGCGCCGCCAGTCGGGCGACGAGCATCGCCATTGTCATTGGTATCCATGTCGGCGTGATCTTCGGCCTTGTCGCTGCCCTCAACCAGGGAGCGTTGCTGAAGCAGCTCTCCGAAATCAAAGCCACTGTCGATACCCCCAAAGAGATTCCCAAGCCGCCGCCGCCGCCGCCGCCGGATCTGGTGAAGCCGCCGCCGCCTGTCGCCATCGTGCCGGACTTCCAGGTCGCCAGCGCGCCGCCGCCGCCGGTCACCACCGTGGCCAAGCCGCCGCCGGCGCCGCCGCCGCCGACCGCGCCGCGCATTTCCGATACCGTGTTGCAGCCTATCGCGCGTACGCGTACCAAGCCGCCCTATCCCGCGATTTCGCTGCGCCTGGGTGAAGCGGGCACTACGCAGATCGAAGTGAAAATCAACACCGAAGGTTCCGTTACCGAATGCACAATCGCCAAGTCCAGCGGTTCGGAACGCCTCGACACCGCCGCCTGCGAGCATGCGCAGCGGTTTTATAAATGGCGGCCCCCGACGAGCCAGGGTCAACCGGTTGCCGCCTCGGCCCGCCTCAACATTGTGTGGGACCTCAAAGACGCCAAGTAATCAACCATCACCTCAATTCATCTGATTTCACGGAGCAAGAGAAAATGAACTTCAAGAAACTGACGATCGCTGCCGCCATCGTCGCCATGACCAGCCTGAGCGCCGTTGCTCCGGTTTATGCCCAGGCCGCCGCGCCCGCCGCCGAGCAACCTGCGGCCCCGGCAGCCGATGCCGCTGCGGCGCCCGCTCCGGCGGCTGCGCCTGCCGCTGCTCCCGCCGCCGTGCCTAGCGATGCGCCCATCCCCAATCAGTATTCGCTGGGTCATATTTGGGAAGAAGGCGATTGGATCTCCAAGGTGATCCTGATCGCGCTGGCCATCATGTCGGCCGGCACCTGGTACATCTTTTTCACCAAGTGGATCGAGCAGCAGCGCATCTTGAATCAGGCCACCCAGGTCGAAAAGAAGTTCTGGACCTCCGCCACCCTGAATGAAGGCGTGGACAAGCTGCCCAAGACCTCGGTGTTCCGCGGTATTGCCGAAGCGGGCCTCAAGGCTTCCCAAGGCGGCACCACCCTGGTCGGTCTCAGCGACTGGATCGGCATGACGCTCACCCGTCAGTTGGAAGACGCCAATGCCCGCCTGCAGGGCGGCATCGCCTTCCTGGGCTCGGTCGGCTCGGTTTCGCCCTTCGTCGGTCTGCTCGGAACCGTCATGGGTATCTTGAACGCGCTGATCGGCATCGGTGTCGCCGGTCAGGCCTCGATCGATAAGGTCGCCGGCCCGGTCGGTGAAGCGCTGATCATGACCGCCATCGGTCTGTTCGTCGCGGTTCCCGCCGTGTTGCTGTACAACTATCTGGTCCGCCGCAACAAAGTGATCACCGAAAAGCTGCGCGCCTTTGCCGGCGACCTGCAGGCCTATCTCATCAGCAAGAGCAAGTAGCTCCTGCCGAGACAGGAACCGGAGATAGAACCATGGCAGTCGACGTCCAGCACGCCGTCGAAGACGATGAAGCGGAACTAAACGTCGCGATTAACACCACCCCGTTGGTGGACGTGATGTTGGTGATGCTCATCATCTTCCTGGTCACCATTCCGGTGATCTTGAAGACGGTGCCCCTTACCTTGCCGACTTACCGCAACATCGTCACCCAGACGAAACCGGAAAATATCGTGATCGCGGTCACCACCGACGAGACGGTCTATTACAACAACGTTCCGGTGGACGCCGCCACGATGCGCAAGAATTTCGTCGAGGCGCTGACTCGGGCTCAAGCGGGCGGCAAGCCGTTGCCGGAGGTACATATTCGCGGCGACAAGAATGTGCGTTTCGAGGCGATTGGCCGCGTGATCCTGGCCTGCCAGTTGGCGGGCATCCAGAAAGTGGGGTTCATCACCGAACCCCATGCCCTGGAAGCAAACTCTTATTGAGGTAATTCGCCATGGCAATGAGTACATCGACCGCTGACGGCGATGTGATGGTGGAAATGAACACCACGCCGTTGATCGACGTGATGCTCGTTCTGCTGACGCTTTTGATCATCACCCTTCCGATCCAGACCCATGCGGTGAAGCTGGATATGCCGGCGGGTCCTAACAATCCGCCGCTGGTCCCGCCGCAGACGGTGGAACTGGGGGTGGATTTTGACGGCACCATCACCTGGAACGGCACGGCGATCAGCCGCGCCACCATGGACTCTTATTTCGCCGATATCGGCAAAAAGCCGAACGACGAGCAGGACGAAATTCACGTCAATCCCAACCGTTTGGCCAAATATGATGCGGTTGCCATGGTGCTGGCGGATGCCCAGCGCTTGGGCGCCACCCATATTGGCTTCACCGGGATTGACCAGTATAATTAAGCTGTGAGGGACATGGCCGCCGGCAAAGCGTGCGGCATCCCCGCACGCTTTCCCTTTTTTGGATGAATGTGAAAGAGGTCTTGCTTATGACTGTGCCTAGCGTGCGTGCCGCCCTGACGGCGATGTTTTTGGGTGCCGCGGCCTTGGGCGCGGTTGCCGTGGCGTTGGCCGCGCCTGCCCAGGCGGCGGTCAGCTTCAAGGTCGGCACCGCCCTGAAGGAAGCCCAGAGCCTGGCCGCGGCGGGCAACTACAAGGCCGCCATGGCCAAGGTCAACGAGGCCGAAGCCCAGCCGGGCCGGACCGCCGAGGACAATGACATCATCGGCAAGATGAAAAATTATATCGCCGTGGCTTCGGGCGATGCCTCGATCGGCGGTGCTGCGGGCGCCAAGGCCAAGTTCGCCAAGGACTATAACGCGCGCAATTACAAGGAAGTGATCGCCAGCGCGGATGTCTTGCGCAAATACAATGCGCTGGACGCCAGTTCCATGCAGATCATCGCTCAATCTTATTATCTGTCCGGCGACAAGGGGGGCTGTGTTCGCTACATCAAGAACAACTTCTCCAATCCCGGCGATGCTATTTTGGAAGTCCTGGTACGGTGCGCCTATGATGTGGGCGATGACGCCACCCAGCGCACCGCGCTGGAAAGTCTGGTTTCCCGCGGCGGCAAGCCGGAGCATTGGAAGAGCCTGCTGCGTCTCAGCGAACGCTCGCAGGGCATGACCGATCACAACTCCCTGGACATCAGCCGCATCAAGCTGCTGACCGGCAATATCGTCACCAAGGACGACTATATCCTGCTGGCGCAGCTGGCGTTGCAGCTCGGCAATGCCGCCGAAGCGCAAAGCGTGATGGAAAAGGGCGCCGCCGCCAAGGTGCTGACCGATGACCGCAGCGCCCGTCTCTTGGCCCTGACCAAGACCCAGGCGGCCGCCAATGCCGCCAACGAAGCCAAAACCCTGGCCGCCGCCAACGCCCAGCCGCAAGGCGATGCTTTGGTCAAGCTGGGTGAGGATCAGATCGGCCGCGGCAATGCCAAGGGCGCGATCGCGACCATTCAGGCCGGCCTCAAGAAGCCGCTAAAGGATCCGGCCAACGGCCAGATCCGTCTGGGCCATGCCTATCTCGCCGCCGGCCAGAAAGCCGATGCCCAGGCCGCTTTCAACAAGGTGAAGGAGCCGGCCAGGGACGCGATGGTGGCGCATCTGTGGTATCTGGTGGCGCGCCGCTAATCCTTGGCGCTAACCGACAAACGACAAGGGCGCGGACGATCTCCGCGCCCTTTTTGTTCAAGTATAGATCATCGCCCGACCGATTCCCGCACCGCCACCGGTGATGGCGACGATTTTCATCGCGGTCCCTGAAATGGCGCGTTTTGTCCGGCGTCGCGTTTGCCGGCAAACACCAATTTCTTGGACAGGGTGAAGTTGAACACCAAGCCCAGCAACACGCCCAGCACCAGCGCGATGGTCAGGTCATTGAACGGCGGCGGCGCAAACCGCACCAACACGGAATAGAGCCCGACATTGACCAGGCCGCCCACGGCATTCGCGGCCAGGAATCGCAGCCATTCCCACACGATCGCCGGGAATGTGCGCGCCCGGGTGGCCGCGAAGGTGACATAGCGATTGCCCGCCCAGGTGAAGGTTGCCGCGCAGAACCAGGACAGGATACGCCCGACATAGGGCCCGTAACCCCAATGCACCATCAACTGCAAGACGCACCAGTCCACCGGTATGCCCAATGCGCCGATCACCGCAAAACGCAGGATGGAAAGACGCGAAAGAAAACGCAGCAATTTGCTCACGGGGCATGCTGGCCGCGGCGCGCATCACGCACCGGCCAGTCGTGCGGTTTTTCCGCCCTGGCGGAAACCTGCCCGTCGTTAAGGGTTTGCGGACCAGGCATCGCGAGATAGGCCATGCGCTTGGCCTCCCAGCGCCCCCGCGTCACCGTGTCCAAAATAAGACCGCAGGTCAGGGACAGGAAGGCAATCACCATCAGGCCCGTCGCCAGCACCGCGGTGGGCAATCGTGGCACCTGCCCGGTGTGGAAGAAATCCGACACGACAGGCGCTCCGATCAACAAGGAGACGCCGACAAAGGCGGCCGCAATGGTGGAAAAGAAAACCAGGGGCCGTTCCTCGCGCACCAGATAGCCGATGGTGCCAAGAATACGAAACCCGTCGCGCCAGGTGTTGAGCTTGCTGACCGAGCCCACCGGCCGCTCCTTGTAGCGGGTGTCCATCTCCGTCATCGGCATCATCAGCCGCACGGCATGGACGGTCAGCTCTGTCTCGATGGCAAAGCCCTCGGCCGTGAAAGGGAAAGACTTGACGAAGCGGCGGGAGAAAACACGGTAACCGCTCAGCATGTCCGACAGATGGACATTGAACAGCAGCGCGGTCAGGCCGGTCAACATGCGGTTGCCCAATAGGTGACCAGGCCGGTACGCCCCGGCATCGATATGAGCACGCCGCGCCGTCAACAGATCCGAGCCTTCCGCGATCATCTGGGAAATCATCAGCGGGCTGGCGCCGGCATCGTAGGTATCATCGCCGTCCACCAGGACGTAGATATCGGCCTCGATGTCGGCGAACATGCGGCGCACCACATTGCCCTTGCCTTGGCGTGTTTCGGTGCGCACCACCGCGCCCGCCTCGCGCGCGCGCAGGGTGGTTTGGTCCTTGGAATTGTTGTCATAGACGTAAACGGTGGCCTGGGGCAGGGCAGCGCGGAAATCCCCCACCACCTTGGCAATGGCGGCTTCTTCGTTGTAGCAGGGGATCAGGACCGCGACGTTCATGGTTTCTTCGTCACCGGGCACCATTGATAGAGGCCAATCAGGTTTGTATCGAATTGCTGGCACTCGGGCCAGCGTAGGGCCAAACCATAGTCACCGAGGGCGTTGTCGGCACGGTCCATGTCCCCGGCATCGGCGATCAGATACAGATCGCCGCCGGAGGCCAGATGGTTCATCACCCGGCGTTTCATGTCCTTGGTCAATTTGGTGCCGTCTCGCGGCTGCACAAACCAACCGTCGATTCTGAGAACCGGTATTTGCGGCGGCAGGGTGGTGGCGATGAATCCCAAAGGCGCATCCCCGGTCATCACCACCATGGTTTTGTCGGGCCGGGGAATAGGCGGCAGGGCGGCCTGAACGTAAGGATCCTCCACCGGCGCCCGTTCCAGAAAATCGCTGCGTGCCGTAAGCAGGCAGGCGGTGCAGATAGCGGCCAGCGCCAGATAACGCTTGCGCCGCGACCAAGGAAACAACCCAACCGCCCCGATGATCAAAAGCGGCGCCAGCATTTCGTACAGGATGATGTAACGGTAGATCGCGAAGGTGCGCAGCCATTGGAAGTAGCTGAGGGCCGCGAAGGCGAACAAGATGGCGATGACGCGCTTGTCCAGCAGCGGATCGCGGCTTTCGCGCCTGAGCAGCCAAACGATACCCGCCGGGATCACCAGCAGATAGGCCAGCATGACGCGGATATCCTGGTACCCCAGATCGTCGGCGACATGCCAATCCAGTGTGAACAGGATCGGGAAAAAAAGCTGCCGCCAGAAATCGGTCGGCACAAAGCGCAGGTCGCGATAGGGCGCCGGCAGCGCCAGGGGCGATTGCCAGTAATTGTTGAAATAAGGAAACAGCGGATTGCCCGTCAACTGATACATGTGCAGCATCCAGGGACCACTGAAGATCAGAAAGCCGGCCACGCCGGCCGCCCCGCCCGCCAACAGCCGTGTCATCTGATGTTTCCAACTGCCGCCCAGCGCCACCAGCGCGGCGGCGAAGCCGACACAGAAAGGCATTTCCGGAAGTTTCAGGCCCATCGCCATGCCGGTTATCAGGCCCGCAAGGGCCGAAATTCCGGCGGCCTTGCCCAGCGGGCCTTCGCGCAGCGCGTCGCGCTTGACCACCAGGATGGCCAGTCCCGACAGAATGAACACGCTCATCACATTGTCGTAATAAGTGGTGCCGAACTCCGTCAGGGTCAGCGCCCCAACCATGCCGAGCAACGACAAGGCGCCTGCCATCATCTTGATATCGGACGGCGGCATATTCACGCGCAGGCCCGCGCGCGCCATCAGATAAAGCGGAATCATATTGGCGCCCTGAACCGCGCCCAACACGCCCAAGGCGATCCAGGCGCGGGTATGGGTGGCCAGCCAATAGAAAGGCACGTCGAGATAGGGATTGTACCAGCTACCCTGGTGCGCTACCGCGACGTCCATCGCCATGCGGTTGTTCAGCAAGGCATAGGGCCCGTACCAGTGATAGTTACGGAAGTCCCAGCTGGTGTCCTTGCCCAGCACGATGACAAAGCCCGCCCAGAAAAGAAGCGCCAGGCCAAGGAACGCATATTCGCGGGCCGTCAGGCGGTTGGACGCTGGCATAAGGGCGGGAAGACCAAAAAAGCTTGCCCTTTCCTTCTAGCCTAGCGCGGACCGTTCGATAAGCCCTGCCTGGAAAAGGGGTTAGTGCAAGGAGGGGCTTCTAGTCCGAGTCCGGCTCGACTGCGATATTGTGCAAGAATTGGAGGGTACAGGCCCTCCAGGAATGGTTTTCGGCAAAGGCCCGGGGGGCGGTCCCGCGCGGGTGCCTGGCCAGCTCCAGGGCGCCCAGGCAGGCCGCCCGCAGATCCTCGTTTAACACCGCCACATCGGCCCCATGGGGAACCTCAGGGCCGACCACGTCGCGGGGGCCTTCCACCGGATAGGCCGCGACCGTCAGACCGCAGGCCAGCGCCTCCAACAGGACCAGGCCGAAAGTGTCGGTCCGGCTGGGAAAGACGAAAACATCGCTGCCGGCATAGGCGCGGGTGAGCTCGGCCCCGCTCAGGGCGCCCAGGAATTTCACCTGGGGGTATTTTTGCGAAAGTGCGCTCTTGGCCGGCCCGTCACCCACCACCAGCTTGGTCCCGGGGATATCTAGCGCCAAAAAAGCCTCGATGTTTTTTTCCACCGCCACGCGTCCGACATAGAGCCAGATCGGCCCCTCATAGGGTAGGCGTGTGTCCGCGACGGGATGGAATTTCTCGATATCCACGCCGCGCGACCAGATGCGCAGATTCTTGAAACCATGTTCGCCCAGTTCACGCTTCAGCGTCTGGGTCGCCACCATCACGGCGGTCGCGGGACGGTGAAACCAGCGCAACCAGCGCCAAATCAAGCGTTCCGGCACAAAGCGGAAACGGGCATGGACATATTCGGCGAACCGGGTGTGGAAGGCGGTGGTGAAGGCGATGCCGTGCTTCAGGCAAATGCGCCGCGCCGTCAGTCCCAGTGAACCTTCGGTGGCGATATGCACCGCGTCCGGCGCGAATTCCCGAATCTCGCGCGTCAGGGCGCGATGCTGAAACAGGGCAAGACGGATTTCCGGATAGGTCGGCAAGGGGAAGGTGCGCCGCCCCAAGGGCGTGACGGTGCGCACCGTATGGCCCAGGGCGGCCAGATCCTTGCCCAACGTCTCCAGCGTGCGCACCACGCCATTGACCTGGGGCGACCAGGCGTCGGTGACGATCAGAATCTTCAAATGGGCCGCCATGCCGGGTATCGGACCCGGTTGTAACCGCTTGGTTCTACGCGGGTACAGCCGCGGCTTTGGGAATGGCGGCAAGACCAGCCGGAAGGCCGCCCTGGCTTCTGGTGATTCGTCTCTGCGAAGGGTCTGCCCAGTGAAGAATCTCCATACTCCCATGGGCATCTTCGACAAGGGCACTGCAGCTTTCAACCCAGTCTCCGTCATTGAGGTAAAGGACATCGCCGATCCGGCGGATTTCGGCATGATGGATATGGCCGCACACCACGCCGTCCACGCCGCGCATGTGCGCCTGTTGCGCCACGATTTCTTCAAAGCGGGAGATATATTCCACCGCGTTTTTGACCTTGTGCTTGAGCCAGGCCGACAGCGACCAATAAGGCAGGCCCAGCTTTTTGCGCACGGCAAACAGCACGTCGTTCCAGCGCAGCGCCATGCCGTAAGCCCAGTCGCCCAGATGCGCCAGCCATTTGGCGCACGCAATCACGCCATCGAATCGGTCGCCATGCAGAACCCACAGCTTCTTGCCGTCCGCGGTTTCGTGGATTGCTTCGTGGACAATTTCGACGCCGGCAAAGAGGCGGCCCGCATAGTCGCGGGCAAATTCGTCGTGATTGCCGGGAACGAAGATCACCCGGGTGCCGGCGTCCACTTTTCGCAGGATCTCCGCCACCACCTGGCTTTGCGCCTCCGTCCAATACCAACGGCGTTTCAGCTTCCAGCCATCGACAATATCGCCGACCAAAAACAGCGTGGCGCATTCATTGTGCGCCAGGAAGTCGGCCAAGGCTTCGGCCTTGCAGCCGCGCGTGCCCAGATGGGTGTCGGAGATGAAGATGGTGCGGTGGCGGCGAAAGCGGGCGGTATCGGTCGCGGTTCGGGGCGGGGCGGCGGCACGGGTGGGAGTGAAGCTGCCCAGGGCATTCTCAAACCACGCAACATCGGCCATCGGGTGTCTCCAGCCTTACTAAGCGGGGGGATAGCTGCTTTGCGCGAATCTTTTGTTGCGCGGTTACGACAGTGTGATGAAACTGCACCGTTAACGATGATGTCCTATTGTTGCGACGCATATATGCTGGGGAAGGCAGCATCTAGGCGGAAATTCAGGCACAAAATGAAAATTTTTCCAGCTTTTCTGCGGCGTTTTGTCTAGAATTATTATATTTTGTGCCTTGCGGACAAGTCGGAAATTCGTCATATTGTTGCAGCGCGGTATAGCGATATGCCGCCGCCCTTCCTGGGCGTTTCCTCCCTGAACTTGGCCGCTCTTCGGAGCGGCCATTTTTTTTGCCTTGGTCTTTTGGCCTCTGGGTTCGTCGCACCTTCGCTCGTGGACCCTTAAGTCCACGTCGCTCGGCGCTCCTGCCCAGAGACCAAAATCCCTAAGGCAAAATTTGGAGAGTCTATTCTGCGGCTTCGGGCAGGGTGTCAGGGCGGCCGAGCTGTGAGAGCGGGATAGCCGTCAGTCCTTGCAATGCCCGCGTCAGGCGGATGCGCACCGGCTCAAAAGACGCTCTTTTGGTGATCTTGTCTTCGTCCAGATACAGCGCGCGGTTGATTTCGATCTGCAGCGCATGGCATCCCGATGCGACGTGGCCATAGAGCGCCGTGGTATGGCCGCCGGCGTAAGGAGTGTTGCGCGCCACCGAAAAACCTTCGCGGGTAAAAGCGGCTTGTGCCCGTGCCGTCAATTGCGGCGCGGCGGACGCGCCATAGCGATCGCCCAGGACGATGTCAGGCACCGAAAGCGCGGACGGCATGGAATGGCAGTCGATCAGCACCGCAAGGCCAAAGCGCTTGCGGGTTTCCGCCATCAGCGCCTCCAAGGCGCGGTGATAAGGCTTGTACAATTGATTCAGCCGTTCATCGGCTTCGCGGCTGTTCAGCTTGCCGCGATAGATTTCCGCGCCATCGCGCACAATGCGCGGAATAACGCCCAGTCCTGCCACAACCCGCGGACTGGGCACATCCACCGGCAGGCCCAGCGGCGCGTCGAACATGCCCGTGTCCAATTCCGACATGCTGCGATTGACGTCCAGAAAGGCGCGGGGAAATTGCGCCGCCAGCAAGGGCGCGCCCAAACCCACCACTCCGGCGAACAGCTCGTCGACAAAGGCGTCTTCCGAACGGCGCAGGCTGACGGCGTCCAGCCGGCTTTTCTCCAGCAAGCTGGCGGGATAGCTGCGCCCGGAATGTGGCGAGGCAAACAGAAACGGCACGGTTTGACGCGCCGGGCGGTCCAGGCGGTAAGGGGCGTATGCGCGGCCGGATTCTGGGGCTTGGTCCATGGGAAGAAGACTCGCTACCGCCCCCCTAAGGTTGCATCGCTGCGGGGGGCTGGCAAGCTGTGGCGTTAACCGCAGTTTACAGCTTTGCCCTGTATAGGCTTTTATAGGGTCGGGCAGGCAGGCGGCATGGCGCATATCCTTCTGGCGGAAGACGATGAATCTCTGCGCAAATTCCTTGCGGCGGCGCTGGTCAAGGCCGGCCATGCCGTGACCGATTTCGGCGACGGCGGTGATGCCTGGCAATGCATCCAGGGCTCCGATTTCGACCTGCTTTTGACCGATATCGTGATGCCGGGCATGGATGGGATCGAATTGGCCAAGCGTGCGGCGGAACGCAACACCGCCTTGAAGATCATGTTTATCACCGGTTTTGCGGCGGTGGCCTTGCACCCGGCATCGGGCGCCCCCAAGCAGGCCAAGGTTCTCTCCAAGCCGTTCCACCTGCGCGAGATCGTCGCCGAAGTGGACCGTATGCTCGCCGCCGCTTAGGCCGGGCGTTTCAAACCGCGATTGCGTTTTCATACGTGCCGGCACAAACCGCACCGCGCGGCATAACGCCGTTTTGCCGGCGGCCGACGCTCAAAAAATACAATAAACAACGGCACAAAACAAGCGTAACATTTTACAGGCCGGCATCTGCGCCGGCCCCAAAAGGAGGAAGTATGGAGCGTCCTTCACACATCAATTTCAGGTCTCATCATTTTGCCGGCCGTCTGCCGTGGGTCGGACTGGCTTTGTCTCTGCAATGCGCGACGGCGTGGTTGTTCACCCAGGGATTGGGAAATTATGCGCCCAGTTTGCCGGACCGGATCATCGATCTGATCCCAATCCATGAAAAGAAACTCCCGCCTCTTCCACCGCCGACACCGCTGCCGTTCGAAAAGGTGAAGACGATCACGGTGCCCAAGCCGGACATCGAAGTTGGCCGGAACACGGAAAGCGAGGGCCTTAAAGCAACAGCAACGCAGCAGACTTCGGTGAATACGGCACAGACGGTTTCTGGTGTTGATCGCGCATTGGCCAGTATCGCGGGAACGCACACCGTTCCGCCCTATCCGCCGGTCGCGCAGCGTTTGGGTGTGGAAGGCAAGGTGATTTTGCGCCTGACCGTATCGCCCGAAGGCAAGGTCAACAGTGCTGAGATCGTGACCTCCAGCGGCCGCGCCGACTTGGACCAGGCGGCCCAGGATTGGATCCTTGCCCATTGGGTCTATAAGCCGGCGCTGGAGAACGGCGTGCCGGTCGTCAGCAGGACGCTGGCGGAAGTGGTTTTTAGCCTGAAAAACCAGCGCTGACTTTTGGCGAAAACCGCTCGGAACCGGCCTGGGGCCCGGTTCCGGCGGACCGGCGCCGTCTCTTGCCGTACCCGCACCCCAACGCTATAGAGGCCGTCTTTTCCGGCCGGTGGGGCGGTTAGCTCAGCGGGAGAGCACTACCTTGACATGGTAGGGGCCATAGGTTCGATCCCTATACCGCCCACCATTCTCACCACCAGGTGAGAATGCCACCGATTTTTCGTTCTTTTGGAAATGCAGCCAGCCTGGGCCCGTGGTGAGAATGGTGGGCGGCTGGGATCGATTCTTTTATTGGCGCCGCTTTGCGGCGCGGGGCCCTATACCGCCCACTATTTATTCGACCTGCAAATTATTCGACCTGCAAAGCAGGTCGTATGAATGCCAAGGCGCGGCTTGGCGGCTTAGCAACAGCGTCGTGGCCGCGCGACTTGTGGGCTGCGACGCCGTGCGCCATGCATATTCTCAAATACAAAAAGCGGGGACGGCAATGCGCGCACTCATCATGTCTTTGCTGGCTATTGCATTGATCGCCCCGGCACCCATCGCCATTTCCGCACTGTTGGCGACCCCACCGGAGGGATAGTCAAAGAACAAGGTTTCGGCGCAGCGCTTGCCTTTGTCGTAACAGGCGCGCGTGCCGATCAGATGACGTTGCGGGCAGTAACACTCGCAATCAATGTCCGCTTTGGACCCGGAGCCGTCCTACCACCAGCGAAAGGGGGTAGGCGCGGCCGGATCGGTTTCGTCCGGCTGTATCGCTCCCAAGGCTTTCTTTCGCCGCCAAATTTCATCGCCCAATTCCGTGACCGGATCTTCAAACACCGCGAAAAGCAAAACTTGTCTGTTGAAAAACATTCCAAGTCTGTAGGGCGCGCGGCCGGCGTTCAACGGCACGCCTGGGGCGAGCCGGAAATGGAGAAGCGGCATATAGCCGGAGGAGCCGTAACGCACGCGCGTGATCTGGTCGTAGAGAAAAAAATCGCCCGTGAAATTCACGCGCAAGCCTTCCGCCTCCAACACCAGAAGCGGCTCTTTGCAGGTTGCGACCAGCACAAGCTGCGGCACACTGAAAAACGGAAGCATTAAAAGAGGAGAAATGATCAGTCCCGCAAAAATGCCGCCGCTCAACCAAGCGCCAGCCATGAAAAGGCTGAGGAACAAAGTCAAAAAAAGATACAGGCCGGATACGCTGCGGAATTTCCATCCCGACTTTTCGACCGGAACCACCGCCAATGCGGTGGATTGCGGTTCGGCAAGTGTGGCCAGTCGTCCTTGCGCCGGCCGCGGCCCCAACATCGCCAGGGCAAGCCGTCCGAAAAATCCCAGCGGTTTGGTCACGGTCCGGCACCTCTAACGGGCCTGAAGTATCGGGCCTTCCGGTTTAGGGAGGGTTACGTCCTGGTCTGGAAATCAAAGGGTTTGTGCGTCCTTTGGCGGCTGACAAATCATCAGAATTGGAACTTGAACGGCAATTGGCGCCGCATTTTGGGCGGATTGTTTACCTGAGCCGTTCATGCTGCGGCCGATGATTACCGCACCCGACGTCCTGAGGCTACGCATCAAGATCGGTCTTTGGCTTGTCGCCGCTATGGTTGCGGGCACCTTCAGCATCGTGATGCACCTCGGGGTCCAGCGCGCTGCCGCCCTTGTGAATCGCGTTCCGGAAAAGGCGGCCCTGCAAATTATTGTCGGGCAGGTGGTGTCTCATAAGGTGGTCAAGCATGTTGGCAGATACACCATCGACAGAGATATTCACCTGGTTTTCGAAAGCCAGGGAAAGAAGAGGGAATTTAAGCTCCGCAATGAAGCGCATGTGCGGAACGCGCTTTGCAATGGTTGCAAAATGGTGCTCTGGCAGCATGAGGACAAGATTTGGCAATTTTCGGTGCGCGACAAGATCGTTCGCTCTTATGGGAATGAGCGGAAGCACTATATCGATATTTATAAACACGCCGATCCTGAGCCCGTGCGATGGTCCGCGCTGGCGGCCGGTTTCTGCCTTGCGGTGACCGGCTTCTGGTGGTGGCGCCTCAGCAGAGCCATGCGGCGCGCCCGATAGTCAGCCTTTCGGCCACCATAGGGCTTGTCTGATGAGATACGATCGCCGCGCGACTTGAGGGCCGCGTGACCATGCGCCATGCTCGTTCTCAAATACGAAAAGTGGGGACGGCAATGCGCGCACTCATCATATTTTTGCTGGCTATTGCATTGACCGCGCCGGCTTTGGCGCAATTGCCGCCAGTGCCTTCGCCCCAGGCGGTGCCCAAGCCGGGGCCGGTCACCAAGCAGCCTTACGCGCCACAGGCCCTTTTGCCCGGTGGTATCGTGATGCCGTTGTTTCCGCCGGACTCGCCCTATCTCAATGCCAAGCGCGTCAACGAGGCGGAGGTCTATGACATGGATCCGGTGGTGCCGGGCCGGGTGGCGCGGATCACCAACATCCACAATCCTTCCATCGAAGTGCATCTGGCAGGTGGCGGCAACAATACCGGCACGGCCATCATTCTGGCGCCTGGCGGCGGCCACCGCACGCTGGGGGTGGGTCTGGAGGGCGCCGATCCGGTGTCCTATTTCTTCCAATACGGCATCAACACCGTCATCCTGCGCAACCGCCTGCGCAGCTCGGGCTATGAGCCCAAGACCGATGCCGTCTATGACATCCAGCAGGCGATCCGCCTGGTTCGCGCCCATGCCGCGCAATGGCATATCGATCCCAAGAAGATCGGCATCATGGGTTTTTCCGCCGGGGCCGAACTGACCATGGCGGCGGCCATTCAATATCCGCAGTTCAATGCCAAGAACAATGCGGCCACGGATCCGCTGGCAGGGTTCAGCGCGCGGCCCGATTTTGTCGGCTCGATTTATCCGGGGCCTTCGCTGTTCACCCCGGCTTGGACGGCCAAGAACGGTACGCCGCCGATCCCAAAAGACGCGCCGCCGTCCTTCATTGCCGGCGCGGGCTGGCAGGACCAGAAGCATGCCGTCTGGGCGGACGAATATTTCTCGGCCATGCTGCATGCCGGTATCCCCAATGTGGAAATACATATCTATGCCCGCGGCAACCATGGCGGCGGGCTGGGCTATCGCGATTTCACCGGCGAAGGCAGTTGGCAGGACCGCTTCGTCCATTGGCTGCGCGACCTGGGCTTTTTCGCAAAACCAGGGGTGGAAACATTGGCGGCTCAAGACGTGGCCGAGTTTGTGAAACAGCCCGAGGCCGCCACGCCATGACCAAGGATGAGATCACCAACTGGGCGCTGGCCAATGGCTGGCAAATGATCGATGGCGCGCCATGCCTGACCAAACCCGCCGCGCCGCATCCTGCCATCGTGCGGCTGGTGCTGAAGGCCACGGTTGCCGCCATCGAGATCAAGAAACCGGCGGGGAAGTGGGAAAAGGTTTCCAGCCAAAGCTATTCCAAAATCGAGGCCGACCCGGAAACCGGCATGCCCGGCGGGCTGGGGCTGGCCACCATTTCCGGCCTTACTCAGCTGATGCAGGACAATAAAGACCGCCAGATGATGGCGCGCATGGGCGGTATGAAGTCCTAGACTGGCCTTTCGCCTATCTTTTCGCGGCCAGAGGGCTAAAGAGGGGCCGCAAATCCGGCCTCCCGAGTTCCCTTTGAGTTTTCCCGCCATCCATCCCGCTTTGTCCCGTGCTCTTGAAGAGCGCCAATACACCACGCCCACGCCGGTGCAGCGTGCCGTGACCGAGCCCGAGGCCGAAGGCCGCGACCTGCTGGTTTCGGCCCAGACCGGATCGGGCAAGACCATCGCCTTCGGCTTGGCGATGGCGGAGACGTTGCTGGAAGGCGCCGCCGCCTTTGGCCCGGCGCGCGATCCCTTGGCCCTGATCATCGCGCCGACCCGCGAATTGGCGCTGCAGGTCCAGCGCGAACTGAGCTGGCTGTATCACTATGCTGGCGCGCGCATTGTATCGTGTGTCGGCGGCATGGATCCGGGGCGCGAGCGTCACCAATTGTCGGATGGCGCGCATATCGTGGTCGGCACACCGGGTCGTCTGCGCGATCATATCGAACGGCGCGCGCTGAAACTGTCGGGGCTTGGCTGCGCGGTGCTGGACGAAGCCGACGAGATGCTCGACATGGGCTTTCGCGAAGACCTGCAATTCATCCTGGAAACCACGCCTCAGACGCGGCGCACCTTGTTGTTCTCCGCCACCCTGCCCAAGGCCATCGTCACCTTGGCGGCGCATTATCAGAAGGATGCACTGCGTATTGCGACACGCGGCGAAACCGGCGGCCATGCCGATATCGAGTATCGCGCCATCCGCATCGCGGGCAACAAGATCGAGCGCGCCGTGGTCAATCTGCTGCGCTTCATGGATCCGCCCGGTGCGCTGGTTTTCTGCAACACCCGCAATGCGGTGCGCCATATGGAGGCGCAGCTGACGGAGCGCGGCTTTTCCTGTGTGGCGCTGTCGGGCGAGCTGTCGCAAAGCGAGCGCAATCATGCGCTGCAGGCGTTGCGCGATGGCCGCGCAAGGGTTTGCGTTGCCACCGATGTCGCGGCACGGGGCATCGACCTGCCCAGCCTCAGCCTGGTGATCCACGCCGATCTGCCCAACGATGCCCAAGTGCTGCAGCATCGCAGCGGCCGCACGGGACGCGCGGGCAAGAAGGGCGTCAGCGTGTTGCTGGTGCCGCCGTCGCGCCGCCGCCGCGCCGAGGAGATGCTGGGCCGCGCCCGGGTCCATGCCGTATGGGGCAATGCCCCTTCGGCGGAGGAAATCCGCAAAATGGACCAGGAAAGACTGCTGCAGCACGCCCTTCTGGCCGAACCCGGCACGGACGACGATTTGGCGATGGCCGATGCCTTGCTGAAGACGCATGGTCCGCGCCAGTTGGCGGCCGCCTTCGTGAAACTCTACCGCGCCGGACTACCCGCGCCCGAGGATATCGAAGACGAAGTATTTCAGCGTGACAGCAGGCCAGCGCGTGAACACAAGACACGTCACGAAGGGCCACGCAACGAAGGGTCACGCGAAGAGCGCGCGCCGCGCGAGCGGCCGCACAGGACGGCCGAACGCCAGCATGCGCCCACCCATGCGCGCGGCGCAGCGCCGGGCGAGATGGCCAACGGCGTCTGGTTCCGGCTCAATGTCGGGCGCGAGCGCAATGCCGATCCCAAATGGCTGCTGCCGGAAATCTGCCGCCAGGGCGACGTCACCAAGAAAGATATCGGCGCTATTCGCGTGTTCGAAATGGAAACCTTGTTCCAGGTGGACCCCGTAGCGGCGCCGAAATTCACCATCCTGGTCAGCGAGCGCAAAAAGGGTGGGGTGCGTATTTCCCCGGCGTTGAATCAGACGGGGGAATCCACCGCCCGGCCCCGTGAAGGCGCGCCAGGCGGCGATGCGCCGCAAAGCGCGCGTCCGCGCAAGCCGGGATTCCATGACAGGAAATTCGATGGCGGCGGCAAGAAATTTGGCGACAAAAAACAGTCCGGTGGCAATGTAAAATGGAAGGGCAAGCCGAAAAAACCCAGGCCTCAGGCATAAACGGGCGCGTCTTATGCCTGATTTTTCTTCGTTTTATGGATTCAGCGAGGCCAGATAGGCGGCGATATCCAGCCGCATATCGTCGGTCATATCGGCGACCTGCGATTTCATCATCGCCGCGCCTGGCCCATTGCGCTTGCCCGATTTGAAGTCATAAAGCTGACGCACCAGTCCCGATGGCGAACGCCCCGCCAGCGCAGGCACATTGCCGCTGCCTTTGAGCTCCGGGCCGTGGCAAGCAGCGCAAGGGAACGCGCCGGCGCCTGTTTCCACCAATGTTTTACCGCGCGCGATCGCCCCCTTGGGCACATAGGCGATAAAACCTCGCCGCGCGCCGCGCCATTCGATGTGTTCCAGATTTTCCGGAACCTCCAGGATGCGCTTGCCGATGGGTTCCTTGGGGCCGGGCACCACTATCAGCATGTTGCGTTGTGCGATGTCGGTCTTGGGTACCGTGTCAGTCTCCACCACCCGAATCCATTTCTTGTATTTCAGCTTGGCGAAATAGTCGGCGGCGATTTTCACTTCAGCGTCATTAGAAGCCTTGGCCAGGGCCAGCATGCTCTTGATGGAGTTCATCTTGTCGGTGGAAGATTGGCGCGTTCCTTCGCGCATGTCTTTTACCTGCTGCACGATATAGTCGGCGGGCAGGCCGGCCAGCGAAGCGTTTTCAGGTTTTCCCTGGCCGTTGGGCAGATGGCAAAAGCCGCAAGCCGGCACGCCGGGTTTTCTGCCACGGGCGACGATATCGGGCATGGGGGGATGATCGCCCGGATGCCAATCGGGCACATGGAAACGGTCGTTCACCGCCGCATAGCTGAGTGTCTTGTTCGATCCCGGCAGGCGATGTTTTTGGTTAGGATCGGTCTGGGGCCATTTGTGGGTTGGCACCGGATAGGCCCAATAAGGCAGCGCCCCCTGCGCCAGGGCTGCCCCCCCAAAAATCAGCAACGAAAATCCCAGCAAGAGTGCGGCTTTGCGCATGTTCCTCCCCAAGTACTTTTTGAATTTGTTGGGTGAAGTGGCACACGAAAGCGCACAAAAATCAACGCCCGCCCTGACAGGGGAATGTTCATCAAGCATCACGCAATAGCGCCAAGGTTCCCAAAAGACATGGCGCCTTAACCTACCCGAGCTTGTCCTTGGAACGCTGTTCCTGCTGCGGCGTTGAGAGGTATCGGGGAGGGCAAGGGCTGTTCGGTACAATGAATCTGCATATCGACAGAGCGGGCACGGCCACCGCGAGTCCGGAGTTCCTCTCCGGTGGCGGGGAGCTGGGCGCGGCCATGCGCGCCTTCGATTGGGCGTCCACGCCTTTGGGCCCGCCCGAGCATTGGCCGCAGACATTGAAAACGTGCCTGCGCATCATGCTGGCCTCACGCCAACCCATGTGGGTGTGGTGGGGACCCGAGCTGATCAACTTCTACAATGACGCCTATCTGACGATTATCGGCGGCAAGCATCCGGATGCTTTGGGGCAGCCGGCCCGAAAGGTGTGGGCGGAAATCTGGGACCAGATCAACGACCGCATCTCGGCCGCCATGGCGGGGGAGTCCAGCTATGCCGAAGCCGAAATGCTGCTGATGCAGCGCAACGGTTATACCGAGGAGACCTATTACACCTTCTCTTTTTCGCCCGTTCCTCAAGAAGACGGCCGGATCGGTGGCATTGTCTGCGCCAACACCGACGATACCGACCGGGTGATCGGGGAACGAAGACTGGCCCTGTTGCGCGAGATCGCATCGCGCACCTGGGACGCCGACACGGTGGCCGAGGTCTATGATCTGGCGGCGCAGGCGCTGGCTAGCGATCCCCGCGATATGCCTTTTGCGCTGATCTACAGCCTGGAAGACGAAGACGCGCGGTTGCGCGGCCATGCCGGTATCAAGCCCGGCCATGCGGCGGCGCCCGCAAGCATCACGCTGGAAGCGGGCGCGCCTTGGCCGGTGGGGGATGTGGCGCGCAGCGGCGTCCGCCGCGCGGTGACGCGCCTGAGCGAAAAATTCAGCGATTTGCCCAAAGCCCCCTGGCAGGACGCGCCACAGGCAGCTTGGGTCATGCCGCTTACCACCAGCGCCGACGCCGCTCCGCGCGGTGTGCTGATTTTGGCCGCCAATCCCTATCGCCGCCAGGACGATGACAGTTTCGAGAATTTCGCGGTTCTGGTGGCGCGCCAGATCGCGTCCGCCGCAGTCAGCATCGAAACCTATGAGGCCGAGCGCGAGCGCGCCAAATCGGCCGACAGTTTGGCGCTGGAGATCGAGCATCGCCGCCGCATCGAAAAGCATCAGAATTTGCTGTTGGACGAACTGAACCACCGGGTGAAGAACACGCTTGCCACCGTCCAGGCGATGGCCATCCAGACGCTCAAAGGCGTCGAGATTGCGGCGCGGGATTCTTTCTTGGCGCGCCTGTTCGCGCTGTCCAGTCAGCACGATCTTCTCACCTTGGACAATTGGGAAGGCGCATCCTTTGAAGGCGTGGTGCGCCGCGCCTTGCGCCCTTGGCGCGACGATGGCCGTCCGCGCTTTCAGGTGGAAGGGCCGGCGGTGCATTTGGAGCCCAAGCGCGCTTTGGCTTTGGGCATGGCGTTTCATGAATTGGCCACCAATGCCGCCAAGTATGGCGCTCTGTCGAATGAAAGCGGCATGGTGCAAGTCACCTGGACCATCGAGCCGGACGGAAAGTTGCTCACGCTGCGCTGGCAGGAGACGGGCGGTCCGCACGTGTCGGAGCCGCAGCGCCGGGGTTTCGGCCTGCGCCTGATCGAGCATGGGCTGGCGCGGGAAATCTCCGGCAAAGTGCTTTTGGACTTTCGGCCGGAAGGCCTGGTCTGCGAATGGGACATGAAGTTGGTTTAGGGGAAGGGACGGTGATGGGCGCGCGCGTGTTGATTGTGGAAGATGAGATTGTCGTTGCCCTGTTCCTGGAGGATCTGCTGAGCGAGTTTGGCTATGAGGTGGCCGGGGTCGTCGGCCATTTGGATGACGCCATGGCGCATCAGCCTGATTATGACGTTGCGGTCCTGGATGTGCATCTCAACGGCCGCAATGTGTTCGACTTCGCCGATGCCCTGGCGGCGCGGGGCACCCCCTTTGTCTTTGCCACCGGCTATGGCGCGCGCGGCATTCCCGATCGCCATTGCGGCAGGCCGGTTCTGCAAAAACCTTTCCGCCCCGACGAACTTAAGCGGGCGCTGGCCTTGGTTGGCGAAACGGCACCCAAGTCTAGCGTCATTTAACTTGTAAAATGGCGTAACTGCGTTATATTTTGAAATATAATTTCAAATTATGCCTTTGGGGGACAGCAAGCCCCAGCTTTGTTAAACACCTGCCGTGGCGGGGAAGCCGCACAAAAATCCTTGTTTTCCTTGGATCGGAACGTCCGGTCTGGTATTTTCTTGCCTCTGGTTAGAGGGGCCCCATCCGGGGCTAGGCAATGCGTAATTTCAGGCACACTGCGGTATTGGCCGCGGGGGTTGCCGCCATGTCCGTGGCGGCGCTGCCGGTGCTTGCTGCTGACTTGACGCCCAGCCTGCAATCCTTCGGCGCGGCGCGCGCCATTTCGGCCTATGAATTGTCCGCGCCAGGCATGTCCGGCGGGGCGGTGCAGTCCACCGTTGCGGCTTCCCTTTCAGACACAAGCGCGATTCCAGCGGCGGGCATGCCGTCCTTGGCGTCCAGCCTGTTGCTGTCGCCCAATGTGGCGCTGGATTTTGGCAAGGGCTTGGATGTCGCGTCCAGGTTCACCAATTACGGTGGCGCCGTCTCGCCATTCCTGTCGGCGGTGAGCGCGCCCTATCTCTCCTTGGCCAATGGCGGCCGCTACACCGGTTTGACCTATGTGTTGTCGGATACGCTCAGGATGCGTGCCGGCGCGGTATGGAATGACGAACGGCTGGATCGTTTTCGCTTCGATTCTTCGGCGCCTTCCGGTCCCTTGGCATTGAGCTATGATGCCAGCCAGAGCAAGTCATTGCTGGGCGGGCTGTCTTTGGATGTGTCGCGCGCGATTGGCCTGGACATTACCGCCATTGCCTCGCAGCGCTCCGGTCTTCCTTTGGGCTTTACAAGCCAGAACGCCATCGCGCCCAAGTCCAGCACGGCAGCGTTGAGCATTGCGGCGCATGTCGATATCGGCCAGGGCTGGGTCACTACCGCGTCGTTCAGCGAAGGCATGACCCAGCTGGATCCGCGCGGAAACTTTGCGGGCGGCAGCTTGCGGGAGCAAGCCTATTCCGTCGCCATCGCCAAGCATGGGGTGTTCGGTGACGATACGCTGGGCCTGTCCTTCTCGCGCCCGGCCCCCAGCATGGCTGGCAGTTTCTCGATCCTGTCCATGTCCGGCGACATGCCGCTGACCATCGCCCAGGGCCTGCCGCTGAACCGCGCCCAGGAAACCGACATTCAGCTGGGCTATATCACCAACTTCCTGGACGGCGCCGTGGCGTTGCAGACCAACGCCGCCTATCAGACCAATGCCCAGGGCCGCCCCGGCGCCACCGCGGTGTCGCTTTTGTCGCGCGCCAAGATCAAATTCTGAAACCTTTCCGTCTCCTGTTTGGTATTGCCGGGCTTACCGCCGCCGCCCTCGCGATTTACGCATCCTGGCTGGAGCCCGCGTCGTTGCGGTTGGGCCGTTACGACGTTCCCGTCCAGCGCCCCCCTCTGCAGGGCTTGAGAATCGCGGTGATCAGCGATCTGCATGCCGGCAGCCCATTTATCGATGAAGAAAAGATCGACCGCGCTGTTTCTCTGAGCAACGCGGCACGTCCGGACCTCGTCCTTTTGACCGGCGACTATGTTGTCAGCGTGGCGCCGATGCTTGGCGGCCGTCATATGCCTATTCAGGCGATTGTTATGCACCTGAAACATCTTCGCGCGCCGCTGGGTGTATATGCGGTCATCGGCAATCATGACCGCTGGGAAGATGCTGAGGGTGTATCCAAGGCATTCCGTAGTGTCGGTATCGCCGTTCTGGAAAATCAGCATGTGACGCTTCCCGCGCCGAGAGGGCCGCTGGTTCTGGCGGGGATCGGCGATTTCCACACCGGGGCCTCGAAGCCGGCTCTGGCGCTGGCCGGAATAGCGGCAAATACGCCGGTTCTTTGTTTCACGCATACGCCGGATATTTTTCCGCATCTGCCATCCACCTGTGCCCTGACAATCGCGGGGCACACGCATGGCGGGCAAGTCCTGTTTCCCTTTCTAGGGCGGCCGAAAGTGCCATCCAGATATGGCCAGCGCTACGCCGCCGGATATGTCCAAGAAGGCGCAAAAGCGCTTTTTATTAGCACCGGGATTGGCACAAGCATGCTACCGGTTCGCTTCGGCGTGCCGCCGGAGATTTCGTTCCTGACCGTCGAATAGCACGCATTGCGGCAACGGGCACGCTTGGGTAAAAAGCATCGCCTTCCTCATTTTTAAAGGACGAACCATGGCCGGGCCGCAATTTGTGTATGTGATGAAAGGTCTGTCCAAGACCTACCCCGGCGGCAAGCAGGTGCTCAAAGACATCTGGCTGTCCTTCTATCCGGGGGCCAAGATCGGCATTGTCGGCGTCAATGGCGCGGGCAAATCCACCCTGATGAAGATCATGGCGGGGATGGACAAGGAATTCACCGGCGAGGCCTGGGCCGCCAATGGCGTGCGCATGGGCTATCTCTCCCAGGAACCGCAACTGGATCCGGATAAGGATGTGCGCGCAAATGTGATGGAAGGCGTTGCCAAGAAGCAGGCGCTGATAGACCGCTATAACGAGATCGCCAGCAATTATACCGACGAGACCGCCGATGAAATGGCGAAGCTGCAGGACGAGATCGAAGCGCAGGGCCTGTGGGAATTGGATTCCAAGGTGGACCAGGCGATGGATGCGCTGCGCTGTCCCGATGGCGATGCCAAGGTGGAAACCCTGTCGGGCGGCGAGCGCCGCCGGGTGGCGCTGTGCAAACTGTTGCTGGATGCGCCCGACATTCTGCTGCTGGACGAACCCACCAACCATCTGGACGCGGAATCGGTGGAATGGCTGGAAGCGACGCTGCGCGAATACAAAGGCTGCGTGATCCTGGTCACCCATGACCGTTATTTTCTGGACAATGTCACCAGTTGGATTCTGGAACTGGACCGCGGCAAGGGCATCCCGCATGAGGGCAATTACTCCTCCTTTCTGGAAATTCAGGAAAAGCGCCTGAAGCAGGAATCCAGCGAGGAAGCGGCGCAGCAGCGCACCATTGCGCGCGAACGCGAATGGATCAAACAGTCGCCCAAGGCGCGTCAGGCCAAGTCCAAGGCGCGCATCAATTCCTATGAAGAGCTGGTGAAAAAATCGCAGGAGCAGCGCCAGGCCACCGCCACCATCATGATTCCGGTCGCCGAACGGCTGGGCGATCTGGTGATCGAGGCCGAAAATCTCACCAAGGGCTATGGCGACCGCCTATTGTATGAGGGCGTGAACTTCAAGTTGCCGGCGGGTGGCATTGTCGGCGTGATCGGCCCCAACGGCGCCGGCAAGACCACCCTGTTCCGCATGCTGACGGGCCAGGAAAAGCCCGATGGCGGGACCCTGAAGATCGGGCCCACGGTGCAGCTGGGCTATGTGGACCAGTCGCGCGACGCGCTGGATCCCAACAAGACCGTGTGGCAGGAAATTTCCGGCGGCACCGACATCATCGAATTCGGCAAGACCAAGATCAATTCGCGCGCCTATACCGGCGCCTTTGCCTTCAAGGGCGGCGACCAGCAGAAGAAGGTCGGCCAGCTCTCCGGCGGCGAGCGCAACCGGGTGCATCTGGCCAAGATGCTGAAGTCGGGCGCCAATCTGCTGTTGCTGGACGAACCCACCAACGATCTGGACGTGGACACGCTGCGCGCCCTGGAAAGCGCGCTGGAGGAATTTGCCGGCTGCGCCATGATCATCAGCCATGACCGCTGGTTTTTGGACCGCATCGCCACCCATATGCTGGCCTTTGAAGGCGACAGCCATGTCGAATGGTTCGAAGGCAATTACCAGGACTACGAAGCCGACAAGAAGCGGCGTCTGGGCATCGACGCCGACACGCCGCACCGGATCAAATATAAGAGATTTGCTAGAGCGTAAGCATCGTGGTCGATTTTATCGATTTCAAAGATCGATAAAGCAGTTCGCGCTGCAATGAGCGCGAGGGATTTTGGCCGATGAGCAGGAGCGCGCGCGGAGCGTGCTTGACGCACGTGAGCACGCGCGACGGTCGCTAGCGACAGCGTAGTGCGACGCGGTCAAAAGACCCGCGCGTCTATTGAGTCGGCTTGCCCAGATTGACCGCCAACTCGCTCAAATGCGCGATCAAGGTGCGGACATTGCCGTTGTTCTGACCCAGGAAGGCGACAAACTGGTCGCGCTGTTCCAGCGACAGCCAGATCCCTTGATAGGCCACATCCACCAGCACCGGCTTGCCGGTGTCGGTCCGCACCCGGAAACTGACTTCCGCCGGCGGCTGGCTGCTGTTGGGATCGATCAGCAGAGTCTGGACGATGAAATCGGTGGGCGTGCGCTGGGTGGAACCCGTCACCCGCAAGGACTGGTTGGTGTATTTGGCGAAATAGGACTGATAGGCGGCGGCCGCATAGCTCTTGAAGGCGCTCACAAAGGCTTCGATGTCTTCCGGCGGGGCGGTGCGGCGATACTGGCCCAGGGTGAACAGGGCGATGCGGCGCACATCCACCAACCCCAATAAGAGGGTTTCGAACTGGTCGCGGCGCTGGGTGGTGGAAAGCTTTTTGTCCCGCAGAATATCCAGGCCCTTATGGATATTGTCGTCCACAAAGGCTTCCGCGACATTGGCCGCGGCCCAGGCGGGCTTGGCCACGACAAGGGGCAGGGCGAACAAGGCCAGCGTGGCGCGGCGCGTCAAGGTCGGAAGGCGCATAGGAAGTTCCTGTTTGGGCGATGTTCGTGGGTTGCTATGGCAAGTTCAAGGCAGGCGATGCAGTCATAGAGGCGGGTTATATAGGAACCTCTCATGGCTCCCAACCGGGTGGAAACTGTTAAAAATCGGGCAGTTCCGCGGGGTCCGGCTTGCGGCCGTTGCGAATCTGTTCTTCCCGGTGTTGGCGGTAGAAGTTGCGCAAAGAAGCATAATAGTCCACGGAACTGCGCTGGATTCCCTGCAGGGTTTGATAGGTCTGGGACCTAAGGTCCAACAAAGTGAAATAGCCGCGTCCGCCCGCCCACCAGATATGCTGCTTTATAGGGATCAGATTGGTGGGATCGATGATCCAGTCCGTGGCCAGGCCGACAGCGTCGCGCGGATTGCTGGGCCCGAAAAAGGGCAGAACCAGATAAGGCCCTTCCTTGACGCCATGCACCGCCAGCGTCTGGCCCATGTCTTCGCCATGGCCGGGAATCCCGGCTTTGCTGGCGGGGTCGAAAAAACCGCCCAATCCCAGGGTGGAATTGATCGCCAGCCGGCCCAGCGACTGCGAAGCGCGCTTGGCTTCGCCTTGCAAAACGTCATTCACGAAAATGATGGGCAGCGACAGATTGCCCAGGAAATTGTGCACGCCCCGGCGCCCGCCTTCCGGCACCAGGATGAAGTACAGGCCCACGGTTGGAATGACGAAATACTTGTCGATCTTGGCGTTGAATTTCATCGTCTCCCGGTTGGTGGCCTCATAGGGATCATTGGCCGCCAAGGCTTGGGGAGACGGGGGCGTGGTGGCGCAGCCCGCCAGCGTCGATGCGCCCCCCAGCACACACAATCCCAGCAGCAGCCCGCGAAGCCCCAACATTCCACCCAAAACCCGAGATTTCCAGGGTTTTGCCGGTTTTGGGGGGCGGAATCCAGCCCCCTTGCAGCCGCATCTGTCCTGAGCATATAAAGATATGTTTATATGTGAGACGAAGCGTTGGACAGGCTGGTTTCCATGCTGCGGGCCGCAGGCGACCCTACCCGGTTGCGCCTGCTGTTGCTGCTGCGCCAGGCGGAACTGACGGTCAGTGAGCTGATCGAAATTGTGGGCCAATCCCAGCCCCGCGTTTCGCGCCATCTCAAACTGTTGGGCGAGGCGGGGCTGGTGGAACGGTTCAAGGAAGGAAGCTGGGTATTCTGCCGCGCCGCCGACCGGGGGACCGGGGCGGAACTGGGCGCGGCCATCGCGGCCCTGGCCGACCCCGCATTGCAGGAAGCCGACAGAGCGCGGCTGGCCAATATCCGCCTGGCCCGCGCCAACGCGGCGGCGGCCTATTTCAAGTCCAACGCCGCGGAATGGGAGCGCATCCGCGCCCTGCATGCGCCCGAAAAAGACGTGGAAGACGCCATCGCGCGCCATCTGACCAGCAGCGGCATCGAGAATTTCCTGGACGCCGGCACCGGCACCGGACGGATGCTGGAATTGATCGCGCCCCGCGCCAAACGCGCGGTGGGCATCGATGTCAGTCCCGACATGCTGGCCATCGCCCGCGACCGGCTGCTGCGCGAGAACATTCAGAACGCGCAGGTCCGGCTGGGCGATACCTATCGTCTCCCCTTTCCCAATGGCGCGGCGGGCGGCGGCTTCGACGTGGTGCTGTTCCACCAGGTGCTGCACTATCTGGATGATCCCGGCGCGGCGGTGGCCGAAGCCGCACGCGTGATGGCGCCGGGCGGACGGTTGCTGGTCGCCGATTTCGCGCCGCATAAGGAAGAATTCCTGCGCGATGAATTCGCCCATCGCCGCCTGGGATTCTCCGACCGGGAAGTGGAGGGATGGTTTTCCGCCGCGGGCCTTGCCGGCGCGGGCAGCGAAACCATCGCACCGCAACGGGCCGGAGAAAAACTCACCGTCAAATTGTGGCTTGCCGCCGCAAAAGCCAAAAGCAAAAAAGAAGCCGCATGAGCCTGGAAAATCTGATCAACAATCCGAGCCCCATCGCGGTCTCGTTCGAATTTTCGCCGCCCAAAACCGACGAGGCGGAAGCCAGCCTATGGACGGCGATCCGCCGGCTGGAGCCGCTCGCGCCTTCCTTCGTCTCCGTGACCTATGGCGCAGGCGGCTCCACCCGCGAACGCACCCATGCCACGGTCAAACGGATCGTGGAGGAAACCAGCCTGAAACCGGCGGCGCATCTGACCTGCGTAGCGGCGTCGCGCGGCGAGATCGACGATATCGTGCGCGCCTATTGGGACGCGGGCATCCGCCATATCGTGGCCCTGCGCGGCGATATGCCCAATATGAGCGGGCCTTACTGCGCGCATCCCGACGGCTATCGCTCCACACCCGAATTGATCGCGGGCATTCAAAAAATCGCGCCGTTCGAAGTCAGCGTGTCTTTTTATCCCGAACGGCACCCGGATTCGCCCAGCCATGGCCATGACATCGAACTTTTGAAAGCCAAGATGGATGCGGGCGCTAGCCGCGCCTTGGGCCAATTCTGTTTCGCCAATGACATGACCGCGCGCTTCCGCGATGATGCCGCGCGCGCCGGCATTACCATTCCTATTGTGCCCGGCGTGATGCCCACCACCAATTTCAACGGCGTGGCGCGCATGGCCGGTAAGGCAGGTGCGTCTATTCCGGCCTGGCTTGCCAAGGCTTATGCAGGGCTGGATGACGATGTGGAAACCCGCCGCATTGTCGCCGCCGCGGTGCTGTCCGATCAGGTGGAACAGTTGTGCAGCCGTGGTTTCGGCCAGTTTCATTTCTATACGCTGAACCAGGCCAATCTCACCTATGCGGCCTGCCGCATTCTGGGAATAGCGCCCAAGGATTTGTCATGAGTTTCACCCGCGAGAACCGTATTGCCTGGATGAAGGCGGAGGCGAAAAAGCGCCTGCTGCTGTTGGACGGCTCCTGGGGCGTGATGATCCAGGGCTTCAAGCTGGGCGAAGAGGATTTCCGGGGGCAGCGCTTCGGCAATCATCCCTCAGAGTTGAAAGGCAACAACGATCTTTTGACTCTGACCAAGCCGGAAATCATCCGGAATATCGGCCGCCAATATCTGGAAGCGGGGGTGGATTTTATCGAAACCAACACCTTCAATTCCAATTTCACCAGCCAGGAAGATTATGGTCTTGGCCATCTGGTGGGCGAATTGAACGAAGCCGGCGCGCGGCTGGCGCGCGAGCTGTGCGACGAGTTCTCCACCACCGAACGGCCGCGGCTTGTCGCGGGCGTTTTGGGACCGGCAAACAGGACCGCCACCATATCGCCCGATGTCAACGATCCGGCCTTCCGCAACATCACCTTCGACCAGTTGCGCGAGACCTATCGCGAGGGCACGCGCGGTCTGATCAAGGGCGGCTCCGATGTGTTGATGATCGAGACGGTATTCGACACCTTGAACTGCAAGGCGGCGATCTACGCCATTGAGGAAGTGTTCGAGGAATTGGGCCTGCGCCTGCCGGTGTGGATTTCGGGCACCATCACCGATCTGTCGGGCCGCACCCTTACGGGGCAGACGCCGGAAGCCTTCTGGCATTCGGTGCGTCATGCCGACCCCTTTGCCATCGGGCTCAACTGCGCCCTGGGCGCCAAGGAACTGCGCCCCTATATCGCCGATCTGGCGGCGGCCTGCGACACGCTGGTTTCGGCGCATCCCAATGCCGGCTTGCCCAACGAATTCGGCGGCTATGACGAGTCGCCGCAAACCATGGCCGCGATGATCGGCGAGTTCGCCCGTTCCGGTCTGGTGAACATCGTGGGCGGTTGCTGCGGCACAAAGCCCGAGCATATCGCCGCCTTTGGGGCGGCCATCAAAAACGTGACGCCGCGCGCCGTGCCGGACAAGCCCAAATATATGCGCCTGTCGGGGTTGGAGCCCTTCACCCTGACGCCCGACCTGAACTTCATCAATGTCGGCGAGCGCACCAATATCACCGGCTCGGCGAAATTCCGTAAACTGATCGCCGCCAACGACTATGAAGCGGCGCTGGAGGTTGCGCGCCAGCAGGTGGAGAATGGCGCCCAGATCATCGACATCAATATGGACGAGGGGTTGATCGACTCCGAAGCCGCGATGACCCGCTTCGTCAATATGATCGCCGGCGAGCCCGATATTTCCAAAGTGCCGCTGATGATCGACAGCTCCAAATGGAGCGTGATCCAGGCGGGCCTGAAATGCTGCCAGGGCAAGGCGGTGGTCAACTCCATCTCACTGAAGGAAGGCGAGGACGCCTTTATCGCGCATGCCCGCGAAGTGCGCCGTTTCGGCGCCGCTGTGGTGGTGATGGCTTTTGACGAGGTGGGTCAGGCCGACACGCGCCAGCGCAAGACCGAAATCTGCAAACGCGCCTATGACATTTTGGTGATCAAGATCGGTTTCCCGCCGGAAGACATTATCTTCGATCCCAACATCTTCGCGGTCGCCACCGGCCTGGAAGAGCATAACGAGTATGGCAAGGCCTTCATCGAGGCGGCCGAGATCATCCGCCGCGAAAATCCGCACGCCCATATCTCGGGCGGCGTTTCCAACTTCTCCTTTTCCTTCCGCGGCAATGAGAAGGTGCGCGAGGCGATGCATTCGGTATTTCTGTTCCACGCCATCAAGGCGGGCATGGATATGGGCATCGTCAATGCCGGCCAGCTTTCGGTCTATCAGGACATTCCCACGCCGTTGCGCGAAGGGATCGAGGATGTGCTGTTCAACCGCCGGGAGGACGCCACAGAGCGGCTGTTGGCCCTGGCGCAGGAATATCGCGGCGACGGTTCGACCGCCGAAGTGGAAGACGCGGCCTGGCGCTCGCTGCCGGTGATCGAGCGCATCACCCATGCCATGGTGCACGGCATCGATGCTTTCATTGTCGAGGATACGGAAGAGGCCCGCGCCGCCGCCGCCCGTCCGCTGGATGTCATCGAAGGCCCGCTGATGGCGGGCATGAATGTGGTGGGCGATCTGTTCGGTTCGGGCAAGATGTTCCTGCCGCAGGTGGTGAAATCGGCTCGCGTCATGAAGAAAGCCGTGGCCTATCTCTTGCCTTTCATGGACGCCGACAAGAGCCAGGTGAAGGAACCCGCCGGCAAGATCATCATGGCGACGGTCAAAGGCGATGTGCACGATATCGGCAAGAACATTGTCGGGGTGGTGCTGCAGTGCAATGGTTACGAGGTGATCGACCTGGGGGTGATGACACCGACCCAGAAGATTCTCGACGCCGCGCGCGAGCACAAGGCCAATATCATCGGCCTGTCGGGGTTGATCACGCCCTCGCTGGACGAAATGGTGACGGTGGCGTCCGAAATGGAGCGCCAGGGTTTCGACATTCCGCTTCTGATCGGCGGCGCGACCACGTCGCGCGTCCATACGGCGGTGAAGATCGATCCCGCCTATCGCCGGGGCCAGACCGTCTATGTCACCGATGCCAGCCGCGCGGTGGGCGTGGCCTCCAGCCTGCTCAGCAAGGACAGCGGCGCCGGCTATGCCGCCGATATCCGCGCCGAGTATGAAAAGATCGCCCACGGCCATGCCAATCAGAAAAGCGGCGGCAAGCGGCTGACCATCGAACAGGCGCGCGCCAACCGGGCGCGGCCGGATTTTTCCGGCTATGTCCCGCCGCAACCCGGTTTTTTCGGCGTGCGCAAATATACCAATTACGATCTGGCCGAATTGGCGAAGTACATAGACTGGACGCCATTTTTCCAGACCTGGGAATTGGCCGGGCCTTACCCGGCCATTCTCACCGACGACAAGGTGGGCAAGGCGGCAACAGACTTGTTCAACGATGCGCAAAAAATGCTGGCCAAGATCATCGAGGGCAAATGGTTGCAGGCCAGCGGCGTGATCGGTTTTTGGCCCGCCAACCAGTCGCCCGACAATGTGGACGATATTGTTGTCTATGGCGACAAGGCGCGCAAATTCCCAATTGCCACGCTGCATACCTTGCGCCAGCAGATGGCGCGGGAGGCAGGCCGCCCCAATCTGGCGCTGTCGGATTTCATCGCTCCGGTTGGAGTTGAAGATTATATCGGCGGCTTTGCGGTGACGGCGGGTCTTGGCGAAGACAAGCACATCAAGAAGTTCGAGGCGGCCAAGGATGACTATTCCGCGATTCTGTTGCGGGCGTTGGCCGACCGGCTGGCGGAAGCCTTTGCCGAGCGCATGCATCAACTGGTGCGCCAGAATTATTGGGGCTATGCGGCGGACGAGATGCTGAGCAATGACGAGTTGATCCAGGAAGCCTATCGCGGCATCCGTCCGGCGCCGGGCTACCCCGCCCAGCCGGAACATTCGGAAAAAGCCACCCTGTTCAAGCTGCTGGATGCCGAGGACAAGATCGGGATGAGGCTGACTGAAAGCTATGCCATGTGGCCGGGGTCTTCGGTATCGGGCTTTTATTATGCTCATCCCGAAAGCCGCTATTTTGGCGTCGGGAAGATCGAGCGCGATCAGGTCGAAGACTATGCCAAGCGCAAGGGCTGGGATATGGCCACCGCCGAACGTTGGCTTGCGCCTTTGCTCAACTATAATCCCCGCGCGGTTGACGCCGCTTAAGGAGCGTTATGTCGGTCTGGGGTAAAGTCAGCGGTGCCGCGGCGGGGCTATTTGTCGGTGGCCCGATCGGCGCCGTTGTGGGCGCGGTGGTCGGGCATATCTTTCTGGACCGCGAGGCCGATCCGGGCGTCACCTTCACCATCGCGGTGGTGGCGCTGTCCGGCAAGATGGCGCGCGCCGACGGCGTGATCACGGAAGCGGAATTCGAAGTCTTCCAGCGCGTCTTCGGCGTACCGCCCGAGGAAGAGAGCAACGTCCGGCGCATTTTCAACCTGGCGCGCCAGGACATTGCCGGTTTCGAGCATTATGCGGGACAGATCGCGCGGCTGTTCGTGGGCAATCCCGCCATGCTGGAAGACGTGCTGGACGGGCTGTTCGAGATCGCCAAGGCCGACGGGGTGCTGCATCCTTGCGAGGCCAAATTCCTGGAACGGGTGGCGGAGATTTTCGGCTTCGCGCCCAATGAGTTTCGCCGCATCCGCGCCAGCCATTTCGCGCCGGAACTGACCGATCCCTATGTCATTCTGGGCCTGTCTTATGCCGCCGATGAGAATGAGCTGAAACAGACCTATCGCCGCCTGGTGCGCGAAAACCATCCTGACAGTTTGATGGCCCGCGGCGTGCCGCCGGAATTCATCAAGCTGGCCACCGACAAGCTGGCGGCCATCAACACGGCCTATGAAAAAATCCAGCAAGAACGGGGCCTTAAGCAGAAATGATGACTATTTGATGAGTAAGATTGACATTTGATGATTTTATGATGATATGACCGGTGTGGCCGATCTCCGGCCCTGTGGAGCTTTGGGAGGCTGCATGAGCAAGCTGGGCATCAATGTCGGCGATGAATTTCCCGTCGAAGAAATCCACCGCGATGAAAATGGCGTGGTGCATCACCATCACTATCATCACCGCCGCCCGCGCCGGCCGTTCCGCCTGCTGCGCGTAATCCTGGTGGTGATGCTGATTTTTCTTGTTGTGCGCGCCTTTCATTACGCCTCCTGGATGAGCTGGAGCCTGTTTCCCGCCTGGTGGCCGCAGCCCTGGTTTCCGCTGGCCGGAACGCTGATCCTGATCGCGGCGATCAGCGCGGCGCTGTACCTGCTGCGCTGCCGTGACGAAGATCGGCATTGAGCATGCGGCGGCGTCACGATTTTTCCGAAGTGCTGGAAGGAGAGCGCACCACTACCCGTGTGCAACTGGAAATGCCGCCCCAGGCGATGGTGCGGCTGCAGAAGATGAAGGACCGTACCGAGGCGGCCTCCTATGCCGAAGTGATCCGCAATGCCCTGCGCCTGTTCGAGGCGCTGGTGGAGGAGCATGAAAAGGGCGCGGAATTCTCGCTCAAGCGCGCCGATGGCGAGGTTGTGCAGTACAAGATTTTCGTCTGATGCGGCGGATCGATCGTCCTTCTCCCAATCATGATGCGCGCCCGGGCGGCACCGCCATTGACATGCTGGTGCTGCATTATACCGGCATGGCGTCGGCGGATGCGGCGCTGGACCGGCTATGCGATCCTGCCGCCAAAGTGTCGGCGCATTACACCATCGGCGAAGACGGCACTGTCTATGCCCATGTAGCGGAAGCCCGCCGCGCCTGGCATGCGGGTGTCGCGCATTGGGCGGGGGCAAGCGATGTCAATGCCCGCTCCATCGGCATCGAGCTGATCAATCCGGGTCATGAATTCGGCTATCGCGAATTTGCCGAAGACCAGATCGCGGCGCTGATCACTCTGTGCCATGGCATCCTGCTGCGTCATCCGATTCCATCGGCGCGGGTGCTGGGCCATAGCGATGTCGCGCCGGCGCGCAAGGAAGATCCGGGCGAATTGTTTCCCTGGGCACAGTTGGCGAAAGCCGGCATCGGTCTGTGGCCGCAAAGCCAGGAAAGCACGTTGGGTGCGGACGCGCTGAGCCGCTATGGCTATGACCCTGATGCGCCGCAGGACAAGGTGATCACCGCCTTCCAGCGCCATTTCCGGCCTAAAAAGCTGGATGGCCAGTGGGATGGGGAATGCGCCGGGCTGCTATGGTCCCTGTTGGGGTAAGCGTCACTTTAGCCGGGCGGCTGCCGCGCGAACCAGTCCATGATCGCCGGCATCTCGCGCTCGAAACCGCCGGGGATATAAAGGTTGAGCATTCCGGCACGCCGGTCGGTGTTGTTGCGGAAGTCGTGCGTCACGCCGCGCGCGGCGCGGACGAAGCCGCCCGCCTTGACCGTGGTCCAGCTATCGCCGATCAGAAAATCCATCTCACCTTCCAGCACATAAAAGACATCGTCATTTTCGGCATGGCTGTGTGCGCCCGGTCCCGCGGTGTGCGGCTCCAGCCACCATTCCGAGATCGAATAACAGGCATCCGTTTCTGCCTCATCCGCCTTGAAAACGGCGCGCATCGCGCCCAACGCATAGGTCCGCCCCTCGCCGGGCCCCAGCAAAATCGCCTTGTTTCTTTCGCTCATCGCTCACCTCTTGGTACGGCAATTTAGCATGGCCGCATCTGGCGCCGCATGTGTCCCGGCGCTATAAGGCTGGCGTCAGATGGCCGGGTGACCGCGGGTACAGCAATGTGTTCGAGGAAAGTCCGGGCTCCACGGAAAAACGGTGCCGGATAACGTCCGGCGGGGGCGACCCCAGGGATAGCGCCACAGAAATGACACCGCCTAAGACCCTAAA
>DATEMS010000021.1:0-9179 GCA_035275465.1 Rhizomicrobium sp. | reverse complement strand
AGCGATGTCACCACCCATGTGATCCACCGGGTGGGCAACACCAACAGCACCCAATTGTTTAAGCATGTCGCGTCCGGTCAGGCACGCGCCGTCTATCAGGGCAAGGTGACGGTGGCCAAGGGCGCCGACGGCAGCGACAGCAACCAGAGCGCCAAGGCGCTGCTGTTGGGCGATGCGGCCGAGGCCGACCTCAAGCCGGAGCTGGAAATCTTCGCCGACGATGTCAAATGCGCCCATGGCGCGGCGGTGGGCGACCTGGATGCGGAATCGCTGTTTTATCTGCGGGCGCGCGGCATTCCCGAAAGCCAGGCGCGTGGCCTGTTGCTGCAAGCCTTTCTGGAAGACGCGGTGGCCGAAATTGGCCATACGGACCTGCGCGAACGGGTAGCGGCCGAATTGCTGACGGCGCTGAGGGCGGTGGCATGAACGCGCCCAGCAAGATCACGCCTTCTTTCGACGCCGGAAAGGCCCGCGCCGATTTCGAAATATTGTCGCGCCAGATTTATGGCAAGCCGTTGGTCTATCTGGATAGTGGCGCCAGCGCCCAAAAACCGCGCGTCGTGCTGGACACGATGCGCGACTTTGCCCAAAGCGAGTATGCCAATGTCCATCGCGGGGTGCATTTCCTCTCCGCCGCCGCCACCGACCGTTATGAGGCGGCGCGGCGCACCGTGCAGAAATTCCTGGGTGCCGCGCGCGAAGACGAGATCGTCTTCACCAAGGGCGGCACCGAGGCGATCAATCTGGTTTCCTATTCGTACCTGGCACCGCTGATCCAGCCGGGCGACGAGATCGTGCTGACGGTGATGGAACATCATTCCAACATCGTGCCCTGGCATTTCCTGCGTGAGCGTCATGGCGCGGTGCTGCGCTGGGTGGATGTGCGGGACGATGGCAGCCTGGATATCGAGGTGCTGGATGCCGCCATTACGCCCGCGACCAAGCTGGTGGCCGTCACCCATATGTCCAATGTGCTGGGCACCATCACGCCGCTGAAAGAGATTGTCGCCCGCAGCCATGCCAAGGGCGTGCCGGTTCTTGCCGATGGTTGCCAGGGCGCGGTGCATGAAGTGGTGGATGTCCAGGCGCTGGACATCGATTTCTACGCCATCACCGGCCACAAGCTCTACGGCCCCACCGGCATCGGCGCGCTTTACGCCAAGCGCGCGCATCTCAAAGTTATGCGGCCTTTCAACGGCGGCGGTGAGATGATCCGGGAAGTCGCACGTCACCGCATCACCTACGCCGATCCGCCGGCTCGGTTCGAGGCGGGAACCCCGCCGATCATCGAAACTGTCGGTCTGGCTGCGGCGCTGGACTATCTGATGGCGCTGGACCGCAAAGCGGTGGCGGCGCATGAGCATGACCTTCTGACGTATGCCCGCGAACAGGTGAAGCAGTTCAACTGGCTCAGGGTGATCGGCGATGCCCCTGGCAAAGGTGCAATCCTGTCCTTTGAGGCCGAGGGGATGCATGCCCACGATCTGGCCACCATATTGGACCGGGAAGGCGTGGCGGTCCGTGCCGGACATCACTGTGCCCAGGTGCTGATGGAGCGCTTCGGCGTCTCCTCCACCAGCCGGGCCAGCTTTGCCCTGTACAACACGCGTGCCGATGTGGATGCGTTGATTGCGGGTTTGCATAAAGCCCGCGGGATACTGACATGACGGACAATGCACTTCGCGAACTGTATCAGGAGGTCATTCTCGACCATTCACGCCATCCGCGCCATCATGGCGTGCTGGAAGGTGCCAGCCACAAAGCGGAAGGCTACAATCCGCTGTGCGGCGACCGCGTCACCGTCTATCTCAAGCTGGGCCAGGATGGCCGCGTCGCCGACATCAAGTTCGAAGGCAAGGGTTGCGCCATCAGTCAGGCCTCCGCCTCGATGATGGTGGACATGCTCAAGGGCCGCACTGGGGCAGAAGCCGAGAAGTTGATGATCGGCTTTCTGCATCTGGTGAAGGGCGAGGATGCCAGCGACCTGCCGGAAGACGACCGGGAGCGGCTGGAAGTGATGGGCGGTATCTCGGAATTTCCCATGCGGGTGAAATGCGCCACCTTGGCTTGGCACACCTATAGAAACGCTGTGGAGGAGGGCGCGACATGAGCGAGACCGCGCCCCAGACCTCGACCTTGAGCAAAGTGGAACTGGATGACTTCACCTCCAAACTGGTGACGGCGCTGAAGACCGTTTATGACCCGGAAATCCCGGTTGATATCTACGAACTCGGTCTTATCTATAAGGTGGATGTCGCGGACAACAAGGATGTCGCGGTGGACATGACTTTGACCGCCCCCAATTGCCCGGTGGCGGGCGAAATGCCGGGCATGGTCAAGACGGCGCTGCAATTGGTGGACGGAATCGGCGAAGTCACGGTCAACATGACCTTCGATCCGCCCTGGACGCCCGAACGGATGAGCGAAGAAGCCAAACTCGAACTGAATATGTTCTGATGCAAACACAGCGGCCCAAAAGAGAACGTCCCAAGCCGGTCAAGCTGACCGAGGCGGCCGCCGCGCGCCTGCAGGACATCATGGCGAAGGCGGACGGAAAATATCTCGGCCTGCGGGTCGGCGTCACCAATGGCGGCTGCGCCGGCATGAGCTACACCATGGCCTATGCCGAAGACACCAAGCCGTTCGAAGAGGTTATGGAAGACAAGGGCGTCAAGATCTTCATCGATCCCAAGGCGATCCTGTTTTTGATCGGCACCGAGCTGGATTTTATCCAGGAAAAATTGGGCGCGCGGTTTGTGTTCAACAACCCGAACCAAACCTCGGCCTGCGGCTGCGGCGAAAGCGTGCAGATCACGCCGGCGGAAGGATGAAGCGGGGTTCCAGCCGCTCGCCCAAGCTCGCGGCGTTCGGCGCTCAGAATGGTCCACAGGACCATTCTGTTCGCCTGCGGCGAACCGCTTCTCACCCTTCCCGCTTCGACGATTTGTTCCAGTTTTTCGGTCCTATCGCCGTCCGCCGCATGTTCGGCGGCGAAGGCCTCTATGCGGGCGAGCAGATCATCGGGCTGGTGGTGGACGATCGGCTCTATCTGAAAACCACGGACAGCAACCGCGCCGATTACATGGCCGAAGGCTGCAAGCCTTTCACCTTCCGGCGCGACAAAAAGATCACCGCCACATCCTATTATGCCGTGCCGGAGCGGTTGCTGGATGATCCGGAGGAATTTGCGGCCTGGGCGCGCAAGGCGCACGCGGTTGCTCTTGCCGCCAAAATGCCGCGCAAGAAATCCCGCTAAAGTGAATTATTATCTGGTTGAATCAAACCCAATTTGTCATCCCGGCCAAGCGATGCGCCAGCATCGCGCGAGCCGGGATCCATCTTGCAGACGTCACGATAGATCCCGGATAGCCGCTACGCGGCTTCCGGGATGACAAGTTCGGGTGAGCACAACCGACTCTAGTCAGGTTCCGGAAAATTTCGGTTCCCGCTTCTGTTGAAACGCCATCAACCCTTCCGCGAAATCGTCCGTTGCCCCGGCGCACTCTTGCATCTTGGCTTCACGCGCCAATTGCACTTCATGGCCTTCGGTGTCCCAGAACAATTTTCGGGTCAGGGGCAGAGCGGCAGGACCATCGGCCAGGCGCTTGGCCAGCGCCCGTGCTTCCTCCATCAATTTCGCATCATCGATCACCCGGTTGATCAGACCCCATTCCAGCGCCTTTTCGGCGGAAAGCCTGTCCGCCAGCAGCGCTAGTTCGCGCGCCCGTGCCAACCCGATCAGGCGCGGCAGCAGCCAGGTCATCCCGCCATCTGGCACCAGCCCGATGCGCGCGAAGGAAAGCAGGAAATAAGCCGAGCGCGCCGCAACGATCAAATCGCCCATCAAGGCCAGGCTCATGCCGATGCCCACCGCCGGGCCGTTCACCGCCGTCACGATGGGTATATCCAAATCGCGCAGCCGCCGGAACAGGGGGTGGTACAGTTGCTCCAGCACTTTTCCTGCACCTTCCACCCGGCGGGCCGGAAGCTCTTTCATGTCGGCGCCGGAACAAAAGCCGCGGCCCGTGCCGGTCAGGATCGAGGCGCGGAAGCCGCCCGCCTCCACGGCATCCAGCGCGGCGTTGAGGCCTCGCACCATCGCCTCGGACAAGGCGTTAATGGTGTCGGGCTGGTCCAGCGCGATGATCGCGACCTTATCTTCGGCTGTCAGTGTGACGCAATCGAATGTCCGGCGCACGAATCCCCCTCGCGGAACCGGCAAGCAGCATAGCGCGGATTCGCCCGCGGCGTCGCCATACAGGCATCGCTCGGGTTGATCACCAGATTGCGGTTCTTCTAATCCCTGCACGCTGAGTATTTGTCAGAATCATCGCCATACAAGCGCGAACGGACGACTTTGCCTTGTCATGTTTCCTGGCTATTGTCACCGAGCTGTTGCCTTTCGTGGCTGGGTCATTTTCTGGAATCTTGTGTCGGGCCGGTGGCCCGGCTGGTGACTTGGTGTGCGTTTTTCGCAGCGTTCTGTCTCATTTCATAGTGCCGATCGTCTGCTGGAAGGGCGCATATCTTCGTCTGCAATAACGGAGGGGCGTGATGATGATCGACAATTTCCAACTGGGACAGACTTGGAAGCGATTCCAGGACCGTACCGAGACGCGGCAACGCAATCTGTTCAAAATCGCCAGCGGGAAGCTGCTGACTGTCGATACGCCGGCGCGCGTCAGCATGTTTCTTCAAAGACGCGGGATTCCCGCCGAACAGGCCGGCCGGTTGATTGCCGGCGGCAGCGTAACGGGCATCGCCGCTGGCGAAAGCATGGGGCTGCGCGAACCGGATGGGCTGGAACGCATCATGGGATCGAACGATCTGATGGGCATCGCCTTCCTGGAGAGGGGCCTGGACGTCTCGCGCACGGTGGCCCGCATATGGGTCGATTTCAAGGCCGGATCGCCGGAAGGCTATGGCACCGGCTTTTTGATTTCACCGCGTCTGCTGATGACCAATCACCATGTGCTGAAAAGCGCGGCCGATGCCGCCAATTCCAAGGCGGAATTCAATTATCAGCTCGGACCCGATGGCGCCGCCTGCCCGCCGTCGCTTTTTTCCCTGAATCCGGGCGCGTTTTTTCTCACCAATGCCGAGCTCGACTATTCTGTGGTAGCGGTCGCGGCGAACGCCGCCGATGGACGCCTGTTGTCCGACTTTGGCTTCAATCCGATGCTGGAGGAACAGGGCAAGGCCATTCTCGGCCAATGGCTCAACGTTATCCAGCATCCGTCCGGCGGCTACAAACAGTTGGCGTTGCGCGAAAATAATCTGGTCGATATTTCGGACTCGTTCCTCACTTATATGACGGATACGTCGCCGGGATCTTCCGGTTCTCCCGTTTACAATGATCGTTGGGAAGTGGTGGGGTTGCATCATTCCGGCGTGCCCGCCAAGGACGCGCAGGGACGCACGCTTGCCACCGATGGACAGGTCTGGACGCCGGACATGGGCGATGACCATGTCAAATGGCTCGCCAACGAGGGTATCCGCATCAGCCGGATCATCGCAGATATCCGGGCCCAGGCGACCAGCCCCGGCAGCAAGGCTTTCGTCGACGAAATGGCGGCGCAAGCAGGCCGGAGAATCGTGAATCAGGATATGCGCAGACCGGAACGGCTGGGCACCAGGGACGCGGCGCCGGACTGCAACCTCGTCATGACCTGTTCCGGCGACACCGCAACCTGGACGATTCCGATCACCCTATCGGTGACTTTGCCGCGATCCGGCGGAGCCGGTCCTGTTGTTCTGCCTGTGCCTGGGGCGCAACCGCCCGCGTCTTTGGGTCCTCTCGCCGCGGCCAAAGCGGAGTTTGCCAATCGCAGCGATGTTCTGGAGGTGCGTGGCGGTTATGTGTTTGAAAATGGGTGGATCACCAAGCGGCCGGCCATCGTGGTGAAGGTCAGAAAACGGCTTGCGCCCGCCGAGTTGCGCGACAAGGGCGTTGCGCCTCTGCCCGCGAGCTTTGCCGGCATGCCCGTGGAAGTGGTCAATCCCACGATTGCGGATCTGATGGCCATGCATCCCGCGTGGCCGGCCATCGAATCCTACCGCAGCCGCACAGCGCTTGCGCAGGAGATCGTCTACAAGCCGCCATCGACAGGACCGAAGCTGGCGCCGGTAACGGCGAAGATGAAACTGACCGCCTGCGTCAGTCCGGACCAGGGCTGGCCGGTGCTGAAGCAATTCATCGGCGGCGTCAAAGCCAGGCTGACCGTCGGCATGTATGATTTCGGCGCCCCGCACATCCGGGATGCGATCAAGCAGGCGGGCACCAAGAAAAGCTTCAAGCATATGACAATGGCGATCCAAGCCGGCAGCAACCAGGGCAGTGGAACCAAGAAGGACGATCTTTCCGATGAGAAGATGGTCAAGGCTCTCAAGTCTTCCTTGAAGAGCAAGTTCGAATATGCCTGGGTGAAAACCGGCATCAAAAACGGCTGGGTCGCGACCTCCTATCACATCAAGGTGGCGGTGCGCGATTCGCGCGCGATCTGGCTTTCCAGCGGAAATTGGCAGAGCTCGAACCTGCCCAAGGCGGATCCGCTGGGTGAGACGCCGCAAAAGCGCAGCTGGCTCACCACCTATAACCGGGACTGGCATATCGTGCTGGAAAACGCCGACATCGCTAAAGCGTATGAGAATTATATTCGCCATGATTTCACCCAGAACCAGGCCTTGGGCGGGCAGGAATTGGTCTTGGCGCCGGACATCCTGCTGCCGGGCGCAGTTCTGCTTGATGAGATGGCGGAGGAACGGGCCGCTTCGTTCCAGTATTTCAAGCCGTTCAGCGCCGACCGAAAATTCACCGTTCAGCCTCTGCTGACGCCGGACAATTACAAGGGGGCGATGCTCAAGCTGGTCAAGGGTGCAACCAAGACACTGCTGATTCAGAATCAAACGTTCAATGCGGCAAAAGACGGCCAGGCGGAGTTGGGCGAACTGCTCGATGCGATACTGCAGAAGCAGAATGCGGGCGTCGATGTGCGTATTATCTTCCGGATACTGATGGCGGGCGACGCGCGCGAGAATCTGGAAGCCCTGCAGGATCGCGGTTTCGACATGAACAAAGTGAAGGTGCAGAAGAATTGTCACACCAAGGGCGTGATCGTGGACGGTAAGCGGGTGATGATCGGAAGCCAGAATCTCTCGCAGCTCGGTATCACCCTCAACCGCGATGCGAGTCTGCTATTCGAAGATGCGGAGTTGGCGGCCTATTTCGGGAAGATCTTCGAGCATGATTGGGCGAACCTGGCGCGTCAGGATGTCGGATCCGAAACGCATGCGCCGGAAATGCTTGCCGCGGACGAGGCGGTGCCCGCGGGCATGACCCGCATATCGTGGAAGGATTATCTGGAGATGGCGTGAACGGCTAAGCCGCGCTGGTTTCCAGCGATGCCATGCGCGCGTCGTTCTGGTTGATCACCAGATTGCGGCCATTGTGCTTGGCGCCATAGAGGCAGGCGTCGGCGCGGCGCACCACCATATCCACGGACTCATTAGGCGCGAACTGGGCGACGCCGACCGAGATGGTGATGGCGCCCAGGATATCGCCGGTGGATTTCTTCACCAGCTTTTTGGTTTCCACCGTGGTGCGAATCTGGTTGGCCACCTTGGTGGCGGCGTCCAGGCCGGTGCCGCGCAGCAGCACCGCAAATTCCTCGCCGCCGTAACGGGCCGCGGTGTCGCGGCCCTTGACGTTTTCCGACAGGCAGGCGGCCACCAGTTTCAGCACCTGGTCACCGGTTTGATGGCCCCAGGTATCGTTGAATTTCTTGAAATGATCGATGTCGCACAACAGCAAGGTGACTTGTTCGCCTTCCTGGGACACGCCGGCCATGGCGGCGAGCACCGCTTCGTCAAAGGCCTTGCGGTTGGCGATATTGGTCAAGGCGTCGGTCATGCTTTCCTTGCGGACATCGGCCAGCTTGGAGCGCAGTTCCGTGACTTGCTGCGAGGAGGCTTGCAATTCGCCTTCCAGGCTCTTGGCGCGCTGTTCCATGGCGCGGGTGGCGGCGATCAGTCCGTCCACCAGCTTGCGCACATCGGCGGGGCTGCGCTCGCCGCCCAACTGGCCGGTCGCGGCCGACAAGGCGTCCTTATAGTCGGCGGTGTCGCGCGCCGAGCTTTCCAGCTTACCCAGCATGTCGGCGATCACGGCGTCCATGTTGCCGCCCAGCGACTCCACGGCTTGTGCCGCGCGCGCGCCCGACAGGCACCGCACCCGAAGATCGGCCAGGATTTCCGGCGTGAAGGTTTTTTTGCTGCTGATGAAGGCGCTCATCATTTGCGTGATGGCGGGGTTCTCGCCCGAGGCATAGGCGTAGAACAGCTCGAAATTGTCCGGCGTGGCCACGACATGGACTTCGCCCATCAAGGCGAGCGCGGTCTTGGCAAAAGCCTGTTCGCGATCGTGGTTCAAAGCCGCCCCCTTCGGGTCCATCCCGGTTTACACCAGTCTCATCACCCGCTGTATAAAAAGCGTTAAATAATCGGGGTTTCTTGCGCTGAAATGTCCACTATCCGGCCCGGATAACGCTATTCGGCCATTTTGACAAGGACTTAGGCAGCGGTAACCCGCCTATTGTTGCGGCTCAGGCTTGCGAACCGGAACCGGCCGAAACAGGAAGGCCGGCAATTCGCTCTTGTCCACCGCTTCGGGCCGGGCGGCTTGCTCATTGTGCTGACGCCGGTTGCCGCGATCCTGCTTGTGGCGGTTTTCCTGATAGGGCTTGTCGGCGTGCGGTTTGCTTTGATGCGCCCTGTCATGCGGCTTTTCGCGATGCGCTGTGTCTTGGCGTGGTTTTTCGGGACGCAGTTGCGGCGTTGGCGCCTCTGCCGCCACCGCCACGGTGGTTTCCACCGGCTCCATGCTGGCGACCTGATCGTGAAATTTTCCGCCGGGAGGGCGGCGGTCGCGCTGCTTGCCATCGCGGCCGCGGTCACGGCCGCCGCGTCCGCCCCGATCCTTGTCGCGGCGGGGGCGGCTTTCTTCGCGCACTTCGATATCCATCATCGCGCGGCGCGCCAGCTTCTGTCCGGTGATCTTTTCAATCGCCTCGATATATTTGCCGTCGCGATGCGAGGCCAGCATATAGGCGGCGCCGCTGCGCCCGGCGCGCCCGGTGCGGCCGATGCGGTGGACATAATCGTCGGCATGGATCGGCACATCG
>DATEMS010000020.1:0-15162 GCA_035275465.1 Rhizomicrobium sp. | reverse complement strand
TGTTCGAGGCCCTGGACCAGATTCTGCTGACCTTTTGGCGAGTGCTTCCCTCGCTGTCGGGATTGGATGTGGGATTTGCGGCTCCGTCGTGGCCGTTGCCTTGCAAGGAAGGCAAGCCATGGCGGGAAAAACGCGATCCTGCAGCGCGATGCAGTCGGGCGGGCCGCCGCTTAGCCCCCGTTGGCATCTCTGTTTCTATACGGAAATTAGTTTTTAGCTTCCGCCAGACCCGCAGCGGCGCGCGCCGTGGCTTGATGCGCCGTCATCTGGCCATTGACGGCGTCGGCATCCTTGCCGTCGCCGGGCATCGGTGTCGGCTCGCAGCGCCCGCCGGCGCAGTTCAAGGTCACACGCTGGGCGCCGCGATTAAGGGTCACAGTACCGCCGCCCTCGCTGCCCGTCACGGTGACATGGGTGTTGAAGACCATCACGTTGTCGCGATTCAGCGCCATGATATTGGTGCGGCCATAACCTTTGCCCTGCACAAAGGCGTGGCGGGCATCGATCATCGTGACATCGGCGATGGAGGGATTGCCGACATAGACGGTCGATACCGGCGAGCGGAAGGTGAGGGTGTGGACCTCGTCCAGCGCCAACGCCACGGCGTCGTTCTTGCCCGCGGCATAGGCGGGCGCGACAACGAGAAGGGTGGCGGCAAAAAAGACGGCGCGATGCATGGCAAGCTCCCAAATAGGGCCGCATCCAGACTAGGGGGGCGCCGTAAAAGAAGCCTTAAGACTGATAGTCTACTTATCGCGACCGCAAGGAAAACCGGGCCATGATTTTCAAGCTCCAGCGCATCCTGTTCGGATTGTGCGCGGTCGTTGTCGCCGCTGACCTGGTCTGGGCGGCGATTGGCCATTTCCAGATCGATATTGCCGCTTATGCACGGCTGGGCCTGATGTCGCTGGCCCTGTTGGGAGGTGGGATTTTTTACCAAACCAAGCGCGCCGAGCCGGAACTGGCCGCCATGCTGATGGGCGCGAGTTTCCTGTGCTTGTTCTCGGCGGCGGCAAGCATGCTTAATTATTTCTTTCTCACCCTGCATGGGCCGCGCATCGACGACATTCTGGTGGCGGCCGACCGCGCCCTGGGTTTCGACTGGTACAACACGATGCTTGCCATGGCGCGGTACCCATTTCTCAACGACGTGTTTTTCTATGTCTACAATATGGTACTGCCGGAAATCGCTCTGGTGATGGTGGCGTTGGCTTGGACCGGACAAGTGGAAAAAGTCTATCGCTATTGCGTCGCGCTGGCCGCAGGCGCGCTTATCGCCATTGCATTATGGGCACTGATGCCGTCGCTGGGCGCCAAGTCGCTTTACATCCTGCCGCCCGAGGTGGCGAGCAAGCTGACTCTGTCCGTCACCGGCGATTACGGCAAAGCACTTGTGGTGCTGCTGCGCGATGGGCCCGGTTACATCACGCCGTCGGATTTGCGCGGGCTGATCGCTTTTCCCTCTTATCACGGTGTATTGGCGCTGATCGTGGCTTGGTACGGCTGGCATGTGTACTGGCTGCGCTGGCCGCTTCTGCTGCTCAATGCCGCGGTCATTGTTGCCTCACCGATCCAGGGGGGGCACCACATGGTGGATCTGCTTGGCTCTTTTCCAGTCACGGCGCTTTCGATTTTTCTCGCGGCCCGCTGCGCCAGCGCGGCGAAACCTGCGCCGATGGTAAACAATTTGTCAAAACCTTCGGAATTTCCGTTTTCCGGGCAGGACTGGTCTGGGAACCTGGCAAGTTTGAAGAAAGTCTCCGATTCAGCCTTAAGCTGAAATTAAAACGTACCCCCTATTGTCGGCAATGTCCGCAACGAGCGAAAAGAGTTCGTCCGGGGTTGGGCATCCTAGGGTGTTACTAAAGTTGGAGACTGAAATGAACATTATCTCGCGTTTTATCCGCGATGAATCGGGCGCCACCGCCATCGAGTATGGTCTGATCGCCGCCCTCATCGCTGTTGTCATCATCACCGCCGTGCAAACCGTCGGTACCACTCTGACGAAGACCTTCACTAGCGTTTCGACCGGCCTGACGCCGAAAGCAGCACCGGCACCGTAAGGCTACCGTACGGTATTTCTGGAACGGCCGCCTTTCAAAAAAAGGCGGCCGTTCGTTTTTCAAAGGTTCGCGGATGCTTGCGGAAATATTGGTTTTAGGCGCATTGCCGCTCCTGCTGGCCCTGGCCGCGGGATGGGATGTCGCAAGCTTCACAATCCCCAATTTCGTCACTTTGGCGCTGATGGCTGTCTTTGCAGTTTTCGCGATCGCGGCCGGCCTGTCTGTCGCCGATATCGGTTGGCATGTTTTGGCCGGATCCGTAGGGCTGTTCATTGGTTTCACCTTGTTCGCCCTGGGCTATATCGGCGGCGGAGACGCCAAGCTCTTTGCTGCCGTCCTGTTGTGGCTGGGTGTGAACGATTCTCTGCCTTACGCGCTTTTGGCCAGCGTGTTTGGGGGCCTTCTCACGCTTGGCCTGATGTTTATGCGCCAATATCCGTTGCCGGCCTATCTCTCCCGCCAGGACTGGATTGTGAAGTTGCATGATGCGCGTTCGGGTGTTCCCTATGGCGTGGCGCTGGTCGCCGGCGCCTTTTTTTTACTGCCGTCAGCGGAAATTTTCCGTCTCGCGGCAAGTGCTTAACGGCGGCTCAGCGCGACCCCCGCGGTTCTTGCGTTGAATTTTAAACAAGTTCAACGCGAAACAATTGTTTTATAAGGCAATTGCGCGGCGCCATCTTAAGCAATTTCTAAAGGGTTGCATGGTGAATTGTCACCAAAGGAGCTGCCCTCATGAATCCCCAACGCATCATCGTGCTTGGCTTTGCCCTTGTAGCGGCCGGTGGCGCCGCATTTCTTGTGCGCGGCATGCTGGGCGGCGGTACGCCCGTCGTTCAAGCCAAGCCCGCTCCCGTAATCGCGATGAGCGAAGTCCTCGTCGCCAGCACCAATCTTTCGCCGGGCCAGGCGCTCACCGCCGAACAAGTGCGCTGGGAGAAGTGGCCGTCTTCGGTGGTCGATCCTTCCTTTATCACGCATGATGCCTCGGGCAGCGAAGAGCAGATCGTGAAAGACACTGTCGTGCGCGCGATGATTTTGCCGGGCCAGCCGATCACCCAGAACGCGATCGTGCATGGCGACGCATCGGGCTTCATGGCCGCGACGCTGAGCGAAGGCATGCGCGCCGTATCGATCGCGATCTCCACCGACTCCGGCGCCGGCGGCTTCATCCTGCCCAACGATCGCGTGGACGTCATTTTGACTCGCAAGGCCGACGGCAATAGCACCCGCGGCTCCGCCAAAACGATCCTGTCCAACCTGCGCGTGCTGGCGGTGGATCAAACTTATCGCCAGGAAAAGGACGCCCGCACCGTGGTCGGCAAGACCGCAACTGTTGAAGTCTCGCCCGAGCAGGCGGAAGTGCTTTCCGGCGCCGGCACCTCGGGATCGCTGTCGCTGGCGCTTCGTCCGTTGCGTGAAGGCAATGTCGCCAGCCTCGATGATCCGGCGCACAAGCGCCGCGCCGCCGCGACCTATGACGGCCCCGTCTCTGTGATCCGTTACGGCATGGCGGGCGCCAATCGGCAGGAGAATTCGCAGTGATGTTCCCCAACAAAATTCTTTTTGCTTTCGCGCTGGCGCTGGTTGCGCCTTGCGCCGCTTTCGCGGCTCCCGCGCGGCCCATGCTGGACGAAGCCAATGCCAAGGTAATGGCGATATCCACCCGTGGCGCAGCTACGCATCAACGCCTGACCTTGCCGCTGGACAAGGCGGCCGTGGTGCAGCTCGATGCCGACGCGCGCGACGTGCTGGTGTCCAATCCCGACCTGGTCGATGCGGTGGTGCGCACGCCGCGGCGCATCTTCCTGCTGGCCACCAAAGTGGGTCAGACCAACGCCTTCTTCTTCGACGCCCAGGGCAAGCAGATCCTGGCGCTGGATATCCGCGTCGAGAAAGACGTGGTGGATCTGTCCAGCCTGATGAAGGCCAGCCTACCCAACTCTTCCATCCAAGTGCAGGCCATGAATGATAATGTCATCCTGACCGGCTCGGTCTCCAGCGCCTTGGAATCCACGCGCGCCGCCGATCTGGCGGCCCGCTTCACTGGCGACGAGAAGAAGGTCATCAATATGATCGGCATCGCCGGCGGCCAGCAGGTGATGCTGAAGGTCCGCATCGCGGAAATGGACCGCAATATCGCCAAGCAGTTCGGCGTGAATCTGGCGGGCGTCAAAATTGCCGGCGGCTCGACGCCGCTAGCCTTTTCAACCGCCAATCAGTTCAACCTGGTCGGTCAGGCGCTGAGCGATCTATCCGGCGGCCAAGCGGGACGGGTTTGCGGTAACGGAAGCACCAACCCCAATCCCTTTAGCGTGCTGGCCAGTGCCGGCGGGGTCTGCAATATCAACAACAATGTCCAGGGCCAGCTCAAGGCCTTGGAGCGCGTTGGCCTGGTGCATATGCTGGCTGAGCCCAACCTCACTGCCGTCAGCGGCGAAACCGCGAAATTCCTCGCCGGCGGCGAATTTCCCGTCCCGGCCAGCCGTGACCGCGACGGCAACGTTTCGGTGACATTCAAGCCATTCGGTGTCGGCCTCAGCTTTACGCCGGTGGTGGTGGCGCAGGGGCGCATCAGTCTGCAGATTTCCAGCGAAGTGAGCGAACTGTCCAACACCGGCTCATTCACGCTATCGGGAGCCAGCAGCGCCCAAGGCCTCACCATTCCCGCCCTGACCGTGCGCCGCACTGCGACCACGGTTGAATTGCCGTCCGGCGGCAGCTTCGCGGTGGCCGGCCTGATGCAGCACAATACCAAGCAGGTGATCGACGGATTTCCGGGCGTGAAAGATCTGCCGGTGCTGGGCGCTCTGTTCCGCAGCCGCGATTTCGCCGACGACACCACCGAACTGGTGGTCCTGGTCAGCGCGTATCTGGTTGAGCCCACCACGGAGGCCGCACTGGCTGCACCGACCGACGGGTTTGTGCCGCCGTCCGATCCGGAAACTATTCTGCTGGGCCGCTTGAACGCGGTCTACAAGAGAAAAGACGAAAAGCCGGTCTCGCCGCAGGCTTCCGCGCCTGTCGGCTTTGTCGTGCGCTAGGAGGTTGTCATGAAACCTGATTATTTTCTTCGCGCTGCGGCTCTTGGCGCCATCCTGATGGCCGGTTCCTGCTCCACCACCGATCCCAGCGCCATGATTTCGGAAGACGGTGCCCGCAACCATCCGATCATGGTGGAACCCAGCTATCGCGATCTTAAGGTGCAGTTTGTGGGTGGCGCTGACGGTATGAGCGCCGAGGATGCCATCAAGTTCGATTCCTTCCTGGCCGACTATCGTGTCCACGGCAATGGCAGCCTTGGCATCAGCGTTCCCAATGGCCCCGCCAGCCGCGCCGCTATCACCTTCTTCGGCGAACGCGCCGCGGCGACCGGTATCAGCCGCGACAAGATTCTGGTCTCGACTCGCGACGCCGCCAATGGCGATGGGCGCGTGGATGTCACCTATATCGCCTACACCGCCCGTACCGCGGCTTGCGGCGACTGGTCCGAGAATGAATCTTTCACCATGGACAACACCACGCCCAAGAGATTCGGCTGCGCGGTGCAGCAGAATATCGCCGCCATGGTAGCCGATCCTCGCGATCTGCTGGGTCCGGGCGCCATGGGGCCGGTGGATACAGCGCGCCGCGCTGCCGTGATGGACCATTACCGGAAGGGTGAAGTCACCCAGGCCACGAAACACTCTCCGGACGCTGGCAGCGAACAGTCCGCCAGTGCCTCGAATATCGGCCAGTAACGCGTGAACGGAACCAAACATGAGTAAGCCCCCGCAAGTCGAAAGTTTTGGCGCCGCACCGCACGAACGTCCCGTGCCGCGCATTTCCATCCATGCCTTCTGCGAATTTCCCGATACCGGGGCCGCCTTGCAGCGGGCCGCCGGCGATCGCCGGCTGTCCAAGGCGCATTTGCAAGTACAGTTGGGCGGCGTCGATGCCGCCGTCCAGCATTATACCGGCCAGATCACGCCCAATCTGCTGGTGGTCGAAACCAAATTGCAGGGCGAGGAAGCCCTGCTGGAACTCGACCGTCTGGCGGAGGTCTGCGATCCCGCGACCAAGGTGGTCGTGGTGGGCCGCAGCAACGATGTCGAACTCTATCGCGAATTGATGCGCCGCGGCGCTTCGGAATATCTGGTGGCACCCTTGTCGCCGCTGCAGTTGATCGAAGTGATTTCAGGCCTCTATCTGGACCCCGGCTCGGCCCCGATCGGCCGCGTGGTGGCCGTGGTCGGTGCCCGTGGCGGCGTGGGTTCTTCAACCTTGTCGCACAATATCGGCTGGTGCATCGCCGAGGAACTCCACATCAACACGACTGTCATCGATTTGGATCTGCCTTTCGGCACCGTCGGGCTGGATTTCAACGATGAGGCCAGCCAGGGCATTTGTGATGCGCTGAGCGCGCCCGAGCGTCTGGACGATGTCCTGCTCGACCGTTTGCTGATCAAGCGCGGCGAGCATCTTTCTCTGTTTGCCGCTCCCGCCGTTCTGGATCGTACGTATGAAGCCTCGCCGGACGCGTTCGAGACGGTGATAGACGCGGTGCGCCAATCCATTCCCTGCGTCATCCTGGACCTGCCGCACGGCTGGCAGCCTTGGATCAAGACGGCGCTGCTGGCGGCCGACGAAGTCGTGATCGTGGTGACCCCGGATCTCACCAGCTTGCGCAACGCCAAGAATATCATCGATCTGGTCAAGGGTGCCCGTCCCAACGACGCTCCGCCCCGTCTGGTGATCAATCAGGTCGGCGTTCCCAAGCGTCCTGAAATTCCCGCCAAGGACTTTGCCGAGACCATGGGCCTGGATCCCTCTGCCATCATCCCCTTCGATCCCGCGATATTCGGCCAGGCCGCCAACAACGGACAGATGGTGATGGAAGTGATGCCCAAGGCTCCGGTCGCCGAATCCCTGCGTCAGCTGTGTCGCGCCATCACCGGGCGCACCATGCAGGGCGTGGCGGCCAAGAATACCGTGAATATTTTTTCGTTCCTCAAGGGTAGGAAACGGGCATAGGAATGAGCCATTTCGGCAAGCGCATCGGCTCCGAGCCTGCTTTCGGAAAGTCCGCCGCACCCGCGCGCGAGCCGGTGAGCGCGGTGCCGCGGGTCGATGCCGCCGCGGCGCCGCCCCCGCCCGTACCTGCGCCGGCGCCACAAACCGCTCCGCAGCCGTCCAAACCCGTCGTGCGGGCGGTGACCGACAGCCGTTCCGAAGACTATTACCAGATCAAATCCACGATTTTTAATGCCCTGATCGACACCATCGATCTGGCGCAGCTGGCGCAGCTCGATCCGGATTCGGCGCGCGAGGAAATCCGCGACATCGTCAACGAGATTATCTCGATCAAGGCAGTGGTGATGTCCATCGCCGAGCAGGAACATCTGCTCCAGGACATCTGCAACGACGTGCTGGGCTATGGGCCGCTTGAGCCGCTGCTGGCGCGCGACGATATCGCCGATATCATGGTCAATGGCGCCAACCGGGTCTTCATCGAAGTCCAGGGCAAGGTGCAGCTCACCAATATCCGCTTCCGCGATAATGCCCAGCTGATGAATATCTGCCAGCGCATTGTGTCGCAAGTCGGCCGCCGTGTCGACGAATCCTCGCCGATTTGCGACGCGCGCCTGTTGGACGGCTCCCGCGTCAACGTCATCGGTCCGCCGCTGAGCCTGGACGGGCCCACCCTGACCATTCGTAAGTTCAAGAAAGACAAGCTGAAGCTGGAAGATCTGGTCAAGTTCGGTTCGATCAGCCCCGATGCGGCGCGCGTGCTGCAAGTGATCGGCCGCTGCCGCTGCAATATCCTGATTTCCGGCGGTACCGGCTCGGGCAAGACCACGCTTTTGAATTGCATGACCGCCTATATCGACACCGAAGAGCGCGTCATTACCTGCGAAGACGCCGCCGAACTTCAGCTCCAGCAGCCCCATGTGGTGCGGCTGGAAACCCGCCCCCCCAACCTGGAAGGGCAGGGCCAGATCACCATGCGTGACCTGGTCAGGAACTGTCTGCGTATGCGCCCCGAACGCATCATCGTGGGCGAAGTGCGCGGACCCGAGGCCTTCGACCTGCTGCAGGCGATGAACACCGGCCATGACGGCTCGATGGGCACGCTGCACGCCAACTCCCCGCGCGAAGCGATGGGCCGCTTGGAATCCATGATCACCATGGGCGGCTTTTCGCTGCCGATGAAGACCATACGGGAAATGATCGTCGGTTCCATCGACATCATCATCCAGGCCGAGCGCATGCGCGACGGTTCGCGCCGTATTACCAAGATCACCGAAGTGATCGGCACCGAAGGCGACGTCGTCATCACCCAGGATCTGGTGTCCTACGAGATCACCGGCGAGGATGAGACCGGCAAGTTGCGCGGCAAGCATGTCGGTTCCGGCGTGGTGCGCCCCAACTTCTGGGAGCGCGCCCGCTATTACAATCTCGAAAAAGAGCTGGCCGACGCGCTCGATAAGGTCAATCAATGATCTTTCTGGTCGGCATCCTGTTCGCGCTCGCGCTTGGCGGCGCGGCGTTCGCGTTTTCCGACGGCGACGCCGTCAGCCAGAAACGCGTCGCGGCGGTGGCCAAGCCAGCCGGCAACGCGCGAGGCCGTGGCGCGAATACCGCCCCGGATGCCGCCCAAAAGCGCAAGAACGTCGCGGCGATGCTCAAGGACGTGGAAAAAAACCGCGCCGCCAAGAAAGAACGGCCCACCATGCGGCGCCGGCTGGAACAGGCCGGCTTTCCCAAGGCCAGCCCGCGCACCTTCTGGATGATTTGTGGGATCGCCGCCTGTATCGCCGCGGGTATCGCGATCATGACCCATCAGAGTCCGCTGGTGATCGCGCTGGCGATGTTCGCTATCGGGCTTGGCCTGCCGCGCTGGGTGCTGAGCTTCCTCACCAATCGCCGCATGAAGAAATTCACCGAAAATTTCGCCACCGCCATCGACGTGATCGTCCGTTCGGTCAAGTCCGGCCTGCCCACCAATGAAGCATTGCGCATCGTGGCGCGCGAGGTTCCCAATCCGGTGGGCAGCGAATTCCATGCCCTGACGGAAAGCATGAAGGTCGGTGTCACGCTGGATCAGGCCCTCAAGCGGATGATGGAGTCCATGCCGACGCCGGAGGTGGGCTTTTTCACGATTGTCATGACCATTCAAAGCAAGTCGGGCGGCAACCTGTCGGAAGCCCTGGGCAACCTCGCCGCCGTGCTGCGCGACCGCAAGCGGTTGCAGGGCAAAATCAGGGCGATGTCGTCGGAAGCCAAGGCCAGCGCCATGATCATCGGTTCGCTGCCGCCCGGGGTGATGGGCATCGTCTATCTCACCACACCCGCTTATATCGCCAAGCTGTTCACCGAACGTGCCGGCAACCTGATGCTGGCGGGCTGCGTGCTCTGGATGAGCTGCGGCATCCTGGTGATGCGCAAAATGATCAATTTCAAGCATTAGGCGGTGAGAGGCTTTTGATGGACACCGTCATGAATCTGTTGTTCGACAAGAGCTTCCTGGCCATGCTCTTTGTCGCCATCCTGGCTTTCGCCACGGTGCTGACCCTGGGGGTTCCCTATTTGGAAGGCAACGGGCTCAACGAACGCCTCAAATCGGTGGCCGCCCGCCGCGAGGAATTGCGCGCCAAGCATCACGCCGCCCTGAATGCCAAGCGCGGCACACTGCGCGTCGAGCCGGTGTCCTACATGAAAGCGACCCTGGATCGCTTCAAGCTGGGCAATGTGCTGGAAAGCGAAAATACCCGCGAAAAGCTATCCAGTGCCGGCTATCGCGGCCAGGCGCCGCTCATCGCCTTCATGTTTTTCCGTTTTGTGATGCCGTTCATCGTTTTCGTCGTCGTGCTATTCTATCTGTTCGTGATCCTGCATCTGGGCTGGTCGCCGGTGCAGAAAATCGGTGCGGCCTTTATCGGCGCCCTGATCGGCTTCTATCTGCCGGACATGTTCGTCAACAATATGATCGCGCGCCGCCAGGCATCGATCATGCGCGCTTTTCCCGATGCGCTGGACCTGATGCTGATCTGCGTGGAATCCGGCATGTCTATCGAAAGCGCTTTTTCCCGCGTGGCGGCGGAGATAGGCGCCCAGTCCGCCGAACTGGCCGAGGAGCTGGCGCTTACCACCGCCGAACTCAGCTATCTTCCCGACCGCCGCCAGGCCTTTGACAATCTCGCCAAGCGGTGTGGTCATCCCGGTGTCAAGGCGGTGGCCACCGCCCTCAACCAGGCCGAGAAATACGGCACGCCCCTGGGCCAGGCGCTGCGTGTCACCGCTGTTGAAAACCGCGAGGGGCGCATGCAGGAAGCCGAGCGTAAGGCCGCTTCACTGCCCGCCAAACTGACCGTCCCGATGATTATCTTCTTTCTGCCGTGTTTGTTCGTCGTCATTATGGGCCCGGCGATTCTGACAATTAAGAAAATGATGTAGCGCGGGTCTTTGGCCTAGCTTTTCTTAGCGAGTGTAGCGAGCTTAGAAAAGCTGGCCCCGCTTCGAGCCCGCGGTACGCGGGCGGTGCGTCCTGAGTTCGTCGCGCGTGCTCACGTGCGTTAAGCACGCTCCGCGCGACGCTCCTGCTCAGGCCGCAAAATATCTCGCGCCGGATGCGCGATAGTCGCAAGCAAAAAAGCGCCGCGCGTTGCCACGCTGCCGCTAGCAACCCTGCCCATGCCGCAAAATCTCTTGCGCTGAGCTTCTTTCAAAGTGATAGGGAGTTACGCTCGGCGCTCCTGAATGCGGAGGCGCAAAGGGATGCCGGACCTACAAAAGCAAATATAGCACAATGACCTTTCCATCTATGAGCGGACTAATGTGCCATTCGGTTGGTCTTTTCTCGAATTCGACCTGGTAAATGTCGGTGCCGTCGGTCCCCACACGCTTGAATGTGATGTTTTTCAAAGCGCCCCAGCTCTTTATATCGCTCTGCAAGCGGGCCGACACGCCCCGCACGCTTTTGGCCACGTCCGGCGCCAATTCATCATAAAACGGCTGTCCCTTCTGAAAGCCAGCAATAAGGCGGCGAAGTGCCCGCTCGGCCTCAGGGCTTGCCTCGTTGGCCTTTGCACGAGCTGCCAACGCCACCACGCGGCTGTCAATGTCGTCATGGGTGACCAATGGCTTTGGTGACACTGCGTTTTTATCCACCGTGATGGATAGATCGGATGTGGTCACGCTTATTCCCATGATCCGCCAGCGGCGTTGTAGTTCCTTCAGATAATCCCCATCCAGATACACATCCGGCAAAAGGGGAGAGGAGTTCAACGACGTTGCCGGCCCTAGATATAGCACCGCATCGATGTTCCAGCCTCCCGTCAAAACACACCGTGTGCGAAAGGCGGCGTCTCCCAGCATCGTCTCCGTAGGCAGCAGGGCGGGCAAGCTGAGGTTCTTTTTGTCTTTCTCGAATTCTGCATTGCAAGCCTTGTTGGCAAGACCGGTATAGGTTTCGACATCAAATATCGCACCGGGATGGTTTTGCGCGATCTGTGCCGCCATGCTGGTTTGACCAAATCTTGCCGCAAGAGCGGCCGGGTCGGTGATAAAATGGCCTCCGCCGTAAATCACCAGCGCCTTGCGCCTGCGAGCAAGTATTTCTCGTTCGATCAGTCCTGCCACATGATTGTCCCGAATCATCATCAGGTTTGAGCCTGCCGGAACAATGTCTTCGCGTTTCTCCACCTTCGACCAATCGACCGGCGGCTCACCCAACCAGACATGCATGCGTTGGTCGACCGGGAGCGACGCATTGATGGCGCGCACCTGGGCGAACAAATTCACATAACCGAGATTAAAGGGGGGCACGGTCCCGCCGACCGTATCAGTCCATACTTTGCGCAGCTCGCTATAGGGAACATCCTCGCCATTGACGTAGCGGTCCATTACGCCCTGATGCATGGCATTGCCGAACTCCACCACGACATTGCCGACGTCACGAGCAAAACGTGGGTCGCGCACTAGCGCAGCATAGAAATCTTGCTGCTGCGCGAGGTCATGATTGTCGCCGCCTTCTATGTTATGCATTCCAACCAGGGAATGGGTCTGAAACGCGGCCAATATGCCGTCGATGGCCGGACGTGTAGCGGGCGCAGGATTTGTCTGGCTGTTTGCATTGCCGGCTGGGATTACCAGGATGGCAATCGACGCTGCAAAACGAAATAAGTTTCGCATCGTGATCATTTTCGCTTATCCAAATCGATCGGAAATATGATTGCCTCGATGGCCAGCGCCAGCGGCCCGCGATCCATGGCTATAGTTTGTGTCCAGTCGGTGCCAAGATATACCAATAATCGCGTAATTGAATGTCCGCTATTCAATGCGCAAAACAAAAAAGGCGCGGAGTGATCCGCGCCTTTTGATTTGACGATGGTATAGGATCAATAAGCGTTGGCGCTCATGCGCAGGCCGGGGATCGCATCCTTCGGCTGGCCTACTGTCTTGACCAGGGGCTTGGCGTCGGCGGCTTTTACGGGCGCGGACACAAGAACCTTGGGCGCGGCCTCCGGCTTGGCGGCCTCGGCGGCCTTGACGGGTGCCGCCATTTTCACGGTGACGGAGGCTGCGGCAGGCTTTTGGACATCCGCCGCCTTAACGGGCGCGGGCACGGCTACCTTGGTGGCCACAGGCGCGGCGGCCACGGGCTTGGCCTCCGCGGCCTTCACAGGGGCGGGCGGCGTCGCGGCCGGTTCGGCAATCTTGATGGGGGCCAATGTCAGTTTGGCGGCGGTCAGGGGGGCTGGCTGGCTGAACTTGACCGGCACGGCTTTGACCGCAACGGTTTTCACAGGCGCTGGCGGGGTCACCTTGGCGGCGACAACCGGGGCTGCTTCGGCGGGCTTGACCGGGGTGGGTTTAACTTCGGCCGTCTTTGCGGGTGCCGGCGGCGTCACCTTCGCGGTGGCGGCGGTGGCGGTCGCGATGGGCGCGGGTTCAGTGGCTTTTACCGGCGCAGGTGTTACCGGTGTCTCCATCGGCTTGGCTTGAAGCGGACGCGGCGCACTGGTGGCGACCATGGTGCCGGACGAAGGCTTGGCGGCGGTCTGGACCGGGCCCGCCAGCGGATCCACCGGCACCTTCTGCATCACAACGCGATTTTCGCTTGGCGCGACAGGCGTCGCCGGGACGCTTGCAACAGCAACAGGAGCCCGCGGCGCGGTCTGGGGAATGGGAGCGGGCGCCGGTGCCTGCGCGGCCTGCTGCACCGGGGCTTCCGGCGCGATGGAACGGATCATGGCGATGTTACGCGCGATTATGGCGTCCCGGCTGCCCCCGGCTTTTTCGGCGCGGGCGGCCAAGCCACGGGCCATTTCGGGATCCTTGTCCAGCATGCGCGAAAGCGCGTAATTGCTGAGGACGCTGGGCTCTTCCGGGTTGAGTTTCAGCGCCTGGCCGTAGTTGATCTGGGCGCTTTTCTGGTCGCCGATCTGGTCATAGGCCACACCCAGAGCCGAATAGACCGTCCAGTCGTTCGGCTGCAATTGCTGCGCGCGGGTCAGGAAGTTCACCGCATCGGAAGCGCGTCCCATCGCCGCCAGGGTCTTGCCATATTCGCTGATGACGCGCGAATCGTCGCCCGCCACCAGCATCAACTGGGAAAGATGTCTGATCGCTTCGGGATAGCTGCCGGCCAGCCGCAGCATCTGCGCCTGACGGATGCTGTCATCCAAAGTGGTCGCGGGCTGCGCCGCCGCATTTTTGGCATCCGCCTTGACGTCGGTTTTGGCGGCAGGCGTGGAGTCGGAATCGAACCATCCTGCCTGCGCGGGAACGGCGATGACGCTGCAGCCGAGCATAAGCAGGGCAGCCAAATTCGCTTTACGGATTGCGGAAACAGCCATGGGGGCAGCCTTCAAAGAAACGCTCCCGCGACTGTGCCAGTCCCCCGGTCAACAAAGCCTTAAGTATATCTGCGCATATAGAAGCAGTGCCGAGTCCGCTATCATGACATGCAGGAGTTGCCGCGAGTTGCTCATGAGTCCTTCGTCCGCACCATCTTTTGCGCAGCCCGCAACCCATACCATCCGGTTAATGCCCCACTGTTGACGTAAATAAAGGATTAACTTTTGCCGGTCATGTCCGAGCGATTCCTGGCCATAGCCGCTCTTGTTGCGTTTGTCGTGCTGGTGATCGGTGCGTTGCTGACGGGCGGCAATCTGGGCATGGCGAATTCGGGACCGGTGCGGGTTTCCTTCCAGATCGCCACGGGTTCGACGGAGGGCGTCTATTTTACCGTCGGCCAGACCATGGCGGGACTGATCAGCCATCCCCTGGGCGTGGGACGCTGCGATACCGCCACGGTCTGCGGTCCGGCGGGCGTGATCCTGTCGGCACGCACCAGCGAGGGTTCCACCGACAATCTGCGCTCCGTCAATCAAGGCCTGGTGGATTCCGGCTTCGCCGATGGCGATGCGATTGCCGCGGCGGCGGGCCGCAGCGGCGCTTTCCGCCGTCCGGCGCGGCATTTAAGGGTGATCGCGGCACTGTTCCCGGAAGAGACGCATTTGGTGGTCGCCGCCAAATCACCCATCCAATCGGTTGGCGATCTGCGCGGCATGCGGGTTTTGATGGGTCTGCCGAACAGCGCGTCGCTGCTGCGCGCGCGCGCCATCACGGCGGCCTACCGCATACGGGTGCGCGAAGCGGTCTCCGATGAAAGCGGGGCGCAGATGTTGAAGAACGGCAAGATCGACGCCTATTTTGCCGTGGCCGGCGTGCCGCTGGACTCGATACGCAATCTGCTCGCGCAGCATGTGGCGCGCTTGGTGCCGATCGACGGCGAAGGCCGTGACCGGCTGATCGCGATGATGCCGCAGCTTTCCGCCGCTACCATTCAAGCCGGTGCCTATCCCGGCACGGGCGCGGTCGAGACCGTGTCCACGCGCGCCTATTGGGTGACAAGCGACAGCGAGCCCGACGCCCTGATCTATGGCATCACCCGGGCGCTGTTCAATCCGGCGAACCGCGACGCCTTGGCGGCCAGCCATCCCAGCGCGCGGGGAATCGGGCAGAGCATCGCCGCCGACAATTCTCCCGCGCCGCTGCATCCCGGCGCGGCGCGTTTTTACCGCGAAATGGAAAAGCTGGCGGCGGATTCAATTCC
>DATEMS010000019.1:0-4034 GCA_035275465.1 Rhizomicrobium sp. | reverse complement strand
GTCGCGGTTGGCGAGATAGGCTTTCAACGCCGCCAGCAACCGCTCGCGGGGAAAGGCCTCGTCGCCCGGATGGGCCAGGTCGGCGGCAAAGGCCCCGAAGTCGCAAAATCCCGCCCGCCAGGGCGTCGTGGTCTGCATCTCGCCGGTCAGGCGGAAGCGGCAGATCCCCGCCAGCGTCACCAGATAGCGATTGTCCTCGGTTTCACGGAACGAGACGATCTTGCCGGCACAGCCCACCTGCGACAGGCGCGGATGGGGCACCGCGTCTTCATGTTCGGTCGGCTGGATCATGCCGATCAGCCGGTCGCCCTGCAGGGCATAATCGAACATCTCCAGATAGCGCGGCTCGAAGATATTGAGAGGCAACTGCCCACGCGGCAGCAACACCGCACCGGTCAGCGGGAACAGCGGCAGCGATTTGGGCAGGTCGGAATAGGAATGGTAGCGCCGCGCGGCCATTAGGAGAACAAAAGCCCCGAAAGCTTGCGCCGCGCCTCGATGGTGCGCGGATCGGCGGGGCCCATCGCCTCGAACAGGACGACCAGTTGCTTGCGCGCCGCCTCCTCGTTCCATTTGCGGTCCAGCCGCACCAGCTCCAGCAGTTCCGCCACGGCGCCGTCGCGGTCCCCGCCCGCCTCCAGCGCCATGGCCAGGTCGAAGCGGGCTTGGTGGTCCTTGGGATCGGCGGCCAGCTTGGCGCGCAAGGATGCGGTCTCGCCGCTTTCCGGGGCGGGCGCCTGGCGCAGCTTCAGCTCGGCCTCCACGGCGCGGATGGCGTCATCCTGGGCCGCGTCCGGCGGCACCATCTGCAAGGTCGCCCGGGCCCGCTCCTCGTCGCCGCCCTTGAGATAGGCGCGCGCCAGCCCGGCCACGGCTTGAACGTTGCCCGGCTCGTCCTGCAGGACATGGCCATAGGCTTGCGCCGCCATGGCGATGTCGCCGGCCGCCAGCGCCTCGGCCGCCACCGCCAGAACCTCGGCGGTATGTTCGGGGCCGCCATGGTCATGACTCTGTTGGTGGCTGCCACCGGCCAGCGCCGCGACAAAGGCTTTCACCTGGCTTTCGGGAATCGCGCCCATGAAGCCGTCCACCGGCTGGCCGTCACGGAAGGCATAGACGGTGGGAATGGACTGGATACGCAGCTGCTGGGCGATCTCGGGATTTTCGTCGATATTGACCTTGACCATCTTCACCGCGCCCTGGGCCGCGTTGACGGCTGCCTCCAGCTGCGGTCCCAGGGTTTTGCAGGGGCCGCACCAGGGCGCCCAGAAATCCACGATCACCGGCACGGCGCGGCTGGCTTCCAGCACATCGGCGGCGAAGGTGGCCAGGCCCGAATCCTTGATGTGCGGGCTGGCGCCCGATGCCGCATTTTGGGCGGGCTGGGAAGTGACGGGACGCCCGCCGGGGCCGATCAATGCCATGTCTGTGCTTTCCGGGTTTTCTGTCCGGAAAGATGGGCATTCGGGCGGCAAAAAGAAAGCCCGCCTAGGGAACCAGTTTGCGGATCCAGTTGGGCAGGGCGAAGGCCGCGGCGTGGACGGCCGGGTTGTAATAGTCGCATCTCAGCTTGGCCTTCTTATAGGCTTTGGCCGCCTTTTGAATGCCTGCCGGTGTTCCCAGCGGCTTGCCGCCCTTGGTGGCCCAGCTCAGCGCCATGAAGCCGCCGATATAGGTGGGCACCACGGTCAAATAGAGGCCGGATTTGGAAAAGAACTGCGCCAGCTCCTCCAGCGCCTCGGTGATCTCCCAGGGCTGATAGAAGGGCACGCCGGTCTGGAAGGTGGCATAGCCGCCCTTCCTCAGCGCGCCTTTGACGCGGTCGTAGAAGGTCTCGCCGAACAACGCCTTGCCCGGCCCCACCGGATCGGGACGGTCGGCGATGATCAGGTCGAAGCGGTTCTTGCTGGACTTACGGCCCAGATATTCAAAAGCGTCGGCCGCTTCGATGGTCATCCGCTTGTCCTTGAAGGCCTTGGTGTTGACTTCGCCGAACAGCTTCTTGCACAGCTCGATCACCCGCCCGTCGATATCGACAAGCACCACTTCCTTCACGTTTTTATGCTTAAGAGCCTCGTCGGCGATGGAGAGATCGCCGCCGCCCACGATCATCACCCGTTCGACTCTGCCATGCTCCAACATAGGTAAATGGGTGAGCATGTCGGCATAGGCGCTTTCATCCCGGCTGGTGATCTGAACGATGTCGTCCAGGGTCATCACCCGGCCATTGGCCACGGTGTCGAAGATGCGGATGTGCTGGTACTGGCTCTTCTCGTCCGCCAGCACCTTGGTCACCTCCATGGACTGGGCGTAGCCTTTGTGCAGACGCTCGATCTGGAGGTCGCCGGAGGCTTTGCGAGACTTGGTTTTGGTCGGCTGGGGCTGGGGACGGGCCATAACGTTTCCTTAACGCTTGTGACAAGGCTCGCCGTATAGGACTGCTTTGCGCCGCTGTCTACCGTGCGCGCGCTCGCGCATCTTATGCCCATTTTATCGAACTTTCCGACACCATGTGCTTTGCCGCGAGTGGCGCGCGGCGCGCCCGCGCATGGCGTGGCTGTGATCGCGCCGCGGACACGGTGGGGAAAAAAATCGCCCCTAGGGGAAATTTCTTCTTGCATCGCCGGGGCGTTAGCCCTATTTGCAAACCGACCCCGCGAGAAAAAAAGCGGGACAAAGCGGCGACCGGGTGACCCCGTGCGTCGCTTTCTTCTTTAGGCGCGTCCGGAAGTCCGTAAGGCCAAGGCGCAGGTGTCAACTCCAAGACGGGTAGGTGCTTGAATGGCTCGACTTAATCTGGTGGCGGCGAACAAAGAAGCAAGGGCGCCTCGCGTCCGCGCGACTGCGAGGCCCGTTCCTGTCATCGTTCCTCCTTCGAACGATGACCAGAAAGACCATTTTATTACCAAGAACGGTCTGTCCTATGCGGGCAGCCATGTGATCATCGACCTTTGGGAAGCCAAGGGATTGGATGATCGCGAGCGTATCGAAAGTGCTTTGATTGACGCGGTGAATGAGGCGGGCGCGACCCTGCTGCATATTCACCTGCACAAGTTCGAAGACGGCGGCGGCATTTCCGGCGTGGCGGTGCTGGCGGAAAGCCACATCAGCGTCCACACCTGGCCGGAAAAGGGCTTCGCGGCCTTCGACGTGTTCATGTGCGGCAATGCCGAGCCCCGCAAGGCGCTGGACGTCTTCAAGCGCGCTTTCGAGCCGGGCCGGGTCGTGGTCGGCGAGCATAAGCGCGGCGTGATTTAAGCCACGCTCGCGCTCAAGAAATCAGGGCCGGAGCGTCACCGCTCCGGCCCTTTTTCTTTTCAGAACTGAACTCAAACATCCCCTCCCCCTTGACGGGGGAGGGCGAACGGAGCGCGCAACGCGCGATCCGTTCGGGTGGGGGTGATCAGCACCGTGCCCGCTGTACCCCTCCCCCAAATGGCTCTCGCTCCGCTCGATCCATTTGTCCCCTCCCGCAAGGGGAGGGGGGAGAAGCAGCAATTCTCCAGCCCTTTTTTTCTTTGGCAATGTTATCTTTTTCAAACCCACCGCATGACATCGATGCTTGGCAGAAGTTACGCCGGTGGGTCTAGCTTCAGAACCACGGGATCGGGATAGCGGTGGAAACCGGCGCGCTCGTAGAACGGATAAGCTCTGTCACTTGGCCAAACTACGAGCAACTCAAGATTCTCACCAATGGACCAACTCTTGATCGCCGCCAGCAATTGACTTCCCACGCCCGCGTTACGCACTTCGGGGAGCGCGTAGGAGTTGGCGAGGTAGCCCCAGCGGCCATGAAGGTTGCCGGGTCTCGGTATTTTGCGGACAAATACGACCGACATCACTGCAACAATGCGGGTGCCATAGACCGCGACCCAATGGGTCACTTCGTTTGATTTCCACTCTGCTTCATGCACGTCTAGAAACTCGGCAATGAAGCGTTCGTAAACGCCACGGTCATCCATAGGTTCGTCGTCGACATGCAGCCGCCAACGAAGGTCGGCAATCTGCGCCAGTTCATTCGCGACAGCGATACG
>DATEMS010000018.1:0-36071 GCA_035275465.1 Rhizomicrobium sp. | reverse complement strand
ATCCTGCTGATCGATAACTATGACAGCTTCACCTACAACCTCTTCCATTATCTGGGCGAGCTGGGCGCGGACGTGCGCGTGGTCCGCAATGACGAAATTTCCGCCACGGATGCGCTAGCTCTCAAGCCGGAAGGCATTGTGCTCTCCCCCGGCCCCTGCACCCCCAACGAAGCCGGCATCTGCCTGGAGGTGATCAAGCAGGCGGGCGGCGCCATGCCGATTCTGGGCGTCTGCCTGGGCCATCAAGCCATCGGCCAGGTCTATGGCGGCAAAGTCGTGCGCGCGCCTGAGCCGATGCACGGCAAGCTGAGCCGCGTGCATCACACCGGCAAAAGCGTGTTTCGCGGTTTGAACAATGATTTTCTCGCCACCCGCTATCACTCCCTCACCATCGATCCGCCCTCGATGCCGCCTGCGCTGGAAGTCACTGCCACCAGCGAGGACGGCGTGATCCAAGGCGTGATGCACAAGACCCACCCCGTGCATGGCGTGCAATTTCACCCCGAAAGCATCGCCAGCGAAAACGGTCACGCTTTGCTGGGCAATTTTCTAGCCATCGCGCGCGATTTCGCCAAAATCCCGGCATGAAAGTGACCAGCGCCTCGGTGGATTTTCCCGTAGCCCTGGCGATGGTGCGCGAAGGCGTCAGCCTGGACGCCACGGCCAGCGCCTGGGCGTTCGAAGCCATCATGTCGGGCACGGTGCCGGAGGCCGACCTGATCGCCTTTCTGACGGCGCAGGCCAAGCGCGGTCCCACGGTGCCGGAAATCGTGGGCGCGGTGCGCGCCATGCGCGCCGGGATGCGCCCCGTCCAAGCGCCCGCCGATGCCATCGACCTGTGCGGCACCGGCGGCGACGGTCACGGCACCTTGAACATTTCCACCGCGGTGTCCTTTGTGGTGGCGGGCGCGGGCGTGGCCGTAGCCAAGCATGGCAACCGTTCCGCCACCTCCAAAAGCGGCGCCGCCGACATTCTGGAAGCCTTGGGCGTCAGAATCGATCTGGAACCGGGACGCGCCGCGCAGGTGCTGGCGCAAACCGGCATCGTGTTCCTGTTCGCCCAGGTGCATCATCCGGCGATGCGCCATGTATCGGCCGTGCGCAAAAAGATTCCCATGCGCACCATCTTCAATCTGCTCGGACCCTTGGCCTCGCCCGCCAAGGTCAAACGCCAATTGGTCGGCATCTACAGCCGCGATTGGTTGGGCCCCTATGCGCGGGCCCTGCAGGCGCTGGGCAGCCAGCGCGCCATGGTGGTGCATGGCGCCGACGGCCTGGATGAAGTCACCACAACCGGCATCACCCATTTCGCCAGCCTGGAAAATGGGCAGATCGTGGAAGGGGTCCTCGCGCCGGAAGACGCCGGTCTGAAGCGCGCCACCCTGGACGACCTCAAAGGCGGCAATGCGGCGGACAATGCGACAGCCTTGCGTCGGTTGTTTGACGGTGAGACCGGGCCCTACCGCGACATCGTGCTGCTGAATGGGGCCTGCGCCCTTATGGTGTCGGGGCGGGTAAAAGATGTAAAAGAGGGTGTGGCGCTGGCGGCGCGCGCGCTGGACAACGGCGCGGCCAAGACCAAACTGGACGAGCTGATTATCGCATCGACCCGATGAGCATCCTGGACAAAATTCTCGGCTATAAGCGCGAGGAAGTGGCGGCCGCCAAATCGAAATCCGCCCTCGCCGAACTGGAAGCGCGCGCCCGCGACGTCGAAGCGCCGCGCGGCTTTTTGGCGGCGCTGGACGAAAAAAAAGCCGGCGGCGAATACGGCCTGATCGCCGAAATCAAGAAAGCCTCTCCCTCCAAGGGGCTTATCCGCGCCGATTTCGATCCGCCCGCTTTGGCGATGGCCTATGAGGAAGGCGGCGCCGCCTGTCTTTCGGTTTTGACCGATGCCCCCTCTTTCCAAGGCGCGCCGGAATATCTGGCCCAGGCGCGCGAGGTCACCCGCCTGCCCGTGCTGCGCAAGGATTTCATGATCGAGCCTTATCAGGTGGTGGAGGCCCGCTCCTGGGGCGCCGACTGCATCCTGATCATCATGGCGATGCTGAGCGACGATCAGGCCCGCGCCCTGCTCGATGAAACCGCGCGCTGGAACATGGATGCGCTGGTGGAAATCCATGACGAAGCCGAGCTGGAGCGGGCGCTGGACCTGGATGCCGCCCTGATCGGCATCAACAACCGCAACCTGAAGACCTTTGTCACCGACATGGGCGTGACCTTGCGGCTGGCGCCCAAGGTGCCGCGCGGCGTGCATGTGGTGGCGGAAAGCGGCATTTCGGCCCCCGCCGACTTGAAGCGCCTGGCCGGGGCCAAGGTCACCACCGTGCTGGTGGGCGAAAGCCTGATGCGGCAAAAAGATGTGCGCGCCGCCACCGCGCTTTTGTTGGGCAACGGCTTTCGGTGACGGACAAACCCAGACGTTCCGCCGGCATGCGCGGCTCTCCCCTCAACGCCCGCCCGGAGCACCAGTCCATCTCGGCAACGCCACCCAAGCCGCGCGGCGAGGCCCAACACACTGTGCGTGTCTCGACTTCGCCTTATGCCAAGCCCCCCGGCGCGCACAGCGTGCCCAAACCTAAAGTGCTGATGGGCGAAGTCGCCGCGCCGCGCGGGCAAGAGATCGGACGCCGGCGCGACGCCTTCCGTGCCTTCATGATTGCCCGCCATCTGCGCCCCACCGAATGGGCGCGCGCCGCCGGCGTGGCGCCCGGCGAAATCCTGGCCTTCCTCACCGGCAAGGCGCGCGCCATCGCACCCGCCACACTGGCGAAACTGGCGGCGGCGGCGAATGTCACGCCGCAGGATTTGCTGGGCTGAAAGAAAAAGGCGGCCCTTGCGGGGCCGCCTTTCCATTCTAAAGCATGCCGGCGTCAGAAGGTGATCCACACGCCGCCGCGGCCATAATAGCCGCGATGATAATCGCGCCAACGATAGCGGCGCTCATCGCGCGCATCCCAGCGCCAATTGTCGTCATAGACGCGCAGGCCCCAAGCGGGGCGATAGTCATAGCGGTCATGGGTACGCCAGCAATCGCCATAGCGGTTGCAGACGATTCGGGCGGACGCGACTTCAGCCGTGCCGATCAGTGCAGCAGCACTGACGACCGTACCCAAGATAAGAGTTTTGATCTTCATTGTGGTCTCCATCCTTACCGCCTCCCGCTGTAACAAACGGTGGAACTCCCGCGCCGTTCCCGTCCCGTTAACAGACTCAGTTCCCGCCTTCGACAAGACTGGGTGCGTTGACGCCGCGCTGGAACTAAAGTAGAACGATTCGCGTATGTACCGGCTTTGTTCGCGCCCGCTTTGGCCGGGCAGCGCGACCGGTTGCAGGAGGGAACGCAGATGCTCACGCGCAAGCAGTACGAACTTCTGATGTTCATCCATGAACGGGTGCGCGAAAGCGGCATTCCGCCTTCCTTCGACGAAATGAAAGAGGCGCTGGATTTGAAATCCAAATCCGGCATTCACCGCTTGATCACCGCCCTGGAAGAACGCGGCTTCCTGCGCCGCATGGAAAAGCGCGCCCGCGCTTTGGAAGTGCTCAAGCTGCCCGACAATATGGCCGAGACCTTGCGCCCCGCCACCACCCGCAGCCAGGTGCAGCGCGCCGCAACCCGTCACGGACGCGGCGAAGTCCGCATGGCCGACGCCCGCGCGCCTTCGCCGCGCCGTGGTTACGGCGATGGCGCCGAGGGCGCCGTCAATGTGCCGCTGGTGGGCCGCATTGCCGCCGGCACGCCGATCGAAGCCTTGCAGAACAAGGTCGGCGATTTGCCGGTGCCCAGCGGCATGATCGGGCGCGGCAGCCATTACGCCCTGGAAGTGACCGGCGACTCCATGATCAATGCCGGCATCCTGGACGGCGACACGGTGATCATCCAGGAAGCCGATAGCGCCAATACCGGCGAGATCATCGTGGCGCTGGTGGATAATGAGGAAGCCACTTTAAAGCGGCTGCGCCGCCGCGGCGACTCCATCGCGCTCGAAGCGGCCAATCCCGCTTATGAAACGCGTCTCTATGGCGCCGACCGCGTCAAGGTCCAGGGCAAATTGGTCGGGCTTATTCGGAGATACTGACCACCCACGGCCGTTCGCCGCGCATCTCGCGCACGCTGACGGCACTGGGCGTGGGCGATAATGTGATACGCCAGCCCTGACCCTGCTCTGCCCTCTTGCGGTCGATCACCACCGCCGGACCTATGCAAGTCCCCATCGCCGCGCTGACCACCACTTGCGCCCGGGCGCAATCGTCCTCCAGCGCTTCCGGCTTCAGCGATGCCGCGATCAAAAGTCTTTGCGTCAGCACGCAACCCATGCCGTCGCATTGCAGGCCGGGCAGACCCACCGCATCGTTGATGTCCCGCCCGTCGCCGTCGCGTAGCAGCCAGTTGCGCGCCGCGAACCGGTCGGCGGGCTTCCGCACAAAATGCAGCAAGCCGTCATCGCCGCGAATGGCAACGGTCTTGGCATCCCTGGCCACCAGCATGTCGGGGAGCGGCGCGAACCAGGCCAAGCCAGCGCCCAAAACCAACGGCGCCGTACCCCACCAGCGCCAACGCCCTTGCCAGATCGCCAGCCACAACCCGCCCAGCGAAATCGTCAGCAAGGCCGCAAGCGGCATGGCGGGCGTCAGCGACACCGCGCCGGGCAAGCCCGACACCCAGCGCCCCATGGCCAGCATCACCGAAATCCCCTGCCCCATCAGATCCAACGCCAGGCCTTCCAGCCCCAAGGGCATCGCCAGCATCGCCAATGCCGCCATCGGCATCACCCACAATCCCATCACCGGCATGGCGATCAGATTGCCCAACACGGCGTAGTGGGCGGCACGGTCGAAATAGAACAGGGCATAAGGCAGGGTGGCGAGACTGCCGATCAGGCTGGTCATGACGGTGCCGTGCACATAACGATAAAGCATCCCGCGCGGTGCTTGTGCCTCGCGCCGCCTTTCCCATTCCGCCACCGCCACCAGACCCGCCACCGCCGCAAACGACATCTGAAAACCGGGGTCGGTGACGGTTTCAGGATGCCACAACAGCAAAATCGCGGCTGCAATCCCCAGCGAGCGCATGGTGAGCGCCGGCCGGTCCACCAGCACCGCCAGCATCAACACCGCCAGCATCACAAAGGCGCGCACCGCCGACGGCGCCGCCCCGCTGATCGTCAGATAGAACAGCGATCCCGCCAGCGCCGCACCCGCTGCCCATTTCTTGATGGGATGGTGCAAGGCGATGGCCGGAATAGCCGCCAGCATCGCCCGCAGCAGCCAGAACAGGCCGCCGCCCATCAGCGCCATTTGCAATCCCGACACCGCCAGGATGTGGGCCAATCCGGCATCGCGCAGCGCCGCTTCGTCCTCCTCGCTGATGCCGCCGCGTTCGCCGGTGATCAGCGAAGAGGCGATGCCGCCGATGCTGCCGGGAAGGCCCGCTTGAATGCGCTGGGTCATGCCCAGGCGCAAAGTCTCGATGCCCGCGCCCATGCGCTGGAACATATCCGCGTCTGTGGCGGCGAGGATCGGGCGCGGCCGGCCATAGGCAAACCCCACCGCGCCGATGGAGCGGAAATAGAGTGCGCGTCCCAGATCGCCGCCGCCCGGCACACTGGGCGGCGGCGGCCCATCCAGCCGCGCCGTCAGGCTCACCCAATCGCCGGGGCGAAGAAGGCTCTGCTGGCGCAGCGTCACCCGCACCCGGCGCGGCAAGGGATCAAGCGCCCCCGACCGCACTTCTTCCAGCACCAGCCGCTCGCCTTTTTCGCGCGGCTCCAGCGCCACAATGCGCCCCGTCAAATGCGCCACCACGGCATGATCCAGCACCGGCGTGGCGATATGGCTTTCGCGCAGCTTGGCCAGGCCGAAACCCAGCAACAAGGCCGCCAGGATCGCACAAGGCCAACGCGCCATATCCAGAACGGCCAACACCATTGCCGCCACGGCCAAAGCCAGCACCGCCCAGGCCAGTGTCAAAGACGGCTCAAACGGCAGCGCGAAATAGCCGCCGGCCCCGGCGCCAAGCGCCACCGGCAGCCATAGCGGCCAGCGGTCCCGCTCCAAATGAAAAAATGTCAGCTTCAAGAAATTTGCCCCGCAAGCGGGATATTAGTAGAAAGCAACCATGTTGCCAGCGCGCGTGGGAATTTTTGCGGCCAGTCTGCTCATTGCAGGCCTATGCCACGCCGCCGCCGAGCCCCAATTCCACCCTTATGAAACCCGGGGCCCCTTGATCAAAGAGGGGCAGGGAGGCGAACGAACAACCATTGACGGCACCGACATCTGGAAGCAGGGCGACCCGCCGCGCCGCTATCAAATTTTGGGTGCGATTACGGATGAACGGTGCAACTGCAATGGATTATTCCGGAAAGTCATTTCCGCGCTCGACAGTGACATCGCAAAGGCCACCAAAGCGGCAGGCGGCGACGCGGCGATCCTACAGACCGAGGCCAATGTTATTTCGCAGGTTTACAGCAAATCCTACAGTAACGGACATGTGCGGACTTTCGCCGACGAAACCCACCAAAGCCGGTACTTGGTGGTCAGATATGTGCCGGATACACCACCGGCACAGCAATAAGCGGTTCGGCCGCTAGATTGCGCTTGCGGTCCTGCCGCACCCTGCTCTAAGCCCCCCATCATGTCACAAAAACCCGTCCTGCGCTTCGCGCCCTCGCCCACAGGCATGCTGCATATCGGCGGCGCCCGCACCGCTTTGTTCAACTGGCTCTATGCCCGCCATGCGGGCGGCACCTTCCTGCTGCGCATCGAAGATACCGACCGCGAGCGCTCCACCCCCGAAGCCGTGGACGCCATCCTGAACGGCATGCGCTGGATGGGGCTGAACTGGGATGGCGAGGTGATCTTTCAATTTGCCCGCGCCGCCCGTCATCGCGAAGTGGCTGAAAAATTATTGGCCGAGGGCAAAGCCTATCGCTGCTACGCCACGGCCGAAGACCTCACGGCGATGCGCGAAGAACAAAAGGCCGCCGGCAAGCCGATGCGCTATGACGGGCGCTGGCGGATGCGCGCGCCCGGTCCCGAGCAAGACGGCAAGCCCTATGTGGTGCGGCTGAAGGCCCGTCAGGAGGGTGAGACCATCGTGCACGATGTGGTGCTGGGCCCTGTGCGCTTTGAGAACAACCAGCTCGACGACATGGTGCTGCTGCGCTCCGACGGCACCCCGACCTATATGCTGGCGGTGGTGGTGGATGATTTCGACATGGGCGTCACCCATGTGATCCGCGGCGCCGACCATCTCAACAATGCCGCGCGCCAGCTCCAGATCATTGAGGCGATGGGTTGGCCGGTACCGGTCTATGGCCATCTGCCGCTGATCAACGGGCCGGACGGCGCCAAGCTGTCCAAGCGCCATGGCGCGCTGGCGGTCGAAGCCTATCGGGACATGGGCTATCTGTCCGAGACCATGCGCAACTATCTGCTTAGGCTGGGCTGGAGCCATGGCGATGACGAGATCATCTCCACCGAGCAGGCCATCCAATGGTTCAATTTGGAGTCCATCGGCAAAAGCGCCGCGCGCATGGACTATAAGAAGCTGGACAATCTCAACGGCCATTACATCCGCGAAACCGCCGACACCACCCTGGTGGCGGAAGTCACCGCCTTCCTGGCCCGCGAGACGCCGCCGCGCATCCTGTCCATGACGGCGCGTGAGCGTTTGCTGGCCGCCATGCCGTCACTCAAGGAACGCGCCAAGACCCTGGTCGAACTTGTTCAGGGTGCGGAATTTCTGTTCACCGACGGGCCGCGCAACCTGGACGAGGCCGCCGCCAAATTGTTGACGCCGGAGGGTCGCGCCAGCCTGGCGGCCGCCCTGCCCGCCCTGGAGGCCACCGACTGGAGCGGAGCGGGATTGGAAGCCGCCGCCCGCGCCTTTGCGGAAAGCCAAGGCCTCAAGCTGGGCCAGGTCGCCCAACCCTTGCGGGCAGCCCTGACCGGCAAGGCCTCCTCCCCCCCCTTGTTCGAGATGCTGGCGCTGCTGGGGCGGGAAGAATCCTTAAGCCGATTAAGGGCTTACACAATATAAGCAATTCACCGCTAGCCTTAATGCCGCTAGTGACGAAGCGTTAAAACCCCGTCATATTGCACCGCAAGATTTTTAGCCTGGGGAAAGGAATACCGTGCGCGAGAGCAAGATCAAGCCGCAAGGCAGCGCCAAACTGAATTATGGCGGCAAAGACTATGAGTTCCCGGTCTATGCCGGCACCCAGGGCCCCAATGCCGTGGACATCCGCAAGCTCTACGACCAGGCCGACATCTTCACCTACGATCCCGGCTTCACCTCCACCGCCTCCACCGAATCCAACATCACTTTCATCGACGGCGACAAAGGCGTGCTGCAATATCGCGGCTATTCCATTGGCGACCTGGCGGAACATTCCAGCTTTCTGGAAAGCTGCTACCTGCTTTTGTACGGCGAACTGCCCAATGCCGCCCAGATGGACAAGTTCACCTATTCCATCACCCGCCACACCATGGTGCATGAGCAGTTGGCGACCTTCTTTCGCGGCTTCCGGCGCGACGCCCATCCCATGGCGATCATGTGCGGCGTGGTCGGTGCGCTGTCGGCCTTTTATCACGACAGCACCGACATCACCGATCCCAAGCAGCGCGAAGTCGCCAGCCACCGGCTGGTCGCCAAGCTGCCCACCATCGCGGCCATGGCCTATAAATATCACGTCGGCCAGCCCTTCGTGTATCCGCTCAATAAGCTGGGCTATACCGAGAACTTCCTGCGCATGTGCTTTTCGGTTCCGGCCGAAGAGTATGTCGTCAATCCGGTGCTGGCCAAGGCGCTGGACACCATCTTCATCCTGCACGCCGACCATGAGCAGAACGCCTCAACCTCGACGGTGCGTCTGGCCGGATCGTCGGGCGCCAATCCCTTTGCCTGCATCGCGGCGGGCATTGCCTGCCTGTGGGGACCGGCGCATGGCGGCGCCAACGAAGCGGCGCTCAAGATGCTGGAAGAGATCGGCACCGTCGACCGTATCCCGGAATTCGTCGCCCGCGCCAAGGACAAGTCCAGCGGCTTCCGGCTGATGGGCTTTGGCCATCGCGTCTACAAAAATTACGATCCGCGCGCCAAGGCGATGCAGACCCAGTGCCATGCCGTGCTCAACGAGCTGGGCCTGCACAACGATCCGCTGCTGAAAGTAGCGATCGAGCTGGAAAAAGTGGCGCTCAGCGATCCTTATTTCATCGAGAAGAAGCTTTATCCCAATATCGACTTTTATTCCGGCATCACGCTGAAGGCGCTGGGCTTCCCCACCTCCATGTTTACCGTTTTGTTCGCCCTGGCCCGCACCGTGGGCTGGATCGCGCAATGGAAGGAAATGCTGGAAGACCCGCATCAGAAAATCGGCCGTCCGCGCCAGGTCTATACCGGCCCGACCGAGCGGCCCTATCTGCCGATGGCGAAGAGGAAGTGAGAGCGACCGGCGCGCGTTAGCGCGCGAGCATGTCCAGTGGACATGCGAGAGGGAGCGAGCGCCGCGAGCTTGGGCGAGCGGCAGCGGCAACCTCTCTTATGTCATGGCCCTATCACCATATGGATGGCCCGCATAAAGCGGGCCATGACAGTTAAGTTTGTTCGATCAGCAACAGTTTTTCGTCAAACCAGACGTCTTCTTGCTCGGGCGAAAACAAGAAACGCCAACCAGGCGCCAGACCCAAATATTTCACAATCTCTGGATACAGATCGTTCAGATGGAAGGCATGGAGAGGAACAAAGAAACCTTGATCCGTGGAGAATTGTTCTCCTGACCAGATATACCAACCGGATGTGTCAGCGACTATCGGGTGGCGAAGCCCATTGATCGGGAAATTCCCCCTATCAAAATTCTTGCTTATTCCAATCTTGAAATTTTGATCGCACGGCTCGCATTGCGCTCCATATTTGGCGCACACTATTTTTTGATCGGGCAGTAAAAAGCTCATCGCTTCTCCACAAACTCCAACACCGCCCTTGCCGCGCGCAAGCTCGGCGCTTCGTCGCCCTCACCCAATCGCCGCCCGAATTCTTTCATGGCGTCGATCTGGGCATCGCGAGCGGCCTCATCGCGCAACAGATGCTCCACCGCGTCCGCCAAATTTTCCGGCGTGGCGCGCGCTTGCAGGAATTCCGGCACCGCCTCGCGGCCCAAAAGGATGTTGATCAGGGTGATGTGGGTCACCGTCATCAGGAATTTCGACAGAAAGAATGTCAGCCCGCCCACCTTATAGCCCACCACCATGGGCGTGTGCGCCAGGGCCAGCTCCGCCGTCACGGTGCCGCTTGCGGCCAGCGCCACATCGGCGGCGTCGAAGGCGGCATACTTGTCCGCCTCGCCTTCCAGGATGTGCAACACCGTCGGCCAGTCGTCCGTGCCGGCGCGAACCTTGTCCGCGACATGCGGGACGGTGGGCAAAAGACAAACCAAGCCGGGAATTCTGCGCGCCAGCAGCGCCGCCGCCGCCCGAAACACCGGCAGAATGAAACGGATCTCGCTGGTGCGGCTGCCCGGCAGAACCGCCAACAACGGGGTGTCCGCAACCATCCCCAGCCGCGCGCGCAAGGCACGCCCGCCCGTCACCCGCTCCGCCCGCTCGATCACCGGGTGGCCGACAAATTTTGCCTTCAATCCATGTTTCTCGAAAAACGGCACCTCAAAGGGAAACAGCGCCAGCACCAAATCGAAATACTTCGCCATGGCCTTGGCGCGATAGGCCCGCGACGCCCAAACTTGCGGCGCGACATAATCCACTGTCTTTATCGAAGGATCGCGCTTTTTAATCGCGCGCGCCACGCGGTGGGTGAAATCGGGACTATCGATCACCACCACCGCATCGGGTTTGGTTTGGACCGCGAAATCCACCGCCTGCTTCACCCGGCGCAGGATGGCGGGAATGGCCGGCACCACTTCGCGCAAGCCCATCACGGCGGTATCATCCAGCGGATAAAGGCTCTGCAAGCCCTCCCGCGCCATCGCCAACCCACCCACGCCGGTGAAACGCACGCGGTCGCCGGCCAGTTGTTTAAGCCCCGCCATCAACTGCGCGCCCAGCGCGTCGCCCGATGGCTCGCCGCAGACCAGCATCAGATGGATTTTTGTTTGCGCGTCCGCAGACGGCTTCACGGTTTCACGCCGATCACAAACAGACCCAGCCGATCAGCTTCCGCCGCCACCGCCCGCTTGTCCAGGATCAGGGCGGCGCCCGCCTCCACCGCGATCCCGGCCAGAAAGGCGTCGGCCGCGTTCCTCACCGTCTGCACGCCCACCACCGGCATATCGGTCTTGGCGTCCTGAAGCGGTTTGAGCGCCTTGGCCAGCACACCGCGTTTGTTTTGCGCCGTACCGCGCAGGCTTTCGCGCAAAACCGGAATGCGCGCCAGCATGGCGTCGGTGCCTTCGGCGGCCTCCACCGCAAGCGCCAATCCGTCGCACACCACGGCCGCCTGGCCCACATCCAGCGCGCCCAGCGCATGCACGATTCTGAAAGTCTGGAGAATATCCGAGAAATGCTGTTCCTGCGGCGCGATGCGGCCCAGCGTTCCTTCGTCGGCCACCAGCGCGGGCGCGGCCTGGGCCACGCTGATGGCGTTCAGCCCTTCATCCTCGCAAATGCCGACGATGAAACGCAGCAGCGCATCATCACCTTTTTTCGCCGCCGCGATCGCCTTGGGCAACAGCAGCATGCCCTTGGCGTCCAGCTTCATTTCGTTGAATTTGGGCCGGTCCACTCGTCCGCACAGCAAAACTTCCTGCACGCCATGGGCCTTCAGCGCCTTGATGATGCGCCCCGGTTCGCCCGGCGAGAGGAATTCATGATGGAAGGCGTTGATCCAATCCTCGGTCACGCTTCCTACCAGCGGCACCACGAAAACCTCGCGCCCCGCCGCTTTGACCGCATGGGCCACCGCGCGCGGCAGTTCGCCCCCGCCCGCGATCAGGCCCAACGCGCTCATGCGGACTCTCCGCCGCGCCGCCGCGCCAGACACAGATCCTGTTTGGCGTCGGCCAGGATGAAATCCGCCATCTCGCCCACTTCCGCCACGCCCGCATACTTTTCCTTCGCGGCGCGGGCCCGGTCGGCCAAACCGCCACCGCTGCCGTAAAACACCGAACGGAACACGGCGCGCAAGGCGTTGATGGTGTCGCGCGAAAGTCCGCGCCGCTTCAGTCCGATCAAATTGAGTCCCGCCAATTCCACATGATCGCCGAACGCCATGGCATAGGGGATCACATCGCGGTTGACGCCGGTCAGTCCGCCGATCATCGCGCCCTTGCCGACCCGGCAGAATTGCTGCACCGCCGCCAGCCCGCCGAAAATCACGCCGTCACCGATTTGGACATGTCCGCCCAGCGCCACCGAGTTGGCGAAGGTCACGCCCTCGCCCACATGGCAATCATGGCCGACATGGGCGTTGGCCATGAAATAGCCGTTCGCACCCACCTTGGTCAGTCCGCCGCCTTTGCGGCTGCCCACATGCATGGACACCATTTCGCGCAGCACGCAATCGGGTCCGATGTCCAGCTGCCCATCGGCAAAATCATTGCCGCGAATCTGCCCCTCGCCGCCGATTGCCACCCCGGCATACAGATCGCAGCGCGCGCCCACTCTTGTGATGCCCGTCACCGAGACATGCGAACGCAACCGCACGCCGTCCGCCAAAGTGACACGCGCGCCGACATGGCAGAAAGGCCCGATCTCGACGCCCGCGCCGATCACAGCGCCGTCTTCCACTACCGACGAGGGATGTACGCTCATCCGGCGCTCGCGCCGTCATGGATCATGGCGCTAAATTCCGCCTCGGCGCAAAGATTCTCGCCGACAAAGGCCTGACCTTCGAATTTCCATACCGGGCCGCGTTGCCGCAACTTCTTCACCGGCATGCGCAGCAAATCGCCCGGCACCACGGGCTTGCGGAACCGCGCACTCTCGATCGTCAGAAAATAGACTGACGAAGAGGCTTTGCCCTTCAGGCTATGCACCACCAGGGCCCCCGCGGTCTGGGCCATGGCCTCCACGATCAACACGCCGGGCATCAAGGCCCGCTCGGGAAAATGCCCCATGAAAAAAGGCTCGCTGATGCTGACCGCCTTATAGCCCGTGGCGCTTTCGTAAGGCACGATATCGGCGAGCTTCTCAACCAGCAGCATCGGAGGGCGATGCGGCAGCAACAATTTGATCTGCTCGACATCCAAAATGGCGGACTCAGTCATTGCGGCCTTGTTTGCGGGGCTTGGCCAGACGCGCCAGCGCGTGAATCTCCCTGGCCCATTCTCTTACAGGTTTCGCGGGCGCCCCGCCATAATCCTGGCCGCCTTCCAAAAAGGCCGCCGAACCGGTTCCGGCGCGCGCGCCCATCCGCGCCCGCGTCCCCACGCGCGTATGATCGCCCAGCCCCACTTGGCCGGCCAGCACCACGCCATCCTCCAGCACCACGCTGCCGGCAAGACCGGTCTGGCCCGCGATGACGCAATGCCGCCCGATCTGGCAGTTGTGGCCGATCATGATCAGATTATCGAGTTTGCTGCCTTCGCCGATCACCGTGTCGCCCAAGGCGCCGCGATCGATGGTGGTGGACGCGCCGATCTCGACATCGTCCTGCACGATGACGCGGCCCAGTTGCGGAATCTTGAGATAATCCTCGCCCGTGGTGGCAAAGCCGAAACCGGGCTGGCCGATATGCGCGCCGGGAAGAATGGTGACCCGGTCGCCGACATAGGCATGGCTGATGGTGACGCAGGCGCCGATCTCGCAATCACGCCCAATCGCCACACCCGGCCCGATCACCGTTCCGGGACCCAGCCGGGTGCCGTCACCGATTTCCGCCGCCGGCCCGATCACCACGCCAGGGGCAAGCTCCACACCGCGCCCGATGCGCGCCTGGGGTGAAACCGCTTCCTTTTGCGGCCAGCGCGGCTGGGAATGATCGGGATAGAACAAAGCCGCGACCGCCGCGAAGCTGCGGCCGACGGAAGCGACCTCCAGCACCGTCATGCCGGCAGGCGCGGGCGGACGCTTGCCGGCCTTCTGGGGCGACTGCGCGAGCAGACACACACCCGCCCGCGAGGCGGCAAAAATATCGCGCAAGGCGGCGGCGCCCGAAAAGAAAGTCAGGTGCTGCGGGCCCGCGCCCGCCAAATCCGCCAGATCGAAGACTTGCTGTGTGCCGTCAACACCGGCGGCAAGCGCGATACCCGTTTTTTCGCAAATCTGCGCCAGCGTGAAAGGCCCGCGATTTTCGAAAAAACGGGGATCGGCCATCGGGCATCAATTCTTGCGCGCGGCCGGCGGGGCTGCGTTCAGGTCAACCTTGAACGAGGGCATCTTCTGATTCAGCCGGGTGATGGCGTCAACGGTAATGTCGAACTTCCTGTCGGTGGCGAACACCACTGCCTGCTTGTCCAAGACGATGTTGGCGCCGCGTTCCTTGATCAATTGCTGCAGGATCGGCTCCAGCGCCCGTTCCATCGCCTGACGCGCCAGCACGAAAGCCCTTTTGAGCTGTTCGTCCTTGCGGCCGGCGGCGGCGTTCAAGGCCTGCTCCCTGGCGCGGAAGGCTTCCAGGCGTTTTTGCCGCACTTCCGGCGCCAGGATGGCCACCTGCTGTTGCAAGCTGCGGCCTTCGGCCTGCAGCGTCTTGCCCTGCGCCGACAAGTCGGCCTTGGCCTGATTGGCATAGACCTGCATCTGGCGGCCAATGTCCTGGCCCACCTTGGAAAACTGCATGAGGGCGCCGCGGTCCAGCACCACCATCTTAGGCTGGGGCGGATCGGCCAGGGCCGGCGCGGCGGAAGCCGCAATAATCGCAAAAGCGAGCGCGAGAGCAGTCTTGGTCATCTTAGTATCCTGTGGCAGTGCTGAAGTGGATGATCTGGGCGCGGTCATAGTGGGTTTTAGCATAAGGCAGGCCGAGGTCGATCTGAACCGGCCCGAAGGGAGATTTCCATTGCACGCTGATGCCGGCCGCGCCGCGGAAAGCCAGATTGTCCTTCACGCAAGTGCCGATGCCGGAATATTGGGGACCGGTGCAAACCCGCGGCCCGCTCAGCGTATCCAGCCGGCCCATGGTGCCGAAATCGGTGAACAGCGATAGCGCTATGCCGTAGCTTTCCGGCAGAAGGGAGGGAAAGCGCATCTCGGCCGAACCGATGGCGCGCACCGTGCCGCCCAAGGCGCCCGTATTGTTGGGGGTTACGAGGTCGCGCGGGCCGACACCGGCCAGCGCAAAACCGCGGAAACTGTCGCCGCCATCGAAGAAGCGCTGGAAGAAGGGCACGGCAGCACCGTCATAGCCGGTGATGTAGCCGAACTTGCCGCTCAGGCTTGAGATAATGGCCCCATCCCAAAAGGACTTGTAGGTGGAGAAGGTCGCGCCGGTATTGATGAACTTCAGATTGCCGCCCAGGCCAGCGAAATTCTGCGAGAAAGAAAAAGTCGAGCCGGCGGTGGGCCGGCGGATATCGTCCAGATCGTTGTAGGAATAGACATAGCCCAGGATCGAGCCGTTGGTCGAACCCGCCGCCTCCAGCACATTGGCCGGCGCGCCGGCATAGGGCCGGATCTCGGCGATCTGATAACTATAGCTGAACGACACCGAACTGAATTCCGAAATCGGAAAGCCCAAGCGCAGCACGACCGCCGTGGTGTCGCTTTGATAGGCCGCCTGATCGAAATTGGTTTGGGTTTGGTAAATGTCGAAGCCGGCGGCCAATTCACGGTCCAGGAAATACGGCTCGGTGAAACTGAACAGCGCCTGCTTGGTGATATAGGAGGCCGACAGCGACACGCGCATGCTTTGCCCGCGTCCGAACCAGTTGGTGTCGGTATAGCTGATTTCGCCCAACAGCGAGGTGTAGGAAGAATAACCCAACCCAACCTGCAATGAGGCGGTGGATTGTTCGGTGACCGCCACGGTCAGGTTGGTGCGGTCAGGCTGGCTGCCGGGGACATTCTTGACGTCCACTTCCTTGAAAAAGCCCAGACTGCGGATGCGGGAGCGCGAACGGTCGATCAGGACCCGGTTGAAAGCATCGCCTTCCTGCAGACGGAACTGACGGCGTATCACTCTGTCCAGGGTGCGCGTATTGCCGGAAATATTGATCTTCTCGATATAGACGCGCGGGCCTTGCACGATCTCAAAGCCCAGATCGATGGTGCGCCTTTTCATGTCGCGCTTGATGCGGGGATGGACCTCGGCGAAGGCATAACCTTGGGTGCCCGCCGCGTTGGTCAGGGCCTCGATCGCCTTCTGCACCGCATCCTGGGAATAAATGTCGCCTTTCCGGACGTCCACCAAGGGACGCAGCTTGGCGGCGGGCAGTTCGCGGATCTTGGAATCGATGACGATAGCGCCGAAGCGGTAGCGCGCGCCCTCTTCCACCGTGAAATTGAGATAGAAACTTGTGCGATCCGGGGTGAGCTGGGCCACCGCGCTGAGCACCTTGAAGTCAGCATAGCCGCGATTGATGTAATAACGTCTGAGCGACTCGCGGTCGAACTGCAGCCGGTCCGGGTCGTAATTGTCGTTGCTTGCGAGAAATTTCCACCAGCGGCTTTCCTCGGTGGCGATCTGGCCTCGCAGCGTATCGCTGTCGAATATCTTATTGCCGGTAAAGTTGATCTTGCTGACGCCGGTGGTGGGCCCGTCGGTGATGGAGAAGATCAGATCGACGCGGTTTTGCGGCCGCTGGATGATCTGGGGATCGACGCGGGCGGCGAATTTTCCGTTGCGGCGGTATATTTCAATGATGCGCTGGACATCGGCCTGGATCTTGGCGCGGGTGAAGACGGCGCGCGGCTTGATCTGAACTTCCTTGGTCAGTTCCTTGTCGGTGACCTTGCTATTGCCCTCGAACACCACCTGATTGACGATGGGGTTCTCGGTGACCCGGATGGTCAGGGTGTTGGTCTCGCCGTCGAAACTGGTGCGGACATCTGAGAATAGGCCCGTGGCGGTCAGCGCCTTCAAGGCGGCATCGACCTCGGTGGGGCTGTAATTGTCACCCTCGCGCACGCCGACATAGGTTAGGACCGTGCCGGGCTCAACCCGCTGCGTGCCTCGGACGACAATGTGCTGGATGACGCGCGGCACCTCAGGCGCGGGCGCCGCCCCCTGGGCCGCGGGATTGGCCGCCGCGGCAGCCTCGGCATTGTTGGGCTGCTGGGCTTGGCGGTTCAGATCGGCGGCCCGCTCCGCTGAGCCCGGGCGCAGTTGGGCGTCCGCGGACCCGGCCGCCAACGCCAATACAAGTCCCGCGGAGGTCGCGCGCAACAACCTGCTTCTAAGGCGCAATGTCCGCATCCTAAAGTTTGGCCAACTCGTCTATGGGCGCAGGCTAGCGGCCCGGTTTTCAGAAAAGATTCAGCCGGACCAGGTCATTCCAGGTCGTCAGGAGCATCAACCCCAGGACCAAAGCCAGTCCAAGCCGAAATCCAACGTCCTGGGCCCGCGCACCAAGCGGACGCCCCAAAACAGCTTCGCATGCATAGTACAGAAGATGCCCTCCGTCGAGGAGCGGAATGGGGAAAAGATTGACCAGCCCGATGCTTACAGAAAGGATAGCCGCCAGGTTGAGCAGCGGCAAAAAGCCGAAATCCGCCACTTGCCGGGTCATGCCCGCAATGCCCACAGGCCCCCGGAGCTGATCGGCACTGGCAGTCCCCTGGATCATCTGTCCAATCCCCAGGAAGGTATTCTTGATGATGTTCCAGGTGTCGGAACAGGCTACGGCAAAGGCGCCTACCGGCCCATAGCGCTCATGGGTCAGGGGGATTTTGGGGTCGGGGCGCACGCCAATCACCATCTGGATGGTTTCATTACCCAGGACATCGCGGGTCTTCATCAGTTTGGGGCTGACCCAGATGGTCATATCCCGGTTGCCACGTTGGATGCCCATGGCCAGCGGGGCCCCGCCGCTGACAGAAATGATTTCCGGCAATTGCTGGAAATTGGTGATTTCCGTGCCGTCGATCCGGGTGACCCTGTCACCCGGCAAAAGACCAGCCGCCTGCGCGGGGCTACCCGCGGTGACATGGCCGATGACCGGGGCCACGATGGTGCGCCCGCTATAGAGCGACAGACCGGTGAGAATTGCGATGGCGAGCAGAAAATTGGCAAGCGGCCCGCAAAAAACGACCAGCGCGCGCTGATAGAGCGGCTTGAGCGTCAGTATTCCCGCCCGCTCTTGCGCCGTCATTTTTTCGGCCGCCGCATGATCGGGGCGCGAGGAAGCATCGGCATCGCCGGCAAATTTCACGTAGCCGCCGATCGGCAGCCAGCTTAGCTTCCACCGCGTGCCGTACTTGTCGTTCCAGCCAAAAATCTCCTTGCCGAACCCGATGGAAAAGACGTCCACCTTCACGCCGAAATAGCGCGCTGTCAGGAAATGGCCCAACTCATGAAAGAACACCACCAAGGTGATGACAAAGAGAAAGGCGGGCAGGCCCAGCGGCGTCCAGGCCATCAAATCGCGTATCGTGTCCAACATCATGTCCCTACCCTTTGGCAGATTTCCTCTGCCAAGATGCGCGCCCGGGCATCGATGCCCAACACGCTTTGCAAATCGCCCGCCCCGCCGTTGCTGCCCATATCCTGATCCAGGGCGGCGGCCACGACCCGGGGGATGTCCAGAAAGCCGATACGCCGGTCCAGGAAAGCCTGCACCGCGATCTCATTGGCGGCATTGAGCACCGTCGGCGCCAACCCGCCCGACCGCATGGAGCCGATGGCAAGATTGAGCGCCGGAAACCGGTCATGCGCGGGGGGATGGAAAACCAGACTGCCCAGTTGGGCCAGGTCCAGCCGCCGCGAAGGCGAAGGAATGCGGCGCGGCCAGCCCAAGGCATGGGCAATGGGCGTGCGCATGTCGGGCGCCGACAGATGCGCCATGGTGGTGCCGTCCTCGTAACTGACCAGGCAATGCACGATGGATTGGGGGTGCACCACCACGCCCAGCTTTTCCGGCGGCAGGGCAAAAAGAAAATGCGCTTCGATCAGTTCCAGCCCCTTGTTCATCAGGGTGGCGCTGTCGAGCGAGATTTTGCGGCCCATCGCCCAGTTGGGATGGGCGACGGCTTCTTCGACGGTCGCGGCCCGCATGCGCTCCAGCGTCCATTCGCGGAACGGCCCGCCGGAGGCGGTGATGGTGACCAGATCGGCCTCGCTGGCATCGCCGCAGCCCAGCACTTGGAAAATGGCGTTGTGCTCGCTGTCAACCGGCAGGACTTGCGCGCCGGATTTTTCGATGGCTTCGCGGAATACCGCGCCTGCCGCCACCACGCATTCCTTGTTGGCCAACGCCACCACCACGCCACGGCGGATGGCGGCCAGCGCAGGCTCGATGGCCGCCGCCCCCATGATCGCCACCATCACGAAATCGCTGGCGCGCGATGCCGCCGCGATCACCGCCTGGCGGCCGGCGGCCACTTCGATGCCGGTGCCCGAAAGGCCGGCCTTCAATTCTGCGAACAATTGCTCGTTGCCGATCACCGCCAATTGGGGGCGCATCGCCTTGGCTTGCTCGATCAGGACTTTGACATTCTCGCCCGCCGTCAGCGCGGCGATCGGCAAGGCGGCCGCGCCGTGCACTTTGCGGACATGGGCAATGACGTCCAGGGTGTTGACGCCAATCGAGCCGGTCGAACCCAGCACCGTCACACTGCGCCCCAGAACATCGTCCATCGGCGGCAATTCGTCGAAGACCCGGGTGGCGGCAATCGCCTTCATACGCGCCCCCCGAACAGGGGATTAAAGTGGAACCCAAAAACCAGCACTGCGAGAACGGCGCTGGTGACGAACAGAGAATCCATCCGGTCTAGCACGCCGCCATGGCCAGGAATCAAACCACCAGAATCTTTGTAGCCGAAATGACGCTTGATCAAACTTTCAAGCAAATCCCCGCCATGAGCCACGAAACTAAAAATGAAGGCGAACAGCATCGCTGCCTCGGCATCGAAACCAAAGCCGAGCCTGATATAGAGCCCAAATACCATTGCTGCGGTGATGCTGCCGCCCAGTGTGCCGGCCCAGGTCTTGCCCGGCGAAAGCTTGGGCGCGAGTTTGGGGCCGCCGATCAACTTGCCGAATACCAGCGCACCGGTGTCAGCCGCCCAGACGATCAGGAACAATCCGAGCAAAATCCAGGCGCCCTGCAGCGGATAGATCCGCAATCCCACCATCGCCAGCGACGGAAGACCCAGATAAAGAACCCCGCCCGCATGCCAGAGGGGATTGTCGCCGCGCTGCTTGGCCCAGGCAAAGGAAGCCGCCGCCCCCATCGCCAAAAACACAAAGGCCGCAGGCGCCACCCGCAGCATCAGCGCCGTCACAGCGCAAGCAACGGTAATGGCCGTCAGTATGGTTTGAATATGGATGGGTTGTTGATCGGCGATCTCACGCTGGGCGGGCGAGCGCACCATGCGATGCCATTCGCGCGCACCGAACAGACTCATCACCACCGTGGCAACAGCAAAAGGCTCCGGCGTGGCCCACAACACCAAAAATATCGCGACCACCGCCAAGAAGACGCCAAACAGAATTCTCAGCACGCCTTCGCCGGTGGTGTGCAGGATTTGCCCGGACTGCCGCTCCGTCATGATCACGCCACAGCTTCCGAATCCAGCGCGCCAAAGCGGCGTTCGCGGGCCGTGAACTGGGCCAACGCCGCGGTCAAAGCGGCGCGGTCGAAGTCAGGCCATAGCGTGTCCAGGAACAAAAGTTCGGCATAAGCCGATTGCCAAAGCAGGAAGTTCGACAACCGGTGCTCGCCGGATGTGCGGATCACCAGATCGGGCGCGGGCAGCGCGCTGGTGAACAGGCGGGTGGCAAACAGATCCGGGGTGATGGTTTCGGGATCCAAGCGTCCATCCTTGGCGGCGCGCGCCAGCTCCCGGGCGGCGGCGACGATCTCCTCCTGCCCGCCATAGTCAAAGGCAAAGGTCAGGTTCATGCCGGTATTCTTGGCGGTGCGGTTTTCGGAATCCTGGATCATCTGCTGGATGTCGGAGGCGACACGGCCGCGATGGCCGATGATGCGCATGCGCACATTGCGTTCCACCAATTCGTCCATATCGCTGCGGAAATAAGCGCGAAACAGCCCCATCAACGCGCCCACTTCGGTCTTTGGCCGCTTCCAATTCTCGCTGGAGAAAGCGAATAGTGTCAGATTTTCCAATCCCATGTCGCAAGCGGCGCGCACGGTCTCGCGCACCGCGCTCATGCCGGCATAATGGCCGGCCTCGCGCGGCAGATGGCGCTTCTTCGCCCAGCGGCCATTGCCGTCCATGATGATGGCGACATGTTTGGGAAGAGGAGTGGTAAGATCCGCCAACGCCGTCACACCTGCATAATTTCCTGCTCCTTGGCGTGGAGCGCGCTGTCAATGTCTTTGATATGGGCGTCGGTCAGTTTCTGCAGCTCATCGCCCTTGGTGTGCTGCTCGTCCTGGCCGATTTTGTGGTCCTTCTCCAGCTTCTTGAGCAGGTCCATGCCGTCGCGGCGCACATTGCGCACCGCCACGCGGGCGGCTTCGGCATATTTGGCCGCGAGCTTGGAAAGCTCCTTGCGGCGTTCCTGGTTGAGTTCGGGCAAGGGGATGCGCAGCAATTGCCCATCCATCTGCGGATTAAGGCCCAGCCCCGCATCGCGGATCGCCTTGTCCACGGCCTTGGCCAAGCCCTTGTCCCACACCTGCACCGTGATCATGCGCGCTTCCGGCGTGGCGATGCTGCCAACCTGGTTGATCGGCACGGCATTGCCATAGGCCTCGACCTTGACCGGGTCCAGCAGCGCCGCGCTGGCCCGTCCGGTGCGCAGTCCCGCCAGTTCGCTCTTGAGGGTGGCGATCGCGCCGTTCATGCGGCGGTCAAGTTCATCCTTGCTATAGGCGTCAGCCATCTTCCTTGCTCCATCCCCCAAAATCGCGCCGACGGCCAAAGATACCCTAAGACCCCGGCGCCGCTTTATTTTTCTTCGATAATGGTTGCCCGGCCCTCGCCCCTGAGCACCTTGGCCAGACCGCCGGCTTCGCCTAGGGAAAATACCAGGATCGGGATCCGATTTTCCCGGGACAGCGAAATGGCCGCCGCATCCATAACTTGAAGATTCTGGGCTAACACCTCGTGATAACTCAGAGAATCATATCGTTTCGCCGTGGGAACCCGCTTGGGGTCGGCGTCATAGACCCCGTCCACCTGGGTGGCCTTGAGCAGCGCGTCACAGCCCATTTCCGCCGCCCTGAGCGCCGCCGCCGTATCGGTGGTGAAAAAGGGATTGCCGGTCCCGGCCCCGAAGATCACCACCCGCCCCTTTTCCATGTGCCGGGCAGCCCGGCGGCGAATATAGGGCTCGCAGACATTGTTCATGGCGATGGCCGATTGGACCCGGCAGGCGAGCCCTACCCGTTCCAGCCCGGCCTGAAGCGCCAGGGCATTCATCACCGTGGCCAGCATGCCCATATAGTCGGCGGTGGAGCGGTCGATGCCCTTGGCGGAGCCGGCCAGGCCGCGAAAGATATTGCCACCCCCCACCACCATGCAGATCTGGCTGCCGGCGCCATGGGCTTCCTTCACATCGCGGGCGATGCGGTCCACCACATCGATATCGATGCCGAAGGCGCCGGAGCCCATCAGCGCCTCGCCGGAAACCTTGAGCAAAATCCGGCGGTATTTCGGCGCTGGCGGCATGAAGGGCTCCCTTTGGTCGGTTAGCGGGTGCCTGCCATCTGGGCGACTTCGTCGGCGAAATCGGCCTCGACCTTCTCGACGCCTTCGCCCACCTGGAAGCGGACAAATCCCTCAACGGCTATGGCTGCACCCAAATCCTTGGACGCCTTCTCGATCACCTTGGCGATCTGGGTCTCGCCGTCGATCACGAAGGTCTGCTGCAGCAAGACGGTTTCTTCGTAGAATTTGCGCATGCGCCCTTCCATCATCTTTTCGATGACATTTTCCGGACGGCCCGACTGACGCGCAATCTCGGCCTGCACATTGCGTTCGCGCTCCACCACCTCCGGCGCCAAATGCTCCGGCGAGATCGCCAAAGGCGAGGCGGCCGCGACATGCATAGCGAGCTGCTTGGCCAGCGCCGCCAACTTGTCCTTGTCGCCGGACGATTTCAGGCCGACCAGCACGCCGATCTTGCCCAGTTCCGGCGAAGCGGGATTATGGACATAGGCCGCCACCACGCCGGGATCCACCGACAAAGCGGCGGTGCGGCGCACGCTCATATTCTCGCCGATCTTGGCCACCAGTTCGGTCAGGGTGTGCTGCACGGTGGAAGAGCCCATCGGATGGGCCAAAAGCTTCTCCAGATCGCCGCCCTCTTTCAGGGCGAGCTTGGTGGCATCCTGCACAAACGCCTTGAATGCGTCATTGCGCGCGACGAAATCCGTCTCGGCATTGACTTCCAGCAGCACACCGGTGTTCGCGTCCACCGCCACGCCCACCAGGCCCTCGGCGGCAGCGCGGCCGGCCTTTTTCGCGGCCTTGGAAATGCCCTTCTTGCGCAGCCAATCGATCGCGGCTTCCATGTCGCCGCCCGTTTCATTGAGGGCGTTCTTACAGTCCATCATCCCCGCGCCGGTCTTGTCGCGCAGGTCTTTCACCATCGAAGCGGTGATGTTTGCCATGTCCGTCTCCGTCTTGCCCGGCCGCGCCCATCGGGGCGTATTCAGGCGTCAATATCCGTAAAATTAGGCCGTGGCCGGTTCCACCAGCTCAGGCGCGGCCTCTAGGATTTCTTCCGCAGCGCCCAGATCCACGCCGGCAGCCGACTGGCCTTCGCCCAGACCGTCGATCACCGCACGCGCGGCCAGATCGCAATACAGCGCAATGGCGCGGGCGGCGTCGTCATTGCCGGGAATCGGGAAAGCGATGCCGTCCGGATCGCTGTTGGAATCCAGCACCGCCATGACCGGAATGCCCAGCTTACGGGCCTCGGCAATCGCGATGGCTTCCTTGTTGGTGTCGATCACGAACAATAGGTTGGGAACACCGCCCATTTCCTTGATCCCGCCCAGCGAGCGTTCCAGCTTGTCCTGCTCGCGCAACAGGCCCAGCAGTTCTTTCTTGGTCAGCCCCGACTCGCCGGCGCTGGTCAGCGTCTCTTCGATGGTGCGAAGGCGGCGGATCGAATGGGAGATGGTCTGCCAGTTGGTCAAGGTGCCGCCTAGCCAGCGATGGTTGACATAATATTGCGCGCAGCGCTTGGCGGCCGCGGAGATCGGCTCGGATGCCTGGCGCTTGGTGCCGACAAACAAGATGCGCCCGCCGCTGGCGGCGGTTTCGCGCAAGGTCACCAGGGCGCGGTGCAGCAAGGGCACGGTCTGGGTGAGGTCGAGAATATGGATGTCGTTGCGCTGCCCATAGATGTAGGGGGCCATCTTGGGATTCCAGCGCTGCTGGCGGTGGCCGAAATGGGCGCCGGATTCGAGCAATTGGCGCATGGAAAATTCTGGCAAAGCCATTGAGTCAGTCTCCTTTACCGGTTGGCCAGACGCGGGGATTACCTCTTTGAGAGGCACCGGACGGCGACGGCGGAACACCCACCGAAAGCCATCCCCGCGTGCGAGATGGCGGGGCTTATACGGACTTAGCCCTTGCCTGGCAAGGGTTTTTGCCTGTCCCAAAGGCCCAAAAACCAGGCCATCAGGGCCAAAATCACCATGGGTGTCACAAGCCCCAGGGCCATGACCTTGGGCGGAGAAAGGGAGCAAAGCCTGCAGCACCGCCCCCAACAAGACCCCAGACCACCGCCTATTATGATGCAGATTGCGCTACACAGCGCAGATGAGTCCCAAAAGTCCTTTTCGCCCCCTGATCCAGGACCTTAGACCTTCCGGCATCTCCCAGGTGACCGCCCTGGGACTTGGCAATCCGGACGTGCTGCCGCTGTGGTTCGGCGAGACCGACCTGGTGACCCCGTCCTTTATCCGCCAGGCCGCCGCCAAAGCGATGGAAGACGGCAAGACCTTTTACACCAATGCCCGCGGCATCCCGCAACTGCGCGAGGCGATCCGCGATTTCCACAAGCGCACCATCGACGCCGACATTGGGCTGGAACGGATCACCATACCCGGCGGCGCCATGCTGGCGGTGATGACGGCGCTGCAGATGTGCTGCGAGAGCGGCGACAATGTGGTGATCGTCTCGCCCATCTGGCCAAACATCTTGCAAGCCACCAAGGTGGTGGGCGCGCAGCCGCGGCTGGTGCGCCTGGAAGAAGATTGGAATGCCGGGCGCTGGCATCTGGATCTGAACCGCCTGTTCGATGCCTGCGATTCCCGCACCAAGGCCATGTTCCTGGCCTCGCCCGGCAATCCCACCGGCTGGATGCTGACGGCGGACGAGCAGAAAATTATCCTGGATTTTTGCCGCGCGCGCGGCATCGCCATCCTGGCCGACGAGGTCTATGGCACCCTGATCTATGATGGCGCGCGGCATGCGCCGTCTTTTCTGTCCATCGCCGAGGAGAATGACGCGGTATTCGCGATCAACAGTTTTTCCAAGCCCTGGGCCATGACCGGCTGGCGCATCGGCTGGCTGGTGCATCCCAAGACAGCCGAGAATGCCGCCGCCGCCATGGCCCAATGCAACAACACCGGCGCGACGCATTTCGTGCAGTATGGCGCGCTGGCCGCGCTGTCGCCCGAGGGCGACTCTTTCCGCGCCCAATTGCTGGAACGCTGCCGCGGCGGACGCGCGGTGGTCCAGGACTGGATCAGCCGCCAGAACCGGGTACGCTGGCTCCGGCCCGACGGCGCCTTTTACGGCTTCCTGCATGTGGACGGACTGACGAACAGTCTGGGCTTCTGTCAGCAGATGGTGAAAAACGACAAAGTCGGCGTTTCGCCCGGCTGGGCTTTCAGCTTGGGCGATCCACGTGACGATTCTTATTTGCGCATTTGCTTCGCGCAGGATTCCACGCGACTGGAACAGGCGCTGGAACGTCTGGAAGGCGCGATCCGGAAACTGTAACCCCGCGCTTCAAGCGGTAAGGTTCTCGTCCACGAACATCTCCGCGAATTTCTGGGCGGAGAGCGCCGGGACATTGTTGGCCTGGGCGATTTCGAGATTCTTTTCCCACATGCCCCGAATCTGCTGCGGCATGTCCGCAGGCATGTGAACCGCCGCTTCAAGCGCGCCATGCCATGTGCCATTCCCGCCATACACGGCCTGAAGCTTGGGAGCCATCCTGTCCAAGGTCTCCTGTTCCAGAACAGGCAGCTCACCAAGCGCCTTCAGGACATAAAGCTCCAGCAATCTCAGCAGCGGCTTTCCCTCGTAGCGAAGATTGTCGCTCATGAGCTCCTACACCGCCTCCACGCTCGCCACCCCCGGCAGCGCCGCGATGCGATTGCGCAAGGTGGCATTGACCGCGATGCGCTTCTTCAGTTCGATTTCCACTTCCTCACCCGCCCCGCCCGGCACCACGATATTCACCAGGCCCTTGCCGGCTTGCGCCAGTTCGGCGGAGAGCGCGCCCAGTGAAGCGATGTCCGACAGCCGCACCACCATCCCCTCGCCGGCCTGCGCCGCCGCCTGGTCCAAATCCAAGATGGACGCCGCGCGCAATTTCAATTCGTCGCCGTCCCACTCCGCCGATGCGGTGATCAACAGCGACTTGCCGGCTTCCAGCAAGGGACGGCTGGCCGCCAGCACTTCGGGAAACAACATCACCTCGAACATGCCGGTGGGATCGGAGAAAGAGACAAAGGCATACATCTGGTCGTTGCGCCCGCGCCGCTCGCTCTTCTTGATCAGGGTGCCGGCGATCTTGGCTTTGAAGCCGCCGCGGCGGCGGTCTTCGAGCAATGCGGCATAGGTGGCCGCCCCCAGCCGCTTGAGCGCCGGGCCATAAGAATCCAGCGGATGGCCGGAAAGATAAAAACCCATGGCGGAAAATTCCTCGCCCAGCCGCTCATGCACCGGCCAGTCCGGCATCGCCTGCAGCCGCAATTCTTCCGTCTGACCACCGTCACCGCCAAACAAGGACACCTGTCCGCTTTCGCGTTCGCGCTGGGCGGCGTGCGCCCCGCCCAGAATACGGTCGGAATTCTCCACCACCTGGCGGCGGTTGGGATTGAGGCTGTCGAAAGCGCCCGCCCGCGCCAGATTTTCAAAAGCGCGCTTGTTGACCAGGCGCGGATCGACGCGGCGGGCGAAATCCGACAGCGACTGGAATTTTCCTCCGACCTGGCGGACCTCCACCACATGGTCCATGGCCTGGCGGCCCACGCCTTTGACCGCCGCCAGCGCATAGAACACCGTGTTGGCGGGCGCATCGCAGGAAAACACCGCTTCGCTGCGGTTGATGTCGGGCGGCGCCACCTTCACGCCCAGCCGCTGTGCCTCCTGCCGGAAAATGTTAAGCCGGTCGGTGTTGCCGATATCCAGGGTCATCGAGGCGGCGAGAAATTCCACCGGATAATTGGCCTTCAGATACGCCGTTTGATAGGCGACCTGGGCATAGGCTGCGGCATGGCCTTTGTTGAAGCCGTAACCGGCGAATTTTTCGGCCTGTTCGAAAATTTGCTCGGCCACCGATTTGACGATGCCCTTCTCGCCCGCCCCTTTGAGGAATTTCTCGCGCTGGGGAATCATCTCAGCCGGAATCTTCTTGCCCATGGCGCGGCGCAGAATATCGGCCTCGCCCATGGTGTAACCGGCCAATTCCCGGGCGATGCGCATCACATCGTCCTGATAGGTCATTACGCCATAGGTTTCTTTCAGAATCGGCTCCAGCAGCGGATGCAGATAGTCCGGCGCTTCCTTGCCGCTCTTGCAGGCGATGTATTTGGGGATCGAATCCATGGGGCCTGGCCGGTAGAGCGCCACCAAGGCCACCAGATCGTTGATATGGTCGGGCTTCATCTTGCGCAAAAGATCGCGCATGCCCGCACCTTCCAACTGAAACACGCCCACGCTGTCGCCATGGCTCAGCATTTCGAAGGTGTTCATATCGTCGAAATCGATGGTCTGGGTATGCAGATCGATGCCGCGTTTTTTGAGCAACTCTTCCGCCTTGGCGATGACGGTCAAGGTCTTGAGGCCCAGAAAGTCGAATTTCACCAGTCCGGCTTTTTCCGCGTCCTCATAGTCGAACTGAGTCACCGGCATGTCGGAGCGCGGATCGCGATAAAGCGGCAGAATTTCGTCCAGCGGCCGGTCGCCGATCACCACGCCCGCCGGATGGGTGGAGGCGTGACGGTACAAGCCTTCGATCTTTTCGGTGATCTCGAACAGCCGCTGGGCGATGGGTTCGGCTTCCGCGATCTGCTGCAGCCGCGGCTCGCTGTCCACCGCTTCGCGCAAGGAAATGCTTTTTCCCGGCGGATTGGGGATCAGCTTGGCGATGCGGTCCACCAAGCCTAGCGGCATCTGCAACACCCGTCCGGCATCACGCACCGCGGCGCGCGCCTGCAAGCTTCCCAGCGCGATGATCTGCGCCACCCGGTCGGCACCGTATTTGTCGCGGACATAGCGCACCACCTCGTCGCGCCGTTCCTGGCAGAAATCGATATCGAAGTCCGGCATCGACAGGCGTTCGGGATTGAGAAAGCGTTCGAAGAACAAGCCGAAGCGCAAGGGATCCAGATTGGTGATGTCCAGCGCCCAGGCCACCAGCGAGGAGGCGCCCGATCCGCGCACCCCCACCGGAATGCCGCGCGTCCGCGTCCACTTCATAAAGTCCGACACGATCAGAAAATAGCCCGGAAACCCCATGCGGTTGATGATGCCCAGCTCATAGGCCAGCCGTTCGTCATAGACGCTGCGCTCGGCCGCCAGCTTGGCGCCCGACAGGCGGCGGGCCAGCCCCTCTTCGGCCTGCGCTTTCAACTCGTCTTCCGCCGATTTGCCGGACTCCGGCACAAACACCGGCAGGATGGGCTTGCGCTTGACGGGACGGAAGGCGCAGCGGCGCGCGATCTCGATAGTGTTCTCGATCGCTTCGGGAAGATCGGCGAACTGGGCCTGCATCTCGCTCGCCGTCTTGAAGCGGTGCTCGCGGGTCAGGCGGCGGCGATCGTCCTGGCTGACGAAAGCACCATCGGCGATGCAGAGCAGCGCGTCATGCGCCTCATACATATTGGCCTTGCCGAAATGCACGTCATTGGTCGCCACCAGCGGCAGGTTCCGTGCATAGGCCATATCCAGCAGCGCCTCCTCGGTGGCGCGCTCCTCCGCCAAGCCATGGCGCTGCAGCTCCACATACAGACGGCCGGGAAAAGCCTGGGCCAGTTTTTCCAGCAGCGCATCGGCTGCTTCGCGCTGGCCATCCAGCAAAAGCTGGTTGACCGTCCCGCCCGGCCCGCCGGTCAGCGCGATCAGGCCCTCGGTGTGGGAAAAAAGCTTTTCGGCCCGCACATGCGTCCAATCGCCCGCTTCGACCTCCAGATAGGCCGCTGAAAGCAGCTTGGTGAGATTTTGGTAGCCCGCCTCGTTCTGCGCCAGCAAGGCGATATGCGGCGGCTTCTTGCGCGAACCGGACTGATGAACGGCGCGCGCCGTGAATTCCACCGACAAGAGGGCGCCGACAATGGGCTGGATGCCCCCTTTGGCCAGGGTGTCGGCGATCTCATAGACGCCGAACAGATTGTTGGTGTCGGTGACCGCCGCTGCGGGCGTCCCGCCGTAACGCGCCAGGTCCACAAGCTCCTTAGGCCGGACCGCGCCCTCGAGCAGCGAATAGGCGCTCTTGACGCGCAGATGGACAAAGGACGCCATGCCGATTTTTTTTCCGAACCTGACTTTTCGAAACAGTCCGGCGGTCAGTATCGCCCGGCGCGGTTGCTATGGGGGACCGATCACCCCGCTATCCACAGCGATCAGACCGGAAGGCCGCTCAGAGCAACCTGCGCGCCATTGGCCAGCACAAAGGCCCACACCATGAAAAGCACCAAACCCGCACCGGCCGCCGCATCCTTGATCCACATGATCTCTCTCCCTTTCAAACGGGGTTTGTTCTAGTTTAGTTCTCATTCGGCTTCAAGAACAAAACAAGATCATTTCTCGAAAAAGCGAGCCATTAAGGGATGGGGCCTTCAAACCTTAATTTCTTGGGGGCTCGATGCCTTCGACCAGCTTGCCTTGGTGCAGCAAGAAAGCCCGGTCCATCCGGCGGGCCAGCTCGAAATTGTGGGTGGCGATCAAGGCCCCCACCCCCTCGGCGCGGGTGACGGACATTAGGGCCTCGAACACCCCGCCCGCCGTGCGCGGATCCAGATTGCCGGTGGGCTCGTCCGCCAGCAGCAACCGCGGCTTGTTGGCAAGCGCGCGGGCGATGGCGACGCGTTGCTGCTCGCCGCCCGACAATTGCGAGGGGCGGTGCGTCAATCTTTGCCCCAGACCCAGCACGGTCAAAAGGCGCATGGCCTCCTTGGCGGCCTCCGCGCGGGCGCGGCCTGCAATCATCTGCGGCATCATCACATTCTCCTGCGCGTCGAATTCCGGCAGCAGGTGATGCGCCTGATAGACAAAACCGATCTGATCGCGGCGGATGCGGGTGCGCTCGCTGTCGGGCAAGCGCGATGCGGCCACGCCCGCGATCACGATCTCGCCGCTGGTGGGGGCTTCCAAAAGCCCGGCGATATGCAGCAACGAGGATTTCCCCGCGCCGCTCTGGCCCACCAGCGCCACGATCTCACCCGCTTGGAGGGAGAGGTTCAGATCGCGGAAGATTTCCAGCTGACCTTCGCCTTCGCGATAAAGCCGGGTGATGTTCTCCAGGCGCAATATCTCACTCATAGCGCAGCGCCTCGACCGGATCGAGCCTTGCCGCCCGCCAAGAGGGATAGAGCGTCGCCAGGAATGTCAGGGTCAGCGCCATCGCCACCACGCCTGCCACCTCCATGGGATCGACCGTGGCCGGCATCCGGGAGAGGAAATAGACCGTGTCGTCGAACAAGGGCGTTCCCGTCAGATGCTGCAGAAACTGGCGGATACTTTCGATATTGGCGCAGAACACCACGCCCAGAACCAAGCCGATCAACGTGCCCACCACGCCGATGCTGGCACCGGCAATGAAAAAGACGCGCATCACCGCGCCGCGCGTCGCCCCCATGGTGCGCAGGATGGCAATGTCGGGCGACTTGTCCTTCACCAGCATGATCAGGCCCGATACGATATTGAGCGCCGCCACCAGGATGATCAGCGACAGGATCAGGAACATCACATTGCGCTCGACCTGCACGACTTCAAAAAAGGCCCGGTTGATATTCTGCCAGGGCACCGTCCTGGTCATCGGCCCCGCCGCCTTTGTCAGCGCCGGCAGCATCGCCAAATTGGCTTCGGGATCGGTAACGGTCACCTCGATGCCGCTGACCCTGTCGCCGTAATTGAAATAGGCTTGCGCCTCGGCGAGCGGCATGAAGATGTAATTGTTGTCGTAAAGCGTATTGCCGACTCTAAACAGGCTGATCACCTGATAGGTCTTGACCCGGGGCGTGGTGCCAAAGGGGGTGATATTGCCCTTGGGCGCGATCAGGCTGATTTCGCCCCCTACCCGCACGCCCAGCTTGGCGGCAAGACCGGAACCCACGATCACCACATCGTCGCGGTCGAAATATCCCAATGCGCCGGGGCGCAGTTTTTCCGCCACCACCGATTGCTTGGCCAGGTCGGCGGCGCGGATGCCATGCACGATCACGCCCTGGTTGGCGCCGTTCTGGCTGGCCATCACCTGACCGTCCACAATGGGAATGGCGCGCACCACGCCGGGCACGGCGCGGATGCGCGCCCCCACCGCGTCATAATCGGCCATACTGCCCATCTGCGACTGGACGGTGACATGGCCCGAAAGCCCCAGAATGCTTTTCAAAAGCTCGACCCTAAAGCCGTTCATCACGCTCATCACGATGATCAGGGTGGCGACGCCCAAGGCGATGCCGATCAGCGAAAAGAGCGAGATGACGGAAATAAAGCTTTCCCGGCGCTTGGCGCGCAGATAGCGGGCCGCGATCATCCATTCAAAAGGCGCAAAAAAAACCGTGTCTCTGGGGGCTGATTCCGGCATGGCGGCCACGGTAAGGGGGCCATGCACATCTGTCGATCACAAAGCCTTGCGCCAGCTTGGACTTCCGCCCCATACCCGTTCCATGAGCCCCAGCGATTCCGCTTCCCAGGCCGTTCCCACGGGCATCCGGCGGACGGAATTGATCGTCCTGTTCGGGGTGCTGACGGTGTTCACCCCCATCGGGGTGGACATGTATCTGCCGGCGCTGCCCACCATCGCGCGCGAGTTTGACGCCCCCATCGCCGCGATCGAGCATTCCCTGGCGTTCTTCTTTTTGGGGCTATGTGTGGGACAGGCGATGATCGGTCCCTTGTCGGACCGTTTCGGGCGACGCTGGCCGATCCTGGCGGGGCTGGCGCTTTACATTCTGGGCGCCACCGGCTGTGCCTTGGCGCAGGACCCCATCACCTTGGACATTGCGCGCTTCGTCGAGGCGGTGGGCGGCTGCGCGGGCACCGTGTTGGCGCGCGCTTGCGTCCGCGACCTGTTTCCGCCCGAGCAGGCGGCGCGCATTTTCGCCCAGATGCTGCTGATCCTGTCGGTGTCGCCTTTGTTCGCGCCTTTTGTCGGCGGCTGGCTGTTGCCGCTGACCGGCTGGCGCAGCCTGTTCTGGCTGCAAGCGGCTTGCGCCCTTCTGACCATCGGCTTTGTCTGGCACCTGTTGCCGGAGAGCCATCCCGGTTCCGACCGCCGCCTGCATCCCTGGCATGTGTTGGCGGATTACTGGGCAATCATGCGCGACCGCCGCTTTTTCCGTTTTGTCATCCCCGCCGTCCTGACAGGCGCGGGCCTGTATGTGTTTCTCACCGGCTGGCCGCATGTGGTGATCGGCATCTTTCATGTGCGGCCGGAATATTTCGGCTTCACCTTTGTGCTGAACGGCGTGGGGCTGATCCTGTTCAGCCAGGCCGCGGCGTACTGGTTGAAAAACCGGCCGGGCGAGCCGCTATTTTTCGCCATCCTCTGCATCAACGCCGCGGCGGGAGCGCTGGTGCTGTTGTTCGGCTTTGCCGGATGGGGCGGATTGTTGGGCCTGCTGCCTTTCACCTTCATCTATTGCGCCACCATCGGCTCGATCAATGCCACAGCGGCCGGGCTTGCCATGCGCAACTTTGGCCATGCCGCCGGCATGGCCTCGGCCCTGATCGGCATCCTACTGTATGGCGGCGGCACGCTGGCCTCCTTGGCCATGGGCGCCTTTGTCACCCCCGTCACACCGGTGCCGCTGACCGGCTTGATGGCCCTGTTCGGGTTTTGCGGCGTGGCCACATATCTGCTGTTCAGGCCCCGCCAGCCGGGCTAATAACCCTCATCTTTTTGGGAGCATCTCCATGCAACGCGCGCTCGACATCAACCGCAGCCGGTTCGCCGACTGGTACCAGGCGGTGGTGCGCGACGCCGATATGGCCGAGACCTCGCCGGTGCGCGGGGCGATGGTGATCAAGCCCTGGGGCTATGGCGTGTGGGAACAGATCCAGCAGGAGCTGGACCGGCGCATCAAGGCGACCGGCCATGAGAATTGCTATTTCCCCATGTTCATTCCGCTCTCCTTCATCGCCAAGGAGGCCGAGCATGTCGAAGGCTTCGCCAAGGAAATGGCGGTGGTCACCCACCATCGCCTCAAAAACATCGACGGCAAACTGCTGCCCGATCCCGAAGCCAAGCTGGAAGAACCGCTGGTGGTGCGCCCCACTTCGGAAACCATCATCGGCGATGCCTTCGCCCGCTGGATCAAGAGCCATCGCGACCTGCCGCTGTTGATCAACCAATGGGCCAATGTGGTGCGCTGGGAAATGCGGCCGCGCCTGTTTTTGCGCACCACCGAATTTCTTTGGCAGGAAGGCCATACCGCCCATGCCAGCGAGGCGGATGCGGTGGAAGAAACGCTGAAGATGCTGGAAGTCTATCGCAGCTTTGCCGAGGACGTGCTCGCCATGCCGGTGATCGCGGGCGAGAAACCGGAGAATGAACGCTTCCCCGGCGCGGTGAACACCTATTCCATCGAAGCCATGATGCAGGACGGCAAGGCGCTGCAGGCTGGCACCTCGCACTTTTTGGGCACCCATTTTGCGCAAGCGCAGAATATCCGTTTCCAGAACGATGCCGGCGGCATGGATCTCTGCAACACCACCAGTTGGGGCGTTAGCACGCGCCTGATCGGCGGGGTGATCATGACCCATGGCGATGACGACGGACTGCGCCTGCCGCCCGCCATCGCGCCCAAGCAGATCGTGGTGGTGCCGATGCTGCGCGACAAGCCGGAAGACGCGGACGTCTTGAAGTATTGCGAAGAACTGGTGGCGGCGCTGAACAAGGAACGCGCCTTCGGCCAGCCTTTGCGCGCCTATCTGGACACCAAGAAAACCAAGTCGGCGGAAAAACGCTGGAACTGGGTGCGGCGCGGCGCGCCTCTGATTGTCGAAATCGGACCGCGCGACGCGGCGGGCGGCGTTGTGACCTATATGCGGCGGGACAATCTGCGCGATGGGGACAAAGTGAAATCCATCGCCAAACCGCGCCAGGATTTTCTGGAGGGCGTGGTGCAATTGCTGGCCGAAATTCAGGCCGGGCTTTATGCCGAAGCCAAGGCGCGGCTGGACGGCAATATCAAAAGCGGCGTCACGGACTGGAAGGGCGTGGAGGATTATTTCGCGGGCGGCGATGACGACTTCAAGGGGTGGTTGAAAGTATCCTGGTCAAAGCCCACGGGCGCGGACCTGGAAAAGGTGGATCAGAAATTGAAGGGGCTGAAGCTCACCATCCGCAATGCGCCGCTGCAGCAGCCGGAGAGTTTCGCGCCTTGCCTGTTCACCGGCGCAGCCGGCGCGGAAGAGATATTGATCGGGCGGGCTTATTAGAAGCGGCTAAAGACCTCGACCAGCACCACAACCGCGGCGGCGATGCTGAACAACGGCATCATGATCGAGCGCTTGCGCGGGTGGAAAATCCATTTCTTGGGATGCGCGGGCTCTTCATAGAGTTCCCATCTGTCCTGCAACATCGTCACGTCCCTGTCCCAATCGGTAAAGTCCAATATGGAAACAATGCTAGGCAGGCCGGGGTTACCGGGTTTTTAACGCGGTCCGTAAAATCCGCGCGAATGTTCCAAAAAAGCTGTTGGCGGTGTCAGCGCTGGTTGCTGCGGCACGGCGGCGGATTGAGCAGCGGTTCCAGTTTGCGCCCGTCCAGGCTGACATAGGCGCTGTCGCCGGTTCGCGGCCGGTGGTGGGAACGGGGATTTTGGCGCAGCGGGATGGCGATGGCGTCGGGCACCGGCACGGCGGGCGCGCCCACATCCGGCGGGACCACGCTGCGGCCATGGACATCTGTTCCGGCGGCATAATCGGGGCTCGCCGCGCAAGGATCGGTGGGGCCGCCATCCAGCAAGGGATCAGGCTTGGACGGTCCGGCGATGGAGCCGGCGGCCAGCACATCCCCCGCCCAAAGCAGAGTTGCGGCCAACACGGCCACAGTTCGCACGAAATTAAATTGCTTATTGTGCACTGCAATAATTCCACTTATTTCGTGACAGAATGTCAAAACCACTATATCAAGCAACTCATAAAAGAACGTCACCGCAAAGAACGGCCAAGTTCGGGGAGAAATTTAAAGGCCGGAGCCAATAGCTCCGGCCTTTCTGTTTTCTGAGCTTATGCTTTGACAGTTGTTAACGGCAGCGTCGTTCAACCGGCATGAGGATTTTTACAGATATCCTCACCCTGAGCCCGTCGAAGGGTGAGGCAAAGCCGTTCTACAACTCCAGCCAGCCAAAACCGATGGCGGCATAGAACACCGCCCACAGCACGGCCGCGATCCCGCCGGCCCACAGCATCTTTTTCTTCAGCATAGGATTGAGCGGCGCACCGCTTTCCGGATCCACCGGCCCGCCCATGCCGATAGGCAAAAGGCAGAACAGCACAAGAAACCACAGCACCGCATAAGCGCTGAACAAGACGACATAGTGCAAAAAGCCAGCCATCGTCCCCCTTACCCTCGCCTGCGCAAAATTGCGCAGGCTCTTCCCTCTCCCCCCATGGGGGAGAGGGCA
>DATEMS010000017.1:0-20967 GCA_035275465.1 Rhizomicrobium sp. | reverse complement strand
GCCCGCCCGCCCGCCGCCCGTTTCGGTGCTCTGTACGCGGACAATCCCGAAGCCGCCCGCGAGGCCACCTATCTCAACGCCCGGCTGATCGCCCATGACCTGGCCGGCCTGGGCATCAATGTGGATTGCCTGCCAGTGCTGGATGTGCCGGTGCCTGGCGCCCACGATATTATCGGCGACCGGGCTTTTTCCGGCGATCCGGCCACCGTCATCGCGCTGGGAAAGGCCCAGATCGAAGGGCTGATGGACGGGGGCGTCTTGCCGGTGATGAAGCATATTCCCGGCCATGGCCGGGCAGGGGCCGACAGTCATCTGGCGCTGCCCCGGGTGGCGGCCACGGCGGAAGAGCTTTCGGCCAGCGACTTTGTGACCTTTCGCAGCCTTGACCAATGCCCGATCGCCATGACCGCGCATGTCATCTATGAGTCGATTGATCCACAGCGTCCTTGCACCACCAGCCCCAAAGTCATTCGGGATGTGATACGCGGTGAGATAGGATTTGACGGGCTTTTGATGTCGGACGACCTTTCCATGAAGGCGCTCGACGGGCCCTTGTCGGTGCGCGCCAAACAGGCCCAGTTCGCGGGCTGCGACCTGGTGCTTCACTGTAATGGCGATATGGATGAAATGCGCGATGTGGCGGCGGAAGTGAAGATTTTGGAAGGCCAGGCGCGGAGGCGCAGCCAGCAGGCGCTGGCGCATTTGTCCGTACCCGGACAATTCGATCCGGATGCCGCCCAGGCGCGGCTGGAATCCTTGCTGGGAGGGTCGGCATGACCGCCGCCGAGCAAGCCGAGACTTTTGACGAATTCGAATCGACCGCCATCTTCGCCGACGATCAAGCGCTGCGGGTCGCGGTGGACGGCTTTGAGGGCCCGTTGGACCTGCTTCTGACTCTGGCGCGCAACCAGAAGGTCGATATCGCCAAGATATCGATCCTCAAGCTGGCCGATCAGTATCTGGAGTTCATCGAAAGCGCCAAACAGCTCAATTTGGAATTGGCGGCCGACTATCTGGTGATGGCGGCGTGGCTGGCCTATCTGAAATCCCGCCTGATCCTGCCGCAGGAAAAAGGCCCCGATGGCGAACCCACCGCCGACGAAATGGCCACCCGTTTGCGCTGGCGGTTGCAGCGGCTGGACGCCATGCGTGCCGCCGCCACCCGGCTTTTGGGGCGTGAGCGGCTGGGCCGCGACGTGTTCGGCCGCGGCGATCCGGAAGCCGTCAATGTGATCAAGCTGCGGACCTATAAGGACACGATGTATGACCTGCTGACGGCCTATGCCACCGACCGGGTGCGCAGGCTGGGCGGCAAGGCCTATCGTCCGGAAATGGCGCCGGTGCTTCACATTGAAGAAGCGCGCGAGCGGCTGGAACGGATGCTGGGTAAGATATCCGATTGGAGCGCCCTGACCCGGCTTTTGCCCTTCGAATGGTCCGGCGGGACCCGGCGGCGTTCGGCGGTGGCCTCGACCTTGCTGGCGGCCTTGGAGCTGGCCCGGGACGGCAAGGTGGAGATTCAGCAGATGGCCCCCTTTGCCGAAATTTTTGTGCGGGACCGGGAACCATCCGCCAATCCGGTAACGGCCTCCAACTAGGGCCGGGAGGAACAGACATGAGCAGCGTAGCCAAGATGATTGAGACGATCGAAACCCAAATGGATGCCCAGCAGGCCAACCCCGAACATCTCAGGATGGTCGAGGCGCTGTTGTTCGCAGCCTCCGAGCCTCTGGACATAAAGGCGCTGTCAACATCCCTGCCGGAGGGCGCGGACGTGCCCGGCCTTTTGAAAGAGCTTCAAGAGATTTATGAAAAACGCGGCGTAACGCTCTGTTGTGTCGCTGGAAAATACCAATTCCGCACAGCCAGCGATCTGGCCTTCCTATTGCGCAAGGAACAGCCCGAACAGAAGCGCCTGTCCAAAGCCGCGATCGAGACCCTGTCCATCATCGCCTATCACCAGCCCGTCACCCGGGCCGAGATCGAGGATATCCGGGGTGTGGCCATGTCCAAGGGCACCATCGACATGCTGATGGAGATCGGCTGGATCAAGATTAGGGGGCGTAAGCGCACCCCCGGCCGCCCGGTCACCTACGGCACCACCGAGGCTTTCCTGGTCCAGTTCGGGCTGGAAAGCGTGGCGCATCTGCCGGGAATGGATGAACTCAAGGCAGCCGGTTTCCTGGAAGCCATGCCGCCTTCCGGCTTCGACGTGCCCAATCCGTCCGAGGAATTGGGGCCAGACGAGGACCCTTATACGGGCGAAGAGCCGGAAGATTTGGCTACCGGTTCGCCGCACTTGGACGAAGCCTGAACCCCGATAGGCACGAGGGATTTTGGTCGATGGGCAGGAGCGCGCGCGGAGCGTGCTCAACGCACGTGAGCACGCGCGACGGTCGATAGCAACAGCGTATCGACGCGGCCAAAAGACCCGTGCCCTTTAGGGCGCCTCAGCCGCCGCTTTCATCTTGTCCATCGCTGCCTGGAAGCGAACCTTGCGCCCTTCATAGGCGTCGGTTCGCGCCTTCTGATCGGGCAGCGCCGCTTGGTTCCAGATAAAGCTATAAACCAGCCGCGAATGACCTGCGTCCACCGGCTCGATCGCCATGGTGCCGTGATAGAAAGTGGGGCTGAAGGGCTGGGCATAGGTGTAGGAGCGGCTGGTCCGCGCCACCACATTCTCCACCGTCGTGCCGTTGATGGTGCGGAACGAGCCCAGCTCGCCCTTGCCGGAATCGATCACACAGCTTTTCACCGCCAGATATTTGGCGATGGCGCACCAATCATTGCCGCCGATCCGCTCCCAGGCTACATCGGCGGGCTTGGCGATGTCGGCGGTAAAGGTCAAGGTAACCCAGTCCGCAGGCTGCGGGGTTTGCGCTTGTGCCTGCGTCATGCCGAGCACCAGCAGTGTCGAAGCCATCAAGATTTGCTTCATTATTCCTCCTCCAGTTCAACTATTCGTCTCTTGGCCATCTGCAGCGCATCTTGTCATCCCCGGTGAGCATCGCGTTGCTGGCGCATCGCTCGGCCGGGAATGACAGGAAAGCTAATCTTCCAATTCCACCACCACCGCCTCGCCATTTTCCAGCGCGATGGCCAGATCGCCTTTTCGCAAGGCGATGGCGTCCTTGCCGAACACCTCATGGCGCCAGCCCTGCAAAGCGGCAACGCCATCATCCTCATTGGCGGCCAAACGTTCAATGTCCTCGGCATTGGCGATCAGGCGCGGGGCGACGCTTGCGGCCTCGGCCCGCAGGCGCAGCAAGGTCTTAAGCAGGTCCATCACCGCCGGCGAGGGTTCGCGGCGGCGGCGCTGCTTGTTGTCGGCCATGACGTCTTGCGGCGGGGAGGCGGTAAGGCCAAAGGCAATGGCCTCGGTCAATCCCTTGCCCAGTTTGGAATTGGCGAAGCCCTTGGGGACGGCGCGGATGCGCTCCAGGCTTTCGGGCGTTTCGGGGGGATGGGCGGCGATTTCGGTGAGGGCTTCGTCTTTCAGCACCCGTCCGCGCGGAATGTCGCGTGCCTGGGCTTCGCGTTCCCGCCAGGCGGCCAGCGCCGCCAGCACCGCCAGGAAACGCTTGTTGGTGGTACGGGGCTTGAGCCGCTTCCAGGCCATCTCCGGTTCCAGCCTGTAAAGGCTAGGATCCTGCAGCGCCGCCATTTCTTCCTGCACCCAGGACGCACGTCCGGTTTTTTCCAGCTTGGCCTTCATCCATTCATAGATCACGCGCAGATGGGTGACATCGGCCAGGGCATATTCCAACTGCCGCTTGCTTAAGGGACGATGACTCCAGTCGGTGAAGCGGGCCGACTTGTCGATCTCCACATGCGCGATCTTGCGCGCCAGAGTCTCATATGACGCGGCATCGCCGAAGCCGCACACCATCGCCGCCACCTGGGTGTCGAACAAAGGATCGGGCAGCACGCCGCCCTGCAGGAAAAAAATTTCGATATCCTGGCGCGCCGCATGCAGCACCTTCACGATGCCGGGCCGGCGGATCAGGTCATAGAAGGGCGTCAGATCCATGCCGCCCGCCAGGGGATCGATGATCGCTTCGATACCCGGCGCCGCGACCTGGATCAGGCACAGTTTGGGATAATAGGTCTGGTCGCGCAGGAATTCGGTGTCCAGCGCCAGATAGGACGCCTGCGCCAGTTCCGTGACAAAAGCGGCCAGCGCCTCGTTGTTCTCAATGATCCGCATGAGGTGTGATACCGGGATTCGCGGCTTTTTGTACGCTTTTGTGGCGGTTAAGGGGGATTGAGGCCGACCGCGCGCCCCGAAAAACCGGCGGCGTCGAAATAGCGGGTTTCGTCCACTTGCCGGAAATTCAGGATGGTGCGCGCGCCATTTTCCGCAGGCGCGGGGTGACATCCGCGCCGTCCGCCAGGGCCTGGCCGATCACCCGTCCCTTGAGCTTGCCTTTGGCGGGCAGGGCCAAAAATTGGAGGGCGGCAAGCCTGTGGGGCGCCCTTGACCAACCCCCTATAAACCGCCAAAAACCCTGCGTTTTCTTCGGATTATGGCTGGAATTTCATCATGCATGCCTATCGCACCCACACCTGCGGCCAGCTTCGCAAGGCCGATGTCGGCTCAAGCGTGCGTCTGTCGGGCTGGGTCAACCGGCGGCGCGATCATGGCGGGTTGATCTTCCTGGATCTGCGCGACCATTACGGCGTCACCCAATGCGTGATCGAGCCGGATGCGGCGGCCTTCGCGCTGGTGGACACGGCGCGTTCGGAATGGGTGCTGACGCTGACGGGCAAGGTGGTGGCGCGCAGCGCCGAGACGGTGAACAAGGATCTGGCCACCGGCGAGGTGGAACTTCGCATCGAGCAGGCCAGCGTGCAGAGCAGGGCCCAGGAATTGCCGCTGCCGGTGTTCGGCGATCACGACTATCCGGAAGAGACGCGGCTGACCTACCGCTTTTTGGACCTGCGCCGCGAGCGGCTGCACAAGAACATCATGCTCAGGGCGAATGTCATCACCTCCATCCGCCGCCGCATGATCGAGCAGGGCTTCACCGAATTTCAGACCCCGATCCTCACCGCCTCCTCGCCGGAAGGGGCGCGCGACTTTCTGGTGCCGTCGCGCCGCTATCCCGGCCAGTTCTACGCCCTGCCGCAGGCCCCGCAGCAGTTCAAGCAGTTGATCATGGTGTCGGGCTTCGACCGCTATTTCCAGATCGCGCCCTGTTTCCGTGACGAGGACGGCCGCGCCGACCGTTCGCCGGGCGAATTCTATCAGCTCGATCTGGAAATGAGCTTTGTCACCCAGGACGATGTCTTCGCCGCCGTCGCGCCGGTGCTGGCGGGGGTATTCGAGGAATTTGGCGAAGGCAAGACGGTGACGCCGGCGGATAAATTCCCGCGTATTCCTTTCGCCGAAGCGATGCTGAAATACGGCACCGACAAGCCCGACTTGCGCAATCCGATCGAGATCGTGGACGTGTCGGATATTTTTGGCCGCGCCGAGGTGGAGTTCAAAGCCTTCAAGAACAAGACGGTGCGCGCCATCCCCGCGCCTGGCGCCGCCTCCCAGCCGCGCAGCTTTTTCGACAAGCTGAATGAATGGGCGCGCGGCGAGGGCGCGGCAGGGCTGGGCTATGTCCAATTTGAAGAAGAAGGTGGCGTGCTGGTAGGCAAGGGCCCCATCGCCAAATTTATCACCGGCGCGGCGCTGGCCGACATGGCCAAGACCGCCAAGGTGAAAGCGGGCGACGCTTTGTTCTTTGCCGCCGATGCCAAAGCCGGCCGCGCCGCCAACATCGCGGGCCTGGCGCGCACCCGCATCGGGCGCGAACTGAACCTGATCCCGGACGGCGCGTATAAATTCTGCTGGATCGTGGATTTCCCCATGTATGAGTGGAACGAGGACGACAAGAAGATCGACTTCTCCCACAATCCCTTCTCGATGCCGCAGTTCGACCGCGAGAAATTCCTCGCACTCGACCAGAACGACCATGAGACCATTCTGGGTCTGAAAGCCTATCAGTACGACATTGTTTGCAACGGCTATGAACTGTCATCGGGTGCGATCCGCAACCACGATCCCGATGTGATGTTGAAAGCCTTTGAGATCGCCGGCTATGCGCGTGCGGAAACCGAAGAAAAGTTCAAAGGCATGATCAACGCCTTCCGCCATGGCGCCCCGCCGCATGGCGGCACCGCGCCGGGCATCGACCGCATCGTGATGCTGCTGGCAGGCGAGGAGAATCTGCGCGAGGTCACCATGTTCCCCATGACCCAATCGGCCCAGGATCTTTTGATGAACGCGCCCAGTCCCGCTTCGCCCAAGCAGCTCAAGGAGCTGCATCTGAAGATCGTTTTTCCTGAAAAATGATTCCGGGCCTGCTATAAACTCCGCATGGGAGAAGTGGGCCTTCCGGTTCCGGGACGCGAATGCGGCGGCTGCACCGTCTGTTGCGTGTTGCTCGAAATTCAGGAGCCGTCCATCGCCAAGCCCGCGGGCATTGCCTGCCGGCATCTGATGGAAGGCGTAGGCTGCGCCATCCATGCCACGCGCCCGGATGTCTGCCGCACTTGGATGTGCGGTTGGCGCCTGATACCCGGCCTGTCCGATGAATGGCGTCCAGATCGTTCCGGCATCCTGATCTACCAGATCCCCTGCCATGAGCCAGGTTTTCTCACCACTGCGTTCATCCTATGCCTAACGCGCGGCACCGAGCATCTCAAAGACATGGATATGTTGGGATTTGTGCAGCATTGCGTCACGAAGGGCGTACCGCTCTATCTGTCGCTGCATCTGGGAGAACCACAAAGAGAACACAGGTTTTTGAATCGCCTGCTCGCGCCCCTGGTGCAGAAAAATGACGGGGACGGCTTCATTGCGGCGCTGCGCTGGGTCATGGAGGACCAGGCCGGTTCGGCTTTTCGTCCGCGTCTTTGATGTCGTGGCGGCCGCCGGCCCCCGAAGGGGCTCAGTTCCGCTTGTCGCTCAGTTTAATTTCTCGCCAAGCCGCTTGATGCTGTCGGCGATCAGCCCGCTGGCGCGGCTTTCGTCCAGCTTGGCGGCGATCAGCTTCTGGGCGGCGTTCACCGCGGTGTCGGCGGCCAGCGAACGGATTTCATTCAGGGCGGCGGCTTCGGCCTGGGCGATCTTGTCCTGGGCCGCAGCTTGGCGGCGGGCGATCTGCTGCGTCAGCGCGGCGCGGGAATCCTTGGCGAATTGGGCGGCTTCCGCCTTGGCGGCTTCCACGATGGACTGTGCTTCTGCTTCGGCGCCTGCGGCGCGCTTCTGGTAATCGGCGAGCAATTGCGCGGCCTCGGCGCGCAGGCGCTTGGCTTCCTCCAGCTCGGCGGCAATCACCTGGGCGCGCTCGTCCAGCATCTTGCCGACCATGCCGGGCACGCCCTTCCAAAGCAGCAGACCGACAACAATCAGAAAGCCGATGACTTCCCAAGTCTCGTGATGGTGAAAGATTTCCATGGTCTAGTTTCCCAGCGCCTTGGCTGCGTCGTCCGGCGAAACCTTGTCGCCGGTCAGCCGCTCGACAATCGCGATGGCGGCATCCCGCGCCGCTTCTGTCACATGCGCCCTGGCGGTCTGGCGGGTCTGGGCGATACGGGCATCAGCCGCCGCCATGGCTTTGGCCGCTTCGGCATCGGCCCCCGCCTTGGCCTTGACGATTTCGGCATTCAGCGACTGGCGGGTTTCCTCGGCCAAAGCATTGGCGCGGCTGCGCGCATTGGCCAGCGCCGTTTCATAACCTGCCTGCGCGGCTTGCGCTTGCTCGCGCGCCTTGGTGGCTTGCGTGATGGCGTCATTGATGGCGCCGCGGCGATTGGTGATGGCGCTATTGATCCGCGGTCCCGCCACGCGCCAGAGAACCGTGAACAAGAAGGCAAAGGTTATCGCCAGCCAGAAAAACTGGCTGGGAAAGCTCGACGTGTCGAACGGCGGGAAGCCCCCCTCCTTGTGAGGGACTTCCGTCGTCTGCGTGGCGGTGCCGTGTTCCTGCACGGTCTCAGCCGTAAAGGATGATCAGGGCCACGACCAGGCCGAACAGGCCGGTCGCTTCGCACAGCGCGAAGCCCAAGAGCAGGTTGGTGGTCTGGGTGGCGGCGGCGCCCGGATTGCGCAGCGCGCCGGACAAATAGGAGCCGAACACATTGCCGATGCCGATACCGGCGCCGACCAGGGCGATACAGGCAAGGCCCGCACCGATCATTTTCGCAGCTGCAAGTTCCATTTTAAATCCCTTCTAGGTTCAGTGGTGATCGTGGAGGTGAAGTGCTTCGTTGAGATAGATGCAGGTGAGGATCGCGAAGACATAGGCCTGCAGGAAGGCCACCAGCAGCTCCAGCAGCATGATGCCGACCATCAGGAGCAGGGGAGCGATTGCCAGCCCGGTGTAAATGCCGCCAGCAGCGCCCAGGGAAACCACAAAGCCTGCGAACACGGCCAGCAGCGTGTGGCCCGCCAGCATGTTGGCGAAAAGACGGACCGACAGACTGATAGGGCGCGAACAGAAGGAAATGAGCTCGATAAGAAACAGCAGGGGCAGGATGTAAATCGGCGCCTTGGGAATGAACAGCATGATGAAGCGCCACCCATGTCTGGCGATACCGGTGACGATGACAACCAGTATCACCAAGGACGCCAAGGCCAGTGTCACGGCGATCTGACTGGTGACGGTGAAGCTGCCCGGCACCATGCCGAAGAAGTTGCTGCACAGCACGAACATGAAGAGCGTGAAAACAAAGGGAAAGAATTTCAGCCCATCCTCGCCGGTCGTGGAATGGATCATGTTGGCGACGAATTCGTAGGACAGTTCCGCCATGGACTGGCCCCGGGTGGGCACCAACCGGCCCGGCTTGACCGCCAAGACGAGGAACAGCGACGACGCCAATGCCACCATGATCATCAACAGCGCCTGGTTGGTGAAATAGATGGGATGGCCGGCAATGGAGAAAAGCGGCTCGGCGACGAGCGGCTTGATGCTGAACTGCTCCATCGGGTTCAAGGCCACTGACTATCTCTCCTCGTCGCCCTTCGCCGACTTGGCGGCGATCTCGGCGTTAATCTCGGTTGCCGCGCGCATCACATTGCGGATGCCTGCCGCCGCGCCCAAGATGAAAAACACAATCAAAAAGACCGGCCGGGTGTGAAAGCCGAAATAGCCGAAGAGCCAGTCGATCCCCCATCCCAGTCCGCCCCCGACGACCAGCGCCGCCACCAGTTCGGTGGCGAAGCGGCCTGCAATCCCCGCCTGCGACGGCGGCGGGCGTTTGGCGCCGGCCGCTTGCCGCTTTTGGGCTTCGTCGAGCCGTTTGCCCAGGTCGGTCAGCCGTTGCGGGTCCGGAGCCGTCAAAACCGTCTCCCCAAGTCCGAAAAGCTAACTGAAACCGGCCTTCACGGCGCATCGAAGGCGGGCGGACCATAGGTTTGCCCATTTTGGGTGTCAAGAAAGACGAGCTGTCACAACAGTTTGATTTTGCTGCGAAAAACTCCCGTCGCGCATTATGTCGCGCGAATTTTCGCAAGCGCAGCGGTAATTGCAGCGAATCTGCTCCCTTCCGGGCCGCCAGGGCTATTCCGCCGCGATCTTCTCGGCTTCCGAAAGGCTCACCGACACCAGCTGACTGACGCCGCGCTCCGCCATGGTCACCCCGAACAGCCGGTCCATCCGGCTCATGGTCAGAGCATGGTGGGTGATGACCAGGAAGCGGGTGCCCGACATTTCGGTCATCCGGTTCAGCATGTTGCAGAACCGTTCGACATTGGCGTCGTCCAGCGGCGCGTCCACTTCGTCCAGCACGCAGACCGGCGCAGGGTTCACCAGGAACACCGCGAAGATCAGCGCCATGGCGGTCAGCGCCTGTTCGCCGCCCGATAGCAGCGCCAGCGACTGTAGCCGTTTGCCCGGCGGGCGGGCGAAGATTTCCAGTCCGGCTTCCAGCGGGTCTTCGGACTCGGTGAAGGTCAGTTTGGCTTCGCCGCCCTCGAACAGCTTGGTGAAAAGCTGCTGGAAGTTGGTGTTGACCTTCTCGAAGGAGGCCAGCAGCCGCTCGCGGCCTTCCTTGTTCAGGCTCTGGATGCCGCGGCGCAGCCGGTCGATCGCCCCCACCAGATCGTCGCGATCAGCCACCAAGGTGGTGAGACGGGCCTCCTGTTCGGCGGCTTCTTCCTCGGCGCGCAAATTGACGCCGCCCAACTGCTCGCGTTCCTGCTTGAGGCGCTCAACGCGCTTTTCCGCTTGTTCCAGCGGCGGCAATTCCTCGCCGTCTTTGATCTCGGCTCGCTCGGCCAAATCGGAAGGCGCACATTCCAACTCGTCGTGAATGCGGGTCTTGAGTTCTTCGATACGCTGGCTGGCCGCTTCTGACAGGGCTTGGGCGCGGGCGCGTTCCTCACGCGCCGAAGACAGAGTGGCATCGGCTGCCTTGGCATGCTTGTCGGCTTCCGCCAGCACGCTTTCGGCCTGTTGGCGTGCGTCCGAGGCCTGGTTGCGCGCCGCTTCCGCCGTGGCGATCGCATCCAGCAAGGCGCTGCGCTTTTGCGCGATCTGTTCGGGTACTTGTTCGGCACCCGTCAATTCACCGGCCAGTTCTTCCTGGCGGCGCGCCAGTTCGGTGATGTGATTTTGCGCGTCATTCTTGCGGGTGTTCCAGCGGCTTTGCTCGTCGCCGATGGTGGCCAGGCGGGTGCGCCGGACTTCGCCTTCACGCCGCAGGGCTTCCAGCGCGCCACGTGCTTCGCTGGCCTTGGTGCGGGCGTCAGCGGTTTTTCCGCGCGCCTCTGCGACCTGCTGGTTCAGCGCCAAGCCGTCTCCGAGCTCTTCCAGGCCCGCGGCGGCGGCGGCGAAAGATTCTTCGGCCGCTTCCACCGACTGGGTGAGGCGGCGGATCTCGGATTCCAGCGAGGCAAGCTGGGACGCCCGCTCGGCGGCGGCACGGGCGGCGCGCGTGGCTTGATCTTGCGAGCCGATCAGCGCCTGTTCGGCGTTACGCTCATCCTGCTCGGCGGCACGCAAGGCCTCGCGCGCTGCTTGGGCGGTATCTTTTGCGGCGGAATATTCCGCAAAACGTGCGGCGCGAACCTCTTTGGCTTTTTCGACATCGCCTTCCAGGGCGCTGAGCCGGTTGCGCTGCGCCAGGCGCTGTGCCGCCAGCGAGGGGGCGTCGGCGCTGGCGACAAAGCCGTCCCACCGCCACACATCTCCGCGCGCCGAAACCAGCCGCTGGCCGGGCTTGAGTTGGGCTTGCAGGCTGGCGCCTTGATCGGGAAACACCAAGCCTGTCATGGCCAAGCGGCGGGCCAGCGCAGGCGGCGCCTTGACGAAATCACCAAGCGATTTGCTGCCGCCCGGCAGAGCAGGATCAAAATCAAAGGCGCCCAGGTCGCGCCAATGATGCGGCGAGGAATTGTCCAAGGGCGCCTGAAGGTCATCGCCCAGGGCGGCGGCCAGCGCGGCCTCATATCCCGATTGCACCTTGACCGCGTCCACCAGCGGCGGGAACAGGCCTTCGCCTTCGGGATGCAACAGATCGCTCAGCGCCTTCACTTCGGCGCACAGACGCTGCACCTCGCGCTCGGCTTCTTCCAAAGGACCGCGCGCGGTATTTTCCGCCACTTCGGCCTCATGGAATTGGGCGCGGGCCTCAGCCGCGGCGGCACGCGCGGTGCCGGAGGTGCTGCGGGCACGTTCGGTTTGGTCTTCGGCGGCGTGAACGTCAGGAGCGGCCTTGGCGCTTGTGAGCGCCGCATCCAGGCGGTCCTGGGCGTCTTTCAACTGACTGGCGCCGCTGTCGCGCAACGCGGCGGCCAAGCCCTGACCGCGTTCCAGGCTGGCTTTCTTGGCGTTCCAGTCCGCCAGTTCGGCGGTGAGGCGCTCCAACAGTCTTTCGGTTTGCGCCAGGCTCTCGGACATTTGCGCGGCCAACTGCCCGGCCGCCGCCAAATCTTCGTCCGCGCTTTGACTGGCGGCGTTCAGCGTACGGGTTTCGCGCTCCAGATCGGCCAGGGCACTGTCGGCATCGTGCTGCAGCAAGCCTTCGCGCTCGGCATCGGTATCGGCTTGGGCGATCAATTGGCGGATGCGCTGGGCGGCTTCGCGGGCGCGGCTCTCTTCGGCGTCCAACTGCTCGCGCTGGGCGATCAAGCGGTGGTGCGCCGCGCCGCGTTCCGCTTCGCTTTGGCGCAAGGGCGGCAGGACAGTGGCGGCGTCACTTTGCGCGGTGGAGGCCCGCGCCGCCGCATCGGTGGCGGTAGCGACCTGCGCCGCGGCGCTGGCCAGCTCCCCGGCGGCCAGGGCGGAACGCGCCTCGGCGGCGGTCCAGCGCAGATAATGCGCCAGCGCTTCGGCCTTGCGGATATGGCCGGAAAGATTGCGATAGCGCGAGGCCTGCCGCGCCTGGCGCTTGAGGCTGGCGAGTTGGCCTTCCACTTCGCGGATGACATCTTCCAGCCGCGACAGATTGGTTTCGGCGGCGCGCAGGCGCAATTCGGCTTCATGGCGGCGCTGATGCAAGCCGCCGATGCCCGCGGCTTCTTCCAGGATGGCGCGACGCGCCAAGGGTTTTTGCGAAATCAAAAGGCCGATCTGCCCCTGGCGCACAAAGGCGGTCGAACCCGCGCCCGAAGAGGCGTCGGCAAAAAAGATCTGCACATCGCGCTGGCGCACATCGCGGCCATTGATGCGATAGACGCTGCCGGCCTCACGCTCGATGCGGCGCGAAATCTCGATGGTGTCGAACTCGTTATAGGGGTTGCCCGCGGTGCGGTCATTGTTGTCGATGAACAAAGTGACTTCCGCGACATTGCGCGCAGGCCGCCCCGCCGAGCCGGCGAAGATCACATCGTCCATTTCGCTGCCGCGGATGGAGGAGGGGCGGGTTTCGCCCATCACCCAGCGCAAGGCGTCGAACAGATTGGATTTGCCGCAGCCATTGGGACCGATCACGGCGGTGAGGCCGGGCTCGATGAAAAGCTCCGTTGGTTCGACGAAGGATTTGAAACCGGAAAGCCTGAGACGTGTGAACTTCAACTGTATGTCCTTAAAGTAAAACGGGCCCGCCTATTTCTGCTTGGCGAGCTCGGCATCCAAAAGCTTCGATAGCGTTTCGAAGGGCAGGTTGCCCGACCCGATATTCACGCCATTGAGAATGAAGGTAGGGGTACCGCCGACACTGTAGCGGGACTGGGCTTCCGACGACACTTTGTTGATCCGCGCATCTTCGGCCGTGCTCGCCATGCATTGATCGACCTGTTCCCGGCTCATCCCCGCGATGCGCCCCAACAGGACCAATCCCTCATGGACCCCCTCTCGCGATATCCCAAACTCATAGTCCCATTTGGGTTGATTCTTGAACAACAGGTCAATGAAGGCGAAGTACTTATCCTCAGGCAGGCAGCGGGCGATTTTTTCGGCGGCGCCGTCGTCGCTGTGCAAAGGAAAGACGCGGAAGACATAGTGAATTTTGCCGGTATCGATATATTGCGCCTTGAGCTGTGGATAGGCCTGCACGTTAAAGGCCGCGCAGATCGGGCAGGTGGGCGCGGCATATTCAATCAAAACCACCTTCGACTTGGGGTTCCCCAAGGTGCGGTCGGCGGGCTGGATTTCGTAACCCTGCGCGCTGGCCGCGCTGCCTGAGTCGTTTGTGAGAGTATAGCCGATTGCGGCGGCGGCGATCAGGGCCACCAGGCCCAGGACGATCCAAAGCGTTTTGCGAGACACGGCCGACTCTCCAGCACAATTGCGCTGGTGTTTTGGCAGAGATTTTGGCCCCGGTCCAATCGCCAAAAAGCCATTACCGGCAACGGCTTTGCCCCCTCCGTGCGTTGAGGCTGGGCTAATTCGCAGCCAGCGCCATGTCCAAGCGGGAGAACAGATTCTCAAAGCCGCCTTCGGCCTGGCCGTTGATCACAAAAGTCGGTGTCGCGTTGACGGCATATTTTGCCACGCCGTCCGGTCCAACCTTTGAAATGGCTTCTTCGTCTGCCGTGCCGGCGATGCAGCGCTGGGCGTCGGCGCCGCTCATGCCGGCTTCCTGCGCCAGCTGCACCAGCGCGGCATGCACGCCGTCGGGTGACGGGATGCCAAATTCATAATCCCAGCGCGACTGGTTGCGATAGAGCCTGTCGGTGAAGTCCATATATTTGTCCTTCATGCAGCGGGCGAGTTTTTCCGCCGAAGCATCGTCCGGACCGCGCAGGAAGGTGCGATAAACGTAAAAGATCTTGCCGGTGTCGATATAGTCGCTCTTCAGCTTGGGAAAAAAGTTGATCATGAAGTTGGCGCAGACCGGGCAGGTCGGCGAGGCATATTCGATCACCACCACCTTGGCTTGGCGATTGCCCAAAGTATGGTCGGTGGGCAAGGCTTCATAGCTGTTCGCCGCCGGGGTGCCGGCGGTCTGGATGCTGCTGTCGCGCGGCAGGAAATAGAGCGCTGCACCCGCGGCCAGCGCGGCGATGACGCCCAGGATGATCCAAGTCTTGCGCGACATGCTGTTCCCCGCCTTTTGGCGAAAGGGTTTTCGCAGATTTTTCTATGGCTCGCTACCGCTGCCGCCTTCGCTTCTGCGGCGGCGCGCTAGCGCCCGCAGCGCCTGGGCAAGGCCTTCCGGCCCCAGATAGCGGCGGCTGGGATCGTCCGGCGGCAACGGCCCGGCGGCTTTTGCCGCCTTGGGTGGCAAAGGGCGCGGCAGCAGCACGCCTTGACTGAATTTAATCTGCGCCACGGCGGGGCGGCCCAGATAGGCATTGATGCGTTCGCAAAGCGCGCGTTTTTCGTGGGATAAAAACAGGGCGGCGCCGGGGACCGCGCGCAAGGTCAATGTCCCGCCCGATGGCCCATCGGCAAGCTTCACCGGCTGGGCCAGGCGCGCGACTTCGGGGCCGGCGATTTCGTTCCAGCGCAGCACCAGGGTGGGATCGCTGAAACCTGCGCGGACAAAAGCGGTTATTGCCGTCTGCGAAGCATCGCCGCCGACCGCGCCGGGACGGCCGCGCCTTTGCGGACCAAGTTCTTGTGTCTGGTTCGGGGTTCGGGTCATGGTCGCCACTATGCCGCCAACCGCCAAAAGCAAAAAGCCCGATCTCAGCCAGCGCTTGCTGGCTTGGTACGATGTGCATCGCCGCGTGCTGCCCTGGCGGGCATCGGCCGGAAAACGCGCCGATCCTTATCGGGTCTGGCTGTCGGAGATCATGCTGCAACAGACCACGGTGCAGACGGTGGGAAATTATTACCGCAAGTTCCTGAAACGGTGGCCGGATGTGACGGCGCTGGCCAAGGCAAGACAGGATGACGTGCTGGCGGCCTGGGCGGGGCTTGGTTATTACGCCCGCGCCCGCAACCTGCACGCCGCCGCGAAAATCGTGGCGCAGGAAATGGGCGGCACGTTTCCTCTCACCGCCGAGACCTTGCGCGCGCTGCCCGGGGTGGGCGGCTACACTTCCGGGGCCATCGCGGCCATCGCCTATGACGAAAAGCAGGCGGCGATGGACGCCAATGCCGAGCGGGTGATCGCGCGGGTCTATGCCGTTCAAACCCCGATGCCCAAGGCCAAAACGCAATTGCATGCTTTGTGTTCGGCGCTGGTGCCGCAGCGCGCGGGGGATTTCGCGCAAGCCCTGATGGACCTGGGCAGCGCCGTCTGCACTCCCAAAAAGCCGGCTTGCGGCAACTGTCCGTGGACGGATGATTGCCGGGCGCGCCAGCAGGGCATTCAGGAACAGGTGCCGGTCAAGGCGCCCAAGATGGCGCGTCCCTTGAAGCGCGGTGCCGCCTTTGTGGCGCGCGACAAAAGCGGCGCGGTGCTGCTGGTCAAACGCCCCGACAAAGGCTTGCTGGCCTCGATGCTGGAGCCGCCGCTGGGACCGTGGGCGGAAAATTTTCCCTCCACCACCAAGGCGCTCAAACAAGCGCCGTTTCAAGCGGCCTGGAAGAAACGCCCCGGCCTTGTGCGCCACGGCTTCACGCATTTTGAATTGGAAACTGAAGTCTATGTCGCGGACTTTTCAAGGCGTCCGAAGTTCAGGGGGGAATGGATACCCGCCGAAAAGCTGCGCGAGGTCGCCTTGCCCACGGTGATGCGCAAGATCGTGGAGCACGGTCTTGCCGATGACAGCCCGCTCTTCCGTTCAAGAAAGCCCTGACCGCAACTGCTGGCGCAGCAGATCGATCGGCACCCAGGTGCCGTTCATCTCGAACTGCCAGAAGGTCCAGCCATTGCAGGCGTCCAAGCCCTGCACATGCGCGCCCATCTGATGGATTGAGCCGGACGCGTTGGCGGTAGCCAGCGTGCCATCGGCGCGAACTTTGGCGGTCTGATGTTTGCGGGTGCCTTGCAGCACGGTGCCCACCGGCAAAAGCCCGCGTTCCACCACCCAGCCAAAGGGAATGCGCGGCTCGGCGCGCTTGGATTTGGTCACTTCGATCGCATCGCCATCGGCAGGCGTGATTTCGGCGATGCGCGCGCGCGCCACATCGGCATAGGTCTTTTCGCGCTCGATGCCGATGAAACGCCGGCCCAGCCGCTTGGCCACCGCGCCGGTGGTGCCCGACCCGAAAAAGGGATCCAGGATCACATCGCCCGGCTTGGTGCTGGACACGATTACCCGGTGCAGCAGCGCTTCGGGCTTCTGGGTAGAATGGGCCTTTTGGCCGTCGGCGCCTTTCAGCCGTTCGTGACCGGCGCAGATCGGCAAGGTCCAATCCGAGCGCATCTGCAATTCGTCGTTCAGCGCCTTCATCGCTTCATAATTGAAGGTGTATTTTTGTTCGGGATTTTTGGTCGCCCAGATCAGGGTTTCATGGGCGTTGGTGAAGCGGCGGCCCTTGAAGTTAGGCATGGGATTGGATTTGCGCCACACCACATCGTTGAGAATCCAAAAGCCCAGATCCTGCAGCGTCGCGCCGACGCGGAAGATATTGTGATAGGAGCCGATCACCCACAGCGTGCCGCTGTCCTTCAGGCAGCGGCGCGCCGCGAGCAGCCATTCGCGGGTGAATCGGTCATAGGCCTCAAACGAGCTGAACTGATCCCAATGATCGTCCACCGCATCCACCTTCGACTGATCGGGACGGCGCAGTTCGCCTTTGAGCTGCATGTTGTAGGGCGGGTCGGCGAAAATCAGATCGGCGCAGCCTTCGGGAAGCGCGTTCATGCGCGCCACGCAATCACCTTCGATCACCTGATCCAGCTTCAGAGAAGTCATGTGCCCGCCCAATCTTATCAACAGCGGGAATCACCCTGATTCGACGGAGTCCGCAGGTCAAGAGTCTTGAGGAATCAAAGTGTTATTCCTTGAGTCCCCAGATTCATCCCCATACCAGATGTGGTGGGTGGGGACGATTTTTGGTTCGGTTTTTTTCGCGCCGGTGGCAATGCGCCAAACGATTGGCGTGTTTTCGCATCGCGGGTCCTTGAGCGCCGAACATGAGCACTGTCACAATCCTTAACGCGGGGCGCGACAGAAATCGTACTGCTTAAAAAGTGTGCTGCAGCAAATTTGCTGCGTCGCACTTTTTTGCCATGTTTGAAAAGCCTGGAAAATATGGTTAATTCGTAGACATTGTCCGTGGAAGGATTATTGCCATGGTGGATTTTTCCGACATTGATTGTTCCGACGCCCGATATGTTCCCGAGACAAAGACAACGATTGCCGGTATCGACAGCGCGATCATTCTGGTCGTGTTTGCCTCGGCCGCCTTCTGGATGGCGGTCGCCGCCGCGATCTGGTTTTGGATGTGAGAGGCATATCCTGCGGTTTTTAGCGCAGCGGTCGGCCCCAAGTTTGTGACAGCTACAATCGTCACCAGACCCATTTGGGCTTTTTTTATGAAAAGTGTAGCCGTGGCAACGCCTTGACGGCTTGTCCGGCGCCGGCGCTAACCAAGAATTTACCATTTGGGTTCAAGTTCCCGGCGGAACAATTCTTCCGTGTACCCCTTACTATGCGCACCGCAAAGATCATGGCCGCGCTTTTGGCCTTAAGTTTCATCGCCAGCACGCCGGTGTCGTCGCTGAACTCGCATCAGCGTTCCACTGTCGCGCCGACCTGCTCGGCACAGTCGCAACGCGCCTTTTCGCTGGTGGGTTCGCAAGGCGCGTTGGGCGTCATTCTGGTTTCGTCCGGATTTTGCGCGGAGTAGTTCGAATTCTTGGGGCGGGCAGATGAGAAGGCATTTCATTGTCCCGATCATTCTTTTCCTTTTTCCCTTTGCCGCAACCGGCCAGCCGGCGGATCCCAAACAAGCCATGTGCCAGGCGTCCTGGGACCGCTGCATGGCCACGGTGGACGGCAGCAAAAATTGGAAGCCTTTCTATGACCGCTGCGTGAAGGCGCGCACGGCCTGTCTGGGCGGCCAGGCTTTCGTGCCGGCGGTGACAAGCAATTTTTCCACCGCTGTGGTGGGGCAGCAAAATGGTTCGGGCAGCGATTTTGCCAATGCCGATCCCGCCACCCGCAATGCGCGGTGCGAAAGGGGCGGGGTGCGGGGAAATCGCGAAAGCTGCATTCTGGCCCGGGCCACCAGCGGCTATGGACAAAGTTTCAGTCTGGTGGGGCCGGGGGTCCCGATGTCGCGCATTCAACGCGCCAGTTCGGTGGTGAAATGCGCGGGCGGGGAGGGCGCCATGTTCTACCCCAATGGCCGCATCGAGTCCTGTATCCTGGACGACTATAGCAGCATGGGTCTGGCCTTGACCGACAGTTCGGGAAAGACTGTCACCTGCGCCAGCCACAGCCTCGCGCGGTTCGATCCCGAAGGCCGCGTGACCGCCTGCAATTAGCGCATTACAATTTTGAAGCGGCCGGGATCCTCATAGCTGCAATCCGGCGCCAGGCATTTGCGCTTTTTCTTGCGCATGAAAAAGAAAAATCCCGCGCTGATATAGAAAAGCGGATTGCCGCATTTGGGGCAGCGCATGCGGGACCGAATCGGTGATTTGCTGGAAGGCATAACCGTCCTTACCCGCCTTGGGCCGGGGTTTTGATCCTAGGCCAAATCCACGCCGCGCCAAAGCCGCGATCTTTGCAACGCCTTGATCAGGGACGGGGTTATGGGCGGGGAAGGGCAAACATTTGGGGCAAAAATCGAAACATGGTTTATTCCGCCATCTCCGCCACCGGCTCCACGCCGCGCAGAATGAGCGAGATCGGGGCAAAGCTCCTGCGATGATGCGCCGTGACGCCGTGCCGCTTCAGGCCGCAATAGTGATCTGGGGTGCCATAGCCCTTGTTGCTGCGCCAATTATAGCCGGGATGCTCGTCATGCAGCCGCCGCATCAAACGGTCGCGCGTCACCTTGGCGACGATGGAGGCCGCCGCGATGGAAAGGCTGCGCCCATCGCCCTTCACCAGCGTGTCGCATTTGCAGGGCAGGGCAGGAGCGTCGTTGCCGTCCACCAGCGCGAACGCCGCCGCGATGTGCAGCGAGCGCACCGCGCGCGCCATCGCCAGATGGGTGGCCTGGCGGATATTCACCAGATCGATCTCCTCCACGCTGGCCTGGCCGACACCCACCGCCGCCGCCATCTCCATGATACGGGAGAAAAGCGCTTCGCGGGTTTCTTCATCTAGCTTCTTGGAGTCGTTGAGGCCCTTGGGGATGCGGGCGCGGTCCAGGATCACCGCCGCCGCCACCACAGGCCCCGCCAGGGGGCCGCGCCCGGCTTCGTCCACGCCGCAAATGGGACCGGGCATGGTCTTAAGCAGGCGGGACTCATAGATGTAATGCGGCATGCCTTCTTTTAGGAAGGATGCGGTTTTTATAAAAGAGCGAGCTGGTCTCCCAGCCGGGCAGGGCGCTTGAACTTGTGGACGGCCAGGGGTTGTGACGGCAAATTCAGCCCCAGACGCTTCACCGCCATATGGAACCGGCGCGCCATCACCTCGGCATAAGCTCCGGTGCCTTTCATGCGGCTGTTCCAGTTGGCGTCATAATCCTTGCCGCCGCGCATGGAGCGCACCAGCGCCATCACATGCTTGGCGCGGCCGGGCTGATGGACGTCTAGCCATTCGCGGAACAGATCCTTGATCTCCAGCGGCAGGCGCAGCAGCACATAGCCGGCGCTGCGCGCGCCATAACCGCACGCCGCGTTCAGTACGGCCTCCATTTCGGAATCGTTGAGGGCCGGAATGGCGGGGGCGAACATCACGCCCGCCGGCACGCCGGCATCGGCCAGGCCTTGGATCGCCTGCAGCCGCCGCGCCGGGGTTCCGGCGCGCGGTTCCATCGCCCGCGCCAGTTTGCGGTCCAAAGTGGTGATCGACAGCGCCGCCTTGGCCAGGCCCATCGCCGCCATCTCCGACAGGATATCCAGGTCGCGCAGGATCAAGGGCGATTTGGTGACGATGGCGACGGGATGGCGGAACTCGCGCAGCACTTCCAGAATGGAGCGGGTGATGCGCATCTTCTTTTCCAGCGGCTGATAGGGATCGGTGTTGGTGCCCATGGCGATCACCTGGGGCACATAACCGGGCGCGCTCAATTCCTTGGCCAGCAAAGCGGCGGCATTGGGCTTGGCGAACAGCCGGCTTTCGAAATCCACCCCCGGCGACATGCCCAGATAGGCGTGGGAAGGCCTCGCGAAGCAATAGATGCAGCCATGCTCGCAGCCGCGATAGGGATTGATCGACTGGTTGAAGGAAATGTCCGGCGACTGGTTGCGGGCGATGATGCTGCGGGTGGCGTCGTGGATGACCTCGGTCTTGATCGGAGGCGGGGCGTCATCCTCGCTGCGCCAGCCATCGTCCCAGCCGTCGTCCAGCAGCACCCGGGTCTGCTTTTCATAGCGCCCCACGGTGTTGGAAACTGCGCCCCTGCCGCGCAGCACCTCAGGCCGGATGGTGGTGTTCAGGACGGTGGTCATATTTGGGACTGTATACCCAAATAAGAACAAATCAAGTACAAAATAGTGCCAGGCCCAGTTTTAGATCCCGGATTGTGGGTGACTGATCGAAGCTGGTGTCCGGCGAGTTGGTCCCCG
>DATEMS010000016.1:0-27041 GCA_035275465.1 Rhizomicrobium sp. | reverse complement strand
CGGCAAGGTTGAAATGGTGCGGTAAGAGCGCACCGCGTTCTTGGCAACAAGAGCGGCAAGGCAAGCCCCACCGGGAGCAAGACCAAATAGGGACGGCACGTTGGTTTTTTCGGCCAGCCGTCCGGGTCGGTCGCGTGAGGTGTGGGGTAACTCACATCCCAGAGGAATGGTCACTGCCACGCAAGTGGTACAGAACCCGGCTTACAGGCCATCTGACGCCTTAGAACTTGTCATGGCCGGGCAGCGAGGCCGAAGGCCGAAGCGCGACCCGGCCACCCATCTGTCGCAACTTGGGTTTGCGAAGACGCAAACACCTCGTTGCGCCGTTCGGCCATCTTGGCCGATGGCCTCACTCCCCTCTAGCGGCTTCGCCGAGAGGGGGGAGAGAGCTGGTAGATGCTGAACGTCGCGCCGCGGGATGCGGCGCTCGAGTTTGCAGTTTCTTCCCGGTACACGCCGCCGGTTCGCGGCCGGAGAGAAACCAGATGCGCCGCCTCTGTCCGGCGCCACGAATCATCTTGCGGTTGTGGCCTGGGCAAACACTCGGGCAGGCCATGCCAGAACAATCTTGAGTTGTGTCTGGCCAAAAACCGTTAACGAGCTATTTACGGGTCTGACCACATTCTTACCACGTTCGTTAATCGTTCCTATGGACTCCACCGCTAGGGGTGTGAAACCTCAACGATACAAGCCAAGCCCCTCAAATAGTTGGGTTTTTGGTTTGACGGGACATTCTATCCCATGCTATCCCATGCTGTCCCAAGGGTCGCTGTGACCCGCCTGACCGTGCGCCCCTGACGGCCGCGCGAAAGGCCTTCGGGGCCAGGGGGTAGCAGGTGCGATGACCGGGTTGGTCCAGCCGTTCATTTCGACGGTGCCAGGCTCGCTCGATAGCAAGGGGCGGGTCTGTATCCCCGCCACCCATCGCCATCTGTTGGTTGCCCAGAACACCAGCGGCGTCTTCATCTGCCCCAGCTTCATCGATCCGGCGCTGGATGCTTTCGGCCAGGATCTGCTGGACCGCATCAATGCGCGGCTTGCGAACCAGGATCCGTTTTTTTCCGCCTGCTATGACGACGAAGCCACCGCGCTGATCGCGCGCACCCAGTCGCTGCCGATTGACGAGAATGGCCGCGTGCGCATTCCCGACGCGATGATCGCGCATGCGGGCCTCAAGGACAAAATCGTCTTTGTCGGCAAGGCGCAGAAATTCCAGATCTGGGATGCCGACCGCTACGCGCCCATCGAAGCCGAAGCGCTGGCGCGGGTGAAGGCCAAGATGGAACGCGCCCGCAACGGGGAGGCGTCATGAGCCACCTTCCCGTGATGCTGGCCGAAGTTCTGGAAATGCTCGCGCCCCGCGACGGCGCGCGGTATGTCGACGGCACCTTCGGCGGCGGCGGTTACACCAGCGCCATTCTGGAAGCTGCCGACTGCCGCGTTCTGGGCATCGACCGCGATCCCGACGCCATCGCGCGCGGCCAGGCCCTGGTGGAGCGTTTCGGCGGCCGCCTCACTTTGGTGCAGGGCGAATTTTCCCGCATGGAAGAATTCACCCAAGCCAGCGACGGCGTGGTGCTGGATTTGGGCGTCTCGTCCTTTCAGTTCGACCAGCCGGCGCGCGGATTTTCCTTCCGCGAGGACGGCCCGCTGGACATGCGCATGAGCCTTACGGGGGAAAGCGCCGCCGATGTCGTCAACAGCGCCGACGAACGCACGCTGACTCAAATCATTTCCCGCTATGGCGAGGAGAACAATGCCCGCCGCATCGCCCGCGCCATCATCGCCGCCAGGCCGGTGACCGGCACGGCGCAGCTTGCCGCCATCGTCTCCGAAGCCCAGGGCCCCGCCGCGCTGCGCCATGCCATTCATCCCGCCACCCGCACCTTCCAGGCGCTGCGTATTCATGTGAATGACGAGCTGGGCGAATTGGAACGCGGACTTGACGCGGCGCTGAACATCTTGAAGCCGCATGGCCGGTTGGTGGTGGTGTCCTTCCACAGTCTGGAAGACCGCATCGTCAAGCGGTTCTTGAGCGAACGCGCCACCACGGCGCCGCGCGCCTCGCGTCATGCGCCTGCCGCCACCCCGGCGCGCGCGGCATCTTTCAAGCTTCTCACCAACCGTCCGCGCACCCCGTCGGCGGAAGAACTGGCATCTAACCCAAGAGCCCGCTCCGCCAAACTGCGGGCCGGCATCAAACTGGCGGCTTAGGAGGCACCATGGTTCGCATCCTTAATTTCTTCTGCGTGGCGTTGATGGGGCTTTCGATCCTGGCGCTCTATCATGTGTCGGAAAAGACCCGTGTCGCCCATGTCCAGCTCAACCGGGTTGCCACTCAGATCGCGCGCGAAAAGGCCCATATCGGCGTGCTGGAAACCGAATGGCAGCATGTGGCTTCGCCCGAGCGCATTCAGCAATTGGCCCAGTCCAAGCTGGGCATGGCCGATACCGCATCGGTTCAATTAAGTTCCTTGGAACAGATGCCGCGCCGCGGCGCGAATCCGGCGCCGCTGAACAATCTGCCGGTGCAAAATGCCAGCGCCCAGATTCCGGCCATTAGTCCCGATTCCGGCATGTGAGGATATGAGCGAGGGTCCCACGGTCTTTCAGCGCCGCATTGTTATCGGAGCGTTCCTGTGTGTGGCCGCTTTCGCGCTGGTGGGAATCCGTCTGGTTCATGTCACGCTTCTGAAAAGCTGGGAAAGCGGCCGCGCGGCGGCGGCTTTGAGCGCGCGCGCCGATCTGACCGACCGCAATGGCGAGCTTTTGGCGCGCGACTTGCCGGTGAAAGACCTTTATGCCCGCCCGCGCGTCTTTTGGGATAAGCGCGAAGCCGCGCGCGATTTGGCGCGTGTCACCGGCGCCAGCCAGAGCAGGCTGCTGAACGGCTTCAACAATGCCAAGAGCCCCTATGTGCTGGTGGCGCGCCAGATCTCGCCCGATATCGAAGCCAAGGTGATGAGCCTGGGTCTGCCAGGGCTTGAGTTCGAGCTGGGCGGCAAGCGCTACTATCCCAACGGCCGCAGTGCCGCCCAGCTCGTGGGCGTCACCGATCCCGATGGCAAAGGCGTGTCGGGCCTGGAGTTGGGCCTGCAGGACGCGTTGCGCGATACCGGCGGCGGCAAGGTCGCGACCTCGATCGACAATCGCGTGCAATTCATTGTCGGCGATGAACTCGCCAAGGCGCGCGCGAAATTCCGCGCCCATGCCGCCGGCGCTATCGTGATGGACGTCAACAGCGGCGAGATACTGGCGATGGTGTCGCTGCCCGATTTCGATCCCAATCTGCGCCGTCTGCTGAAGGGCGACTCCCAGCGAAACATCATGGCGCAGGACATCTACGAGCTGGGGTCGATCTTCAAGATCTTCACTTTCACCTTGGCCTTGGAAGACCGCACCGTCCGCGAGGACGAGCTGTTTGCCATTCCTGCCGGCTTCAAAGTCGGCAAGCACAAGATCAACGAGGCCCACCACATGCCGTCCTTCATGGCGGCGCGCGATGTGCTGGCGCAGTCCTCCAACATCGGCACCTCCCAGATCGCGCTACGCTCCGGCGGCGAGCGCCAGCGCGCCTTCTTGCGCACCATGGGGCTTTTGACGCCGCTGACCACCGACCTGCCGGAAAAAGCCTATCCCCTCTATCCCCGCAAACAATGGGGCGCCATCGAAACCGCCACGGTCGGCTTCGGTCACGGCATCTCTGTCAGCCCGCTCAGCTTCACCGCCGCGCTGGCCGCGGTGGTCAATGGCGGCCGCCGCATCACGCCCACCTTCGTGCGTCAGGAACCGGATACCGACCGGCGCGGCGAGCAGGTGATCACACCTCAGACCAGCGAAAAAATGCGCGCATTGCTGCGCTATGTCGTGACCGATGGAACCGGGCGTTCCGCGGAGGCGATCGGCTACGATGTCGGGGGCAAGACCGGCTCCGCTGAAATGCCCGGTCCGCGCGGCGGCTATATTCGCAACGCTTTACGCACGTCCTTTGCCGCCGTTTTTCCGGTGCACAATCCGCGCTATGCCGTGATGGTTCTGATGGATCAGCCCAAACCCACTAAGGATACCTTCGGTTTCGCCACGGCCGGTTACACCGCCGCGCCTCAGGCGGGCCGTATTATCCAGCGTATCGCGCCCCTGTTGGGGGTGCCCAACAATGCTCCGCCAATCCCTTTGATGCCGACACAGCTGGCGGCCACCCAAGTGGCCGTGACCCAAGTGGCGGCGACCCAAGCGGCGTCGGGCGAGTAACCTCGTAATGACGCCACAATCCGATGCCATACTGCCGCCTCTCACCCCCAAAACCGGGGCGGGATATGTGGCCAATTTGGGCGTGAAAGATTTTACCGGGCTGACCAGCGATAGCCGAAAGGTGAAGCCTGGTTATCTGTTTGCGGCTTTGAGCGGCAGCAGGACCGATGGCGCGAAATTTGTGAAGGATGCCGTGGCGCGCGGTGCCGTGGCGGTGCTGGGGGCGCCTGCGCTTGCCTCCGATGTGACCGCCTTGGGCGCGCGCTTCATTCCGGCGGAAAATCCCCGCGCCGATCTTGCCCGCTATGCCGCCGCCTTCTATGGCAGCCAGCCCGATATTGTCGCGGCGATCACCGGCACCAAGGGCAAGTCTTCCATTGTTGCGTTCCTGCGTGAAATCTGGACGGCGCTGGGCCATCCCGCCGCCAGCCTGGGAACCGTGGGGGTCACAGGACCGGGCGGCACCGTGCCTTTGTCCCACACCACCCCCGATCCGGTGGAGATTCACCAATTGCTGGCAAGCCTGAAACAAGAAGGCGTGGAGCACCTGGCCATCGAAGCTTCCAGCCATGGCCTGGATCAGCATCGCTTGGACGGCGTCAAGATTTCCGGTTGCGGCTTTACCAACATCACCCGCGATCATATGGACTATCACGCCACCTTCGAGGATTACCTGGCCGCCAAGCTCCGTCTGTTCACCGAACTGGTGCAAGATGGCGGTGTCGCGGTGGTCAATGCCGATGCCGCCCATGCCGACCGCTTTATCGCCGCCGCCCAGGCGCGCGCGCTAAAACTGATCACCGTCGGCCGCAAGGGCGACACTATCCACCTGGACCGCCGGGAGGATCGAGGCGGCGCCCAGGCCCTGACGCTGCATTACCAGGGGAAAATTTTCTATATCGAACTGCCGCAGGCCGGTGAGTTTCAAGCGTCCAATGCGCTGGTCGCGGCGGGTCTGGCGATCGGCCTCCTGGATGAGAAGGGGGGCGCGGACGCGGCAAAAGTGTTCGCGGCGCTGGAGGATCTGAAGGGTGCGCCCGGCCGGATGGAAAAGGTGGCTTATGCCGCCGGCGGCGCACCGATCTATGTCGACTATGCCCACACGCCAGACTCGCTGGAAAAAATCCTGGAAGCCCTTCGGCCGCATACCGCAAACCGTTTGCATGTGGTGTTCGGCTGCGGCGGCGACCGGGACAAAGGCAAACGCCCTTTGATGGGCGCCATCGCGGTGAAGCTGGCGGATCATGTGATCGTCACCGACGACAATCCCCGCAGCGAAGACGCCGCGGCCATCCGCAGCGAAATCCTTGCCGCCGCCCAGGGCGCGCGAGAGATCGGCGACCGTGCCCAGGCCATCCGCACGGCGGTGGCTGCTTTGAAAGCGGGCGATGTTCTGGTGATCGCGGGCAAGGGTCACGAGACCGGTCAATATGTCCAAGGCGAGGTCTATCCCTTCTCGGACCGCGAACAGGCGCTCGCCGCTGCCTTGGCGATGGGAGGGCGCGCGGCATGACCTTGTGGACCCACCTGGACGCGCAAGCCGCCACCTTGGGCAAGGCCAGCAGCGCCTTTGCCGTGAATGGCGTCTCGATCGACACCCGAACTCTGAAGGAAGGCGATTTGTTCGTGGCGCTGCAAGGCAACCGCGATGGGCATGATTTCGTGAAGGCGGCGTTCGAGGCCAAGGCCGGCGCGGCACTGGTGGCGCGCACGCCACCAGGCGTCAATGGCCCGCTTCTGACCGTGGGACATACCCAGCGCGGTTTGGAGGATTTGGCGCGCGCCGCCCGCGCCCGCAGCAATGCCAAGATCTTGGCGGTCACCGGCAGCGCGGGAAAAACCACCACCAAGGAGATTTTGCGCTTGGCCTGCCATGCGCTGGGCCCGACCCATGCCTCGGCCGCGTCCCATAACAATCATTGGGGCGTGCCGCTGAGCCTGGCATTGCTGCCGCGCGAGGCCGAATACGGCATTTTCGAAGTGGGCATGAATCATTTCGGCGAACTGCGCAATCTGGTGTCTTTTGTGAAGCCGCATGTGGCGCTGATCACCACCATCGCGCCGGCGCATCTGGAATTTTTCGGCAATTGCGAAGCCATTGCCGATGCCAAATCGGAAATCTTCGAAGGCCTTTTGCCCGGCGGCGCGGCCTTGATCCCGTCCGACAGCCCTTATGCCGAGCGTCTTATCGCCCGCGCCCGCCAGGCGCATGTCTCCCGTATCGTCACCTTTGGAACCAATGGCCAGGCCCGATTGATCGCTTGCAAGCCGGACGGCAAAGGCATTCGCATCCAGGCCGATATCCTGGGGCGCGCGGTGGATTGCCATGTCGGCGCGCCCGGCGCCCATATCGCCTTGAATGTGGTGGGCGCGCTCGCGGCGGTGGCTTTGCTGGATGGCGATGTGCTCAACGCCGCCGCGGCCTTGAAAAATTTTATAGCGCTCAAGGGCCGGGGGGCACGCCTGACGGCCGGCGGCATTCATGTGATTGACGAAAGCTACAACGCCAATCCGGGCTCGATGGCGGCGGCGTTGGCGATGTTGGGCGCCGCTAAGGGCCGCAAGATCGCGGTTCTGGGCGATATGTTGGAGATGGGCGAAGGCGGCATGGCCCACCATGCCGGTCTGGCCGTGCCGATCGAGGACAACCGGGTCGATTTGGTTTTCGCCAGCGGCAGCCAGATGAAAGCGTTGTGGGACGCGCTGCCGGCTTCGCGGCGCGGCGCCTATGCCGAGAACGCCGCGGGGCTGGCGCCCAAAGTGATGGCTGCGGTGAAGGCTGGCGACACCGTTCTGGTGAAAGGCTCCAATGGCGCGAAAATGTCGGTGATCATCGAAGCGCTCAAGGGGAAGGCGTCCTAATGCTTTATTATCTGTCGCTTCTCACCCATACGGAGGAGCTGGCCTTCTTCCGCCTGTTCAAATATCTCTCCTTCCGTGCGCTGGCGGCGGTGGTGACGGCGCTGATGTTCGCCTTCCTGTTTAATCCCATGCTGATCCGCTGGCTGAAGGTCAAGCAGGGCAAAGGCCAGCCCATTCGTTCCGACGGTCCGCAGCGCCATATCGTTGAAAAAGCGGGCACGCCGACCATGGGCGGGCTGTTGATCCTCCTTCCCTGGATCTGTTCCACCTTGCTATGGGCCAGTCCCTCCAACCGCTATGTCTGGATCGCGCTGTTGGTGACCGTCAGCTATGGCTTGCTGGGCTTTCTGGACGACTATTATAAAGTGACCAAGCGCACCTCGGATGGACTGTCCAGCCGCATGCGGTTGCTGATTGAGTTTGCCGTGGCGGCGCTCGCCACTTGGCTGATCATGGGCTTCGAACCGCCTGATCTGTCTGGCACGCTGGCCATTCCTTTCATCAAGACCGCCTTTTTGCCCCTTGGCATCTTTTTCTTGGCGGTTGGCATCTTCGTGATCGCGGGCGCGGCCAATGCCGTGAACTTTACCGACGGGTTGGACGGCCTGGCCATCATGCCGGTGATGATCGCCGCCGCGACCTTCATCCTGATCGTCTATTTGGTCGGCAATGAGCGCTTCGCCGCCTATCTGCAAATTCCCTATATCGAATATTCCGGCGAGCTGGTGGTGTTCCTGGCGGCGCTGGTCGGCGCCGGTCTGGGCTTTCTTTGGTATAATGCCCCGCCTGCCGCCATTTTCATGGGCGATACCGGCTCGCTGCCTTTGGGCGGCGCGCTCGGCGTGGTCGCTGTCGCGGTCAAGCATGAGATCGTGCTGGGGATCGTCGGCGGTCTCTTTGTGGTGGAGACCGTGTCGGTGATGGTGCAGGTGATCTCCTTCAAGCTCACCGGCAAACGCGTGTTCCGCATGGCGCCGATCCATCATCATTATGAGCAACTGGGCTGGACCGAACCCACCATCGTGATCCGTTTCTGGATCGTGGCGGTGGTGCTGGCGCTGCTCGGCCTTGCGACCTTGAAACTGCGGTGAGGCGATGATCCCCAGCCGCGCCTTCGCCAACAAGACGGTTGCCATTTTTGGGCTGGCCCGCACCGGCTTGGGCGCGGTGCGCGCGCTTGTGGCCGGCGGCACACGGGTGATCGCCTGGGACGACAACAGCACGGCGCGCGACCTGGGCGGCCAGGAAGGCGCCGAACTGATGCCTTGGCGCGAATGGCCGTGGGAAAAAATCGCCGCGCTGGTCTTGTCGCCGGGCGTGCCGCTTACCCATCCAAGGCCCCATGGCGTGGTGGAGCATGCCAATCAGGCCAGGGTTCCGGTGATCGGCGATGTCGAACTCTTCGCGCATGAGATCCGGCCGCAATCCGATTCCCCCGGCAGGGCGCCGGTCATTGCCATCACCGGCACCAACGGCAAATCCACCACCACGGCTTTGATCGGTCATATTCTCAGCCAGTGCGGCTTTCACGCCCAGATCGGCGGCAATATCGGCAAGTCGGTGCTGGAATTGTCGCCGCCCGCGGCCAAGATCGTTTATGTGCTGGAGATGTCCAGTTTCCAAATCGACTTGGCGCCGGGACTAAGACCCGATGTCGGCGTGCTCTCCAATCTGTCGCCCGATCATATCGACCGTCACGGCACCATGGAGAATTATGCGGCGATCAAAGCGCGGCTGATGAAGCAAACCGCGCGCGACGGCCAAGTGGTGGTCGGGGTGGACGATGGCTATTCCTCGGGAATTTTTACGCAATTGTCGGCCGGTGGCGGCGCGCTGGCGCATCCTGTGTCGGTCGGAAAAGTGTTGGGCCGGGGTATTTTCGTGGTGGACGGCGCTTTATACGATGCGATGGGCCCGCGCGCCGTCAAGGTGATGGAGATGGCCGTCGCCACCCACCTTCCGGGCGCGCACAATTGGCAGAACGCGGCCTTGGCCTATGGCGCCGTCAGACCCTTCATCGCCGATACTAAGGCGATCGCCGCCGCCATCGCCAGTTTCCCCGGCTTGGCGCATCGCATGGAAGATGTCGGTCATATCGGTAAGGCCACCTTCATCAACGATTCCAAAGCCACCAATGCCGACGCCACGGCCCGCGCCTTGGCGGTTTATCCCGATATTTTCTGGATCGCGGGCGGCAAGCCCAAGGAGGGCGGGATCGATAGTCTGGCGGCTTTTTTTCCGCGCATCCGCAAGGCCTATCTGATCGGCGAGGCAGCGCCGCAATTTGCCCGCACCTTGGACGGCAAGGCACAATATGAGGTGTCCGGCGCGCTGGATGCCGCGGTGAACAGCGCCGCCGCGGATGCGGCGGCATCGAACGCGTCTGCGCCGGTGGTGCTGTTGTCGCCAGCCTGCGCCTCTTACGATCAGTTCCAGGATTTCGAGCAGCGCGGCGATGCCTTCCGTACTCTGGTCGCGAAATTGCCGCGCGATCCTGAGGCAAAGGCCGTCCGATGAATCGCGCCAACAAAAGCGGCTTTGCCGATTGGTGGTTCACCGTGGACCGTGTCGCGCTGTTTTGCATGCTGAGTCTGGCCGGCATCGGACTGATGCTGGCCTTTGCCGCCAGCCCCGCCATCACCGGAGGGCCGATGACGGGGGGCGATTTCCGCTACACGGTGCGGCAGGTCACCTTCGCCTCCGCCGCCATCGCTATTCTGTTCGGCGTATCGCTGCTCAATCTGCGTCAGATCCGGATCGTGGGGGCGGTAACCTTTGCCGGGGCCTTGATCGGCTCCTTTTTGGTTCTGTTCGTGGGCGCCGATGTGCTGGGGGCGCGGCGCGAACTAGATTTCGGCGCGCTTTCGCTGCAGCCCTCGGAGTTTCTCAAGCCCGGCTTTGCGATTCTGGCCGCTGCCGTGCTGGCGGACCGTCAGCCTTTGGCCATCCCCAAACCGGTGGTGACATTCCTTTTGCTGTTGCCTGCCTTGCTGATCCTGGTGCGTCAGCCGGATGTAGGCCAGACCGGATTGTTGCTGTGCCTATGGGGCGGGATGCTGTTTTTCTGGGGCATGTCGTTTGTTTGGGTGGGCGCAGGATTGGGGATCGCCGGCGTGCTGGGCTTTGTGGCCTACGAAATCTTTCCGCATGTGCATCGCCGCGTGGATCAGTTCCTGGGCCATTCCGATACCGGCTATCAGGCTGGCTTGGCGTTGAAAGCTTTCGCGCATGGCGGCCTGACCGGCGTCGGCCCCGGGGCAGGGACCGTCAAATACCGCATCCCCGACGTCCATTCCGACTTCATCTATGCGGTGGCGGGCGAGGAATTCGGTTTTCTGCTCTGCGGTCTGATCGCCTTGCTGTTCTGTGTTCTGACGGTCCGGTTGCTGTTGCGCGCGGCCGCCGCGCGCGAGCCTTTCGCGCAACTGGCGGGGGCCGGACTGGCGCTGGTGACCGCGGTTCAGGCCTTCATCAATATGGGCGTGGCGGTGTCCTTGTTGCCCGCCAAGGGCATGACCCTGCCGTTCATCTCCTATGGCGGCTCCTCGCTTTTCGCCGTGGCGGTGACCATGGGATTTGCGCTTGCCGTGACAAGACAGCGTCCGAAAATCCGTCATGCCACGCGTGAAGACCCCGGTTTTTTTCTGGGCAGCGTGGCATGAGCCAATCCTCGAATGTCATTGTCCTGTCGGCCGGCGGCACCGGCGGGCATCTTTTCCCCGCCCAGGCCTTGGCGGGTGCTTTGGCGCGGCGCGGCCGCGATATCGTGGTGATGACCGACAGCCGTTTTGCCAACTACGCCACCGCCTTTCCAGGTGCGAAAATTCACGCCGTTCCCTCGTCACCGCTCAATGCCATTGTCGCGCCCTTCAAGATCGCCGCCGGTATCGGGATCGCCCTGGTCAAGTTGCTGACGCTCAAGCCCGCCGCCGTTGTGGGCTTTGGCGGTTATCCCAGCGTCCCGGTGATGTTGGCCGCCGGTCTGGCGCGCCTTCCCACCGCGATCATCGAACAGAATGCCGTGGTGGGCCGCGCCAACCGGCTGGTGATGAACAAGGTCCAAATGGTGGCCGCGGCCTTTCCCATTGCCCGGTTCGCGCCCGCCGACCCGTCCAAGATCGTGCTGACCGGCAATCCCTTGCGCCCCGAAGTCGAAGCGCTATGGGCGGCGCCCTACAATATGCCGCAAGCCGCCGGCCCCTTGCGCCTCTTGGTGTTTGGCGGCAGCCAGGGCGCGCGCGTCATGAGCCAGATCGTGCCCGCGGCGCTGACGCGGCTGCCGCATGATATCAAGATGCGGCTCTCGGTGGTGCAGCAATGCCGCCCCGAAGACATGGAGACGGTGCGCGAGATCTATGGCAATGCCGAAATCCGCGCCGAGCTGCAAAGTTTTTTCCCGGATCTGCCCAAACACATGGCGCAAAGTCATTTGGTGATCGCCCGCTCCGGCGCCGGCACCGTGGCCGAACTGATGGCGATCGGCCGCCCCGCCATCCTGGTGCCGCTGCCCGGCGCGCTGGACGACAATCAAACCCCCAATGCCGATATTTTGGCGCGCGCTGGGGCCGGATGGCGTGTGGCCCAGGCCGATCTAACCCCGGATTCGTTGGCCCAAATGCTGATGCGGATTTTTGCCGATCCGGTGGACTTGGCCCGGCGCGCTGCGGCCGCCCACGCTCTGGCCACGCCCCAGGCGGCGGAGAAATTGGCCGATGCGGTGGAAAATCTTGCCCGCGTTTCTTCCCATAAGAGAGCCGCCTGATGGCCATACCTGTCACTACCCGTGTTCCCCTGGATATTGGCGCCATCCATTTCATCGGTATTGGCGGCATCGGCATGAGCGGTATCGCCGAGATCATGCACAATCTCGGCTACAAGGTGCAGGGCAGCGACGCGGCCGAGAATGCCAACGTCAAACGGCTGCGCGGCATGGGGATCACCGTGCATGTCGGGCACAATGCCGACAATCTGAAAGACGCCCATGCCGTGGTTTATTCCTCGGCGGTAAAACCCGGCAATGTCGAGTTCGACGCCGCCCGCGCCTTGTTGTTGCCGTTGGTGCGCCGCGCCGAAATGCTGGCCGAGATCATGCGGCTAAGATCCTGTATCGCCATCGCGGGCACCAACGGCAAAACCACCACCACGACCATGGTTGCCGCGTTGCTCGACGCCGGCGGCATGGACCCCACCGTGGTCAATGGCGGCATCATCAACGCCTATGGCACCAATGCGCGCCTGGGCGCGGGCGAATGGGTGGTGGTGGAGGCCGACGAAAGCGACGGCACCTTCCTGCGTCTGCCTGCTACGGTCGCGGTCGTCACCAACGAAGACCCCGACCATCTGGATTTCTACGGCACCTTCGACAATATGCGCGACGCTTTTCAGCGCTTTGTCGAGAATGTGCCGTTCTACGGCTTCGCGGTTCTGTGCATCGACCATCCCGAAGTGCAGGCGATGGTGGGCCGCATCACCGACCGGCGCATGATCACCTATGGTTTCAGCCCCCAGGCCGATGCCAGGGCGGTGAATGTGAGCTTTTCGGAAGGCACCTCGCATTTCGACTGCGTCTTCACCGACCGCCGCAAGAACAGCGAGGAACGGCTGGAGGGCATGCGCCTTCCCATGCCGGGCGAACACAATGTGCAAAACGCGATGGCCGCCATCGTGGTGGCGCGTCAACTGGGCGTGCCCGATGCCGTGATCAAAAAGGGCTTGGCGGAATTTCGCGGCGTGGGCCGCCGCTTCACCAAGCTGGGCGAGGTGGGCGGCGCCGCCATTATCGACGACTACGCCCACAATCCTTTCAAGATCGCCGCCGCTGTGCGGGCCGCGCGCCAGGCTTATAAAGGGCCTATCGTGGCGGTGGTGCAGCCGCATCGCTATACGAGGTTGCGCGACACCTTCGAACAGTTCGCCACCTGCCTCAATGACGCCGACGTCGCCATCATCGCGCCGGTTTATGCCGCGGGCGAGAAACCCATCGCAGGCATCGACCGCGACAGCTATGCCGAAGCCCTGCGGGCGCACGGCCACCGCAATGTCATTACCATAGACGGCGAAGACGATCTGGCCGCCGCCGTGGCGCCCTATGTCAAGCCGGGCGCCGCCATCATCGGCACGGGCGCGGGCTCGATCACCCAATGGATGCACAACCTTCCCAGTAAGCTGGAAGGCCTGACGTGATGATGACCGCAACTCATGGAAGTGGGCCATGCGATATGCTTCCGCCGGTGCGCGGCTCGATCACGCGGGACGCGCCGCTGAAGGATTTGGTGTGGTTCCGTGCCGGTGGGGCCGCCGAGATTCTGTTCCGCCCCGCCGATGTCGAAGACCTGGCATCCTTCCTGGCAGCCAAACCGCAAAACTTGCGGGTCTGCGTGATCGGGGTGGGCTCCAATCTTTTGGTGCGTGACGGCGGCATTCCCGGGGCGGTCGTCCGGTTGTCTTCTGCTTTCGGCAAGATTGTCTGTGAAGGCACGCGGGTGCGCGCCGGCGCCGCCGCCTTGGATGGGGCGGTGGCGCGCGCCGCCGCCGATGCCGGGATCGCGGGTTTGGAATTCTTGCGCGGCGTGCCCGGCACCATTGGCGGGGCGCTCAGGATGAATGCCGGCTGCTATGGCAGCGAGATCAAGGACGTCTTTGTCGAAGCCGCCGCGATGGACGCAAAAGGCAATAAAATCACGCTTTCCGCGGCGGATATGGGTTTTGAATACCGCAAGGCCAAAGGCGCTGGCGAGGATCTGATCTTTGTCGAGGCGGTGCTGGAAGGACGCAAGGACGAGCCCGCCGCGATCCGCGCCCGCATGGAAGAACTTTCCGCCAACCGCGAAGCCAGCCAGCCGATCAAATCCAAGACCGGCGGCTCGACCTTTAAAAACCCGCCCGGCCACAAAGCCTGGCAGTTGGTCGATCAGGCCGGCTGCCGCGGCTTGAAAATCGGCGCCGCCCAAGTCAGCGAAAAGCATACCAATTTCCTGATCAACACCGGCGATGCCAGCGCCGCCGATCTGGAAGCCTTGGGCGAGGAAGTGCGCAAGCGCGTCCAGGAAAAATCCGGCGTGACCCTGGAATGGGAAATCAAGCGGGTGGGGATCGCATGACCTCTTTGCGCAGGATTGCCGTGCTGATGGGTGGAAAGTCCGCCGAACGGGAAGTCTCTTTTTCCTCCGGCCGCGGCGTGATGAAGGCGTTGCGCGAAGAAGGATTTGACCCGGTGGAAATTGATCCTGGCGGCAATCCCGGCCAGCAATTGTTCGAAGCGGGGCCGGACGCGGTATTCAATGCCTTGCACGGCCGCTTTGGCGAAGACGGCACGGTGCAAGGCTTGTTGGAGTTGATGCGCCTTCCCTACACCCATTCCGGCGTGTTGGCTTCGGCGCTCGCCATGCACAAGGAACGCACCAAGGATGTCTATCGCGCCGCCGGGCTGCCGGTGGTCAAATCCATCGTCGCCGACCGCCGCACGGTGGCGAACGCGCATCTGATGGAACCGCCCTATGTGATCAAGCCGGTGAATGAAGGCTCGTCGGTCGGCATCTACATCATCCGCAAGGGCGACAACCGCCCCCCCGCCGAGCTGGGCAGCGATAAATGGAATCTTTCCAATGAGATGATGGTGGAAGAATTCGTGCCGGGCCGTGAATTGACGGTCTCGGTGATGGGCGACCGCGCCTTGGGGGTGACCGAGATCACCACCGACTTGGAATTCTACGATTACGAAGCCAAATACGCCCCCGGCGGCTCCAAGCATATCCTGCCGGCGCAGATTCCCGCCAAAACCGCCCAGGAAGCGATGGAATTGGCGGTTGCGGCCCATAACGCCCTGGGCTGCCGGGGAGTCACGCGCACCGATTTCCGCTATGACGATACGGGGCCGAAGCCGCGCATGATTCTGTTGGAAACCAATACCCAGCCGGGCATGACGCCGACTTCGCTGGTCCCGGAGCAGGCCGCCCATATCGGCATGTCCTATGCAAAATTGTGCCGCTGGATCGTGGAGGACGCGTCATGCGATCGCTAAATGTGGAGCGCAAGAGCCGCGGCAAGACACGCGCGCAAGCGCTGCGCTCCGGCGCCCGGGGAGGGCGTGAAATGCCGGTTGTGCAGCCGGGCAGCGCCCGCCGCGGCGCGGACGCGGGTTTGATCGCGCGGCTCAAGGCGCGGCTATCGCTGTTTGTGGCCCGCCCGATGATGGCGCTGTGCGGGTTGTTGCTCTTGCTGGTGCTGGTGGCGGCGCTTTTCGCCAGCGGCGTCATTGGGCGCAGCGTTCACGCTGTGGGGCAAGCCATCGACACAGGTGTCGCCGATGCCGGATTCGGCATTTCCGAAATCCATATTACCGGCAACCGCCGCACGCCCTATCGCCAGGTTCTGGAAGTCTTAGGGATGAAGCCGGGCCAATCCATCTTCAGCGCCGATTTGTGGAGCGCGCGCACGCGCTTGTCCCGTTTGGAATGGGTTGCGTCCGCCGAAATCCATCGCCGCTATCCCGATGCCATCTTTGTCAGTCTGGTCGAAAAACGCCCCTTTGCCCTGTGGCAGGCGCCTGCCGATGCCAAAGGCGAAGCGCCGATCTTTGTCGTGGAACGCAACGGCAAGCCGATCACCGGACAGGATCTGGAAAAGTTCCGCCGCCTGCCCAAGCTGGTGGGGGCGGGGGCGCCGGCGGCCGCCGCCGATCTGGTGGACGCGGTGCAAGCCCATCGCGCCGTTGCCGCCCGCATCGCCGCCTATGCCCGCCAGTCGCAGCGCCGCTGGAACCTGATCCTGGATGACGGGGTGGTGGTGCAACTGCCGGAAGAGGATTGGCGCAAACAATTGGACGTGCTGGAGCGCCTGATCATCGACAAGGGCGTTCTGGAGCGGGATATCGTGCAAATCGATCTGCGCTCACCCACCCATTATTTTTTCCTTCTGAAAAGCGGCGAGAAGAAGGATGCTGTGCGAGGCAAGGAAACGTGATGGGTGAATCCCTGCGCTTGCGCGTGAACAATGAGATTCCCGCCTACCGCACCGGCCTGGTGGCGGCGCTGGATGTGGGCACCTCCAAGATCGTTTGCGTCATCGGCCAGGCCGAGGCCGGCACGCTCAAGGTTCTTGGCAGCGCGCTTCGGGAATCCTCAGGTCTTAAGGCCGGCACCATCATCAGCCTGGAACAGGCCGAAGAATCCATCCGCGATTGCGTGGCGGCGGCCGAGAATATGGCCGATGCGCGCATCCAGAATGTGCTGATCGGAGTCAATTGCGGCCAGCCCGTCAGCGTCACCAGCCGCACCGTGATGTCGCTGGATGGCGCGCTGGTGTCGGACGACCATTTGCGCGCGCTCTTGGCCGATGGCCGGGCCCGCGCCAAGCTGGAAGGCCATGAGATCATCCAGTCCGCGCCCACCGCCTATGTGGTGGACGAGGCGCGGGGCGTGCAAAATCCCTCCGGCATGTTCTGTCAGCGGATCGGCGTTGCCATGCATGCCGTGGCGGTCAAGCCATCGCCCTTGCAAAATCTCAAGCTGGCGGTGGAGCGCTGCCACTTGAATGTCATCGGCACCCAGTTCGGCGCTTATGCCAGCGGTCTTGCCACCTTGACCGAAGACGAAAAACAAGTCGGCGCCACGGTGATCGACATGGGCGGCGGCACCACCTCCATCGCCGTCTTCCTGGAAGGTCATCTGGTGCATGTCGATGTGGTGCCGGTTGGCGGTTTCGCCGTCACCAACGACATCGCCCGCATGCTGGCGGCCCCCTTGGGTGCCGCGGAACGGGTCAAAACCCTGTATGGCGCCGCCATAGGCGAGATGGACGGCGGCGCCGATGTCGTGTCGATCAGCCAGATGGGTGAGGAAGGCGATGATGCCGCGCTGCGCCTGCCGCGCTCCATGCTAACCCGAATCATTCAGGCGCGGCTGGAAGAGATTTTCAACGAAGTCCAAACCCGGCTGAAGGCCTCCGGCTTCGATGTGGCGGCGGGCCGCCGCGCCGTGCTGACGGGCGGCGCCTGCCAATTGGCGGGCACGCGCGAATTGGCGTCCCGCATTCTGAACAAGCAAGTGCGAATCGGACGCCCTGCGGCTTTTCCCGGCTTGGCCGCGGCCTCCGCCGGTCCCGATTACGCCACGGCGATCGGCCTTTTGATGGCCGGCGCGACAATGCCGCCTGAACTTTTGAATCCCGATCTGGCCATGGCGCCCGCCAAATCCAAGGGCGAAAGCTGGCTGGGAAGGTTGACCCGCAGGTGGCTCTAGTGATTCAACAATATAACAGCGAATCGGTTGGGAATTCTGGTGTGCCGCAAGATGATCGGAACAATCCAGGAGACGGCAGCGAGAGCCGCCCCGCAATGAGGAGAGTCGAGTATGGCGATCAACCTTAAAGTCCCCGAGACCAAAGAATTACGCCCCCGGATCACGGTGTTGGGCGTGGGCGGCGCCGGCGGCAATGCCGTCAACAATATGATCGAGGCCGGTCTGGAAGGTGTCGATTTTGTCGTCGCCAATACCGATGCCCAGGCTTTGTCCCAGTCCAAGGCGTCCCGGCGCATTCAGCTTGGCGTCTCCACCACCGAAGGCCTGGGCGCGGGGGCGCAGCCGGACGTCGGCCGGGCCGGGGCGGAAGAATCGATGCCCGAAATCATGGAACAACTGCAGGGCTCGCATATGGTGTTTATCGCCGCCGGCATGGGCGGCGGCACTGGCACGGGAGCCGCGCCCGTCATCGCCCGCGCGGTGCGCGAGGCCGGTATCCTGACCGTCGGCGTGGTAACCAAGCCCTTTGCCCTGGAAGGCGACCGCCGCATGCGGGTGGCCGAGCGCGGCATCACCGATCTGCAGCAGTTCGTTCACACGCTGATTGTCATTCCCAACCAGAATCTGTTCCGCGTCGCCAATGACCGCACCACCATGGCCCAGGCTTTCGCCATGGCCGATGAGGTGTTGCATGCCGGCGTGCGCGGCGTCACCGACCTGATCGTGATGCCCGGCCTGATCAATCTGGATTTCGCCGACATCAAGGCGGTGATCAGCGAAATGGGCAAGGCGATGATGGGCACCGGCGAGGCCGAAGGCGAGGACCGCGCCATGCGCGCCGCCGACATGGCCATCTCCAACCCGCTGCTGGACGATGTGAGCATGAAGGGCGCCAAAGGTGTGTTGATCAATATCACCGGCGGTCCCGATTTGATGCTGTTCGAGGTCGAGCAAGCCGCCAACCGCGTCCGCGCCGAAGTGGATCCCGACGCCAACATCATCTTCGGCAACACCATCCTGGATGAGATGGAAGGCCGTATCCGCGTTTCGGTGGTCGCCACCGGGATCGACGCGGAATTGCTCAAAATGCCGTCACCCAGCGAGAAGGTGCGCACCCTGCATCCGCATCTCAACATCAAGCAGCCGGCGCGCATACCGCAACCGGCGCCGGTCGCAGCCGCCCAGCCGCTCGCCAATCCGGTGCATGCCAGCGTCGAAGCCTTGGCCAATCACATGGGGGCCGAAAAAAGCTCCGCCGAGGACTATATCCTGGGCGGTGTGGATGCCCCGGAAGTTGCAGGCGAGCCTGCATCCGCGGCCAGATACCCGGCCACCGAAAGCTACCGGCCGCTGGATCAGCAGCCCTTGGCGTCGCGCACAGCGCCCGAAAAGCGGTCCGGTTGGGGCTTTTTCGGCCGTAAAAAAACGACGCCCGATCTTCGGGCTGAGCCGGTGGTGGAACCCAGAAACCCCGAACCGCGAGCGGCCGCGCCCCGCGCCACCGCCCAGCCGATGCCGCCTTTGCCGCAAGCCGAGGGCGCGCCGCGCAACAATGCCGACGACCTGTTCCCCGACCACAAGCGGGATGAACAGTTTGAAATTCCTGCATTTTTGCGCCGCCAGTCGAACTGACGCGTAACACAGAAATTAAGGAAGGGCGGGCGAAAGCCCGCCCTTTTTCTTTGGGCGAGCGTCTCGCGGCAGCGGCCTCGACATTACCAATCGGCACGGATACAAATGAGAAGCATTCTCAATAAAAGCCTTTGTGCCGATGCCGTTCCGCGCCTTTGCCCTGCTGCTCGCCGCCCTGTTTTTGGAGGCCCTTCCGGCCCGTGCCCAGACGGCGCCGGCCCAGACCACCCAGACAATATGGCGGCTGCTTGATTATATCGCGGTGGACTATCCGGGAGCGGTGCGCGGTGGCCAAGTCGTCCATCCGGCCGAATATCAGGAGATGGTCGAATTCTCCAAGTCGGCCCGCGAGCGCATCGCCCTTCTTCCCAACACCGCCGCCAAACCGGAGCTGCAGCGCAAAGCAGATACGCTGGAGAAGTTGATCGCCGGCAAAAATTCGCCCCAAGCGATCGCTTTGGCCGCCCGCGCCGTGGCGGCCGATCTGATCAAGGCCTATCCCGTACCGCTGGCGCCCAGCGCGGCGCCGGATCTGGCGCGCGGACAGACCTTGTACGCGCAACATTGCGCCGCCTGTCACGGTGCCACCGGCGATGGCAAAGGTCCCGATGCAGCCGGCATGGACCCGCCGCCTATCGCCTTCACCGATGAAAGCCGGGCCCGCGAGCGCAGCCTGTTTGCGCTCTATCAGGTGATCGAGCAGGGCCTGGACGGCACCGGCATGCGCAGCTTTGCCGACCTGTCGCCCGAAGATCGCTGGGCATTGGCGTTCTATAGCGGTTCGTTGGCCTATCCTGAGAGCCGCGAAGGCGAAAGGATCTGGAAAGCCGACGCGGCTCTGCGCGCCGGCATGACTCTGGAAAAGCTGGTCGGCACCACGCCCGCAGCGTTCGCCGCCACGCTGGGCGAGGACAAGACCCAAAAGCTTGTCGCCTATCTGCGCCGCCATCCCGAAGCGGTGACGGCGCAAGCCGCGGAAGGCGCGCTCACCATTGCGCGCGCCCGCCTGAACCAGGCCTTGGCCGCCTATCAGCGCCAGGACCGCCGGGCCGCGACCGATCTTGCGCTGTCCGCTTATCTGGACGGCGTCGAGCCGGTCGAAGCCGTTTTGTCGGCCCGCGATCATGCTCTGATGATCCGTATCGAGGGCGCCATGGCCAATCTGCGTTCCGGCATCGCCAAGGGCGAGCCGGTCCAAACCATGCGCGGCCGGATCGCGGCGCTCGATACTTTATTCGCCCAGGCGGACATCGCACTGGCGCCCGGCGAAGCCTCCGGCATGTCCAGTTTTGTTGCCGCCTTCACGATTTTGGTGCGCGAGGGGCTGGAAGCTCTTCTGATCGTCATCGCCATGATCGCTTTTCTGGGAAAGGCGGATCGCCGCGATGTGCTGCCCTATGTCCATGGCGGCTGGGTGGCGGCGCTGGTGGCGGGCGCCGCGACCTGGGCGGCGGCGACCTGGCTGGTCCATATCAGCGGCGCCGGCCGGGAGCTGACCGAAGGCTTTGGCTCACTGTTCGCCGCGCTGGTGCTGCTATGGGTGGGTATCTGGATGCACGGCAAGAGCAATGCCCAAGCCTGGCAGCGCTATATCCGCGAGACGCTCGGCCATGCCCTCAACAAGGGTTCGGCCTGGTTCCTGTTCGCTCTGGCCTTCCTGGTGGCGTATCGCGAAGTGTTCGAGACCATTCTTTTCTATGCGGCGATCTGGAGCCAGGGCAATGGCGGGGCGGTGTTGGCGGGCGCTGCCGCGGCCATCGCCGTGCTGGCGGTGATCGCCGTGGTGATGATGCGCTTCAGCAAGAGGCTGCCGGTCGGCAAGTTCTTTGCCTACAGTTCCTGGCTGATCGCGGTTCTTGCGGTGGTACTGATGGGCAAGGGCATATCGGCGCTGCAGGAGGCGGGCACTATTTCCATCAATTTGCTGGCGGGCTTCCCGCGCTCCGAAATTCTGGGGCTCTATCCCACCCAGGAAGGCATCGCCGCTCAGTTGCTGATGGCGGTGCTGCTGGCCATCGGCTTTGCCTGGAACAGCCGCGCCAGCCGCATCGCAAATCAGGGCGCGAAATAGGCGAAACGGCATGGGCGGTTTGGGAACCGCGGCTGGTCCGGGCTAGACTGATTCCATGATCCCCCGCCGCACCATCGCGCATCCGGTCCATGCCACGGGCACCGCGCTGCATTCCGGCGTGCCCGTCACGATGACCCTGTCGCCGGCGGCGTCCGGTGCGGGCATTGTCTTCCGCCGCACCGATCTGAACACTGACATTCCGGCGCGATACGACCTGGTCAGCGAAACCCGGCTGGGCACGGTGATCGGGTCGGGCAGCGCCAAGGTGGGTGTGGTCGAACATCTGATGGCGGCGGCCGCGGGTCTGGAAATAGACGACCTGCTGGTGAGCCTGGATGGACCGGAACCGCCGATCCTGGACGGCGACGCGCTGTCTTATTTAACGCTGCTGGAAAGCGCAGGGCTGGCCGAACAGGACCAGCCGCGCACCGTCCTGAAGGTGTTGATGCCGGTGATGGTGGAAAGCGGTGACGCCCGGGCTTCTTTGTTGCCCGACGATGCCCTGTCTTATTCCTATGAACTCAGCTTTCCGGTGATCGGCGAGCAATACTATGCCTTTGCCTTCAGCCGCGCCGGTTTCAAGACCGAGATCGCACCGGCGCGCACCTTTGGCTTCTTGGCGGAACTGGAGACGCTCAACAAGATGAACATGGCCAAAGGCGCATCCCTGGCCAATACCCTGGCGTTGGATGAAAGCGGCGTGATCAATCGCGAACGCCAGCGCTTTGCCGACGAATTCGTCCGGCACAAGATTCTGGATGCCATCGGCGACATGGCGTTGGCCGGCGCCCCGCTGATCGCCCGCTTTGAGGGCAAAAAATCCGGCCATGCCACCAACAATGCCCTGCTACGGGCCCTTTTTTCGGATAGGCGCAATTATCGGTACATTCAGGCCTGATGCAGCGGTGCGCCCCTCCTAAAAATTGGACACTTTCCTGAAAGCCCGAGGCCACTGTATATAAGAGACATAAAGCGCGACCGGGCCGCTGGCCCTAGGCAAGTTATTGAAAATACTTGCTTTTACGCGTAACAAGGATAGCAAATGGCTTTCGTTTTTGGTCTCAAGCCTGTTGTGCGCGCTGCCTTGATGGCTGTCGTTGTGGCCGCCTTGGCCGGCTGCTCCATCTTCGAGGGCAAGGACGACGCCACCAACAACGCCAACAAGGACGCCGCCGCGTACCAGGAACGCTCCGTCGAGCAGATTTATGCCGACGGCTGGCGGGCGATCCATGCGGGCGCCTGGGAGTTGTGCGCCGCGCAGTTCAACGAGGTGGACCGGCAGCATCCCTATTCGGTGTGGGCGCGCCGGGCGATGTTGATCAGCGCTTTCTGCTCCTATCAGGCCAATGCCTATCCCAATGCCATTTCCACCGCCGACCAGTATATCGCGCTGCATCCCGGCAGTCCGGAAGTGGCCTATGCCTTCTATATCAAGGCGATTTCCCTCTATGAGCAGATCGTGGACATCGGCCGTGATCAATCCAATACCGAAGGCGCGCTGGTGGCGCTGCAAGACGTGGTGCAGCGGTTCCCCGATACCGAATATGCCCGCGACGCCACGCTCAAGATCGACCTGACCAATGACCATCTGGCGGGCAAGGAAATGGCGGTGGGCCGCTATTATCTCAAACGCGGCGACTATATCGGCGCTATCAACCGGTTCCGTACCGTGGTGGACCAGTATCAGACCACGCCCCAGATCGCTGAAGCGCTGGAGCGGCTCTGCGAGTCCTATTATAGCCTGGGGCTGGACAGCGAGGCCCAGACGGCCGCCGCCGTGCTGGGGCGCAACTATCCCGGTTCGGGCTGGTACAAGAACGCCTACAATATCCTCAGGGGCCGCAATCTGAAGCCGGTGGAAGACAATCGCTCCTGGATCAGTCAGGCTTTCCGCCGCGTCTTTTAGATTCGGCAGGCGGGCGTGCTGGCAGCGCTGACCATCCGTGACATTGTCCTGATCGAGCAGGCGGCGCTGGAATTCGCGCCCGGCCTGAATGTGCTGACGGGCGAAACCGGGGCGGGCAAATCCATTCTGTTGGATTCGCTGGGTCTGGCGGTGGGCAATCGCGGACGCGCCAGTGTGCGGACGGGCGCCGCTCAAGGTTCCGCCACCGCTTTGTTCGAGCCGGACAAGACTCACGCCGCCTGGGCGGTGTTGCGTGACCAAGACAGGGAAGCGGACGGGGAAATCGTCTTGCGCCGGACCTTGGCCGGCGACGGCAAGAGCCGCGCCTTCATCAATGACCAGGCGGTGGGTGTAGGCCTGCTCAAGGATGTGGGCAGTCTGTTGCTGGAGGTCCATGGCCAGCAGGACGATCGCGGCTTGTTCGACACCGCCACCCACCGCGTCTTGCTCGACGGCTTTGGCGGCTTGAATGGCGATGCCCAGACCGTGGCGGCGCTCTATGGCGAATGGGCGGCGGCGCGTAGCGCGCTGGAAGATTTGCAGACGCTGGCGGAACGCGCCCAGGCCGAGGCCGATTTTGTCCGCGCGGCTGCCGGCGAATTGTCGGATTTTGCGCCCCAAGAGGGCGAAGAGGAAAAGCTGGCGGGCGAACGCGCCCTGATGATGAACGCGGCAAGGATCGTGGAAGAAGTCTCCTCCGCCTTGGACTCGCTCTCCAGCGAGCGCGGGGCGCAAACCAGCCTCGCCCAGGCACTCAAGAAGCTGTCACGAATGAATGCGGAGGCGCGCAAGATCGCCGCCCCCGCCGAAAGCGCGCTGGAACAGGCCTATGCCCTGGCGGAAGAGGCGCGGCGGGAACTGGATTCGCTGTTGTCGCGGTTGGACAGCGATACCAATGCATTGGAACGTAGCGAAGAGCGGTTGTTCGCGCTGCGTGCCCTGGCGCGCAAATATGGCGTGACGCCGGATCGGCTGCCTGTCCTGCGCGATGACTATGCCGCGAAACTGGCAGCCCTGACCGGCGGCGGCGGCCAGATCAAACAGGCCGAAGCCAGACTGGCCGCCGCGCGCGAGGCCTATCTGACGGTGGCGCGCAAATTGTCCAAATCGCGCGAGGGCACCGCCAAGAAGCTGGAAGCCGCCGTGGCGGCCGAGCTTACGCCCCTGAAACTCGGCCATGCCAAATTTCGCGTCGCGTTGGAAAAACTGGCCGATGATAAAGGTACGGCATCCGGGCTGGAGCGCATCGCCTTTGAAGTGGCGACGGTGGAAGGCGCGGCTTTCGGCGGCTTGGCCAGAATCGCGTCCGGCGGCGAGCTGGCGCGCTTTTCCCTGGCCCTGAAGGTGGCGCTGGCCCAGGTCTCATCGCCCGCCGCCATGGTGTTCGACGAAGTGGACCGAGGCGTGGGCGGGGCGGTGGCCGATGCGGTGGGCGAACGCTTGCAGCGCTTGGCCGAGACCACGCAAGTTTTGCTGGTCACTCATTCGCCGCAAGTGGCGGCGCGCGCGGCGCGGCATTTCCGCATTTCCCGCGTCAAGGACAAGACCAAAATCGAGTTGCTGGATGATGACCAGCGGCTGGAAGAGATCGCCCGCATGCTGTCGGGCGCCAATGTGACCGCCGAGGCCCGCGCCGCCGCCAAGCGGCTGATGGCCGAGGCGTCATCGCCGCAGAAGAAAGCACGCAGGCGGGCATGAGTGTGAGGAGCGATTCACCGAAGGTGAACGAAATAGCCCAGTGGGCTATTTCGAGCGACGAACGCCGCGAGCTTGGGCGAGCGGCAAGGCAGATTTGATGAAAGCAGTTGAAAAACTCACCTCCATGGAGGCCGAGAAGGAACTCGACCGCCTGGCAAAAGAGATTGCCGCGCACGATCACCGCTATCATGGCGAAGATGCCCCCACGATCAGCGATGCGGACTATGACGCACTGCGCCGCCGCAATGCGCAAATCGAGGCCAGGTTTCCCTTACTGGTGCGCGCCGACAGTCCCAGCCATCGGGTGGGCGCTAAGGCAGCGGCGAAATTCGCCAAGGTCACGCATCGGGTGCCGATGCTGTCGCTGGACAATGCCTTCAGCAATGAAGATGTGGCGGATTTTCTGGGCCGGGTGCGGCGCTTTCTGGGCTTGAAGGAAGATGAGGAAATTGCCGTCATCGCCGAGCCCAAGATTGACGGGCTTTCCGCCAGTTTGCGGTATGAAAAGGGCGTCTTGGTGCAAGGCGCCACCCGCGGCGACGGCGCGGAGGGCGAGGACATCACCGCCAATCTCAGGACCATTTCCGGCATTCCGCTGCGATTGAACGGCAAGCCGCCTGCGGTGCTGGAAGTGCGCGGCGAAGTCTATATGACTCACAAGGCATTCGAGGCGCTGAACAAGCGCCAGGCCAAGGAAGGAAAGCCCACCTACGCCAATCCGCGCAATAGCGCCGCCGGTTCGGTGCGCCAGCTCGATCCCGGGATCACCGCCTCGCGGGCGCTGAATTTCTTCGCCTATAGCTGGGGGGAAGTGTCGGAGCTGCCCGCCAACAGCCAAAGCGGCATGCTGGAAAAATTTGGCGCGTATGGCCTGCCGGTCAATCCGCTGACCAAGCGCTGCGAAAGCCTGGAACAGATTCTAAAATTCTACCGCGACATTGAAACCAAGCGCGCCAAGCTGGGCTATGACATTGATGGGGTGGTCTACAAGCTGGACCGGCTGGATTTGCAGGCGCGGCTTGGTTTTGTCAGCCGCAGTCCGCGCTGGGCGACGGCGCACAAATTCCCCGCCGAACAGGCGCAAACCGTGTTGGAAGACATCGAGATCCAGGTCGGCCGCACCGGCAAGCTGGCCCCGGTGGCGCGGCTTAAAGCCGTGACGGTAGGCGGGGTGGTGGTGCAGAACGCCAGCTTGCACAATGAAGACGAGATCGCGCGGCTGGATGCGCGCATCGGCGATACGGTGGTGATCCAGCGCGCCGGGGATGTGATCCCGCAGATTTTGCGCATCATCCCGGAAAAGCGGCCCAAAGGCGCCAAGCCGTATCAGTTTCCCGAGACATGCCCGGTCTGCGGCAGCCACGCCGTGCGCGAGGTGGACGAAAAGACCGGCAAGACGGATGTGGACCGGCGCTGCACCGGCGGGTTGATCTGCGATGCCCAGACGGTGGAGCGGCTCAAATATTTCGTCGGCCGCGACCAGTTCGACATAGAGGGCCTGGGCGGCACCATGATCGAGCTGTTTCACGACAAGGGTCTGTTGAAAGAGCCTGCCGATATTTTTTCCCTCACCGACAAGCCGGAGAAAGTGAGCAAGGTGCTGGCCGCGCATCGCGCCGCGCTGAGCGAGGAACGCCGCGCGGCGGAAGGCAAAGAGCCGGTCAAAAAAGCCAAGACGGAAAAAGAGCGCGAAGACAAGGTGGTCGAAAACCTGATGGCCGCCATCGAGCGGCGGCGCACGATTGGGTTGGACCGGCTGATCAATGCCTTGGGTATCCGCCATGTGGGGGAAACCACGGCGCGGCTATTGGCGCGGCGTTACCTGACGCTGGACGCATTCCTGAAGAACATGATGGCCGGCGATGCGCTGGAGGAATTGCAGCATATCGAAGGCATTGGCGGGGTGGTGGCGGAAGCCATCCATGATTTCTTCGACGAACCGCACAATGTGAAGGCGCTGGGGCGGTTGCTGCAATGGCTGACGGTGACCGATATGGCGGCACCCGCCAGATCCTCGCCCGTCTCGGGCAAGACGGTGGTCTTCACAGGCACCTTGGAAAAAATGACGCGGCAAGAAGCCAAGGCGCGGGCCGAATCCCTGGGCGCCAAAGTGTCAGGCTCGGTCTCGGCCAAGACCGATATCGTTGTGGCGGGACCGGGCGCGGGCAGCAAGCTGAAAGACGCGCAGAAAAACAACGTCCAGATCCTGGACGAGGATGCGTGGTTGAAGTTGATTTCTTGATGTCATTCCCGCGAAAGCGGGCAGGTGGATTCTCGTTCGAAGTGCAACAGTTGGCTTAGAAAGACCTCTGCTGGGCTATTCCAGTCAAGGCATTTTCTGGGGGTGTTGTTGTAGGCGTTGACGAGAGCGGTCAGCCGGCTT
>DATEMS010000015.1:0-7912 GCA_035275465.1 Rhizomicrobium sp. | reverse complement strand
ATTGGCCGTGGTGATGTTGTTCTTGCGGCGGCCGCGCATGCCCTTGGCCTGCTTGAAGACCTTCTTGCGGCGGGCGTGGCTGGGAACGGAACGGGGTGAACGGCTCATGGTTTAGATCCCCCCGCCATACGGCATCCAGCGCTTGACGCGCCGTGTTTCGGACTCCGACAGGGTGTCCATGCCGCGCAGGTCGCGGGTGCGCGCCGGCGAATTGTTGATCAAGCGGTGGCGCTTGCCGACCTGGTGGGTCTTGATCTTCCCGCTTTTCGTGATTTTGAAGCGCTTCTTAGCGCCCGATTTGGTCTTCATCTTGGACATTTTGCTTTTCCTTGTGGGACCAAAAGGTCCGGTAGCGTTTGGGGCCGCCACGGCATGTCCGGCCGGGCCGCCCGAAAGAGCGCGCGTTTAAAAGGAATATCGCCCCAAAATCAAGCCCAGGACCGGGCTATTCGGCCGCGGCTTCGCCATCCGGCGGAGCCTGGCCGCCAGACTTGGCCTTTTTATCGTTATCGGTAACGCCGAAATCCTGCGACCGGCTACCGCCGTCGGCCACCTCAAAGCCCTCCGCGCTCAAGCCGCGCTTGAGAAGCTCGCGGATGGCGGCCGCCCGGCTGGGCATCCGGCGCTGGAAACGCCAACTGTCCAGCGCTTCCAGTTCTTCTTTGGTCAACATGATCTGAAGGCGTTCGCCGCGCGTCAAATCATTCATGGCAATCCATCCTCCTTTCGAAACAAAGACTTAGTCAGAATAGCTCAAAATGAGTAACAGGCGCAAATTGTGCCTACCCCCATTAAAACCAGTCTTAGGAATCTTTGGTTCCTGGTGACAAGGGCGTCTAGTGTACAAAAGCAGGCAAATGCTAACTTAAGCCATTGAATTTCATGATTTATTTTATTTGCGCGCGCGCGTAAACCAGCGCATCATGATCGACAGAAAGGAGGATGATCCCATGGATGCCATCCTCGCCCAAAGCCAACACACCCCCCACATGCCTGTCACCGATCTGGTGGCAGAGGCCAATCACCGTATCGCCAACAGCTTGGCCCTGTTGGTCAGCATGGTGCGAATGCAGGCCGGCTCGGTAAAGAAAAGGGGCGAGACCTTTAGCAATGCGGACGTCCGCTATTTGCTGGACGGCATTGCGGCGCGCATCAACGCCATCAGCCAATTGCACCGCATCCTGTCCCAGACTGGCTCCGGCGGAGCGATCAGCCTGAAGCCGCATCTGCATGATGTCACCGCCGCGCTGACGGCGGCGCTATCCTCACCGGAACGGCAAGTGCGGGTGGTGCATACCGGCGGTGACTGCCTGGTCCTGATGCGCCACGTACAGCCGCTCATGCTGATCCTCTGTGAAGTCTTCATCAATGCAGTGAAATACGCCCATCCCAGCGGCGTGCCGCTGATCATGGTGGTGGACTGCGAACCGGCCGCGGACGGCCGGCTGGTGCTCACGATCAGCGATGACGGCGTCGGCTTGCCCGAAGGGTTCGAGCCCGAGCGCAGCACAGGCTTGGGCTTTAGGGTCATGCGCAGTCTGACGGCGGAAATCGGCGGTGAGATGCAAATTTGCTCCACCCATCTGGGATTGAGCTTTCGTGTGTCGATCCCGGCCACCGCGATGGCGGGTGTCAAGCTGGCCTGAACGGCGCTCTTCCGTTATCTCCCTAATGTCCCGATTCCGAAATTCGCATGATCTCTATATCGAATTCCGTGCGAATTTCGGAATCGAAGGACATTAGCAACTTATTGATTCCTAGTGTCGTTTCGGTTTCGAAGTTCGCTAGGAGCCTGATATCGATGATAGTGCGAACTTCGAAACCACGACACTAGTATGTTTTTTCATGGAATCTTCCTGCCTTGGATTCGCCGTGCCGGCGCGGTGCTGTTTTGGCCGGCCTTGGCGGTGGTGGCTTGGGGTGAACTGACGCCGCAGCCGCCCCATCTCCAAGGACCTTGGGGCTGGGATAAGCTGAGCCATTTCACCGCCTATTTCGGCCTGTCGCTGCTGGCGAGCTTGGGCTGGGGGCTTAGGCCCTCACTTGTTTGGATTTTCCTCGGCGTGGTCGCGCTGGGTGGCGGATTGGAGATTCTGCAGATCCTGGTAGGCCGGGACGGCCAGTGGGGCGATTTTCTGGCCAACAGCCTGGGCGCGGCGCTGGGCCTGGCGGCGGCGGCGGCTTATCTGGCAGCGCCGCGGCGGCTTGTTGAGGACAAGCGAGGCGACTAGCCTTACGCCTTCATCCAGAAAGGGCGCCCCATGTCCGTGTTTGCCGAATTCAAGAAATTTGCCGTGCGGGGCAGCGTGGTGGACCTAGCCATCGGCGTGATCATCGGCGCTTCCTTCACCGGCATCATCAATTCCCTGGTCAACGATGTGCTGATGCCGCCCATCGGCCTGGCCCTGGGCGGAGTGGATTTTTCCAACTTCTTTTTGGTGATCAAAGGCGATCCCGCCCTGGATACCTTGGCCGCCGCCAAGGCCGCCAAGGCGGTCACCATCAATTATGGCTTGTTCATCAATGCGATCATCAGCTTTTTGATCGTGGCTTTTGTCTTGTTCATGCTGCTGCGGCAGCTGAACAAATTGTTGGCCCCGCCCCCCGCATCGGAGGTCGCGCCGCCGCCTTCGGAGGAAGTTCTGCTGTTGCGCGAGATTCGCGATTGCCTGAAGGCGCGGTGATGAAGCGTCTTTTTCTAGCGGCGCTTTTTTGGGCGCCCCTTTCGTTGCCGCTTTCCGCACAGCCGGCCGCCGATCCCGCAGCCGCCGCCAATGGCTTTTATGCCATCTATGACGGCCAGCGGGGGCGCGGCGGCATTCCCGACGCCACCGGACGGCTGCGCTACAGCGCGGTTCTTTCTCCCCGCCTGAACAAACAGTTGGCGGAAGCCGCCGCCGCCCAAGCCCGGCTCACCGCAAAAGTGAAGAATGCCGTTCCTCCCATGTTGGAAGGCGATGTTTTCTCCTCCTTGTTCGAAGGGGCCACGGCTTGGAAAGTCGGCGCCTGTCAGACGGATGCCAAAACCGCGCGTTGTCCCGTGGCCTTGACTTATACGGCGCCAGCATCCGCCAAAAAACCCGTTTCTTGGAATGATGTGCTGGTCCTGGTGAACACACCGCAAGGCTGGAAAGTGGACGATGTCATCTATGACGCGGGCTTTGCCTTCGGCAATACCGGCCGGCTGAGCGGCATGCTGGCGATGGTGGTCGCCGCCAATCCTGGACGGTAACGTTTTGCCCTGTGCGCCGTATTAGACAGGGAAAGGAAAATGCCATGACCGACACCAAAGCCTTGCGCGCCCTGACCCCCGAGCAGCATCGGGTGCTGCGCGAACATGGCACCGAGCGCCCGGGCTCCAGCCCGCTGAACGCGGAAAAGCGGTCCGGTGAGTTTCAATGCGCGGGTTGCGGCGCCGAATTGTTCGATGCCTCCACCAAATTCGATAGTGGCACAGGATGGCCAAGCTTCTGGGACACCAAGCCGGGGGCGGTAGAAACCACCACCGACACCAGCCATGGGATGGTGCGCACGGAGTTTCACTGTGCCCATTGCGGCGGCCATTTGGGCCATGTCTTCGATGACGGGCCGGGTCCCACGGGACTGCGTTACTGTACCAATGGCTGTGCGCTGGACTTCAAGCCGGACGCGAAATAGCCAAAGAAAAACGCCGCAGTTCGTGGGGAACTGCGGCGTTATCTTTCATCGTTAGAAGGTGATGCCCGATGGCATCATGACCGGGGCGTCGCTTGGCGCGGGCGCCGGGGCTGCCGCCTTTTTGGCGGGAGCCTTCTTGGCCGCCTTTTTCGCGGGCTTCTTCGCCGCTTTCTTGGAGGCCTTTTTGGATTTCTTCGCGGCGGCCTTTTTCGCCTTTTTGGGCTTGGCCGCCTTCTTGGTTTTCTTTGCCGGTTTTTTCTTCTTTGCCTTCTTCTTTGCTGCCATGTCATTCACCCCATGGTTTGTGTTCAACGGAAAAACTCTACGCGCCTTCGCGCCAATGCGCGAGTGCTGTGTTCGTTCCGGATCGAATTTCTTTACGGCAACGTCTGGGTCTGGATCCGCAACGCTACCAGCCTGCCAGGCTTTAGGCCTTCATGGACCATCGGCCTGGCTATGTTGCCCCATCCCAGCGGGTTGCCCAGGTGGCCAAGATGCTTATCGCGGCTTAATTACTTGGCTTCAAAGCGTTCTTGCCGCCCCGCTCTGGGCGCTGTGGCGGATGCGCGAATCCTCCAAGTCCAACTCGCGCTCGATGCGGCGGCGGGCTTCGTCACTGATCTCGTCGCGGCGGTATAGATCCGCGATGCTGGCGCGCTCCGCCTCCACGAATTGCAGCTGCAGGGCGGCGCTGGCATTGTCCACCTCGCCGCGCGACAGATTTTGGCAGGCGGCGACGAAATAGGCGCGGCGGTCCTCATGACGCCGCCGCAGCGCCGCCACGGTTTGGGGCGCCGCCACCGCGCTTTCCAGGGAATCCAGGCGCGCCAAGGCCGCGTCTATGCTGGCCAGGCGGGCGCTGATCTCGCGCTTTTTGTCGTTATCGGCCTCGCGCTGGCCATGCTCGCTGATCCCCAAAAGCTTGATCACCCAGGGCAGGGCGAAGCCTTGGCCCACCAGGGTCACCAAAATCACCGAGAAGGTGACCAGCAGCAACAGGCCGCGATGCGGAAAAGCTTCGCCCGCCGCCAGCAGGGGGATGGACAGCGCCGCCGCCAAGGACACCACGCCGCGAATGCCGGTGAAGGCGATGATAAAGATATACTGCCAGGGCGGCATGGGATCGCGCGCTTTCAGGCCCGGAACCAACAGGCGCGGCACGATGGTTGCCAGATACACCCAGATGAAGCGCACCAGGATGATGGCGGCGCATACCGTGACGCAGGCAAACAGCAATTGTTGCCATTCACCAAGATCCAGCGTGTCGGCGACGATACGGGCCTGCAGGCCGGTCATCAGAAAGACCAGGCCTTCGACCAGATAAACCACCAGGTCCCAGACAAAGAAGCCTTGCAAGCGCGTGGCGGGCGAGATGTAGCGCGGGCCATGCCAGCTCACATAAAGACCTGCGACCACCGTGGCCAAGACACCGGATCCCCCCAGGCTTTCGGGCACCCAGAAGGCGGCGAAGGGGGTCAGCAGCGAGAACGCCATCTCCACGCGCGGATCGCGGGCCCAGCGGCGCAACACCAACCCGCCCCAACCGATCGCCAGACCCCAGACGATTTCGCCCGCCACGATCACAAGGAAGTCGCCGGTCGCGACCGCCAAGGAAAAAGACTGGCCGCTCACCACCGTCGCCACCGCAAAGCTGAACAGGATCAGGGCGGTGGCGTCATTGACCAGGCCTTCGCCTTCCAAAATGGTCAGGATGCGGTTCGGCAGGGCAAAGCGGCGCGCAATCGCCATCGGCGCCACCGCATCGGGCGGTGACACCACCGCACCCAACACAAATCCTACCGCCAGCGGCAAACCCAGCAGATAGTACGCCACCCCCGCCACGCTTACGGCGGTGAAGATCACCGCGCCCACCGCCAGCAAGAGGATGGGCCGCAGATTGGCGTAAAAGCCCCGCCAGCTCATCTGCACCCCGGCGCGGTAGAGCAAGGGCGGCAAGAGCAACATCAGCACCAGATCGGGGCTGAGTTCGATACGCGGCATGCCGGGCAGAAAGCCCATGCCCAATCCCAGCAGCACCAGAAAAATGGAATGGGGAATGTGGCTGCGCCGCGCGCCCAAAGCGGCAAAGGCGGTCACCGCGAACAGGGCAAAGACCAGAAGAAGCTCGGGTTGATGCATGGGGGCAGTGTGCGGCTAGGCGATAGCGGAGGCAACCGGCGCCGGTGAGCCCGCTCTCACTGCGCTGTCGCGCGGACGGCGCGCTGCCCCATTTTGTGCGCCTCGCGCAAAAACTGGCGCCCCGGCGTTGATGAAACCGATAGTTATGCTTTCGCTGGAACACTCTGACATCGCAGCCTTGGTCGCGGAACGGTAATCGGGAGTATCCGGGGCTAGCCAATTTCGCTACCATCGATCGCGAATTGCTAGAGGAATGAGGATTGCCGCTGACATATCGCGAATTCAACGCGTTCTGCGGCAGCCTTCCGGCGGCGACCTATGTCGTGCAGTGGGGCGGGGCGCATGTGTGGAAGGTCGGCGGGAAAGTCTTTGCGATCGGTGGATGGGAGCGGGGCCAGCATCCAGGGATCACGTTCAAGGTATCCGACATCGGATGGGAAATACTTCGCGAGGCTCCCGGTTGCAGGCCGGCGCCGTACCTAGCGTCGCGCGGGATGAAGTGGATCCAGAGCCATGATCGCGGCCTCAACGAGGCGGAGTTGAAGCGGTATCTGAAGGGTTCGCATGCATTGGTCACGACGGGACTCAGCAAGAAGAAGCGGGCGGAGCTCGGACTCTAAAGGCGCGGGCAATTCCAGGGACGCAATACGTAATCCGCATCACAAAAGCTTTGGCTGATCGCCATTGTTCGCAGATTTGGGCCTCGGTTTGCGGCGTTTCCGGGTGCGCCCGTCCTCACTGCGCTGTCGCGCGGACGGGCGTACTGCGCCATTTTTTGCGCCTCGCGCAAAAAATGGCGCCCCGCACCGGATAAAAATAACGAATATACATCGCCATATTTACACCACGCTAGCACTGCCGATTATCGCCAGTTCGCGCCGCCTAGCGCCAAAGCCTGCCGTCCGCACTTTGATTTCGGGCAGCGCTTGCCAGGGTAGGATTTCCCGCTATCCTGGCGGAAAAACAGCAGGAGGAAGCGATGAAGCGGATATTCGGATTGGCGCTGCTGGGCGCTTTGGCGCTTGCCGGCGGCAGCTTGGCGCAACAGCCAGCGACGCCGATGCCGGTGTTCGAGCCCGATACCTCCTGGCCGCAAGCCCTGCCCAACAATTGGGTGATGACCGGCGTCACCAAGGTCTCGGTGGATCGGCACGACAATATCTACATTCTGCACCGCTTCCGCCAGACGCCGGCCGGGCGGACGCCGGCGCCGCCCGTGGTGGTGGTGGACGCCAAAGGCAAATTTCTCCGCGCCTGGGGTGGGCCCGGCCAGGGCTATGACTGGCCCGATGCCGAGCACAATATTTTCGTCGACCATAATGACAATGTGTACATCAGCGGCTCCAGTCCGGGCGGCGGTTCGTCCACCGAGAATTCGGACGACATGATCTTGAAATTCACCGCCGACGGAAAATTCCTGCGTCAGTTCGGCGGCCGCTCGAAAGTCACGGGCAGCAGGGACCAGGCGGCGGTCAACAAGCCCGGCGACATTTATGTCTGGCCCAAGACCAATGAGCTGTTCGTCGCCGACGGCTATGGCAACCGAAGGGTGCTGGTGCTGGATGCGGAGACCTTTGCCTTCAAGCGCATGTGGGGCGCCTTTGGCCGGCCGCCCACGGATGACGCCAATTCGGGCGGCCAGGGGAACGGCGGCCGACCGGGCAGGGGGCAGACCAGGCCGGCGCCGGATGTCGCCACCGTGGCGACGGGCGAGGACAAGGAAGGACCGGGCGCCGAGCGTTTTGTCGGGGCCGTCCATGGCGTGGCGGTCTCCAATGACGGCATCGTCTATGTCGCCGACCGTAACGCTCGCCGCATCCAGGTGTTCACGGTGGAGGGGAAGTATATCGACCAGTTCTTCCTCAACCGGGGCGGCCCTTCGGCTGGTACGGCCAGCGGTTTCGGCTTCTCGTCCGATCCGGAGCAGCGCTATCTCTATGTCGCCGATTTCAACAATTCCCATCTCGCGGTGTTCGAGCGGAAGTCCAGGACCCTGCTTTACCAGTTCGGGGTACGGGACCCGGCCCCGGGCAATTTCCAGGGCCTGCATCACATGGCGGTGGATTCGAAGGGCAACCTCTATACCGCCGAGGTAGCCGGGAACCGGGCCCAGAAA
>DATEMS010000014.1:0-3977 GCA_035275465.1 Rhizomicrobium sp. | reverse complement strand
ATTCTGGCCGAAACGCCTCTGGGCAAGATCGGCCTCAGCATCTGCTATGACGTCCGCTTCCCGCTTCTTTACCGCCAGCTGGCGCAAAAGGGCGCCTTCCTCTTCACCGTCCCGTCCGCGTTCACGGTGCCGACCGGCGAGGCGCACTGGCATGTGCTGATGCGAGCGCGCGCCATCGAGAACGGTGCCTTTGTGATCGCCCCGGCGCAAGGCGGGTTGCATGCCAATGGCCGCAAAACCTATGGCCATAGCCTAATCGTTTCGCCCTGGGGGGAAATATTGGCGGAAGCCGGAACCGATCCCGGCGTGATTGTCGCCGACATCGACCCGCACTTGTCAGTGCAGGCTCGCGCCCGCGTTCCGAATTTGATGCACGATCGCGCCTATCTCGGTCCCTGAAAGATAGGGCAAATCGCCGGGCTGATCGTCCTTGCCGACGAAATCATACTGCGCGCCCAAACGCTCGGTTTCCGAGACCAGCTCCGCGGCAAACCTTGTCTGAACAAGTTGCAAAACCATCTTGCGCAACGCCAGCTTTTCACGCAGTGCGGCACGGTTCTGGAAGAGAAACGTAAATTTCTGCTCCAGCGGAACGGGCTGGGCTCCCTGGTGCGGCAAACAGCATTCGGGCACGCCCAATAGTTTGCCGAAAGCGAGATTTTTCTCGTCATAGGCGATGTTGAGGAAGGGCTTGCCGGCCGCGGCGGCAAAAACGCAGGCATGCAGCATTTGGCAAACCACAAAATCGGTTTTGGCATATCCGTTCATCAAATCGTCGGGCGTCCCGCAAACCAGCTCGAACTTCAGCCCTTCCGCCTGGAGGAAATCGATGACAGGCCGTTCCAAGTCGTGATGCTGCAGATATACCAGCTCCGCGTCCCGGGCGCGTTCTTTGAAAAAGGCAATGATCGTCGGCAGCAGAGGCTTGAGCATGGACAGAGCGCGCCATCCGTGCGCGGCAAGGTTTATGCCGATCACCGGACGCGCCGATGCGCGCGCTGGTAGCGCCCGACTTTCCGCCACATAGGACAGGACCGGATCGCCGGTCAGCGCGACGAGCTTGCCCGCATTCAGTTCGAACAATTGGGCGGTTTGCGCATCCCGGACGCTGATGAGTGCGCATTTTTTTGCCAGATAGCGGATTTTTTGACGGGAGTTTTCCGGCAGGCCGTCGAGATCGCAGACCTTTTCATGCATCAGCCGGTTCAGGCCGATACCATAGGCGAAGACGGGGCACCGGATTTTGTCCAGTTCCTCGACATTCTCCAGCATATGCCCCACCGCGCCATCGGCCTTGACGAAGATATAGCCCCCGCCGCCGATCACGAAAATATCGCAAGCGTGGTTTATCTCTTCGGCGGTGTCGTCGGTGAGTTCGCCCCAGCGCACTTCCCGGAAATTGACCGGGCGCGGCGCGAAAGCTTTCGTCAGTTGCTGCTTAATGGCGACGCGAATTGCGATATCGCCGCGGTTGGAATTGTTGTTCAGCCCGCGCGCGGTCTCATAATGATAGACATCCAAATGCAGGCGATGCGACAATTTGGTAACGACGCGATCCAGCGAATCTTTGGTGAGGCTTTTCAACCGTCGCGGCCAAGGCGCGAATTCCTTGCGCGTTTCCGCCTCCTCTGTAATCGCGAGATAAAGACAGATCGTTATGGCATCAAGTTCTGAATCAATCACGGGCGATCCCAGCATTATCGCGTTGTGGCAAAGCAACCCGCGAAGAACGGAATTAGATCCCATGGTTGTGGCGCAATCTTGACGCATGCGCGGCCGCGACATTTTTACAAATAAAAACACGCGCGCGCTGACACCAAGTTATTAACGCGATGTTTCCCGCGCTCAGATTGGGCGGACTGCGCTTTTGATGGACAGTTTGGCGCATCGTTAACTTTCAGGTCTTGCGAATCTTAACGGCGCGGAACATTCTTCCTCCGCAGCCTTTGAGAGCGAGGCTGGCAAGGAGCCTATCTGTGATTGCATATGCGCTTTATTGCCACAAAGGGCATGAGTTCGACGGCTGGTTTCGCGATAGCGCGGCGTTCGACAAACAGGCTCGTGGCGGTTACCTGCGTTGCCCGTCCTGCAACTCCGTCCGCATCGAAAAAGCGATCATGGCGCCCGCGGTGAGCGGCACCAAAAAGAAGGGGGCGGCGGCAACCGCGGCACAGGTGCGTCAGTTAGCGACGGGCCTGCGGAAATATGTCCAGGAAAATGCCGACTATGTCGGCGCCAATTTCGCCGAGGAAGCGCGCAAGATCCATTATGGCGAGACGGCGGAGCGTCACATCTATGGCGAGGCCACGGCGCAAGAGGCGTGTGAGCTTATCGAGGAAGGGCTTGATGTCGCCCCTCTGCCGCCGGACCTGGACGGCGCCAATTGACTTCGCGCTAAGGCGCGAAGTCATCCTCGGCGAGCGGCGCCCAGCCGCGAGGGAAGAGGATCCAGGACGGCGTGCATGGATCTGAAATTGGATTCCCGCCTGCGCGGGAATGACAATCGTCACAACCGCTTCGCTACGATCATGTAGTTCACGTCTACATCGGAACTCAACCGCCAATCCCAAGCCAATGGATCAAAAGAAACGCCCTGTATTTTCAAAATAGTTAGACCGGATTCTTCGAGTGCTCTCTTAAGCTCTGTGGGCGGGATAAAGCGGTTCCAGTCATGGGTACCGCGCGGCAGCCAGTTCAGCACATATTCGGCGCCGATCTTGGCCAGGGCCAGGCTCTTGAGGGTCTTGTTCAGGGTGGCCACAAAGGTCAGCCCGCCCGGCTTCACCAACGCCGTGCAGGCGGCGAGATAGGCGGGAATATCCGCGACATGTTCCACCACCTCCATGTTCAAAACCACATCGAAACCGAGCTCCTGAGCGGCTAGGGCCTCGGCGGAGGTGGCGCGATAGTCGATGTCGAGGCCTGACTGGCGGGCATGGGCCTGCGCCGTGCCGATATTGCGGTCCGAGGCATCCGCGCCCGTCACGGCAAAGCCCAGCCGCGCCATCGGCTCGCAAAGCAGCCCTCCGCCGCACCCGATATCCAGCAGGGACAGACCTTCGAACGGCTTCAGGCTCAGCCTGTCCCGTTCGAAATGCGCCGCCGCCTCGGCCCGGATAAAGCCCAGCCGGACGGGGTTGAACTTGTGCAGGGGGGCGAATTTGCCCGCCGGATCCCACCATTCGGCGGCCCAGCCTGCGAATTTGGCCACTTCTGCGGGGTCTATGGAGGCCGGGACGGCGGAATCTGCCATGTGGTTTCTAGTGTCGTGGTTTCAAAGTTCGCCACGGAATTGATATCAGGCTGCGAGCGAAGTTCGAAACCAAAACGACACTAGAATCAATAATTTGCTAGTGTCCCTCGATTCCGAAATTCGCATGACCTCTATATCGGCTTCCGAGCGAATTTCGGAATCGGGACACTAGGGTTGAGCGGGAACCTGTCCCCGTCTACATAGGCCGCCGCAAACAGCAGGGCAAATCCGGCCCGCCCCAAAGAGCGCATAAGGGATCAAGCAAGTGGCGACGATTGCGATGAAATTCGGCGGCACCTCGGTGGCCGACATCGAGCGCATTCGCCATGTCGCCGGCCTGGTGAAGCGGGAGGTCGAGCGCGGCAACAAGGTCGCGGTGGTGGTCTCGGCCATGGCGGGCGAGACCAACAAGCTGGTGGCCTGGACGAATGACGCGGCGCGCCCGGTGCCCGGCGAAGGTCAGCACATGGCGGTCCCGGTCCCGGACCAACGCGAATACGACGTCGTCGTGGCCGCTGGCGAACAGATCACCAGCGGGTTGCTGGCCATCACCTTGAACGCCATGGGGGTGAAAGCGCGCTCCTGGCTGGGTTGGCAAGTGCCGATCAACACCAGCGCGGTGCATGGCTCGGCGCGCATCGAAGGCGTGCCCGCGGCGGACATGCAGCGTGCCGTCGAAGCCGGCGAGGTGGCGGTGGTGGCGGGCTTCCAGGGCGTGGCCCCC
>DATEMS010000013.1:0-64841 GCA_035275465.1 Rhizomicrobium sp. | reverse complement strand
CAGCGCAATGGATGGCCGGCTCGCGCTGCGGCCGCAAGGGCGGCCTTGCTGGCCGGCCATGACGAGGTTCTAAGGAAATGGGTTTCAAATGCGGAATCGTGGGCCTGCCCAATGTCGGCAAGTCCACTTTGTTCAACGCCCTCACCCAGACGGCGGCGGCACAGGCGGCCAACTATCCCTTTTGCACCATCGAGCCCAATGTCGGTGACGTGGCGGTGCCCGATCCGCGCCTGGAGACATTGGCGAAAATCGCCGGCTCGCAGGAGATCATCCCCACCCGCATCACCTTTGTGGACATTGCCGGTCTGGTACGCGGCGCCTCCAAGGGCGAAGGGCTGGGCAACCAGTTCCTGGCCAATATCCGCGAAGTCGATGCGGTGGCGCATGTGCTGCGCTGTTTTGTCGATGACGATATTACCCATGTCGAAGGCAAGATCGATCCGATTTCCGACGCCGAGACGGTGGAAACCGAATTGATGCTGGCCGACCTGGAAAGCCTGGAAAAGCGCATCAAGCCGCTGGAGAAGAAGGCCAACTCCGGCGAGAAGGAAGCCAAGGAAGCGCTGGCTCTGATGATGAAGGCGGTGACGCTGCTGCGCGAAGGCAAGCCCGCGCGCCGCGCCGAACTTTCGCCCGAGGAGCGCGGCCCCTATTCCCAGCTCGGCCTGATGACCGCCAAGCCGGTCCTTTATGTTTGCAATGTCGAGGAAGCCGCCGCCGGAACCGGCAATGCCATCTCCGCCAAAGTGGAGGCCATGGCAAGGGGCGAAGGTGCCCGCAGTGTGGTGATCTCCGCCAAGGTGGAAGAAGAGATCGCGCAATTGCCCAATGCGGAACGCGGCGATTTCCTTTCCAGCATCGGGCTGGAGGAACCAGGCCTCAACCGCCTGATCCGCACCGGCTACGACCTGCTGGGCCTGCTCACCTTCTTCACCGTGGGCCCCAAGGAGGCGCGCGCCTGGACCGTGACCAAGGGCTCAAAGGGCCCGCAAGCCGCGGGCGTGATCCATACCGATTTCGAGCAGGGTTATATCCGCGCCGAAACCATCGCTTATGCCGACTATGTCGCGGGCAAAGGCGAAGCCGGCGCGCGCGAGGCGGGCAAATTCCGGCTGGAAGGAAAAGATTACGTCGTCGCCGACGGCGACGTGATGCATTTTCGGTTTAATAACTGACACGTCCCCAATGTCATTCCCGGCCGAGCGCCGCATCGCGATGCGATGCCCGCCGGGGATGACACGCTTCGCGTGTCAGTCCTTCACGAACCTCCGGAAATTCGGGACATTGGTGAAGCCGGCATAGATATTGTCTTGGGCGTCCACCGCCACCGTCTCGATGGTGTTGTATTCGGGCCAGGGAATAAAGCCCAGCACCTTGCCGTCGCTGATCTTGCCCCAGCGGATGCCGTGCTTGAATCCGGGATTGATTCCGGGATTGACGCTGGGGTTGGACTGCGAATCGGCGACATAGATCATGTCGCCTTTGATGAACACGCCGCTGGGCCGCCCGAACTGGCGCCATTCCGCCAGGAACTTGCCTTCCTGATCGAAAATCTGGATGCGGTTGTTGGTGCGGTCGGCGACATAGAGCCGTCCCTGCTTATCCATCGCCAAGCCATGGGGCGAGCTGAATTCACCCGGCCCGCTGCCCAGCTTGCCCCACGTCTTGATGAACTTGCCGTTGGCATCGAACTTCATGATGCGGGCATTGGTGGTGGCGTCATGGCCATCGGCGATAAAAATATTGCCGTTGGGCGCCACCAGCACATCCGACACGCCGTCGAACAGGCTGGTTGACCGGCCGCGCACGCCCAACGTGCCCAGCGTCATCAAAAGCTTGCCGTCGCGGGTCCATTTGCGCACGATCTGGGCGCTGCGCCCGTCATTCGCCTTGCCTTCCGCCGTCCAGATATTGTTTTTGGCATCCACGAATATCCCGTGGGGATAGCGGAACTGGCCGGATCCCCAGCTACGGACCACCTGGCCATCGGGCCCCAACTGTATAACCGGCGGAAGGGTGGAGGTAGCGCAGCCACCATCGATACTCTCGCAGCGGTCAAACACCCATACGCTCTTGCCGTCATTGTCGATGTCCACCGCGGAGATGCCGCCCCATTTGCGGCCATTGGGCAATTTCCCCCAGCCTTCATCGATACGATAGACGGTGGGGAAATTGTTGGGATCGTGCGGCGGCGGCATCGCCACGGGTTGGGCCTGAACCAGTCCCGCGCTGACGGCAATGGCAAGCATGGCAAAAACAGCATGATGCAGACGCATAGTTTTACTCCCCAGCGGGCCCGCCGGCCCATTTGTGATATTTATGGGCGGGGAGCCTAGCGCATCCGGTGCCGGGCGCAAGACGCCATAAGAGACGTCAGCGCAGGCTGGCTTCGATATTGCCGCCGTCCACCGTCACCACCGCCGCCGTGGTCTTGGATGCAGTTGCGAGATAGACAAAGGCATCGGCCACGTCTTCCGCCATCACTTCGCGCTTGAGCAGATTGCCGGCCATATAATCGGACTCCGAAAGCCCACGTGCCTTGGAACGCGCCGCCACCATCTCATCGGTCAGCAGGCCGGAACGGATGCGGTCGGCATTGACCGCATTGGCACGGATGCCGTCCTTGCCATGGTCCAGGGCATATTGCTTGACCAGAAACAGGGTCGCCGCCTTGGGCAAGCCGTAAGGCCCGAAATCCTTGCCCGGATTGACCGCCTGTTTGGAGGTGTTGAACAGCAGGCAGCCAAAAGTCCCCTGCGCCAGCATGATGCGCGTGGCGTGCTGCGCCACCGCCTGATGTGCCCAGAAGTTCAACTCAAAACTTTTGCGCAGGGTTTCATCATCCACCGTGCCGATGGTGCCTTGCCAGGCCGCGCCGGCATTGGACACCAGAATATCCACCCCGCCAAAAGCTGACACCACGGCATCGAAGGCCGAGTGCACGCTTTTGGGATCGGTAACGTCGCACGTCACCGCCAGCGCCTTGCCGCCGATCTTTTTCGCCGCCGCCTTGGCGGCATCCAGATCGCGGTCCAGGATGGCGATTTCCGCGCCCTCTTTCGCAAAAGCGCGCGCCGTCGCCGCCCCGATGCCGGAGCCGCCGCCGGTGATCACCGCCACCTGGCGGGCCAGGGATTTTTCGGATGCTTTGCCCAGCTTGGCCTGTTCCAACGACCAATATTCTACTTCGAACATGTCAAATTCGCTGATGCTGCGATATTCGCCCATGGCCTCGGCGTCGGTGATCACCGCGATGGCGTTTTCGGCGATATCGGCGGCGATGGCCGCATCCTTGGCGCTGCCGCCCACCCCGAACATGCCCACGCCCGGCACCAGGATCACGCGCGGCAAGGGATCCAGTTCCTTTTTCTTCACCGCGCTCTTGGCGTTATTGTTTTCGAAATAGCGGTGATAGCGCGCGACATAGGCGGCGACGGCTTCCTGCACATCCGCCGACCATTGTTCCAGCTTGCCCGCTTCCGGCGCCGGCACGATCACCGGCCAATTCTTGGTGCGGATGGTGTGGTCGGGCGTCACCACGCCGACCTGGCTGTAGCGCGCCAGTTCCGCGCCATTCACGTAATTGAGAATCTGCGCGTTGGTGCGGAAATCCAGCAACTGGCGCTTGGCGGTTCCGGTATTGGCGTTTTTCTCGATCGCCACCGCGCCGCGCAAGATGGGCGCGATTTCCGCCACCGAGGCAATGTTGGACGGCAGCTTGGCCTGGGCCAATGACTTGCGCTGACGGGTGAGCCGCTCCTCCGCCATGGTGACGAATTCGATCATCCGCTCATAGGCCTGCCGCGCGCTGTCGCCAACAGTGAAGATGCCGTGCTGCAGCAGCACCAGTCCTTCGACCTTGGGATTTTGGTCGAACACATCGGCCACCGCCTTGGCCAGCGCGAAGCCGGGAATGGTGTAGGGCACATAGGCAACTCTGGTGCCATAGACCTCCTCTACCAGCGCCTTGTTGTTGGGCTGATCGGTCAGAGCCAGCACGGCGGTGGAATGAACATGGTCGACGAATTTGTGCGGCAGGAAGGCGTGCAGCAGGGTTTCGACGGACGGATTGGGCGCGGTGGAGTCCAGCAGATTGATGCGCTGGTAATTGACCATGTCTTCGTCAGACAATTTGTCCAGCTTGCGCAGCTTACGCAGCGGTTCCAGCCGCACCGCCGGAAGACCGGCGGGCTCGATCACGCCCATATCCCAACCCGAGCCTTTGATGCAGATGACTTCCACATCCTCGCCCAACTGATCCTTCACCGTGGTTTTGACCGAGGTATTGCCGCCGCCATGCAGCACCATCTTGGGGTCACTGCCCAACAGGCGCGTGGTGTAAGTGCGTACCGCCAGGTCCGCATTGATGCCCTTGGGGGCATAGCGGGAGACAAAATCCTGCGCTTCAGCATCGGACCATTTGGACTGCATGGGAGGCTCTTACTTGGGAAAAAGGCTGCGTAAGCCTTCGGGGGTGGCGGCGCAAGTGCCGCGTTCGGTGATGAAGCCGGTGACCAGCCGCGCCGGGGTGACATCGAAACCGGGATTGGCCGCGCCCGAGCCGGGAGCGGCGATCTCTACAACCGTCACGGAACCGTCAGGAAGGCGGCCCGCCATTTTCAGCACTTCATCTTGGGTGCGTTCCTCGATGGGAATGTCGCGCCCCGATTCCAGCGTCCAGTCGATGGTGGAACTGGGCAGCGCGACATAAAAGGGGACATTGTTGTCCTGTGCCGCCAGCGCCTTCAAATAGGTGCCGATCTTGTTGGCGACATCGCCATTGGCGGTGACCCGGTCGGTGCCCACGATCACCATGTCCACTTGGCCCGCTTGCATGTAATGGCCGCCGGCATTGTCGGCCAGGATGGTGTGATCCACGCCATGGCTGCCCAACTCAAAAGCGGTGAGTGAAGCGCCCTGGTTGCGGGGCCGCGTCTCATCCACCCAGACATGGAGCGCAATGCCTTCGTCATGCGCCAGATAGATCGGCGCCAGCGCGGTGCCGTAATCCACCGTCGCCAGCCAACCGGCATTACAATGGGTGAGGATGTTGACGGACTTGCCGTTTTTCTTCGCCGCGATGTCGCGGATGATCGCCAGACCGTTCTTGCCGATGGCCTGGCTCATCGCCACATCCTCGTCGGCGATCAAGGCGGCTTCCTGCCAGGCCAGTGCGGCGCGCTTGTCGCGCGGCTGATTGAGCAGCGCGCCGCGCATCCGCCACAGCGCCCATTTCAAGTTGATGGCGGTGGGCCGGGTTTCGGCCAGCATCTCCACCATCTTTTGGATGTGATCGTCGGACGCGTCCTCGCGCACCGCCAGCGCCAGGCCGTAGGCGCCCACCGCTCCGATCAAGGGCGCGCCGCGGGTCTGCATGGTGAGAATCGCGTTCGCCGCCGCTTCCGCATCGCGCAAAGTCAGGGTGACGAATTCATGCGGCAGTTTGGTCTGATCGATGATGCCGAAAGCATCCTCACCGACCGGCCAGACCGAACGGTAATGCTGACCGCTAATTTTCATGGCTGTGCCGGGGCTGTGGCCTTCATCGACGGATACTCGCAGAATTTCGCGTACCAGGCCGACAGATTGGGACGCGAGGTCTTCCAATCAAGGTCCGGCATGCGGAACTCGACATAGCCGAGCGCGCAGGCCACCGAAATCTCGCCGATGGTGACGTCCTGGGCGAATTTGACCCGCTCCAGCGCATCCATCGCCGCCAGAACCGCCGCCATGTGACGCGTGCGCGTTGTTTCGTTCACCGGCTGCTGACGGCCCTCGATCATCCAGGCCACCGCCGCATCGGCCAGCCCATCACCCAGCGCCTGCAGGCCCAGCGCCTTCCAGCGCCCGGTGGCGGCTTTCCAGATGCTGTCGGCGGGGAAAAATTTTCCGCGACCCGCATGGTTGAGATACTCGCAGATCACGGGGGAATCGATCAGCACCGAACCGTCGTCCAGGATCAGGGCCGGGATTTTTCCCAAGGGGTTGATCTTGCGGAACTCCGGCTCCTGCATCGGCAGGGTGCGGATTTCTTCCAGCTTCAGCCCCAGTTCATGGGCGATCACCCGGCACTTGCGCGCGAAAGGCGAGGCTGCGTTGGTGTACAGTTTCAACGCTTAATGCCCTTCAAAGGCGACCAGCGCGGTCACCGGCTTGCCGATGGCGCGCAGCTTGTCGGCCCCGCCCAGCTCAGGCAGGTCGATCACAAAAGAACAGCCGACCACATGGGCACCGGCCCGCTCCAGCAGCCGGATGCCAGCATAGGCGGTGCCGCCGGTGGCGATCAAATCGTCCACCAGCAAGATGCGCTCGCCTTTTTCCAAGGCGTCGATGTGGATCTCTACCCGGTCCTTGCCATATTCCAGGTCGTAGTCCTCGCCGATCACGGTGTGAGGCAGCTTGCCCTTCTTGCGCACTGGAATGAACCCCACCGACAATTGATGCGCCACCGCGCCGCCCAGGATGAAGCCACGCGCTTCCATGCCGGCGACCTTATCGATCTTCATCCCGGCATAGGGCTGCACCATCTCGTCCACCGCGCGGCGGAAAGCGCGCGGATTGCCCAAAAGGGTGGTGATGTCGCGGAACATGATGCCCGGCTTGGGATAGTCGGGAATGGTGCGGATTGCGTCCTTGTAGTCCATGGTCTCAGACCTTCCTCAACACGCGGCCGGCCACCGCATCCAGTTTCGCCACCAGCGCCGGATCGCGCTTGTCGGGGGCGGTGATCAGCGCCATGTCCAGCATGGTTTCCACGCCCAAGGGACAAGATTGGCGCTGCGGCCCCAATTTGGGCGCCACCGCCTGAATCAGCCGCCGCGCATTGGCGGCGTTCTGCGTCATCACCTTGATCACCGCCTCCACCGTCACCGAATCGTGATCGTCATGCCAGCAGTCATAATCGGTCACCATGCCGACAATGGCGTAAGGCAGCTCGGCCTCGCGCGCCAGCTTGGCTTCCGGCATCGCCGTCATGCCGATCACGCTGCAATCCCAGCTGCGATAGAGGAAGCTTTCGGCGCGGGTGGAAAATTGCGGCCCTTCCATGCAGATATAAGTGCCGCCTTCGCTGTGATCGATCTTTTGTTCGCGCGCCGCCAAGGTCAGCGCACCCGACAGATGCGGACAGACCGGATGCGCCATCGGCACATGGGCGACAAAACCGGGACCGAAGAAGCTTTTCTCGCGCGCGAAGGTGCGGTCGATGAACTGGTCCGCCATCACAAAGGTGCCGGGCGGCAATTCCTCCTTCAGCGAACCGCAGGCCGACACCGAAATCACATCGGTGACGCCGATCCGTTTCAAGGCGTCGATATTGGCGCGGTAATTGATCGAGGTCGGCGTCTGGACATGGCCGCGGCCATGGCGCGGCAGGAACACCAAATCCACGCCAGCGAAGGTTCCGGTCAGAAGCTGGTCCGACGGTTCACCCCAGGGGCTTTTGACCGTCTGCCATTGGGCATTCTCCAGGCCTTCAATCTGATAGACGCCGGACCCACCGATGATACCGAGAACTGTCTTGGTCACGATCTAAACTTTCCGCATTTATGTGGTCGCTCGTCCGTTCGCTGTCGCTCCGGACCACGCCTACGCTCCAATACCGTTCTGGCCATGAAAAAGGGCGCTTCCTTGAGGAAAGCGCCCTTTTAGCATGTGGGGTCCGGGGGGCAATGCCTCGGGCCTGTGACAGTCCCAAGCGCGAGGATTTTTGGTTCCTGAGCAGGAGCGCCGAGCGACGTGTACAAGGAGGTACACGAGCGATGGCGCGACGAACTCAGGGGCCAAAAAGACCGCGCTTAGTGGGCGTCCTTCCAGAGCTTGCGATACGCCGCAAACAAAAGGCCGGCCAAGGCCGTCAGGAAGATCAGCACGGCAAAGCCCATCCGCTTGCGCTCTTCCATTTTGGGCTCAGCCGCCCAAGCCAGGAAGGTCACCACATCATGGGCCTGCTGTTCGATGGTGGCCGGCGTGCCGTCGGAATAGGTCACGCCCTTGTTGGCCAAAGGCGGCGGCATGGAGATATTCCAGCCCTCGAAATAAGGATTGAAATATTTGCCGTCCGCCACCTTGAAGCCGGCCGGCGTCTTTTCATGAAAGCCGGTGAGCAGCGAATAGATATATTGCGGGCCGCCCTCGCGCGCTTTCACGATCAGGGACAGGTCCGGCGGGAGGGCGCCGCTATTGTTGGCGCGGGCGGCATTCTCGTTGGGATAGGGCGAAGGGAACTTGTCGGACAGCACCGCGGGGCGGGTCAGAGGCGCGCCCTTTTCGTCGGTGGTTTCACCTTTGTCGTTGGGCTCGGCGGGCACTTTAACCGCCGCCGCCAGCGCGCGCGCCTGGGCCTCGCTGAATTCCGGGCCGCCCGGCTGCGCCAGATTGCGGAACGCCAGATGCTCAAGCCCGTGACAAGCGGCGCAGACTTCCTTGTAGACCTGGAAGCCGCGCTGCAGGGCGCCGCGGTCATAGGTGCCGAACGGACCTTCGAATTCGAACTCGGCATGTTTGGGATGCAGGCGCTTGGTCGCCGAGCCTTCCGCCGCAACCGCGTGGGATGCCGCAAGCCCGAGGGTCAGAGCCAGCGAGGAACCGAGGAGGAGATTGGTCAGACGCATGGTTGTTCTCACTTCGCGGGAGCGGCGGCGGAGTCGCCGAGCACGGATTGCGCGATGGATGCGGGAAGTTTTTTGGGCGTCTCGATCAGCCCGATGATGGGCATGATCAGATAAAAGAAGGCGAAGTAATAGATCGAGGCCAGGCGGGCCACCCATACCAGGGGAATGCCGAACTTGGACGCATCCACGCTCTGCGCGCCGCAATAGCCCAAAAGCACGCAGGCCACCACAAAGCCCCAGAAGAACTGCTTCATCAAGGGACGGAAGCGGCAGGAGCGCACCCGGCTGGTGTCCAGCCAGGGAATAAAGACCAGCGTGACGATGGCGGCACCCATCACGATCACGCCCAAGAGCTTGTCGGGGATGGAGCGCAGCATGGCGTAGAAGGGCAGCAGGTACCATTCCGGCACGATGTCCGGCGGGGTCACCAGCGGATTGGCCGGCTGGTAATTGTCCGGATTGCCGAAGAAATCCGGCTCGAAAAACACAAAACCGGCGAACAGGATAACAAACAGCACCAGATAAAAGGCGTCTTTCACGGTGTAATAGGGATGGAAGGGCACCGTGTCCTGCGGGCTCTTCACATCGATGCCCAAGGGATTGTTGTTGCCGGGCACATGCAGCGCCCAGATGTGCAGCCCCACCACGCCCGCAAGGATGAAGGGCAGCAGGTAATGCAGCGAGAAGAAGCGGTTCAAGGTGGCGTCGCCCACCGCGAAATCGCCCCACAGCCAGGTGGCGATGCTGCTGCCCACCACCGGAATGGCGCTGAACAGGTTGGTGATGACGGTGGCGCCCCAGAAGGACATCTGGCCCCAGGGCAGCACATAGCCGAAGAAGGCGGTGGACATCATCAAGATATAGATCAGCACGCCGATGATCCAGATCAACTCGCGCGGCGCCTTGTAGGAGCCGTAATAAAGACCGCGGAACATATGGATATAAACGGCCAGGAAGAACATGGACGCGCCATTGGCGTGCACATAACGGATCAGCCAGCCATAATTGACGTCGCGCATGATGGCTTCGACGCTGTTGAAAGCCAGATTGGCGTTGGCGACATAGTGCATCGCCAGCACCACGCCGGTGACGATCTGGACCGCCAGACAGAAGGTCAGGATGCCGCCGAAGGTGTACCAGATGTTCAGATTCCGCGGTGTCGGGAAAGTCGCCATCGTGTCGTGCAGCAGGCGCGGCAACGGCAGGCGGGCGTCAAGCCAGCGGTCAAAACCGGATTTGGGTTGGTAGGTCGAAGGGCCAGACATTGTTGTTCTCCTTAACCGACCTTGATGCGGGTGTCAGACATGAAGGTATAAGGCGGCACCGCCAGATTCTGCGGCGCCGGGCCTTTGCGGATGCGGCCCGATGTGTCGTAGGCGGAACCATGGCAGTGGCAGAGCCAGCCGCCATATTCGCCTTCCGGCGTCTGCGGCGTGGACACGGTGGGGGTGCAGCCCAGATGGGTGCAAACGCCGACCAGCACCAGCCATTCCGGCTTGACGGCGCGGCTGGCGTCGGTGGCGGGCGTGCCTTCCGGCAAGGCGGCATTGCGCGCCAAGGGATCGGGCAGCGACGCCACATCCACCGTCTTGGCGGATTCGATTTCGGCCGGCGTGCGGCGGCGCACGAACAAGGGCTGACCGCGCCATTTGTAAACGATCTGTTGGCCGGGCTGGATGGCGGCGATGTCGATCTCGGTGGTGCCCAAGGCCAAAGCTGCGGCCGACGGATTCATCTGGTCGATCAGCGGCCAGGCCACCGCGGCCGCGCCGACGGCGCCCACTGCGCCCGACGCCACATAAAGGAAATCGCGTCGCGTGCCCGCGTCACTTGTCGTAGCTGCCACTGGGTCCACCCTTATGGAATCTTGGAAAGAACGTCTCGAACTCTTGCCACAAACAAGCGTGGATAGGGTACTGACGCGGTGACGCGCTTGGTCCCCGCCCCGCTTGCTCATTGGGCCGGTAAAATAGAGAGTCGGTTTTCGAGGGTCTTGCGGCACGATGACGCAGAAAATGCCTTTTGCTGCCGTCACTTAATCCACGGGCGCGGAAATTTGGAGGTTTGTGGTGCGCCTGGCGCTGTATGAGCCCGATATCCCCCAGAATGCGGGGAGTCTGATACGCCTGGGCGCCTGTCTGGGGGTGGGGATCGACATCATCGAGCCCTGTGGATTTCTGCTGTCGGACCGCAATTTCCGCCGGGCCGGCATGGATTATCTCAAAAGCGCCGATATCCGCCGCCATGAGTCCTGGGCCCGGTTCCATGACAGCGCGGGGGCGGAAGCATCGAGGCTGGTGCTGCTGACGACCAGGGGGGACATGGCGTACGCCGATTTTGCCTTTGCGCTCTCGGACACGCTTTTGGTGGGGCGCGAAAGCGCCGGTGTGCCGCAGGCCATCCATGATGCGGCGGATGCCCGGCTGGTGATTGCGCTGCGTCCCGGCCTTCGGTCCTTGAATGTGGCGCAAGCCGCGGCAATGGTGCTGGGCGAAGCGCTGCGTCAGACCGGCGGTTTCCCAAAGTTAAAGGAGCAATAGGTGGAACTGACTCTTTTCCACGAAGGCGGCCTGGTCGCCCTCGCCCAGGTGCTGATGATCGACATCGTGCTGGCGGGCGACAATGCCGTGGTGATCGGACTGGCGGCGGCGCGCGTGCCGCTGGAGATGCGCAAGAAAGTCATTCTCTGGGGCCTGATCGCAGCGGTGGTGTTGCGCATCGCCATGGCGGCGGTGGCGGTGCAGCTCTTGGCCATTATCGGCCTGATGTTGGCGGGCGGCATTTTGCTCTTGTGGGTGTGCTGGCGCATGTGGCGCGATATTTCCGGCGACAAAAGCCACATCGCCCCCGAAATCGAAACCGGCGCTTCGGCCAAGCGCGCCATCATCCAGATACTGGTCGCCGATGTGTCCATGTCGCTGGACAATGTGCTGGCGGTGGCGGGGGCGGCGCGCGATCATCTCGACGTTTTGATCATCGGCCTTTTGATGTCGGTGGCGCTGATGGGCGCGGCAGCCAGTTACATCGCCAAGCTTTTGGAGCGCTTCCGTTGGATCGCCTATATCGGCCTGGCGATTGTTGTGTATGTGGCGCTGTCGATGATCTGGCACGGCTGGGAAGAAGTCGCCAAAGCGATGAGCTAGAGCCTTTTTGAATTGAAATGAACCTTTACACTCACCATGGGCGGGCTTGACCCGCCCATCCAGGGCAGCAAATACCGTGTTTGTGGCTCTAGATGGCCGGCTCGGAGGCCGGCCATGGTGAGGTGAGGGAAGCATCCGCATCATCTCAATCCGAAACGGCTCTAGCCGCAGACCTTTTGATCCCTGAGTGCGGCACTCCTGCTCAGGAACGAAAATTCCTCGTGGCTAAGTTATTCGAAGAAGTAGCGCCTACCGCGCCTCCTATGTCTGTTCTGACGCTGTCGCTAGAACAGACATAGGAGTGCACCTGCGCTCAAACCAACCGCAACAGCAGCGCGGTAGCATCGTCGCTCTTTTTAAAGCGCGGAAACTTGTCGCCGCCGCTATCGCCCGCCTCGATGGCGCGCAATTCTGCGCCCAACACCGCAAGCCCCTTGGACATCGCCGCCGTCATCAGACTGTCGGCGCTGTAAGCGCCGTAATCGCTCGCCAGCGCCAAAAAACCGTCGCTGGCCAAAAGCAGCATGCTGCCGGGCGCCGCTTTCATCGTTCTGCGCGCCACATGGCCCGCCGCTTTTGCATCGGGACTGAACAGCCATTGATTGCCGCTATTGATGCGGTTGCGGCTGCTGCGCAGCGTGCCGATGAATTCGGCGCGGCGGATGCCAGAAGCCGGCGACAGATTTTTTTCCTGGGCTACCGCCTTTGCGCGCTGCGCCTCGGCGGCGCGCTTATCGAAGGTTTCGCCGATCACGCGCACGGCTTTGTCCTCTTGCTGAACCAGCGCGGCGCAATCGCCAAACCAAAGGCATTCAAGCTCCTCCTGATCTGGTACGGCCAGCATCATGCTGGCGCAAGGCATCTGCCACATCTCTTCCGGTTCATGGCGGCGCAGGGCTTCAAAGGATTTCTGGGCATCGGCCAATGCGGCGCGCAGTGCCTTGCGCGCGCTCTTACCATCCCTGAGATGCGCCATCAGGCGCCGCGCGCCGAACTGGGCGATCCACGCCGCATCGCTGGGGCCGGGCATCAACCCGTCGCCCAAAGGCGTGGCGCCATCGATCACCACGGCGGCGCTCTCGCCATGACCGAACGCATCTTCATTGGCCTTGGCGGGATCGCCAGGCAATGACAGAGAGTCCAAAAGTTCGAACCTCATGCGCGGTCCTGGGCGATCACCGCTTTCAAACGGGCGCGCAGCGCAGCCTCGTCGGCGGCGAAATCCCCCGCCATCCACCAATCCTCGACTTGCGCCAGCAAGCGTCCGACATCCGGCCCTTCCGGCACACCCGCCTGCATCACATCGCGTCCGGTCAGCGCAAAACGCGGCCGTTGCCAGTTGTTGGCCATCTCCAGCAGCATGCGCCAGGCGCCCGCACCCTTGGGCACGCCCGCCCAGCGCAACATCACCTTGTCCTTGAACCGGGCCGAGCCCAGGCGATAGAGCAACCGCCGCGCCGCCGCCGCTGAAATTTGAATCGTGATCTTGTCGCCGCTTAGCGCCTGTTCCAGCCTTGCACGGTCGGCATTGGACAGTTTCAACCCGTCCGAAGCCGCATGGGCGGCTTCGCGATCGTCAGGCAACAGCGCGGCCAGGCGCAGAATGGCGTCGCGCGGAAAGAAATTGTCGGCATCCAACTGCGTCAACCGTTCCAGCCGCCGCATCTGCAAGGCGCCCGGCAGCAGTTCCGGCAAAATTCCCGTCGCCGCCATGACCCGCAGGACAGGCGCGGGATTGCCCGCTTCCAACAGGCGCAGCAGTTCCTTGGCCACGCGTTCCGCCGACAAAGTCTTCAACTTGTCCTTGGCTTCCGCGGCGGCATGCAATCCATCGGCGTCAATTTCGCCCTTGCCGTACCAGGCATGAAAACGGAACAGCCGCAGCACCCGCAGATAGTCCTCGGCGATCCGTGTGCGCGCATCGCCCACAAAGCGCACCTTGCCCGCGATCAGATCTTCGACACCGCCGGCATAGTCGAAAATCTCGCCACTGACCGAGGCATATAGCGCGTTGATGGTGAAATCGCGCCGCGCCGCATCCTCGGCCCAGTCGTCGGTGAACGCCACTGTGGCATGCCGGCCATCGGTTTCCACATCGTGCCGCAAGGACGTAATCTCGAAGGCGTGCGTGCCGACAATGGCGGTAACCGTGCCATGCTTAAGGCCTGTTTCCAGTACTTTGATGTTCTTGGCGTTCAGCCGTGCCAGCGCTTCCTGGGGCGGCATGGGCACCGCGATATCGATGTCCACCACCGCGATCCCCAAAAGCGCATTGCGCACCGCGCCGCCGACAAAGCGCGCCTCCCCCAAGGCCGTCATCACCTGGACCGTCTCGGGGGCGGTCATCCAACCATGCTGAGCGGGGTCAATCTTCATGACCGCCTCTCTTTAATTTGTCGCGCGCTCACGGCCGGCGCCACCGGTGCCTTGCTTGCGCCGGTCTGCGCGCGCCGTTCCGCGCGACGGGGCATCCAGCCATGCTGTGTCGGATCTATCCTCACGACTCACTTATAGCATTTAAACCTTCACGGCCTTTAAACGCCGGCGGCCGCGCGCGATCGCCGGCAACAGCATGGCGGCTTTCACGGCGCGCAAACCATCGGTGCCTTGCGCGCTGTCGCAATCGTCATGCTCTGTCAGGTCCGGCGGCTGTTGCGGCAGCCGGATGCGCCATTGTTCCGCCAAGGCGCTGTCGCCGGTCCTGCGCAACAGAAAAATCCTGTCTGCCGTCATGACGCCATAATTCGCGCTTTTCCCTTACAATTAAGAGGGGTTACGGGGTTGCGCCGCTCATGTCCCACGGTGCAACATAACCCTCAACCCCGGCAAGTTTCAGGCCCCGCATGAACAAAGTGGACATTCAGGACGAGCGCGACGCCGCCAAGCGGCTGTCGGCCAGCGCCGAAACCTTCGCCAAGGTGCGCACCGGGCTCAACGCCGTGATTTTCGGTCAGGAAGAAGTCATCGAACAGACCCTGATCACCCTGCTGGCGGGCGGTCATGGCCTGTTGATCGGCGTGCCGGGCTTGGCCAAGACCAAGCTGGTGGACACGCTGGGTATTGTGATGGGGCTGGATACCAGCCGCGTCCAATTCACCCCTGATCTGATGCCCGCCGACATCACCGGCTCGGAAGTGATGGAGGAAAGCATCAGCGGCGAACGGGCCTTCCGCTTTATTCGCGGCCCGGTCTTCACCCAGCTTCTGATGGCGGACGAAATCAACCGCGCTTCGCCCCGCACCCAATCAGCATTGCTGCAGGCGATGCAGGAAAAGCATGTCACGGTGGCGGGCGCGCGCCACGATCTGCCGCGGCTGTTCCATGTGCTGGCGACCCAAAATCCGCTGGAGCAGGAAGGCACCTATCCTTTGCCCGAGGCGCAGCTCGACCGTTTTCTGCTGCAGATCGATGTCGGCTATCCCGGTCTGGACGCGGAACGCCGCATGCTTTTGGCCACGACCATGGGCGAGGAAAAAAGCGCGGCGCGGGTCTGCGGGCCCGACGATCTTCTGGAAGCCCAGACTCTGGTGCGCCGCATTCCGGTGGGCGAGCAGGTGATGGAATCCATTCTGTCGCTGGTGCGCGCCGCGCGGCCAAATGGAAGCGATCATGAAAGCGGCTTGCAAGGCCAGATCGCCTGGGGCCCCGGCCCCCGCGCCAGCCAGGCCTTGATGCTGGCGGTGCGGGCGCGCGCGCTTCTGGATGGCCGGCTCGCACCCTCCACCGACGACGTGGCGGCGCTGGCCGGCCCGGTCCTGCGCCATCGCATGGCCTTGAACTTCTCCGCCCGCGCTGAAGGCGCCACCACGGCTAAAGTGATCGCGCGGCTCTGCCAAAGTCTCTTTTAACATGAGTTTGTTTTGAGCCAGTTCTCCGCGCTTCAGCATGAAGCCGATGGCCTGTCCGCCGGGCTGCCGCCGCTCATGGTGGAGGCCGATCATCTGGCGGCTTCGGTAAGCTTGGGCGTGCATGGCCGCCGCCGCGCCGGCATCGGCGAAAGTTTCTGGCAATTCCGCCGCTATGCCAGTCCCGATTCCTCCTCGACCATCGATTGGCGGCAATCCGCCAAGTCGCAGCATATCTTCGTGCGCGAACGCGAATGGGAAGCGGCCCAGACCGTCTGGTTCTGGCGTGATGCCTCGCCCAATATGGCGTTTAAATCCGGCGCGGTCAGCAAGCGCGCCCGCGCCGACCTTTTGCTGCTGGCGCTGGCCTCGCTGTTGGTGCGCGGCGGCGAGCGGGTGGGTTTTGCCGGCATGGATGGGGCGCCCGCCGCTTCGCGCGTGGCGCTGACGCGGATCGGACGCGCCATGTTCGGGCGCGGCGACCAAGGGCTGCCGCCGGTCACGCGGTTCGCCCGCGGCAATCAATTGGTGTGGTTCAGCGATTTCCTGGATGAAGACGTGTTCGACGCCATGAAAAACCTGGCGCATAGCGGCGTGGAAGGCCATTTGGTGCGCATCGTCGATCCGGCGGAAGAGGATTTTCCTTATTCCGGCCGCACGCGTTTTGAATCCCCGCACGGCGACAGCGATGAGATCTTCGGCCGCGCCGAACGGGTGCGCGCGCCCTACCGCGCCCGCTTTACCGCCCATGGCGAGCGCGTCGCACAAGCGGCCGCAAAACTGGGCTGGACCTGCACGGTCCATCGTACCGATCACGCGCCGCAAGCCTCGCTGATCGCGCTGCATGCCGCGATCGGCGGGATATAACCGCCGCGAGCGGTAGAGGAACAATATGTTCGGCTTTCCCATCAGCTTCGGCGCTCCGTTGGTCCTGACAGCGCTGCTTGTATTGCCGGTGCTGTGGTGGCTGCTGCGGGTGACGCCGCCCTTGCCCCGCCGCACCCTGTTTCCGCCGCTGCGTTTGTTGCGGGGCTTGGAAGACGAAGAACAAACTCCCGCCGCGACGCCTTGGTGGCTGCTGTTGTTGCGTCTGGCGGCGGCGGCGCTGCTGATCCTGGCTTTGGCCGATCCGCTTTTGGGCCGCACACCCCAACTGACCGCCAGCGGCCCCCTGGTGATGGTGGTGGACAATGGCTGGACCGCCGCGCGCAATTGGGATGCGCGCCAGGAATTGATCGACGATCTGCTGCACAGCGCCCGTGGCCGTGCCGTGGCCATCATTCCCACCGCCGGGCCTGCGCCCACCGGTTTGTTGAACGAAGGCGAGGCGGCGCGCATCGCCAAGGAACTGAGGCCTATGCCCTGGCCGGGCGACCGCGTCGCCGCCGCAAAAGCCCTGGGGCGATTCAATTTCGCCGCCGCGCCCGCGCTCTATTGGTTGAGCGACGGGATCGATGACGCAGGCAGCAAAGCCTTGCGTGACGCCATGCGCCGTTATGGCAGCGTCAGCGTGTTCGCGCCCGCGCGGCTGCCGGTCGGCCTGCTGCCGGTGACGCGTGACGCCAGCGGCTTTGCCTTGACCGCGTTGCGCGCCCGTACCGGCGAACCCTTGGAGATCGAGGCGGGCGCCATTGGCGCGCGCGGCGAAACCTTGGCCGCCACCCGCCTTCGCTTCAAGCGCGGCGATCTGACCGCCGGCGGTCATATCGCCTTGCCGATGGAAGTACGCAATGCCACCACCCGTCTGGCCATTGCGGGCGAAGACAGCGCCGGCGCCGTACAGTTGCTGGATCGCGGCGCGGCACAACGCAGCGCCGGCATCGTGTCGGAGACGGCCAGCGGCGAAGGCCAGCCGCTGCTTTCCGATGTCTATTATCTGGAGCGGGCCCTGGCGCCTTATGCCGAGACCGCCAAGGGCGGCATCGCGCAACTGCTGGATAAGCGGGTTTCGGTGTTGCTGTTGGCCGATGTGGCCAAAATTTCGGCCCAGGAACAAGGCCGGGTGCGGGAATTCGTCGAGAAGGGCGGCGTCTTGATCCGCTTTGCGGGCGAGCGCATGACCGGCGGCGCCGACGATCTGGTGCCGGTCAAATTGCGGGCCGGCGGTCGCTATCTGGGCAGCGCCATGGCTTGGTCGGCGCCGCAGCATCTAGCGCCATTTCAAGCGCAAAGTCCTTTCAACGGGCTGGAAATCCCCGCCGAGGTCACCGTCACCCGCCAGATTCTGGCCGAACCTTCGGCGGCATTGCAGGGCCGCAGCTGGGCGCAATTGACCGACGGCACGCCACTCATCACGGCGCAGGCGATGGGATCGGGCTGGATCGTCTTGTTTCACACGGCGGCCAGCCCGGGCTGGTCGTCGCTGCCCTTGTCGGGATTGTATGTCGAGATGCTCAAACGGCTGCTTGCCTTGTCGGCGGGCACTCCGGTGCGCGAGCTGGCCGGATTGACCAGCTTGCCGCCGGTCTCCTTGCTGGACGGCTTCGGCCGCGCCATGCCGCCGCCGTCTCACATTGCGCCCATTCCGGCGCGGGGCTTTGCCGCCACCCGGGTTTCACCGCGCCATCCGCCCGGGCTTTATGGCGCGCATGAGGTGGAAAGCGCGCTCAATGTCCTGCGCGCGGGCGACAGGCTGGCGCCTTTGGCGGTGCGCGGCGCGCAAGCCTATGGCGACACCCATGCCCGCGCGCTGGAGCCTTATCTGCTGGCCGCCGCCATGGCGTTGTTGTTGCTGGATGCGCTGCTGTCTTTGTGGCTGCGCGGTTTTGCGCCGCGCCGGCTGCGCGGAGCAGCGGCGGCGCTGGCCTTTCTGCTGATGGCGCCGCAGGCCCGCGCCGACGAAGCCACCAATATGAAGGCCTCGCTCGACACCAGGCTGGCTTATGTGAAGACCGGTCTGGGCGATGTGGATTCCATCAGTCAGGCCGGTCTTACCGGGCTGGGGCTGGTGCTGAAATCGCGCACCGCCTATGAGCCGCTGGAACCGATCGGCCTGGACCTCGAACGCGACGATCTTTCGCTCTATCCCCTGCTCTATTGGCCGATGGACCCGCGCGCCAAGGCCTTGTCGCCCAGGGCGCTGTCGCGCGTCGGCGACTACATGCGCAATGGCGGCATCATCCTGTTCGACACCCGCGATTTCACCTTGGGCGCCGTGCGCGGCCCCGCTTCGCCGGGCGAACAGACCTTGCGGCGGCTGACGGGCGGATTGGATCTGCCGCCGCTGGAGCCATTGCGCGCCGATCATGTGCTGACCAAAGCCTTTTATATCCTGCGCGATTTTCCCGGCCGCTGGAGCGGCGGAAAATTGTGGGTGGAAGCTCTGCCGCCCGCCCCCAAAAACGGCGCGCCGCCCGCGCGCGGCGGCGATGGCGTGTCGCCGGTGATCATCGGCGGCAATGACTGGGCCGCCGCCTGGGCGATCGACGCCAATGGCCGGTTTCTGTCCACGCCGTCGCCGGGCGGGGAATTGCAGCGCGAGATGGCCTTCCGCTTTGGCGTCAATCTGGTGATCTATGCGCTGACCGGCAATTACAAGACCGACATGGTGCATGCGCCCGCCTTGCTGCAGCGGCTGGGGAACGGGCGATGATCCGGCTGGCTTTCGCCCCCGTCCTTTCGCCTTCGCTGCTGGCGGCGATGGCCGCGGTGGCGCTGCTGATCACCGCTTACGGCTTTTATATGCGGGCGCGCGGCGCCTGGGCGCGCGGGCTTGCTTTCGCGGTTTTGCTGTTTGCGCTGGCGGGCCCTTTGCTGGTCAAGGAACAACGCGCGCCTCTGCCGGATGTGGCGGTCATCGTCACCGACCGTTCGCAAAGCATGGCGCTGGGCAAGCGCGCGGCACAGGCGGAAAGCGCACGCGCCGCGATCAAACAATTGTTGGCCGACAAGCCGGGATTGATCTTGCGCGAAACCAGCATCACCACCACCGCCACCGGCGACAATAACGGCACCCAGGCTTTTGCCGCCTTGAACGCCGCCTTGGCCGATGTGCCGCAAGGGCGGGTGGCGGGCGCCATTCTGATCACCGACGGCCAGGTGCATGACGCGCCGTCGCCGCAAGCCTTGACGCTGCGCGCGCCGCTGCAGGTGCTGGTGGCGGGCACCCGCGGCGAGCGGGACCGCAAATTGACGGTGCTGAACGCCGCCCGCTTCGCCATTGTGGGCCAATGGGCGAATTTGCGCCTCCGGGTGGACGATCTGGGCGGCAGCGGCGAAACCAGCGCGGTGCTGGATATCCGCATTGACGGCAAAAGCCTTGGCTCGCGCATGGTGCCGGTGGGCAAGGACACCGATATCCGCCTGCCGGTGACGCATGAGGGCGAGAATCTGATCGAACTGTCGGCCGGTCCGGGCCCGGCCGAACTCACCCAGCAGAACAACCGCGCCGTGGTCACGGTTTCGGGGATACGCGACCGCTTGCGGGTTCTGCTGGTTTCGGGCGAACCGCATGCCGGTGAGCGGGTATGGCGCAACCTGCTCAAAGCCGATCCGTCGGTGGATTTGGTCCATTTCACCATTCTGCGCCCGCCGGACAAGCAGGATTCCACGCCGCTCAATGAATTGTCGTTGATCGCCTTCCCATCGCGTGAGCTGTTTCAGGAAAAGCTGGGCTCCTTCGATCTGGTGGTGTTCGACCGCTATCGCGAGCGCGGCGTGCTGCCCTTGGCCTATTTTCAGAATCTGGCGTCCTATGTGCAGGACGGCGGCGCGCTTTTGATTTCGTCCGGCCCGGAATTTGCCGGTCCCGAAAGCATCTACCGCACGCCGCTTTCTCAAGTCCTTCCCGTTCAGCCCACCGGACAGATTTTCACCGCGCCGTTCAAGCCGGTGGTGACTGAAGACGGCATGGCCCATCCGGTGACGCGCGAATTGCCGGGACGTAATCAAGAAGGACGCAATCAGGACAAGACCGCGCCCAGCTGGGGCCGTTGGTTTCGTATTCTGGGCGCCAACAAGATCTCCGGTCAGACCGTGATGGCAGGCGATGACGGAAAGCCACTGCTGGTTTTGGACCGGGTCGGCAAGGGCCGCATCGCGGAATTGATGTCGGATCAGACTTGGCTTTGGGCGCGCGGCTTTGAAGGCGGCGGACCGCAGGCCGAATTGCTGCGGCGCCTGGCGCATTGGCTGATGAAAGAACCAGAATTGGAATCGGAAAATCTGTCGGCTTCCATTCTGGGTGACACGGTTCGCATCACCCGCCGCACCATGGCGGCGCAAACCCCGCCCGTGACCCTGACCTGGCCCTCGGGCAAAAGCGCCAGCTTGCCTTTGACCCGCGCCGAACCGGGTATTTGGCGCGCCGAGGCCAAGGGCGCAGAACTGGGTCTCTATCGCGCCAGCGATGGGATTTTGTCCACTGTCACCGCGGCCGGGCCGCTGAACCCCAAAGAAGTGGCCGATATGCGCGCCACCGAAGAGGTTCTCAAACCCGATGCCCAAGCCACAGGCGGCAGCGTGCATTGGCTGGCCGACGGCGTGCCAGAAATACGCCGCGTGGGCGCGAACGACAGCGCCAGCGGTTCCCGCTGGATCGGCCTGCGCAGCAATGGCGCTTATCGCGTCACCGCCCTGGAACAGGAAAAACTGTTGCCGCAATGGCTGGCATTGCTGCTGATCATGAGCGCGCTGCTGCTGGCATGGAGACTGGAAGGGCGCTGAATGAACCTCCCCCTCCCCTTGCGGGAGGGGGCAAATCATTTGGCGCCGCCAAATGATTTGGGGGAGGGGGCAGTGTTTCACCCCCTCCCAATTTCTTCGCGCATACGCGCGAAGAAATTGCCCTCCCCCGTCAAAGGGGGAGGGCAATAATCTAGCCTACCCCCGCCCCATTGGCGCAAACCGGCTCATCGATCTGAGCGCGGCGCACCTGCCCCGATAGCGTGAGCAGCTCGCCGGCTTTCAACGACAGGCCCAGGATACGGTTCGGATCCACCGGTCCGGGGAACCTCACCCGGCCGGGCGGCAGCCGCGAAAATCCCACCTTGGTGTAGTAAGGCTCATCGCCTACCAGCAGAATGGCGCGCCAGGGCCCGGTTTGAGCCGCCGCGATGCCCGCCTGCATCAAGGCGATGCCGATGCCGCGGCCGCGCTGATCGCCCTCGACCGCCAAGGGGCCCAGCAGCAATTCTTCATGACCGCCCACCCTGATGGGCCAAAAACGCACCGAGCCGCGCAGGATATCCCGGCCGTCCGGCATTTCCTCCACCGCGACAAAAGACAAGTCCGTCACCGGAGCCACGCCTTCGCGCAGCCGGTACGCCGATTTGGCGAAGCGGCCGGGCCCAAAACTGTCCGCGTTCAACGCCGCAACCCGTGCGGCGTCCTGGGGTCTTTCCAGACGGATTTTCCAGCCGGTGGCCAAAGGGATGGGCGTGGGCGCGTTCATGGGCGTTTCGCTAATCGCCGGTCGGGCAAAAGGCAAGCCTACCAATGGAAAGACGGCTTTGCGCCCGTCCGTTCTTTCAGCCGCCGCCCGGCAGGCGCCAACCCGCACTATAGCGATGCCGGACCAAGAGTACCCGACCCCGGGAGTCAAAGATTGCTGCCGCCACGCCGAAGGCGGCGGGCGCCCAAAGCGCCCGAAAGGTCATGAACAGCGAAAAGCCCGGATTTCTTAACCCAGACAAATACTCAGTCGGCCGCCGTCCCGTAACGGTTCCATAACTTCCGCCTGCGTAACTTGCAGTAGAACATTTTACCATGTTTAAGGGGTCCCGGCGTCAGACATCGGGGCTAGCGGGGGCGGGCCGGGTCGGCGCGCGAGGCGTATAGCAAATGTCCGGGGCCGGATTTGACAATCTCAAAGCGCTCATTGTCGAAGACAATGGGCACATGCGCTCCCTGCTCCGGGCGCTGCTGAATTCTGTCGGCATCAAGCATGTCGCCGAGGCCGCCCATGGCCATGCCGCCATTGACGCCTTGCGCGAGCGCAAGCCCGACCTAGTGCTCACCGACATGGCGATGAAGCCGATGGACGGCATAGAATTCACCCGCTATGTCCGCAACCATGAATATAGCCCCAATCCCTTTGTGCCGATCATCATGATCAGCGGCCATACCGAGAGATACCGGGTGGAAGCGGCGCGCGACGCCGGCGTGACGGAGTTTCTGGCCAAGCCCATCACCGCGCGCAATCTGTTTTCGCGCATCGCCGAAATTGTGGAGCGCCCGCGCGCCTTTGTGCGCTGCGACAGCTATTTCGGTCCCGACCGCCGCCGCCGTCAGGTCGAGGATTATCCCGGCCCGTGGCGCCGCAAGGAAGATTTCCAGGGGGTGGAAGTGCGCTTATGACCAAAACAACCAAACCGCCCGCCAAAAAAGACGCGCAGATCATCAAACCCGATGCCTATCCGCAGATAATGAACAAGCAGGATGCTGCCCGCGCCATGCTGACGCTGCGCTCGCACGAAACCGCCGCCAAGGCGCAAGTGGCGATGGAAGCCGCCGTTCCGCCGATGCGCGCCGCCATCCTGCAATATGTCGATGATATGGAGCAGGCCGGTAGCGACATGGTCAAATTGTTCGAAGCCGCCCATGAAATACGCGGCTTTGCCGAAAATGCCGGCATGATCACCACCGGGCGGATCGCCGACATTCTATGCCGCTACATGGACGATATGGCGCGCATCAACAAACCCCTGGACGCGACGATCGTGGCGCTACATGCCTCGGCCATCGCGCGCGCCGCCCGCGCCGAAGAAGACGATGTGCGCATGGGCGAAAAAGTCGCCGCGGAATTGGCTGGCCTGGTGGCGCGCCGCCTGGCGGAAGCCGAGCGGCCGTAACCTCGTTCCGTGCGGCGCTAAGTCCTTGGCGGTCACCAAGCGTTAACGCTTTAAGACGGCCTGGCGCTGCCCAATTCACCCCTCCTTAAGCCCTGCCGTTAATAATGAGCCCGGACTTCCCGGGTTTTTTTATGCTTCAGATCGGCGGCATTGTTATTCTTTTCGCCTGCGTGTTCGGCGTGTACATCGCCACCGGCGGCTCCATGGAAGTGGTGGCGCACGCCGCCCCGCACGAAATGGCCACCATCTTCGGTTCCGCCATCGCCGCCATGCTGATCGGCGGCTCGATGTACAATCTGAAGAAGATCATGGGCTCGCTGGGCAAGGTGATCTCCGGACCCGCCTGGAAGCCGAAGGACTATAACGACCTGCTGTGCCTGCTGTTCCTGCTTACCAAAACCATGAAATCCAAGGGCTTGATCGCGCTGGAAGCGCATATCGAAAAGCCGGACGAATCCTCGATCTTCAAGCGCTATCCCAAGATCTGCAAAGACCATTTCGCGCTGGACTTCATCTGCGACACGCTGCGCATGATGACCATGAGCCTGGAAGACCCGCACCAAGTCGAAACCGCCATGGAAAAGCAGCTGGAAAAGCATCACCATGAAGCCTTGGTGGGCGCCAATGCGCTGCAATCCATGGCCGACGGCCTGCCCGCCTTGGGCATCGTTGCCGCCGTGTTGGGCGTCATCAAGACCATGAGCGCGATCAGCGAGCCGCCCGAAGTGCTGGGCGGCATGATCGGCTCGGCCCTGGTCGGCACCTTTTTGGGCGTGTTCCTGGCCTATGGCATCGTGGGCCCGCTGGGTAACCGCCTCAAGGCGGTGATCGACGAGGAATCGACCTTCTATCATGTGATTCGCGATATTCTGGTCGCGCATCTGCATGGCAATGCCGCGCAAGTGTCGGTGGAAATCGGACGCGGCAGCGTGCCGAGCGAATATCAGCCCAGCTTCCAGGAGCTGGAAAATTCGCTGAACAACATTCCGCCGGATTCGGCCTGATACAGGCTTAGGCTTTTTTGTCCGCCTTGCGATAGCCGGCTTCCGAAGCCGACACAAAGAAGACCGCCAGCGCGCCGGCGAACACGCCCAGCGGCACCGCATAGTAAACTTCCGTATCGGCGCCAAAAGCCACGATGGCCGTCACCAAGGCGCCCGTCAGTTGCGCCACGCTTTTGGGGAAAGGAAATCCGGCTCGCATGGCGGCATGCTGGCCGTGTCTTGTACCAAAGTGAAACAAAGATCTTAAGCAAGGTTAACGGGCGCGAGATTGGCGTTGCTTGTAATTTTGGGGACCAGTTTTGAGGACGCTACACTTAATTCGCCAGCTCATGTCTGAGCGGGACTTCCTGCCGCGGCCTGCTCAAGTCGCTGTCGCGCGAGAAATTGTGCGGGACTGCTTGCTGCCACGGGCCGATTTACGGCCGCGCGCGACGCGCGGCCACGACGCTGTCGCTAAGCCGCCTAGCGCGGCCGATCGGCCCTTGGCATTCGAACGCCCACGGTCCGTGGGCGTTCGAATGGTAGCACCGGACGGATTTGAACCGCCGACCAAGGGATTATGATTCCCCTGCTCTACCGCTGAGCTACGGTGCCAAGCCGGATGGCCCTCCTTAAAGAGGGACGGACGCGGAGGCGGGCATGTAGGGTTCCGGGACTGCCCCTGTCAAGTTTGGCCCGGAAAACGCCGCTTCGGGGGAACATATCCACCCGCCGCCCAGCACACGGCTGCCCCGCGCATCATAAAAGACGCATGCCTGGCCGGGCGCAATCGCCTCTTCCGGGGCCGCCAGTTCCACCCGCGCCATGCTGCCGGAAAGCGGCGTCACCATCGCCATCACCGGCGGGCGCATGGAACGCACTTTCACGCGCGCTTCGAAAGGCGTCTCCGGCGCGGCAAGCCAATTGACCTGCCGCAGCAGCATGGTGGATGCGCCCAGCGCCGCGCGCGGCCCCACCACCACCCGCGCGTTGACGGCATCCAGTTTCAGGACAAACAAGGGCTCGGCATTGCCGGACAGGTTGAGGCCCTTGCGCTGACCGACGGTGAAGTTGGTGATGCCGTCATGCCGGCCCAGAACCTTGCCGGTTTGATCCACAATGTCGCCGGGACGCGCCGCGCCGGGACGCAGGCGGTTGACGATGGCCGTGTAGCGGCCATCCGGCACAAAACAAATGTCCTGACTATCGGGCTTGGCGGCATTGACCAATCCCAGTTCGGCGGCGATGGCGCGCACCTGGCTTTTTTCCATATCGCCCAAGGGAAAGCGCAGATAATCGAGCTGCGCTCTTGTGGTGGCGAACAGAAAATAACTCTGGTCGCGCGCGCTGTCGGCGGCGGCATGCAACTGCGCCCCATCGGCGCCCATCACGCGGCGGACATAGTGACCGGTGGCCAAAGCCTGCGCGCCCAATTCGCGCGCGGTGTCGAGTAAATCCGCGAACTTCACCCGCTCATTGCACCGCACGCAGGGGATGGGGGTTTCCCCCTTGGCATAGCTGTCGGCGAAATCCTCGATCACCTGCTTGCGGAAGCGGCTTTCGTAATCCAGCACATAGTGAGGAATGCCGATGCTTTCGGCGACGCGCTTGGCGTCGTAGATGTCCGCGCCGGCACAACAGGCGCCCTTGCGCGCGGGCGTCTTGTCTTCCGGATAAAGCTGAAGCGTTATGCCCACCACGTCATAGCCCTGGCGCTTCATCAACGCCGCGGTGACGGAGGAGTCCACGCCGCCGCTCATGGCGACGACGACACGGCTTCCGGGTTTCAAACTTTCGCTCATGGGCGGTGCTATAGGACCCCGCCCCAGGAACCGCAAGAACGCTGTTTTACCGGCCCGAAACCGGCAGGAAATTCAGCAGCGAAAGCTGGTGCAGCCCGGCGGTGACCTGCAGCGCCGCCTGAAGCTGGGTCTGGTTCAAGGACAGCTGGGTGGCGGCGTGCGCCATATTGGTATCCTGAATGTCCGACACAAAGCGGTTGTAGAGCACATTCATCGAGGCCTGCTGACTTTGGGCATCGGTCAGGCGGTTGGAGACATAGCCATTGGCGGCGGCGGTGGCATTGAGGTTGGTCCCTACCGTGGTCACTTGGCCGATGGTGGTGGTCAGAAAGTTGCTCTGTGCCGCGGTCAGGGTGGCGGCGGCGTTGAAATTGCCGGCGCCGCTGGCGTCGAAGGCGGCAATGTCTTTCAGCGCCTGCATAAGCTCGGTGGCGATGTCCGACGCGGTCATGCCATAGCTGACGCTCACGCCGTCGGCCACTTGCACCGATTTCTTGAGATCGCCATCGGCAAAGGCGCCCGCGATGGATCCCAGGGCCGTCAAGGCGGCCAAGGAACTCACTGTCACCGGCGCAACATCGGTCCTGCCGCCGCTGTAGATATAATCGCCATTGGCGTCCTTGGAATTCAGGATGGCGCTGGCCTGATCGAAAATGTTCTTGGCCTGGGTCATCAAGGTGGTGGCGTCGTTGTTGGCGACCGCGTCGCTGACCGCCTTTTTCAAGGACGACGCCAGACTTGAGAGGCTGGCCAGTTGGGTGTCCTGCACGTCGGTCTGGGTGACGGCGAACTTGGTGGCGTTGGCATAGGCGTCATTGCGCGCATTGGCGGCAATGGTGGCGGTCAAGACCTGCGCCTTATCGCCGAAGCCGGCATAGGTATTGGCGTTCTTGCCCGAGGCGATCTGTTCTTGAACCTTGTCCAACGCCGAACCGGCATTCTGGATCTGCCTGAGAAACAGGGCGGTCTGGGCGGCGGTGGTGATGCGGTCAATGGCCATGGCGCGTTAGTCCTTACGGAAGATCCAACAAGGTCTGATACATCTGGTCCACCACCGTCAGGATGCGCGCACCGGCGGCATAGGCCTGCTGATAGGTCGAAAGCGCGGTCAGTTCTTCGTCCAGATTGACGCCCGAATGGGACGCAACCCGCGCATTGGCCTCGGTCAGGCGGTCGTCTTGGGTGGTCTGGTTGGCGGTTATCGCATTCGATTGGGTGGACAGGTTCTGATAGAAGGTCGCCGCATAGTCCGACAGGGACGCGGTCTGCGCCGCAATGCCGCCGGCGGCGCGGAAGCTCTGTGACTTGGTGATGACATTCTGCAGCGCGATGGCGCCGGCATTATCACCGGCCGAAACAATGGTGTCGCCCGCCACGCTGGTGGAGGTGATGCCCGGAAGGGCAAAGCCCAGGCGCGCGGGATTGCCGCTGATGGTCGAGGTCAGATCGAAGCCGGCCGCCTGAAGCGAACGGGCATTGTCGCCCACGCCGAACATCTGGGTGAAGCTCATTCCCGTCGTGCCACGCTGGGTGGTGTCGTTGGTCACGTTCAGGGAATAGCCGGGATAGAGCGCACTGGTGGCGGTGGAGATCGAACCGTCGGGATTCAGGGTCAAAGTGGCCGCGCCGCCCAAAGCGGTGTTCAGCGCCGTGATCACATTGCCGACCGTCTGGCCCGCGGTGGTGGTGATGCTGACATTCCTGGCGATATCGCCGTCCGGCCCCTTGAGCGACAGGGCAATCACCCCGCCAACCGCCAAGCCGCTGGAGTCGCCGGCCGACAGGCCGGTGGCGGTGACCGAAGGATATTGCGACTTGAAGATGTCGTTCAGGCCGAAGAATTGCGAAAAGCCGGTGGCGCCGCGCAAAGACGGGGCGACGGCATCGTCCTGCACCAGTACGCCATTGCCGCCGGTGGCGGAAATCGAAAGCTGACCATTGGCGAAGGACGCGGTGCCGTTGGCGCCCAAGGCGGTGTTCAAGGCGGTGGTGAAACTGCCGACGGTGGCGCCAATGGCGGCAGGGGGACCGCCGTCCACCCGCAACGTGCCCGCGCCAAAATCCACATCGATACGCGACACCAATTGGCCGCTGGCGCTGGTCACCGCCAAGGTGGTCTTGCCGGTGAAGTTCAGGGCGTCGGTTCCGATCAAGCCGGTGTTACGGCCGGTCAGGGCGGTCGGGGGCGGATAAGAGGCGTTGGCATTGGATTGCTGGTTGAAGGCCAGCGCGGTCTGCTGCGCCAGATTGCCCAAGGTTTGCGCCAATCCGCCCAGCACCTGATCGCGCATGTCGATCATTCCCTTCAAGGAACCGCCCGACAGGTGCGGGTCCAAAGGGGTGGCGGTGCCGATCAGCTGGCCATTGTTGGGGTTGACGTCTTGAACCGTGACATTGCCATAGGCGCCGATCTGCGCGCCGCCCGTATAGGAAAGCGTGGCATAGGTGTTGGATACCAGATTGATGCCGTCGGTGGTGGAAACGTTGATACTGCCGTCGGGATTGGTGCTGGTCCTGATGCCGATCACCTGCGCCAGATCGTTCAGCGCCACATCGCGCTGATCGAGCAGGCCGGAGGATTGATTGTCGCTGCCATTGGCATTGGCGTTCTTGATCTGGCTGTTCAGGTCGAAGATCTGCTTGATCAGCGTATTGGTGGAGCTGATCGAATTGACGACCTGCTGGTCGATCCGGCCCCGCATGGACGAAATCGTCCCGTACACGTTGGAAAAGGTGGCGGCCAGATTGCTCAAGGCGTTGAGAACACCCGTGCGGCTGGCGCTGGAGGTGGGCGCTTGCGACGCGGTGGCGAAGGCCGCCGACAGATTGGTGAGGCCGGTGGCGAGCGACTGGTTGTCGCCGGGGCTGCCCAGAAGGCCGTTCAACTGGGAAAAAAGACCGGCCATGGCGCCATACTGCGATGAGGCGCCGCCCGCGGAGAGTTGCTCCTGGGCCAGAAACTGGTTGGTGACGCGCTGAATGCTGGCGATGTCCACGCCCATCAGCTGCCCGCCGGCGCTCAGGGTCTGCAGATTGACGATGCGGCGCGCATAGCCGTCGGTATTGAGATTCGAGACGTTGTTGGCGACCACGCTCAGCGCGGCGCTGTTGGTCTTGAGCGCGCTGATGGCACTGGCGGCGATTCCGTTCAGGCTCACGGGCTGTCGTCCGAATACATTGTTCCGCACAGACTGTCGCAAGCCCCGTGCCATCTTAGGTGCGCGATTTTTGCCCGGTTTCGCTGGGTTTCCGCACGGTTCGCCCGATAGTGCGCGACCGGCAGACTTTGCCGCACCGGCAGCTCCTGCCGTCCTTTTTTGGACGCGCCGGAGCGGAGGGCTGCCGAAAAATCAACAAATACGCGCCGCCGGCATCTGGCCCGCCCCTTGCGTTGGGGTTTTCCGGATCATCATCGGATACCTCTCGCGTGCGAGCCTCTGCAACATCCCGGAATGCGAATACCGCGGCACTTCATGCCGCTCAGACAAAACCGGACGCCAACAAAGCGGAGGTAGCTTCGCCTTTCGCCTTGCTGGTGGAGTCTGCGGCGCCCAAAGCGATAACCAATTCCTCTCAAAGGAGTATGCAGAATTCCAGCGACCGGGCGCCGGACGACAAGCAAGCCGTCCACCGCGACGACCGGAAGGAAGATGCCAAGGACAATGCGCCCGTGGCGCAGACCCTGCCCACCAAGGCCACACAGTCTTCAAAGCCGGACGAAACAAACAAGCAGCCGGACGAAATTCCAGCCCAGACGGCCGAAATTCCGGCTGAAGTTCCAGCCGCGCCGGATACGGTCATGACCGATACAGCGGCGCTGCTGGCGGCACAGCAACCCGTTACGCTGCCGAACCCGGCGCCGGTAAATACGGCGACTGCCAATTTGGGCGACCTCTCAGCCCAAGCTGCCGGCACCGCACAGGCGCCCAGCGACCCAACCGCGCAACCGCGCGATCCCGCCATCACGGATGCCGCCGCGGCCGCGCCTCAAAAGCCCATCGACCCGGGCCTGACTCCCAATCCCGCGAACCAGGCAATCGCACCTGTAACGGCCGAGGCGGGCCAAGCCAACGGACCTCAGGCTACGGAATCTCAGACAGCTTCTCAAAAGAACGACAGACTGGTCGAGAGCCTTCAGGCATCTGTGGACCTGGCCGCCAATCCGGCGGCTCAACCCGCCATCAAGAACGTCGCGCCGCAAAACACTGCCAAAGCGCCTCAGGCGGTTTCCAAGACCTCAGCCACGCAAAAGCCGTTGCCCGCCGATCAAAATGGGACCACCGATCAGATCAAGACGGAACCCGCTCAAGACAAATCGGGCGACATAAAACCCAATCCGCTGGCGATCGAAACCGCCGAGCATGCGCCTTCGCCCAAGGCCCAACCGGCGCCGCAGGCGGTGCAGAACGCCCATGTCACTTTCACGGCCGGCGACATTGCCCCGCCGCAAACGGCCCAACCCGTGCATGCCGCGCAAGTCGCACAGAGCGTCCAAATCACGTCCCAGCCTGCGCCAAATCTGCCCGCCCTGGCGGTGGAAATCGCCGCCAAATCGCAGTCGGGCGCCAAACAGTTTGAGATCCGCCTGGACCCGCCGGAATTGGGCCGGGTGGACGTGCGCCTTTCGATCGATGCCACCGGCAAAGCCAGCGCGCATCTGACCGCCGACCAACCGCAAACCCTGAGCTTGCTGCAGAAGGATGCGCCGCTTCTGACGCGCGCCCTGCGCGAGGCGGGTTTGGATGTCGCCCAAGACGGACTGAATTTCTCGCTGCGTCAGCAAGCCAACCATCAGGACGGCGGCGCCAGCAACAATGGCCGCCGCGGGCGCGGCTTCACGGTTCACACCGCCGCCGGCATCGAAGCTTCCGTTCCCATCACAGCCTATCGCGGCGTTGCCCGCGGCCGGCTGGATATCCGGGTTTAAAGGACAACAGCCATGGTCACCCCCGTCAGTTCCAGCAGCCTGCCCGGCACCGAACCCCCGGATGCTTCGAAGAAGTTGTCGAGCAATTTCGAGACCTTCCTCACTTTGCTGACCACGCAGTTGAAGAATCAGGACCCCACCGCGCCGATGGATTCCAACGAATTCACCCAGCAGCTGGTGATGTACAGCCAGGTCGAGCAGCAGATCGACACCAACACCCATCTCAAGGCCTTGATCGGACAGGGCACCAGCAACGCGGCGGCGATGACCACCGGCTATCTGGGCAAGAAGGTTTCGATCACCAACGGCAATGCCTCGCTGACCGCCGGCACCGCGACCTGGACCTACAATCTGGCCGCCGCCGCCTACACCAATGAACTCACCATTTCCGATGCCAATGGCCGTATCGTCTTTACCAAGCCGGGCGACACCACCATCGGCAATCACAGCTTCACCTGGAACGGCAAGGACGCCAGCGGCAACAAACTGCCGGACGGCGCTTACAAGCTGACAGTCACCGCGGCCGATTCCAATGGCACCGCCATCACCAATTCGATCGCCAGCGCCGGCACCGTCACCCAAATCGACATGACCGGCAATGAGCCCCGGCTGATCGTCGGAAACATGGAAATCGGCCTCGGAGACATCGCCGCGGTCGCCAACTGATCTTGACCTCGGGCGCCGAGAAGCGGCCCCAAACCTGAAGCGGACATGGCCGAACGCCGCCCTCCGCCCTGAAGGAAATGTAAAATGAGTCTTTATGGAGCTTTGACCATCGGCGTCGCGGGCCTCGCCGCCAACAGCATGGCGTTGTCGGCCACCTCGTCCAACATCGCCAATGTGAACACCGTGGGTTACAAGAACCAGACGGTCCACTTTCAGACCTTTCTGAACATTCCGGGTCTGGCGGGTAACTCATCGGCCGGCGTCAGCGCCGTCATCGGTCAGGACGTCACCACCCAGGGCCTGCCCACCACCACCTCTTCGCCCACCGATCTGGCGATCTCGGGCAACGGCTTTTTCGTCGTCGCCACCAATCCTTCCTCAACCGCCAGTCAGGAATATACCCGCGCCGGCAATTTCACCCCGGATGAAAACGGCAATCTGAAGAATGCCGCGGGCCTGTATCTGCTGGGCTGGAAGCTGGACTCGGCGGGCAATATTCCCACCAACACCAGCGCACTGAGCCTGATCAACGTCTCCAGCCTGTCGGGCAAGGCGCAGGCCACCGCCAATCTGGGCATTCAGGCCAATCTGCAGGCAAGCTCCACCACGGTCGGTTCCTACACCACCGGCCAGATGACATCTGGCGCGGTAACCCCGGAGTTCCAGCGCACCATCAATCTTTATGACAGCCAGGGCGGCAGCCAGCCGATCACCTTCTCCTTCGTCAAGACGGCGGCCAACACCTGGGCCTTCGAAGCGGCCTATTCCGGCCCGGCCGCCAACCTGTCTTCGCCCAACCCGATCGGCACCGGCAACGTGACCTTCAATTCCGACGGCACGATGCGCAACGTCAACGGCGCCGCGCCTGCCTCGGGCTCGTTCAACCTGACGATCCCATGGGCCGCCTCCACCGGACTTGCCTCGCAGACCGTCGCGGTCAATCTGGGCGCGGTCAACGGCACGTCGGGGCTGACTCAGTTCGACTCGGCTTCGACCTTGAACGGCACCTCGCCGGACGGCTCGCCTTTCGGCAGCATCACCGGCGTGACCGTGGCCAAGGACGGCACCGTGACGGCGCAATTCTCCAACGGCCTGTCGCAGAGCGTGTTCAAGATTCCGATCGCCACCTTCACCAATCCCGATGGCTTGGGCCAGATGAACGGCAACGCCTATATCGCCACCCGGGCGTCTGGCGCGGCCAACATCAATCAAGCCAGCACCGGCGCCGCGGGCGGCATCTCGGCGCAGGCGCTGGAAGCTTCGACCGTGGATCTGGCGACCGAGTTCACCAACTTGATCACCACGCAGCGCGCTTATTCGGCTGCCGCGCGCATCGTCACCACGGCGGACCAGATGCTGCAGGAGCTGGAACAGCTGCCGAACTAAGATGAACGGGGAAGGCCTATAAACCGGGCCTTCCCCGCATCATTGCCGACAAATTGAATGAGCGTTTTATGGCTTCGTTTACCACGTGTCTTGGCCCTTTTTAAACGCGGGAGAGCGTAATTTGCGCGTGGAGAGTGTTGGGAGTTTTCAAATGGAAGAGCGCAAAGGACGCGTGAGCTACGTCATCGGGCCCGATGGGTCGCCGCTGACGCTCGCCGATCTGCCGCCGCCTTCGACGCGTCGCTGGGTTATTCGCCGCAAAGCCGAAGTTGTCGCCGCGGTGCGCGGCGGCCTGCTCAGCCTGGATGACGCCTGCAAGCGCTACACTCTGACGGTGGAAGAATTTCTTGCCTGGCAGCATGCGATCGACCGTTTCGGTCTGGCGGGTCTGCGCGCCACGCGCGTCCAGCAATATCGCAATTAAAACCCGTATTTCCTGGGCTGAAACGATTTGTTAGGGAAGTCGTAAAGAGCCGGTTAAGCAAAATAGCGCGTGCGACATGCGCGCACAGCTTTTTCCCTTAAGCCTAATTTTACCGTGCACACGGCAATGTTTGCCTAGCAGAACGGACGGAGCCTTTTCCGCCCGCATTCCGCGAGGAGGACATCTTGCCCGAGTTTTTCAGAACGGTTGGTGCAGCCCGGTTCGGCGTTATGGCCGGCGTGGCCGCCGTCCTCACCGCTTTCTTCCTCTATATCGCGGGCGCCATCACCGAGCCGCCCAAGACCATTCTGTTCTCCGGACTGGAATCGCGCGACGCCGCCGCTGTCAGCAGCAAACTGGATTCGATGGCGGTCAAGTATGACATAAAGGACGGCGGCACCATTCTGGTGCCTGCCGATCAAGTGACCAAGCTGCGCGTCGCGCTGGCGCAGGACAATCTGCCGGCCGCGGGCGTGGGCTATGAGATTTTCGACAAGTCGGACGCCTTCGGCACCACCGCCTTCGTTCAGAACATCAATCACCAGCGTGCGCTGGAAGGGGAGCTCGCCCGCTCGATGCAGACCATCGAGGGTATCCAGCAGGCGCGCGTGCATCTGGTGGTTCCGGAGCGTCAGGTTTTTTCCCGCGACGATCAAAAGCCCAGCGCCTCGGTGGTCGTAAAGAGCAGCGGCCGGCTGGATCGCGGCCAAGTGCAGGCCATTCAGCATATGGTGGCGGCGGCGGTGTCGGGCCTTTTGGCCGACCGCGTTGCCATCGTCGACGACCGCGGCAATCTGCTGGCGGGCGGCGACGAGAAATCCGGTCCCGACGCCCTGGCCCGCGCCCAGGACGAAGACACCACCAATTACGAGACTGGCCTGAGAAGCCGCATCGAAGCCATCGTCACCTCGGTGGTCGGCGCCGGCCATGTTCAGGTCCAAGTCACCGCCGACATCAACTACAACCACACCCAGACCACCAGCGAGACGTTCGATCCCGACAGCAAGGTGGTGCGTTCGACCCAGACCGTCGAGCAGAACGCGTCCAACACCAGCGGCGGCGGCAACGCCGTGTCGGTGGCCAATGCCCTGCCGGGTGGCGCCACCCCAGCCACGGGCGAGCAGGCCCGCGATACGTCCGGCCGCACCGAAGAAACCGTCAATTACGAAATCTCAAAGAAGGTCACCACCTCAACAGTGGACGGCGGCGACGTGAAGAAGCTGTCGGTTGCGGTGGTGGTGGACGGCACCGGCGATACCGCCGCGGCCTACAAGCCGCGCAGCGCCGATGAAATGAACAAGATCACCGCATTGGTGAAATCCGCCATGGGCTTCGATCAGGCGCGCGGCGACCAGTTGCAGGTCACCAACATGCAGTTCGCCCGCATGGAAGACAATGCCGGCACGCCCGCGCCCGAGCCGCTGCTGGGCTTGGACAGCGGCTATTGGTTCAAGATTATCGAGGCCGCGATTCTGTGCGTCACCGCGCTCTTGATCGGCCTGTTTGTCGCCAAGCCGCTGATCAACCGCATGTTCGCCGCGCAAGGGACCTCCGCGCGCGGTCCGCTGGCCTTGGGCAACGCCTCGCCAGTGGCAGGCAGCCTGTCCGCGCTGGGCGCCAATCAAGCCGGCGGGAATTCCCCGGATGGCGCCCCGGCCCTGCCGGCGCCCTCTTCCGGCATCGACGTCAGCCGCATCGATGGCCAAGTCCGCGAATCGTCGATCAAGAAAGTCGGCGAAGTCGTTTCATCGCATCCCGAAGAAGCCCTGGCGATCATCCGCACCTGGCTGCACCAACCGGTCTAGTCGCAAGAAGAAACCATGTCCAAACCCATCAAAGCCGCCGTCAAAGAAGACATCCGCTCCCTCTCCGGGGCCGAGCGCGCCGCCATCATCATGCTGTCGTTGGGAGAAGACCATTCCCAGAAGATCTGGCAGATGATGGACGAAGAAGAGATCAAGGAAGTCTCCCAGGTGATGTCCAATCTGGGTTCGGTTTCGGCCTCCCTGATCGAAAAACTGCTGGTGGATTTCGTTTCTCAGATGTCGGGCACCGGCTCTCTGATGGGTTCCTACGAATCCACCGAGCGCCTGCTCGCCAACATCCTGCCCGGCGAAAAAGTCGGCTCCATCATGGAAGAAATCCGCGGCCCGGCCGGACGCACCATGTGGGACAAGCTGGCCAATGTGAACGAAACCGTGTTGGCCAACTATCTGAAGAACGAATATCCCCAGACCGTCTCGGTGGTGCTGAGCAAGATCAAGCCCGAGCATGCCGCCCGCGTGTTGGGCGCCCTGCCGGAAGAATTCGCCCTGGAAGTGGTGCAGCGCATGCTGCGCATGGAAAGCGTGCAGAAAGACATTCTGGACAAGGTCGAGCAGACTTTGCGCGTGGAGTTCATGTCCAACCTGGCGCGCACCGCCAAGCGCGACGCCCATGAGCAGATGGCGGAAATCTTCAACAATTTCGACCGCCAGACCGAAAGCCGCTTCATCACCGCCTTGGAAGAACGTTCGCGCGACAGCGCCGAACGCATCAAGGCTTTGATGTTCACCTTCGAAGATCTGAGCAAGCTCGATCCTGGCTCGATCCAGACCCTGCTGCGCAGTGTGGACAAGGACAAGCTTGGCCTGGCGCTGAAGGGCGCCACCGATGGCCTGCGCGATGTCTTCTTCTCCAATATGAGCGAGCGCGCCGGTAAGATACTGCGCGACGATATGGAAGCCATGGGTCCGGTGCGCCTCAAGGATGTGGATGAGGCCCAGATGCGCATGGTCAATATCGCCAAGGACCTGGCCAACAAGGGCGAAATCATGATCGCCGGCGGCAGTGCCGAAGATGAGCTGGTGTACTGATGAACGCGCGCAAATTCACCTTCGACACAGAGTTCACCGGCGCCGAGGACCGTCAGGGTCCGGCCGCGCGCGCGCGCCAAAAGCAGACCCTCACCATCGAGGAGATCGAAAGCCTGCAAGCCGCGGCCCGCAGCGAGGGCGAAAGCAATGCCCGGGCGGCACTGGAGCGCAGCGTCGCCGCCCTGACCATTGCCGTGCGCGCCGCGCTCGACACCAGCCATGCCGAAATCGAGAAGCTGCGCGATGAAGCCGCCCGTCTGGCGCTGGCCATGGCCAGGAAAATCGCGCCCGCCGCGCTTGCCGCCCTGCCCGCCGGCGATGTGGAAATCGCCCTGCGCCAGGCCATGCATCAGGCCATCGCCGAACCGCGCATCACGCTGCGCGCCGCGCCCGCCGTCACCGAGGTTTTGGAGCCGCGTCTCAACGAGATCGCGCACGAAGAGGGCTATGAGGGACGCGTGCTGATCGCCGCCGACCCGGCCATGACGGGCGCGGATTGCCGTATCGAATGGCGCGGCGGCGGCGCCGAACGCAGCGAAACCGTTATCGAAGAAGCCCTTACCGCCCTTATCGCCCACCGTTTTTCGCATCAAGTGAAAGGATAATTCCATGGCGACCGACAATGTCGATCTGCCCGATCTCAGCCACGGCGCCGCCGGCGGCGGTGCCGCGGCGCTGCTCAACACCGACGGCGCCGCGGAAGGCACGCCCAAGCATTCGGCCGCCGATCTGGAAGCGGTCTTCGATGTGCCGGTCACGGTCAGCGCCGTCCTGGGCAAAAGCGGCATGGAAGTCAGCCAGTTGCTGAAGCTGGGCAAGGGCACGGTTGTCGAATTGGACCGCAAGGTCGGCGAAGCCATCGATATTTACGTGAATGACCGCCTGGTTGCGCGCGGCGAAGTCGTGCTGGTCGAAGACCGGCTCGGCATCACCATGACGGAAATCATCAAGGCCGGGTCCGGCTCTTAAGGACTGAAGGGATACTATCATGCGTCTTCTCATTGTCGGCGGACTTCAGGGCCAGTTGGGCCTGGCCACCAAAATCGCCATGGATAAGGGTGCCAAGGTCACCCATGCCGCGGACATCGAACAGGCACTGGCCTCTTTGCGCGGCGGTGTCGGCGCCGATCTGGTGTTCTGCGATGTGGGGCTGGAAATCGGCGCCCTGGTGCGCGGTCTGGCCGCCGAACGCATCTGCACTCCGGTTGTCGCCTGCGGCATCGGCACCGATACGCGGCGCGCCGTGGACGCGATCCGCGCCGGCGCCAAAGAATATCTGCCTCTGCCCGCCGACGCGGAACTGATCGCAGCCGTCCTGGCGGCGGTGGCGGATGAATCGCATCAGCTGATCCATGAAGACGAAGCCATGACGGCGGTGCTCAGCCTAGCGGATCAAATCGCCGGCAGCGAAGCCTCGATCCTGATCACCGGCGAAAGCGGTACGGGTAAAGAAGTGCTGGCGCGCTATGTCCATCGCAAATCCTTGCGCAACGACAAGCCCTTCATCTCGGTCAACTGCGCCGCCATTCCGGAAAACCTGCTGGAATCGGAATTGTTCGGCCATGAGAAAGGCGCCTTCACCGGCGCCATCGCACGGCGCATCGGCAAGTTCGAGGAAGCCAATGGCGGCACCCTGCTGCTGGACGAAATCAGCGAGATGGACGCCCGCCTGCAAGCCAAGCTGCTGCGCGCCATTCAGGAACGCGAGATCGACCGCGTCGGCGGCACCAAGCCGGTCAAGGTCGACATCCGCATCATCGCCACCTCCAACCGCGATCTGGCCGAAGCGGTCAAGCACGGCACTTTCCGCGAAGACCTGTTGTACCGCCTGAATGTCGTCAATCTGCGCCTGCCCGCGTTGCGCGAGCGGCCCAAGGATATCCGCGCCTTGGCGCATCATTTCGCGCGCAAATATTCCGAAGCCAATGGCGTGGCTTACCGCGCCGTCTCCTCGCAAACCGAGCGCCTGCTGCTGGGGCATGCCTGGAAAGGCAATGTCCGCGAGTTGGAAAATACCATCCACCGCGCCGTGCTGCTGGCGACGGGTTCGGAAATCGGCCCGGAAGCCATCCGCCTGCCCGACGGCACCCAAGTGGGGTCGTCCATGGTGATACCGCAAAATCCGTCCGTGCAAAGCGCCGTGGTGTCCGCCACCGCCGTTACGCGCGGCCTGGTGGGACGCACCGTCAGCGATGTCGAGCGCGACCTGATCCTGGACACGCTGGACCATTGCCTGGGCAATCGTACCCACGCCGCCAACATCCTGGGTATCTCGATCCGCACCTTGCGCAACAAGCTGCGCGAATATTCGGATGCCGGCTTGAGCATTCCCGGCCATGGCGAACAACGCCCCGACCAGAAGATGGCTGGATAGTCCTAGATGTCAGACATCGGTACCACCGCCTCCCCGGGCTTTGATTTCTCGCCCGCCAAGATCAGCGGCTATATCAAGAAGTCCGATCTGGGCCTGGCGATCGGAATCATGGCCATCCTGGTGGTGCTGATCCTGCCGCTGCCGACTTGGCTGCTGGACGTGTTGCTGGCCTTTTCGCTGAGCTTTTCGATCCTGATCCTGATGACGGCGGTGTTTATCAGAAAGCCGCTGGAATTCTCGTCCTTTCCCACCATTCTGCTCATCACCACCATGCTGCGGCTGGCGCTGAATCTGGCGTCGACCCGCCTCATTCTGGGTCATGGCAATGAAGGCACCGCCGCCTCCGGCTATGTCATTCAGGCCTTCGGCAATCTGGTGATGCAGGGCAACTTCGTCATCGGCTTGATCGTTTTCGCCATCCTGATCATCGTCAATTTCATCGTCATCACCAAGGGCTCGGGCCGTATCGCCGAAGTGGCGGCGCGCTTCAGCTTGGACGCCATGCCCGGCAAGCAGATGGCGATTGACGCCGATCTGTCGGCCGGCCTGATCGACGAAAAGGAAGCCAAGTCCCGGCGCAAGATCATCGAAGCCGAATCCAACTTTTTCGGCGCCATGGACGGCGCCAGCAAATTCGTGCGCGGCGACGCCATTGCCGGTCTTTTGATCGTGGGCATCAACATCGTCGGCGGCATCATCATCGGCGTGGCGCAGAAGGGCATGAGCTTCGGCGACGCCACCCACACCTTTACCTTGCTGACCGTCGGTGACGGCCTGGTCAGCCAAATGCCGGCCCTGATCGTTTCCACCGCGGCCGGTCTTATGGTGTCCAAGGCCGGCGTCGAAGGCTCCACCGACAAGGCGTTGATGGGCCAATTGTCCTTCTATCCCCAGGCGCTCGGTATGGCGGCCGCCGTGATGGGTATTGTCGCGATCCTGCCCGGTATGCCGCTTGTGGTGTTCGGCGGCCTTTCCGCGGCCACGGGTTCGCTCGCTTACTATGCCTATAAGCGCAAGGATGCGCGCAGCGCCCAGGCCGCCGCCGACGTGGCCCAAGCCGAAGGCCCGCCCAAGGAAGAACCGATTTCCACCGCCCTGGCGCTCGATCTGCTGCGCATCGAACTGGGCTATGGCTTGCTTCCCCTGATCAACGACGTGCAGGGCCACCGCATCACCGACCAGATCAAGGCGCTGCGCCGTCAGTTGGCGCAGGAGATGGGCTTTGTGATGCCGGCGGTGCGCATCCTGGACAATATGCAGCTGGGCGCCAACGAGTACCGCATCCGCATCAAGGAATTCGATTCCGGCAAAGGCGAGCTGTTCCCCGGCAGTTTCCTGGTCATGGACCCCAAGGGCCTGCCGATCGATCTGCCGGGCACACCCACGACCGAGCCCGCTTTCGGCTTGCCCGCCACCTGGGTGTCCGGCGCGCTGAAGGAGGAAGCTTCTTTCCGCGGTTTCACCGTGGTGGATCCCGGCACCGTGCTGACCACGCATTTGACCGAGATTCTCAAGAATCACATGGCGGAGCTTTTGTCCTACGCCGAAACCAAGAAACTGCTGGACGATCTGCCGCCGGAAAACAAGAAGCTGGTGGAAGAACTGATCCCCTCGCAAATCTCCGTCACCGGCGTCCAACGCGTGTTGCAGACCCTGCTGGGGGAACGCGTTTCGATCCGCGATTTGCCCGCCATTCTGGAAGGCGTGGCCGAAGCGGTGGGCCACACCAAGAATGCCCTCTACATCACCGAGCATGTGCGCGCGCGGCTGGCGCGCCAGTTGTGCCACGCCAATCTTTCGCTCGGCGGCTATCTGCCGCTTGTCGCTCTATCGCCCAATTGGGAACAGGCTTTCGCGGAATCCATCGTGGGCAGCGGCGAAGAACGCCAGCTCGCCATGGCGCCGTCGCAATTGCAGCAATTCATCCAGCAAGTGCGCGAAGCCTTTGAAGAGGCCGGCGCCAAGAATGAGACGCCGATCCTTTTGACCAGCCCGCAGATCCGTCCCTTTGTGCGCTCGATCATCGAACGTTTCCGTCCCCAGACGGTGGTGATGAGCCAGAATGAAATCCACGCCTCGGTGCGCCTGCGCACCCTGGGCCAAGTGTAAGGCCGGACGCGATGGGCTATCCTCAAACCAGCGGCAACCTGATCGCCTTCCCGCGCGCCGACCTGCGCGCATCCTTGGGCGCCGCCATGAAACGCCATCGCCTGCCCGAGGATTTGGGACATAGTTTGGTGCGCGAGGCCGCCAATTTTCCGGAAGTCAGCGCCGATGCCGCCCTGGCCTATGCGCTGGCGCAGCGCCTCACGCCGGCGCCCATCGATTTGGAAAAAGCCCGCGGCATTCTTCTGGTGGGACCTTCGGGCGCCGGCAAAAGCGCGGTGGCCGCCAAGATCGCCCATGCCGCCACCCTGATCGGCCGCAAGACGGAATTGACGCGCGCCGACGGCGGACTGGCCTTGTTCCGCACCGGCACCAATCCCCCGGAATTGCTGACCGTGATGGAAGCCGAGGGCTTCAATCCCCTGAACCCTCGCGCCGCCAGCGCCTTCCGGGCTTTGGGCGAGATCGATGGCGTCGAAACCATCGGCGTGATCTCGGCGCTCCACGATGCCGAAGATATCAGCGACATGGTGGCGAGCTTCCGTTTCCGCCGGGTGATCGTCACCGGCATGGACCGCACCCGCCGTTTGGGCGCGGCGCTTGCCGCCAGCCTGTCGGGCGTTCGCCTGGCGCATGTCACCTATGGGCCCCGGCCCGAGGATGCGCTGGAAATGCTGGAGCCTGGTGCTCTGGCGGCCCAGTTGCTGGAAATCTCGGCGCACTAGCTCAGCGTTTCTTTCCGCCGCCACCACCGCCACCTTTGCTGCGATTGTCCATCGCAAACGGTCCCGGCCCCATGCCGACCAAAAGCAGCAGACCGCCACAGATGGCAAAATCGCGCGCGAAAAGGCCGAATTGCTGGGCGCGCGCGGCCGCATCGGCATAGTGCCAGAAGTCATGCATGGTGACCGTGGCGATCATGGTCATGCCGAACAGCACGATGGCGCCATGGCGGGTGTGATAGCCGAACAAAAGCGAAATACTGCCCATGACGATCACCAGCAGAACCACCAAAAGCACCAGCGGCGGCAAGGGTACATTCTTGGCCGCCATGTCCGCGGCGATGGCCGCCCAGTTGCTCAATATGTCCATCGCGCCGTTCAGGTAAAACCAGACAAAGGCGCAGCGCCCGAAGAACGGCGAAATGGTTTCCGCAAATGACATGCCTGCCCCCCTAAAGCGCCGACTCAGCCCCGGGAATCATAGGACAGCCGCGCCCCAGTTCAACCGGTCGTTTGTGCTACCTTCATGTTTGGGAAATCCCAGTAATTAACCGGCGCGAGGAATTTTTGGGCGTGAGCGGGGGCGCGGACGGATTGTGCGTTTGGGTCTACTCAGAACCCGGCGCGAGGATTTTTGCCCGATGAGCAGGAGCGTCGCGCGGAGCGGGCGAAAGCCCGTGAGCACGCGCGACGCACTCAGCGGGTAAAAAGACCGCGCCCTAAGCTGAACGAAGGGTGTGTTTGCGGAGATGGCGGACTAATGCCATCTCATCCAGCCGGGCCTGGGCGCGGCGGGCTTGCAACTCGCTGAGGCGCTTGGCCTGCTGCTCGGCGGCGATTTCCAGCGATTTGAGATCTTGGAACGCGGTCGACAGATCGGCCAGGGCCGCTGCGTGCTCGCGCTCGATTTCCTTTAAGGTGTTTCGCAGATTTTCACGCCGCGTCTCGATGGAGCGCAGAAAAGACGGAAAGGCCAGGCGGCCGATATCGGAATCGCTGGCGCGCAGTTTCTCACGGGTGACATTGTCGTCCAGGTCGGTGAGCTTGCGCTCCAAATCGGCCTTCATGGCGTCGATCGCGGCGATCCGGCGCTTCATTTCATCGACGCGGAAGCGCTTGAGCCGCAGCAGGGTATCGGTCCGGGTCATCGCGCACTCCCTTCTGCGCTGTCCAAGATGGCGGACAGCGCGTCATAGCCCTGGCTCAGAACCGCATGCTCGTTTTTGGACTGGGCCAGGAAGGCCTCGAGCTGAGGATAGAGCCTTATGGCATTGTCCACTTCAGGATTCGTACCAACTTTGTAGGCGCCCAGCCGGATCAGCTCCGCCATGTCTTCGTATATCGTCAGGGGCTGGCGGGCGCGCAAAACCAGCTTTTGTTCCTCGTCCGTGTTGCAGGCGGGCATCACGCGGCTGACGCTTTTAAGGACATTGATGGCCGGAAAGCGCCCCCGTTCCGCAATGGCACGTTCCAAAACGATATGACCGTCCAGGATGCCGCGCACCGCGTCGGCCACCGGTTCGTTGTGATCGTCGCCTTCGACCAACACGGTAAACAGGCCGGTGATGGTGCCACCGCCTTGAAGTCCGGGGCCGGCCCGCTCCAAAAGACGCGGCAATTCGGCAAAAACAGTGGGGGTATAGCCCTTGGAGGCCGGCGGTTCGCCCGCGGACAATCCGATTTCGCGCTGCGCCATGGCAAAGCGGGTGACCGAATCCATCAGCAGCAAAACGTTCAAGCCCTGGTCCCGCAGATTCTCGGCCACGGTCATGGCGACATAGGCCGCCTGGCGGCGCACCAGCGGCGCTTCATCGCTGGTGGCGGCGACGACAACGGAACGCGCCAAGCCTTCTTCGCCCAGATCGTCTTCGATGAATTCCTTCACTTCGCGGCCGCGCTCGCCGATCAAGGCGATCACAATGGCGTCGGCATCGGAATTGCGCGCCAGCATCGACAACAATGTCGATTTGCCCACGCCGCTGCCGGCGAAAATGCCCATGCGTTGTCCCGCGCAGCAGGTGGTAAAGGCATTCATTGCGCGAATGCCCAGATCCAATTTCTTGCCGATCCGGCCACGGCTGATCGCCGCCGGCGGCGGCGCTTTGATCGCATAAGGCACAGCGCCTTGCGGCAGCACGCCTTTGCCATCCATGGGGCATGCAAAACCGTCAATCACCCGGCCGAGCCAGGCCTGGGACGGATAAATCGATGCGGGGCGGTCTTCGAAATCGGCGCGCGCGCCCAGCGTAATGCCATCCAGCGGACCCAGGGGCATGACCAGCGCCCTTCCGTCCCGAAAGCCGACCACTTCGCAGGGAATTTTCTTGTTATTTCCGATGGTTATGCGGCACTGGCCACCCAGGCTCACGGCCCCTTGCGCGCCCGTTACTTCCACCGCCAGACCCTCGATCCGGGCCACCCGGCCAAAGCGGGTCAGGGTGGGGACGGCCTCAATATCGTTGAGCAAAGTGCGCATAAGGTCCTTTTTTGCGCGAAATCGCGCCTGCGGAAGATTTTTTATCCGCCCAATGCCCCCATCTTGCGGCCAAGAATTTAAATGGCGGTAAACTTAACAAATCGAATCAAACTACTTAGCGCCTCAATTCCCCGGTTCCGGCCTTAATTTCGGATCAGGAAGGGTTGAAACTCGCTAGGGAAGTTAAAGCTGCTGTTAACTATTTCCGCTTACCGTCCGGAAACCGATTAACCGTCCCTGCACCGTTGCGGGACAAGTCCGAACGTTAAGAGAGGGGCCTGATATGCGCGTACTCCTGATCGAAGACGACAGCGCCATGGCGCGTAGCATCGAACTGATGCTGCGCAGCGAGGGCCTTAATGTCTACACCACAGATCTTGGTGAAGAAGGTATCGATCTCGGCAAGCTTTATGACTACGACATTATCGTTTTGGACCTGCAGCTGCCCGATATGAGCGGTTTCGAAGTCCTTAAGGCGTTGCGCGTCGCCAAGGTGCAGACGCCGGTGCTGATCCTGTCCGGCAATGCCATCGTCGAGGCCAAGGTTAAGGCCTTGGGCTTCGGCGCCGACGATTATATGACCAAGCCTTTCCACAAGGACGAGCTGGTCGCCCGCATTCAAGCCGTGGTGCGCCGCTCCAAGGGCCATAGCCAGTCGGTGATCACCACCGGTAAGCTTACCGTCAATCTGGACGCCAAGACCGTGGAAGTGGATGGCGCCCGCGTGCATTTGACCGGCAAGGAATATCAGATGCTGGAGCTGCTCTCGCTGCGCAAGGGCACGACGCTCACCAAGGAAATGTTCCTCAATCATCTGTATGGCGGCATGGACGAGCCGGAATTGAAAATCATCGACGTCTTCATCTGCAAGCTGCGCAAGAAGCTGGCCGCCGCCACCGAAGGCGCCAATTATATCGAAACCGTTTGGGGCCGCGGCTATGTGCTGCGCGATCCGAATGGGGAAGAGATCACGCAAGTCGCGTAAACCGCATCAAGCGGAGCGTTTAAATGAGGGCGGTTCGGCCGCCCTCATTTTTTGTATTCAGGTTCAGGCCTGCTTGCGGCGGCGCCGGAGAGCCGCAGCGCCAACCAGAGCAACACTGAACAGCGAAAGCGTCAAAGGTTCGGGAACTTGAACGGACGGGTCTTTCACGGTCAGTGTGGATGACAGATTTCCAATCGGGTTGGTGCCGAGGAACGACGTGCCCGCAGCATAGGTCCGCACGCCTTGGGAATAACCGGCCGCTCCAATGATTGGAGCCGTCATGAAATGATCGATCCGCACGCTGAAATCGAAGGTATTGCTCACTATGACTTGGGCACCGCTCCCCAGACCGCCCAGAATCAGTATGTCCTGGGGCTGAAAAAAGGTGAATCCGGCCGTTGAGCCCAGGGTCAGATTCAAGTTGTTGAGGACAAGACCTGCGGACTGATTGGTGTGACCCAGAGTGGGATCAAAAGTAAGAGTGAAGGAGCCAATTACCGGATTCACTGGCGGCGGGATGGCAGGTCCGCTCCCCAATTGAACAAAGCCGGTGAAGGAAAAATCGATTTGCCTGGTGATGACACCGGCAAAGCTCGGCCCAGTGAGCAGCACCATGAGTGCCGCAGTTACAGCCAGAATCCGTTTCATTGAGCCCCCCAATATTTTACAACGTGGTAGCAACTCATATGCCAGATATCAACCATATGATCTGGCTAAGATTTTCTTGACAATAAATCAGCGTGTCAATCTTGGTGACATTCGATCCGCGCTTGCGACCATTTCGAAAGAGCGAGATAGCCTAGCTCAAGGAATGGGAGAGTAGGCGCAATCCAGCAGCTTGCTGTCCAGGCTGGAACCGATCAGCAGGCGTTTGCCCGAGGCCGCGCCCACGCTGGCGGCGGCAATCTGTTTGCCGTCATCGCCATAAACCTGGGTCGCTTCCTGCGGCACTCCGCCCGACAGACTGACGCGGAAGATCTGCGATGGCGCCCGCGCATGCGTATCTGCGGCGAATTTGCGCCAATGCAAAAGATTGGCATGGCCGGCCACCCAGGCCTCGCCCGCGCCATCCAGGCTGATCTTGTCGGGTGCGGCGGGCAGCGTCAGCGAACCAGCCTCCGTCAGATTGCCGGTGAAAATATCGCGGCGCAATGCCGTCAACGACCGTGTGGTCAAGCCGGCGACCAGCACATGCGCCCCGTCCGGGGTCATCGCCAAGCCGCGCGCGCCATAAACACCCTCCACCACCGCGCGGAAGGTCATGCCATTGAAATATAGAATATTGGAGCCGGGCATCACGCCCCAGGAGGCCAGCCACCGGACCAGCCTCTCCTTGGCGCTGCCGTTGCTGACATAGAAGGTTCCAGGCCCCAACGGCGCGACATCTTGCGGGTCGGTCAAAAGGCCGCCTCCGACGGTGCCTTGCGCCATCAGGGCGGGACTGGTTTTGGGATTGGTCACTTCGAAACTATCGATGCTGAAACGGCCGGTGTTATGCCGGTTGACCGCCATCAGAAAAATGCCGCTGCCGTCCGGCGAGCGGAAAATGCCGATGCCGCGGGGGTGAAAATCCTTGGGCGCACCGGAAAGCCGGGTCATCTTGCCGGCCGGCGACACCACATAAATTCCGTCTTGGGGATGAGGCCCCCGCGCGCTGGAAACCGACACGAAGGTCACGCCATTGGCGCTTGCGATGTCCGCCACCCCGGGCACGCCGGTCAAGATTTTGCAGCTTCCCAAAAAGCCGGTGGGCACCGACGCAAACACTCCATTGGCCCAGATCGCCCGGCCGGCGAGCCCCGCCAGCGCCAGCACCGCCAGAATGGCGATCAAGCGTAGGGTGCGCCTTGGCCTCATAAGGGCGCGTCCGAAAATTGCAGCGACGCCAGGCGGGCATAAAGCCCGCCGCCCGCCATCAGGGCGGCGTGACTACCTTGCGCCACCACCTTGCCTTCGTCCATCACCACAATACGCGCCAAGCGCTGAATGGTGGAAAAGCGGTGCGCGATCACCAAAGTGGTGCGGCCGACCATCAGGTTGGCCAAGGCGGTCTGCACCAGCCGTTCATTTTCCGAATCCAGCGCCGATGTCGCTTCGTCCAGCAGCAACAAGGGCGCATCGCGCAGAATGGCGCGGGCGATCGCCAAACGCTGGCGCTGGCCGCCCGATAAAGTGACGCCGCGTTCGCCGACCAATGTGTCAAAGCCTTGCGGCAATTTCTCGATAAACTCGGATGCCGCGGCGGCATCGGCGGCGGCGCGAATCTGCGCCTCGCTGGCTTCTTCACGGCCGTAAGCGATATTGGCTGCAATCGTGCCGGAAAAGATCACCGGCTCCTGCGCCACCACCGCAATCTTGCGGCGCAGGGCGACGGGATCCAACTGGGTGATGTCCAGGCCATCAAAGTAGATGCCGCCGCTTTGGGCGTCGAAGAAACGCAACATCAGTTGGAAGACGGTGGATTTTCCCGCACCGCTGGGGCCCACTAGCGCCACCGCCTCGCCGGGCGCGACATCCAGCGAAAAACCGTTGAGCGCCTTGAAATCGGGCCTGCTGGGATAGCGGAAGGTGACATTCTCGAACTTGACCGCGCCGCCGGATTTTTCCGGCAAGACAAGCGGGGCGGCGGGCGCGCGGATCGCCGGCACTTCATGCAGCAATTCCATCAGCCGTTCGGATGCGCCCGCCGCGCGCTGCAAATCGCCCCAGGTCTCGCTCAACGCCCCCACGCCACCGCCGGTGAGAAAGCCGTATATGATAAAAGCGACCAGATCCCCGCCGGTCAGCCGCCCGCCGATCATGTCATGCAGACCCACCAGCCCCACGGTGGCAAGGCTGGCAAAAGCAGTGAAGATCGCCACCGCCGTCAGGATGGCGCGCGCCATGGTGCGGCGGCGCGCGAAATCGAAAGCGCGCTCCACCGACACGGCAAAAGCGCTGCGTTCGAAATTTTCCTGGGTGAAGGCTTGCACCGTCGGAACCGCGTTCAAGGTTTCGGTGCCGCGCGCGGCGGTGTCGGCGACAGAATCCTGGCTGGCGCGCGACAGGGTTCGGACCCAGCGGCCGAACAACAGCATCGGCACCATCACCAGCAGCACCGCGCCCACCACCAACAGCGCCAGTTTAAAGCTGGTGACGAACATCAGCGCCAATCCGCCCGTGAGCGTGACCAGGTTGCGCGCCGCCAGCGAGGCGGAGGAGCCGACCACCGTCTGCACCAAAGTGGTGTCGGCGGTCAGGCGCGACAGCACCTCGCCCGTGCGGGTGACTTCAAAGAATTGCGGCGACAACCCCAAGATATTGTCGAACACCGCTTTGCGAATGTCGGCCACCACCCGCTCGCCCAGCCAGGTGACGGCATAGAAACGGATCGCCGAAGCGAGGCCCAGCACAGCCGCCGCCACCACAAAGGCGAAATAGAAGTCGGACAGCGCATGGGCCTGGGCGGCGGAAAGCCCGCGGGCGTCGATCAGCCCCCGCGCAAATTGGGGCAAAGCCAGGGTGGCGGCGGAGGAGGCGATCAGCGCCAAGGCTGCAACCGCGATACGCCCCCGATAGGGTTTCAGGAATGGCAGCAAGCCCCGCAAGGGGGCCAGGGACCGGCCTTTGGGCCGTCCCGCCGCCACCCGGGCGGTTTCCTGCGTAAAACTGCTGTCATTGCGGGCCAAATGGGCCGACCTTGTTAACCCCGGGCTGTATATAGGGGCGGCGGGGCGGCGCCAAAGGAACTTTGTCCCCTCCCGCCTTGCAGGGGGCCGGGGGCTTCCCGTATAAGCCGCCTCCGCCACCCGTCAGAACTGGGCGGCAGGCCAAGATAAAGGTTCGCGTCATGAAAAAGGGCATCCACCCCGACTATCACTTTGTCGACGTTCAGCTGAACGACGGCACCACCTACAAGACGCGCACCACCTATGGCACCGCGGGCCAAAAGATCACGTTGGACATCGATCCCACCACCCACCCGGCCTGGACCGGCGGTCAACAGCAGTTGATGGACCGCGGCGGACGGCTCACCCGCTTTAACAAAAAATTCGCGGGCTTCGTTAAATCCTGAGGGGACGCGGGTTCGCTTTATTTTTTGGTCGCACGGGCGACGGCTTCGCTTCGCTCGCCTGCCCGATGCTCCTGGGCCCGCTTTAACAAAAAATTCGCTGGGTTCGTGAAGGGCTAAATATCTTTCAAATGGATACGAAAACGCCGCCGAACTCCGGCGGCGTTTGTGTCTGTTCTACTTAGACCCAAAAGCCTGGGCCAAAGTGTCCATATGCGCCCGCGCACCCAGCGGTGCTTGGCCTTCACCGAACAGAATATCTTCCAGCCGGGCAATACGGCGATAGAGATTGTCGCTGCGTCCCAGCAAATCCCTCAGCTCCGTCGGTAAGGGCGAGATATCTTCGGGACTTTGGCCCAGGCAAATTTCGCGGCTGCCCAAACGGTAGCGGTCGTTCAGAGCGTCGGACCGCTCCATGTCGCCGTCGCGTACCGCGCGCTGCACCAAAAGCCAGCTCGCCGCCTGCATCAGGCGGGTGGTGACGCGCATGCTTTCCCCGGCATAGAGCATGGCTGCCTGACGCGGCAGCCCCCGCGCATCTTCCCGGCCCTTGCCGTCCAAATAGCGGGCGGTTTCCTCCACCAGCGCCATGCCCTCGTCAAAGGTGCGGTCGAACATGGCCGTGTCGGTGAAAGAGGCGATATCGGCGTCGTTGGTCGACATGAATTTCCCATCAAACCCAATCAAACGGACAGGACGCTATCCTGCCGTGCCGCAAGCGCAAAGACCAATGGTTGGTAAACGCCCAACCTATCCACGCCTATGGCTAACCCACGGCGCCTGTTAATATTGATGTCATTTCTTGAAGAAATTTTCGGCCGCTGACCGGGTGGCATGACGCGCGGCGATAGCCTGTTGGCAGCGTGCGATTTCGTCCTGAAGTCGCGCGATTCGTTTTTCCAGCTCATGGGCGGATAGGGTGGAAATATCCTCCCCCAACACGATATCGGGCAGCTTTTTGCGCGGTTCATCCAACTCCATCGCCTTTGCCTCCCTTTTTCGGTTTACTCTGTGCCCGCCGACCGCACGGTGCAAGCCATGAACGCCATTCAGATTGAGTCGCCGGGCCAAGACTATCGGCTGGTTGCGGCGCATGAAACCCAACCCAAGGCCGCCGCCGGTCAAGTGCTGATCCAGGTTGCGGCGGCGGGCCTCAACAATGCCGATCTTTTGCAGGCCCGGGGCAAATATCCGCCGCCCCCGGGCGCCTCGCCCCTTCTCGGAATGGAAGTGTCCGGCGCGATTGCCGCGCTGGGCGACGGGGTTTGCGGCTGGAACCTTGGCGACAAGGTCTGCGCCCTGCTGCCTGGCGGCGGCTATGCGGGGTATGCCGTGGCGGACGCAGGATGCGTCTTGGCGGTGCCGCAGACGGTCGATCTGATTGCCGCGGCGGGCCTGCCGGAGGCCGCCTTCACCGCCTGGACCAACATCATGGATACCGGCCGCTTGGCGCCCGGCGAAAGCCTTTTGATTCACGGCGGAACCAGCGGCATCGGCAGCTTGGCCGTCCAGATGTTTGCCGCGCGCGGGCATGCTGTTTTCGCCACGGTGGGCAGTGAGGAAAAATGCCAAGCCGCCCGCAAGCTGGGCGCCGCGCGTGCCATCAACTATCGCAGCGAAGATTTCGTGGCGGTGGTGAAAAAAGAAACCGGCGGCAAAGGCGTGGATGTGATCTTGGACATGGTGGGCGGCGACTATATCCAGCGCAACATCGAGGCTGCCGCGCCGTGGGGGCGCATCGTCAATATCGCCTATCAGAAGGGTTTTCGCGCCGACGTGAATTTCACGCAGGTCTTGATCAAGCGCTTGAGCTTGGCCGCGACCACCCTGCGAGGCCGGACCGCGGACGAGAAACGCGCCATCCGCGATGCCTTGCTGCGCGAGGTCTGGCCCCGGCTGGGAACCGGTATCCAGCCTGTGACCGACCGGGTCTTTCCCTGGCAACAGGCCCATCAAGCCCATGAATATATGGCGAAAACCGGCCATATCGGCAAAATCCTGCTCGACTTCTCATGAAAGTCTTTGCACCCCGAAAGGGACCCCGTTAAAAGACCGCATTCCTCGAAAGGACTAGCCTGACGAGGGGCGGCGGGCCCGGATAGGGCCCCCGCTCAACGGGAGAAAACCACCATGGCCGTCGAACAAAAACCCCTGATGCCCAAAGCCACCGCCGTCTGGCTGGTGGATAACACCGCGCTGTCTTTCGAGCAGATCGCGGATTTCTGCGGCCTGCATCCTTTGGAAGTAAAGGGCATCGCCGACGAAGACGTCGCCAAGGGCATTAAAGGCCAGGATCCCGTGGCCACAGGTCAGTTGACCCGCGAGCAGATCGCCGACGCCGAAAAGGATCCCCGCAAACACCTGAAAATGGCGCCCGCCAAGCACAAGATGCCGAGTGTGCGCCTGAAGCGCGCGCCGCGCTACACGCCGGTGAGCAAACGCCAGGATAAGCCCGATGCGGTCTATTGGCTGATCCGCAACCATGCGGAGTTTTCCGACAGCGACATCATCAAGCTGATCGGCACCACCAAGGCCACCATCGCCAAGATTCGCGAGCGGTCGCATTGGAACGCGGCCAACATCAAGGCCGTGGATCCGGTGACGCTGGGCCTGTGCTCTCAGTTGGAACTGGACCTGGCGGTGTCCCGTGTCGCCGCCAAGCATCAGCGCGCCATGAAACGCAACGCCAAGAAAGGCGCCGCCCTAAAGCCGGTCTCCGAAACCACCGGCCAGACCGTGGTGGAGTTGCCGCCGCGCCAAGATGCGCCTTCGCAAGGCGAGCCGGCCCCGGACGAGTATAATCTGTCGAGCGAACTCGAACAGGACTAAGCCCTACAGCGCAAAAGGACGCGCTGTCAGAACAGGTATTTGACGGCGACGAACCCCAGCACCACCGCTGCCAGGAAAATGGCGAGCGACGCTTCCAGACGCTTTTCGATAAAGCGGCGCGCCTGATCTCCTTTCCAATACAGCAAACCGGCGACCAGGAAATAACGGCCGCCACGGGTGATGACAGACAGCAGCACGAACATGGCGAAGCTGTAATGGGCAAAACCGGAGGCGATGGTGACGATCTTATACGGTATAGGCAAAAAACCTTTGATCAGGATCGCCCAGGCGCCGTAAAGCGCGTACCAATCGTGAAAATTCTCCAGACCCTCTCCCATCCCATAGACGCGCACCAACCATTGGCCCAGCGTGTCGAACAGGAAGGCGCCGATGGCATAGCCCACGATGCCGCCCAAAACCGACCATAGCGTGCACCACGCCGCCAGCGCCCAGGCTCTGCCGCGATCCGCCATGACCATCGGAATCAGCATGATGTCGGTAGGGATCGGAAAGAAGGAGGCTTCCGCGAAGGTAAAGGCCCCCAGCGCCCGCCAGGCATGCTTGCCCTTGGCATTGCGCATCATCCAGTCGTACAGCGCGCGCACTATGCCGGCTTTTGCGGCCGGCGGATCGGTAAAGGTCATGTCATGCTCCTGGGGCAGGCCTTCCTAGCATCGCCGCGCCGTTCGTCAACCTTGCCGCCAAATGCGGCTTTCTTTAGCGTGCCCGCGCGATGGCCATCAGAAACAAGACCCGCAAAAGCGTCACAAAACGGGCGGCGCCCGCCAAACCGTATGAAAGCGGGCTGGAGCGTGCCTGCGCCAATTACCAGCCGCTGACCCCGCTGTCTTTTTTGGAGCGGGCCGCGCAAGTCTTTCCCGCGCGCACCGCCATCATCCATGGCCGTCAGCGCATTTGCTATGCCGATTTCTATGCACGCAGTCGCCGGCTGGCGTCGGCCTTGGCGAAATTGGGCATCAAAAAGGGCGACACGGTGGCGGTGATGCTGGCCAACACCCCGCCGATGCTGGAAGCCCATTATGGCGTGCCGATGCTGGGCGCGGTGCTGAATGCGTTGAACACAAGATTGGATGCCGCGGCGATCGCTTTCATGCTGGAGCATGGCGCAGCAAAAATTCTGATCACCGATCGTGAATTTTCCGCAACTATTCAGGCCGCGCTTAAGCTGCTCAAAAAAAAGCCGCTGGTGATCGACTATGACGATCCGCAATTTCCTCAAACCGGCGCGCGTCTGGGAAGAATCGACTATGAGAAGTTCCTAAAGACGGGCGATCCGGAATTTTCATGGGCGATGCCGGACAATGAATGGGACGCCATTGCGCTCAACTATACCTCCGGCACCACCGGCGATCCCAAGGGCGTGGTCTATCACCATCGCGGCGCCGCCTTGATGTGTTACGGCAATGCCCTGGCCGGCACCATGGTCGAGCATCCGGTACTGCTGTGGACCCTGCCGATGTTTCACTGCAACGGCTGGTGCATGCCTTGGTCCTTGTCGGCGGTGGCGGGCACCCATGTCTGTCTGCGTTGGGTGCGCGCCGGCGCGATTTTCGAGGCGCTGGCCGCGCACCGCGTCACCCATCTGTGCGGCGCGCCCATTGTGATGAGCACGCTGATCAATGCCTCGGAGGCCGAGCGCAAAAGCTTTCCGCAGAAAGTGCGTTTTATGGCCGCCGCCGCGCCGCCGCCCGAATCGACCTTGGCCGCCATGGCGGATGCCGGATTTGAGGTGGTGCATGTCTATGGGTTGACCGAGGTCTATGGTCCCGCCGTGGTCAATGAATGGCACCAGGAATGGGACGTGCTGGATAGCGCCGGCCGCGCCGCCAAGAAAGCGCGTCAGGGCGTACGCTATGCGCCGCTGGAAAGCCTGGCTGTTCTCAATCCCAAAACCATGAAGCCGGTGCCTGCCGACGGCAAAACCATCGGCGAGGTGATGTTCCGCGGCAATATCGTGATGCGCGGCTATCTGAAGAACCCCAAAGCCACGCGTGCAGCCTTGAAAGACGGCTGGTTTCATTCCGGCGATTTGGGGGTGATGTATCCGGACGGCTATATCCAACTGAAGGACCGGTCCAAGGACATTATTATTTCCGGCGGCGAAAATATTTCCTCCATCGAAGTGGAAGACGCCATCGCCAAACATCCCGCCGTGTTGTTCGTGGCGGTGGTGGCCCGGCCCGATGCCAAATGGGGCGAGCATCCTTGCGCCTTTGTCGAACTCAAGCCCGGCAAGGCCGCGTTGCAAACCGATATTCTGGACTTCGCCAAAACCCGGCTGGCCAAATTCAAAATGCCGCGCACCGTGGTTTTTACCGAACTGCCCAAAACCTCCACCGGCAAGATTCAGAAATTCGTGCTGCGGGAACGGGCAAAAAGCCTGTAACCCGCCGCTTTTGCCTTTGGCGGCAGCGGCGTACGAACTGGAAGGGATAACGCTATTGCGTTGGCCGGCGGCGTGCGCGCGTCAGTTGACCGTGCTTCTTAGCCGTTCAAGCTCGTCTTTTATTCGCAATTTTTGCTTTTTCAGGGCGGCGACGCGCATCTCATCCCAATCGGGATTGGCCATCTCGCTCTCAATGATATCTTGGATTTTTCTGTGCTGATTGGACAGATGAATGATATGTCCTTCTAGCGCCATGCATGCACCTCATCGTTCGATTTCGGTCGGCTGGCACACGCCTTTCGGCGTCGCGCCTGGCAGCAAAAGTGAAGCACCAATCCCGGTTCCTGTCATCCCCAAAAGGCGCGGGAACCGAAACTCTTTTTCCTTGCGTTAAGAAATGCTAACGGGGACCCATGAAAACGGGGAAACTGCCGAAAAATGAAGCGGAACGGCTGGTTATTGGCCTGTCGGGCGCATCCGGCATAGCTTACGGCATCCGACTGCTGGAAGCGGCGCGGGAGTTGGGGATAGAATCGCACTTGGTTATGACCAAGCCTGCGGAAATGACCATCGGCTACGAAACCAAACTTTCTCCCCGGCAAGTCGCCGCCAAGGCCGATTACAACTATGCGGTGACGGATATCGCCGCACCCATCGCCAGCGGCAGTTTCAAAACCAAAGGCATGATCGTGGCGCCCTGTTCGGTCAGAACCATGAGCGAGATCGCGACCGGCGTGACCACCAATTGCCTGACCCGCGCCGCCGATGTGATGCTGAAGGAACGCCGCCCCTTGGTCCTGATGGTGCGCGAGACGCCGCTGCATCTGGGCCATCTTCGCACCATGACGGCGCTGGCGGAAATGGGCGCCATCATCCTGCCGCCGGTGCCCGCCTTTTATGCCGAACCCCGCACCCTGTCGGATCTGGTGGATCAAATGGTGGGCCGCGCCTTGGACCTTTTCGGCTATGATTGGCCGGATGTGAAGCGCTGGGGCGAAGACATGGCGAAAAGCCGGCGCAAGAAGAAGAGCGCGTCATGACTCGCGTCGTGGGTCCGGATGAAGTCGCCGCCCGCGCCAAGCTGGCGCAGCTGACGCAGGAACATCGCGATCTGGATGCGGCCATCGAGGCCATGATTCAAGCGGGCAATCCCGATCTGTTGGCCTTGTCGCGGCTGAAGAAACGCAAGCTTCAGTTGAAAGACGAAATCACCGAGATCAACAACGGGCTGTTGCCGGATATTATCGCTTGAAACCCAAGGTCGGTCTTATCACCTTGGGCGTGCGCGATCTGGCGCGGTCGCTAGCTTTTTATCGCGACGGGCTGGGTTGGCCGACCCACCACTATAATCCTGAGGCCGACATCGTGTTTTTCTCGCTGGAGGGTACTTGGCTGGCGCTTTATCCGCGCGACAAGTTGGCGGAGGATGCCACGGTGCCCGATGGCCAAGGCTTTGGCGGCATCACCCTGGCCCACAACGAACCATCGCCCGAAAAAGTCGATGCGGCCTATGCCGAGGCGATTGCCGCGGGCGCCGGTGCGGTGAAACCGCCGCAGAAAACTTTCTGGGGCGGCTATTCCGGCTACTTCGCCGATCCCGACGGCTATCTGTGGGAGATCGCGTTCAATCCGTTCATGGATCTGACCTAGAGCCGCTTCGGATTGAGACGATGCGGATGCTTCTCTCACCTTCACCATGGCCGGCCTCCGGCGCATAGCGACAGCGTATGCGCGCCATCCAGAGCCGCAAACACGGTATTTGTTGCCCTGGATGGGCGGGTCGTGAAGCTTGTCCTCCGGCCGCGCTTCGCGCGGGCCGGGGGGCCCGCCCATGGTGAGTGTAAAGATTCATTTCAATTCAAAAAGGCTCTAGCCGTCAGGCGGGCGTGAGCGCTTTCAGTTTTTCGCGGATCGCATCCAGCGCCGCGCCCGGATTGCCATTGTCCGGCCCGCCGGCCTGGGCCATGTCGGGCCGCCCGCCGCCGCCCTTGCCGCCCAGCGCTTCCGCCGCCACCCGCACCAAATCGACCGCGCTGATGCGCGCGGTCAGATCATCGGTGACGCCCGCGACGATAGAGACTTTACCGTCAGCCGCCGTCACAAAGGCCACCACGCCCGAACCGACCTGTGATTTGGCGCCATCGGCCAGGCTCTTCAGGTCTTTGGGCGAGACGCCTTCCACCAGCCGGAGCACAGCTTTGAGACCGGCAATCGTCTCGCTGTCCTCGCCGCTTTTGGCAGGACCGGCCAGCGCCAACTGTTTTTTGGCTTCGGCAAGCTCGCGTTCCAGCTTGCGGCGTTCCTCGGAAAGCTGGGCCACCCGCGCCGACAATTCACCGATCGGGGTCTTGATCGCATAGGCCGCCTCGCGGGCGATTTCCGCCTGACCCGACAGATAACGGCGGGCATGTTCAGATGTCAGCGCTTCGATACGGCGCACCCCGGCCGCCACCGCGCTTTCCGCCAGAATGGTGAAAAGCCCGATATCGCCCAAGCGATGAACATGGGTGCCGCCGCACAGTTCGACCGAATAGGCCCGATCGGCTTCCAGATCGGCGCCCATGGAGAGAACGCGTACCTCATCGCCGTATTTTTCACCGAACAAAGCTTCGGCGCCGGCGGCAATGGCCTGATCGGTCGGCAGCAGCCTAGTGGAGGTGTCGGAATTCTGGCGGACCACCGCGTTGACCTGCGCCTCGATCTTTTCCAGTTCCTCCGCCGAGACCGGCTTGGGATGGGAGAAGTCGAACCGCAGGCGTTCGGCATTCACCAGCGAGCCTTTCTGGCTGACATGGCCACCCAGCACACGCTTAAGCGCGGCATGCAAAAGATGCGTGGCGCTGTGATTGGCGCGGGTGGCGCGGCGGCGCTCCTGGTCCACTTTCAAATCCACCGCGTCGCCGGGCGCAAAGGTGCCTTCGGTGATGCGCACGGAATGGACATGCAGGGCGCCCAATTTCTTTTGGGTATCGGTGATCTGACCCTTGGCCTTGGCCGATGCGATGTGCCCGCTATCGCCCGCCTGGCCACCGGATTCGCCATAGAAAGGCGTCTGATTGGTGAGGATTTCCACCGCCTCGCCCGCATGGGCGGCCATCACCCGGCCGCCATCCTTGAAAATGGCCAGGATCACGCCTTCGGCTTCCTCGGTGTCGTAACCCAAAAATTCCGTGCGGCCGACTTCGTCCAAAACCGCGAACCATTGCGCTTCGCTGGCGGCTTCGCCGGAGCCCGACCAGGAAGCACGTGCTTCGGCCTTTTGCTTTTGCATGGCGGCCGAGAAACCGTCGGTGTCCACCGTCACGCCGCGGGCGCGCAGGGATTCTTCGGTCAGGTCCAGCGGAAAACCGTAGGTGTCGTAGAGCTTGAAAGCGACTTCGCCTTTGAGTTTATCGCCCTTCTTCAAACCCGCGCTGGCTTCGTCCAACAGTTTCAGACCCCGCGCGAGCGTTTCGCGGAAGCGTATTTCCTCCAACTTTAAAGTTTCGGCGATCAGGTCATTGCTGCGCTGGAGTTCGGGATAGGCCGCGCCCATTTCCGCGACCAGCGCCGGCACCAGCCTGTGCATTAGAGGATCCTTGGTGCCCAGCAGATGCGCATGCCGCATGCCGCGGCGCATGATCCGGCGCAGCACATAGCCGCGCCCTTCATTGGACGGCAGCACGCCATCGGCGATCAGGAAAGACGTGGCGCGCAGATGATCGGAAATAATGCGATGGCTGAAGGTGGCCTCGCCCTTGCTGTCCACGCCGCTGGCCGATTCCGACGCCGCGATCAGATGACGGAACAGGTCCACATCGTAATTGTTGGTGACGCCTTGCAGGATGGCGGCGATACGCTCCAATCCCATGCCGGTGTCGATGGACGGCTTAGGCAGGTCCAGACGGGTCTTCTCGTCCACCTGCTCGAACTGCATGAAAACCAGGTTCCAGAATTCCAGGAAACGGTCGCCGTCTTCCTCCGGCGAACCCGGCGGGCCGCCCGCGACGGACGGGCCCTGGTCGTAGAAAATCTCCGAGCAATAGCCGCAAGGGCCCGTCGGCCCCATCGCCCAAAGATTGGATTCATGACCGATGATCTTGTCGTCGGAAAAACCGGCGATCTTTCTCCACAGCTGACGCGCCTGATCGTCGGTGGGATAGATAGTGACTAACAAACGGTCTTTGGGCAGGCCGATCACCTTGGTGACGAAATCCCAGGCAAAGGTGATCGCCTCTTCCTTGAAGTAATCGCCGAAGGAGAAATTCCCCAGCATCTCGAAGAAAGTGTGGTGGCGGGCGGTATAGCCGACATTGTCCAAGTCGTTATGCTTGCCCCCGGCCCGGACGCATTTTTGCACCGTGGTGGCGCGGCTGTAGGGCCGCTTTTCGGCTCCCGTGAACAGGTTCTTGAACTGGACCATGCCCGCATTGGTGAACAGCAGGGTGGGGTCGTTGCGCGGCACCAGCGGCGAGGACGGGACCACGGTATGGCCGCGTTCGGCGAAGAATTCCAGGAAACCGGAGCGGACGTCGGAAAGGCTTTTCATGGGTCCGGTTGTAACGGCTCTAAAAAACCTTGTCACGCCTGGGTTTTTGCGGAGCCGCCATGCCAACCGCCTCACCCTTCGACAAGCTCAGGGTGAGGAATTGAGCGAAATCCTCATGCTGAGCTTGTCGAAGCATGAGGAAACAGACCCGCGAAAACAAAGGGCGCCCGCATTCACACGGGCGCCCTTTGCCGAGGAGTTGAGCCCGAGGCTGCGAAACCACAGAGCCCAACTTTGTCGCAGGCCCTACGGCCTATTCTTCTTCCGCCTCCGCCTTTTCGGATGCGTCCAGCACCAGGTTCTGGCCGATCTGGCCGGCATTGGCGCGGATGGCCTGTTCGATCTTGTCGGCGATGTCGGTGTTTTCGGTGAGGAAGGTCTTGGCGGCTTCGCGGCCCTGGCCGATGCGCGATCCGTCATAGGAGTACCAGGAGCCTGATTTCTCCACGATCCCGGCCTTGACGCCCAGATCTACCAGCTCACCCACCTTGGAAATGCCGACGCCATACATGATGTCGAACTCCACCTGCTTGAAGGGCGGGGCGACTTTGTTCTTGACCACTTTGACGCGGGTCTGGTTGCCCACCACTTCATCGCGGTCCTTGATGGCGCCGATGCGGCGGATATCGAGACGCACGGACGAATAGAATTTCAGGGCATTGCCGCCGGTGGTGGTTTCCGGATTGCCGAACATGATGCCGATTTTCATGCGTATCTGATTGATGAACAGCACGATGGTGTTGGACTTGGAGATAGAGGCGGTGAGCTTGCGCAACGCCTGGCTCATCAGCCGCGCCTGCAGGCCGGGCAAGGAATCGCCCATCTCGCCTTCCAGTTCGGCCTTGGGCGTCAGCGCCGCGACCGAGTCGATCACCACAATGTCCACACCGCCCGAGCGCACCAGCGTGTCGGTGATTTCCAGCGCCTGTTCGCCGGTGTCGGGCTGGGAGATCAGCATCTCGTCAATGTCCACGCCCAGCTTTTTGGCATAGACGGGGTCGAGCGCGTGTTCGGCATCGACATAGGCGGCGGTGCCGCCCTTTTTCTGGATTTCGGCCACCACATGCAAAGCCAGGGTGGTCTTGCCCGAGGATTCGGGACCATAGACTTCGATCACCCGGCCGCGCGGCAGCCCGCCGATGCCGAGCGCGATGTCCAGACCCAGGCTGCCGGTGGAGACGGCGTCGGTCGCCAGGCCCAGGTCACGGCTGCCCAGCTTCATCACCGAGCCCTTGCCGAAGGCCCGGTCGATCTGGCTCAGCGCGGCCTCCAGGGCGCGCTTGCGATCGTTATTCTGTTCCTTGCCCACTACCCGCAAAGCCGCCTGTGACATGAGATATCTCCCGGTTATTCCACAGCGCCCGCCGATCCCCAAGCGAATCCAGCACCGATGTGAAGGCACAAAGGTACATGGTTTGTTCTCTTTGGCAAGATACTGCCTAACGCATTGATATTACCTATTAATACTAGATGTTGTTCCTATGATGTTCACATACCTGTTCCAGTGGCGATTATGTATTTGAGTAAGCAACGCGAGGACGAATCAATGGCCTGGCAGCAATGTGCACATTCCGCACATCATGGTGGACGAATATAGGAAAACCTATTGACGCCCTGGCCCGGCGCAGTACACAAACCGTGTATGTGTTTCACGTGAACAGCGTGAAATAAATCCCGGAAAACCGGGAAAAACTGGAATGTTCCGTGTGAAACATTGTGTTTCACAGACCGCTTCGGCGGTCAAAAAAAGACCCCCAATCTCTGGCAGGAGACGGGGGTCAGTAGACGGTACTAAAGTGGTGGTCGCTTTGACTGACAAGGCGACCGGAGGATTCGAACTCACGAGCCTCCGCCTTAGGTGACGGTGTTGATCGGGACTTTGTCCCTTCCGCTCAACTTTCTGCCACCAAGTACCGGCACCCGACCGAAGTAGTGGTCGGTGCGCCAGCCGCTGAACCGAGTAGGTGCGCCCTTGTGAGGGGGAAGTTCACTCGGAACTGCGACATTCCGCACTTCTCATATATTGCGCTGGCAATCTAGGGGTCTTGGTGCCAAGACCATGAAATAATTATGGGGATATCGGACCGCGATCTTGACCTAGTTCTTGCGTCGAAAAAACGTTACCCGGCGAATCGATGGCATCCAAAACCAAGAAGAAAAAACCACGGCCAAAGCCCATGCGAATAGAAGGCGTGGATCTGGCCCCCGACGCTTGGCCCAAGTTTGAGAAGCTGGTGAAATCTGCTGCCAAAACTGGTCCCCGACATTCTGTCAGAAATGAGCGCGACTAGTCAGAAGCTATGAATTGCCTCTAAAAGTTCCAGCGGAGGCGTGGTTGCGTTTTGCCTCGCGGTGCTGAGCAGGCAAATGCGAAGAACAATTCACTTCCGAAAGATTGAGTGGTTCGGCCAGCCCGAAGACACGAGCGCCCTTTTGAGCGCGGCACTAGCCGCTCGGCCCCAGCCTCTGGATACTCGATTTGTGCTTGGCATTGAACGCGCTGAAGTACGTCACCGCGACGAACAAGCAGGCGATCTCTTGCTGCATTTTAGCACCCAGATACCGGGAGCGCGTAGAGGAACTACCCCTAACGCCGATGCAGCTCCCAACGGTGACTTGAGCGAAGCCGTTGCGCCGCCTCAAACCGAGTTCACCGAGCGCGAATTTGCTCTCGCCCTCAGAGGCGACCAAGTAGCTTATGCGACATTAGGCTTGGTGCATTCGACATTTGTTGAGCGATGTCTGCGTGGACTATTGCGTCTCCAACATGGAGACGAACTCGCCAACCGCTTCAATCTAACTGCCAGGGCTGACGAGGAACAGTTAGAGAAATTGTTGGAGGAGGGCGTCAGCTACCTTGATTTGGGACTTTCACTTCCCCATGTAGATGCGGTGCAACAGGTTGCTGGTCAGCCAATATCTATTGCCGGTGGAATATCTCGATCAGTTGTTGATGCTGTATCCGCCCGCTTTATGGCAGATCACGACCCGGATCGTATTCAGGCGCTGTCACAAGCGAGCGCGCGTTTGGTGCTAAAATTTCGTAAGAATGCTCCCCTCGAAAATATCCAGAGCCTAACAGAGCTTACGCGCGATGCTGTAGCGGACGGGGCACAGTTTAAAATTGAGACCCGCAAGGGCAATCACTATTCCCACGAAACATTACTGGTGAGAGGTCATTACAACGACCCGGCCCCTCCTCATATGCTGAGCTATTTACTTGCGTGGCAGGAGCTAAGCGAGTTTCTGGATGGCCAAGATGAGTAAGGACAATCGCGGTAGGTCATTTGCCTTTGGGCGCATCGCTTCGATTGGCGCCGCCGTCATTATCTCAGCGGCGCTAACCTGGAAGTTTGCAGATCGTTTGAACAACGAACCCGATGTTTTAGGTATAATTGCTACGATATTCTCGATTTTGGCGGCAGCCCTAATCGCTATCATCTCGATCTTGGGTGACCCTAGTATGCTCATAGATCATTCTTGGCGCTACAATACGCTGGCAGCTGCCGAGACGCAGCGTAAACTTCACCGCAAGACTGACATTTTCGTGTTGTATATTGTAATTCTGGGTTTGCTATTTGCATTCTTGCTGACACCGGCATACTGCGACGCTTATGCATGGATGCAGAAAATCGTATTTCTTTTCGTTGTTCTTGGCTTTTTGGCGTCGCTGACGCTGCCTCAATCTCTAAAGGAGATTCAGCGCAAGCGTCTTAATGACGCGATTGCTCAAAAAAAGGGTCCGTCATCTTAGCCCCCCCCTTTTTGCCATCGCAGGAAGGCTTTTGCCTTTTGCTTAAGTGTAACAAGTTTCGTCAGTCCGCCGACAGGTAAGGCGTCCAGCAACCTGCGAGGATATAGGCCCAGATAAGCACCCTTTCCAAACCCGCCCCGCCGCAGCTAGGCTCCGCGCTGACAAAAAATCAGGGGCGGACAATGCGCGCAATCGCGACCTCGACTTCGATGAAAGAGCGGGAGCGCATCCCGGTGTGCGCCGGCACCCGCAACAATCCCAATTATATCGGTCCCTGCCCGCTGCAAGGGGATGGGCCTTTGCCCGTGAATACGGAATCGCGCCAATAAGAAAGAATTGGGAGAACCGGCGATGAAGAAGATCGCGCTCGCCTTTGCCTGTCTGTGCCTGTCCGCTTTGTATCCGTCCACGGCGGCTGAGGCCAAAATCGAACGCGCGCCTTGGGGCGAAAGCCCCGACCGCCAGAAGGTGGAGCTTTATACCCTGACCAACGCGCGTGGCATGGTGGCGCGCATTTCCACCTATGGCGCGACCTTGGTTGGCCTGGATGTGCCCGGGCGGGACGGCAAGACAGCCGATGTGGTGCAAGGCTTCGACAGCGCCCAAGATTATAAGCAATATGGCGCCATGAACGGGGCGGTGGTGGGCCGCTATACCAACCGCATCGGCAATGCCCGTTTCACCCTGGACGGCAAGACCTATCCATTGGCCGCCAATAGCGGGCCCAACAATCTTCATGGCGGACCGCTGGGCTTCAACACCCGCATCTACAGCGCCACCGCCCTGGACGCCGCCAATCCCGCGCTGATCCTGCACATGGTCAGCCCCGACGGCGATCAGGGCTTTCCCGGCCGGCTGGATTTCACGGTCACCTATACCTTGATGGCCAACAACACCCTCAGGATCGAGTATCGCGCCACCACCGACAAGCCGACGGTGCTCAACATCACCAACCACGCCTATTTCAATCTCAAGGGCGTGGGCAATGGCGATATCTTAAATCACCGGCTGCAGATTTTCTCCGACGCCGTGACGATGCAGGACTCCAATCATGTGGCGACCGGCGAGGTGATGAAAGTGGCCGGCACCGGCTTGGATTTCACCAAGCCCAAGACCATCGGCAAGAATATCGACGGGCCCGATCCCGCGACCCCGACCGCGTCGGGTTTTGACATCAACTACATCCTGCGCGGAACGATGGGAAAACTGCGCCCCGCCGCGCGCGTGGTGGAGCCGGAACAAGGCCGGGTGATGTCGGTCTGGACCACCCAACCCGGCGTGCAGCTTTATGTGCGCAATGGCGGACGTCCGGTGCCGGGCAAGAACGGCCAAACCTATACGGCGCGCGGCTCCTTCTGTCTGGAAACCCAACACTTCGCCAATTCGCCCAATATTCCGTCTTTCCCCAGCACGGTGCTGCGGCCGGGGAAGATCTTCTATGAAGTGAGCGAGTATCGCTTCTCGGTCCAGAATTAGCGGGCACGCAAAGAAAAAGGGCGCCGCGATCGCTCGCAGCGCCCTTTCTTTATCAAGGCATTACTTGGGGGCGAAGGGACCCACTTCGGGCTTGCCCTGGGTGTTGGCCATGCTGCCCAATTCCTGCTTCACGCCGGCGGAGATGGCGGAGGTTTCGCTCATCCCCTGGAAGCAGGTGAAGTCCGGACGGTCGCGCCAAGAAAACGGACCGCACAGCCGCACGCCCGCCTTGATGGCGGCGTCATGCACAATGTTGATCTCGCGCTCATAGTCGGGATCGCCCTGCTTGTAGCCGGAGTGATTGCTCAGATCGCCGCTGGCCGCAAAGAGAGCGGTCACGCCCGGAATCTTGGCGATGCGGTCGGCATCCTTGAGGCCCGCCAGCGTCTCGATCATCAGGATCAGCACCAGATTGTCGTTGATGGTCTTGCGATAGCCGCCCGGCACAGTGCCCCAGAAATCGGAGCTGAAGGCCTGGCCGCCGCCGGCGCTGCGCCGGCCCAGAGGCGGGAAATACGCCCAGTCGCGCGCCCGCAAGGCTTCCTCATAGGAACGCACCGTGGGCACCACCAGAACCAGCGCGCCGGCGTCCAGCGCATGCTGTTCCTCACGCTCGTCGGTATAGGCGACGCGCACGCCCGGCACCGCCTTGGCGTGCGGGCATCGCGCCCACATGCGCGCGGTCTGTTCCCAGTCGCGC